>NZ_JBLZHU010000002.1:405009-625938 GCF_048892425.1 Hwanghaeella sp. 1Z406
CTGTGTCCCTCCCGTGGTGTTACGCTTATGAGGAACCCACCGGCCCCTATCTTCGTCACCCCGGACGTGATCCGGGGTCCAGAGCGGCCCGAAGACTGGTGCGATGCGGCTCTGGATTCCCGCCTTCGCGGGAATGACGGCACTTTGTGGTTGGATTGGGGCGGTCATTGATTTCCTCCCTCTTTATGGCCTTTTTGATTGCCGATCCATTCCGCCATTGGGGCGGCGGGTTTGCCGGATGGATCGGGGTGCAGATCCTTGCCATAGCGCAAAACGCCGTCAGTCGAGACTGCGCTGGGGGCCAGTTCAGGCACCTCAAACCGCTCAAACATAGGTTCTGTCGCCCCGGCCTCGTCTTCGGGGCATTTTTCCAGGCGCACCTTCAAATCATACCAGGCAGCCTGGCCCGTCACCGGATCGGCATTGGCATAGCGGAAGCCGTCGCCCTGGGCAGGCAGCAATTCCGGTATGATGTGGTTCAGCAGGAACCCTTTCTCCGTCTCTGGTGCACCGGGTTTCAGGCCCCAGGCCCCCTTACGCTTGCCAATCGCGTTCCAGGTCCAGATGGTGCCTTTTTCAACGCCATGCATGGTTTTGATCTGGGCTTTCACGCGGCCCTGGGGGCTGATGATCCAGACCCAATCCTCATCGCCGGCATCGATAGTCGCGGCGGTTTCGGGATGCAGATACAGGCGATTCTGATTGGTGATTTGTCTTAGCCACGCATTTTGCCCCCCCCAACTGTGATACATATGCATCGGGCGCTGGGTGATGGCATGCAGGGTATAGTCCTGTGCTGTGGCCGTAGTTTCAAACGGTGGATACCAGAAGGGGATTGGATCGAAATAGGTTTCGACGCGGTGCCTGTGGCGGTCTGGCGGCACGGCGGGGCCAAATCCCTGGGCTGCCAGTCGGAACTTTTGCAAAGGTTCGGAATATATCTGCATGACGATGCGGTCCGTGGACGGAATCCAGCCCATTTTATGGGCGCGGGTCAGATAGTCCTTATTGCCGTGCTTTAACCAGGATTCGGATTCCGTAAAGGGGTCCTCCCAAAATCCACCATTGTCGATATAGCGTTGCAGCTGGCCTTGATTGGGCGCGCCCCGGCCTTGATCCGTGCCAAACTCACCGCGCCATCCGGCCAGCGGACCAATGCCCGGCGCGCGTTCGTGATTGGTGATGTAATCCTGATAGCCGCCGGGGTAAGCGGGGCTGCCCTCTGCCGTGACGAAACCGGGCAGTTTCAGGCGTGCACCCAATTCGATCAGGACATCCTGAAAGGGCCGCACATCGCGGTCCAGCGGGACGACCGGGTGGCGGATCGCATCGGCTGGTCCCTCAGCACTGCAGATCGGGCGGTCCAGCAGAGAGATACAATCCCACCGCTCCAGATAGGTCGTATCGGGCAACACCAGATCGGCATAAGGAACCGTTTCTGAATAGAAGGCATCGGAATAGATGATCTTGGGGATTTTATAGCTGCCATCCTCATTCGTATCGGTCAGGTAATGCAGCACGCCCGGCACATTCATCGAGCTGTTCCAGCCCATATTGGCCATATACATAAACAGCACATCAATGGGATAGGGGTCGCCCTTCCAGGCATTGTGAATGACCATTTGCATCAGGCCATGGGCGGCCAGCGGATGTTCCCAGCTATAGGCCTTATCGATGCGTTTGGGCGTGCCGTCCGGATTGATCAGTAGGTCTTCCGGACCGGTGGGAAAGCCCAATGGCATCCCTTCCAGGGGCTTGTTGGCCTCTGATCTATGGCCGGCCGGTTTTGGTCCCGGCGGCACCGGGCGTGGGAAGGGTGGCTTGGAGCGAAAACCGCCTGGCACATCAATCGTGCCCAGGATCATTTGCAGCAAATGCAGGATGCGACAGGTATGAAACCCGTTGGAATGGGCTGAAACACCGCGCATGGCATGCAGGGAGACGGGCCGACCGATAATCTTGGTCTGTTTGCGCCCGGCCCAATCGGTCCAATCGACGTCCAGTTCTATGCTGCGCTCAAACGCGGCATGGGCCAGTTCTGCGGCAATCCGTCGGATCGTTTCAGCGGACACGCCACAGGATTTTTCCGCCTCTTCCGGCGAATAGCTTTTATCCAGAAACCGCTTTGCCATCAGGTGAAAGGCCGGGACGGCCCGCTGACCGGCAATATCGACGCTGCCGTTCATCACCGGGGAACCGCCGGCTTCCAGCGCGCTGACCAGTTTCTTGGTTTTACCGTCCAGAATCAGGGGGTTTCCATCGCGATCGCGGGCAAACAGGCCATCATCTGCCGTGCCCGGCGCCTGAATAACCAGCCAGGGGGCGTTGGTGTATCGGGCCAGATAATCCCAATCGATTTTCTCCGCCGCCAGCAATTCATGGATCAGCGCCCCGGCGAACAGGCCGTCTGTCCCAGGGCGGATGCCAACCCATTCATCGGCAATCGCGGAATAGCCTGTCTTTACCGGGTTTACCGAAACAAACTTTGCCTCGCCGCGGCTTTTGAGATGGCCCAGGCCCATTTTGATTGGATTGCTGTCATGGTCTTCAGCGACGCCAAACATCATGAAATACAGGGTGCGTTCCCAATCCGGCTCGCCAAATTCCCAAAAGGAACTGCCGATGGAATACAGCCCACCCGCAGCCATATTGACCGAACAGAATCCCCCATGGGCGGCAAAATTAGGCGTCCCAAACCGCCCTGCCCACCAGCCGGTCAGCGACTGGCTTTGGTCGCGCCCGGTAAAAAATGCCAATCGTTTGGGGTCTGTTTTGCGGACATCCGACAACCAGTCTGTCGCCAGATCCATCGCCTCAGACCATTCAATTTCTTCAAATTCCCCGGATCCGCGCGGACCAACGCGTTTCAGGGGCTTCGTCAAACGCCCCGGGGATTTGTAATTCATAATCCCGGCGGACCCTTTGGCGCACAAGACCCCCTTGTTGATCGGGTGATCAGGATTGCCATCGATATAGCGGACTTCATCATTTTTGAAATGGACGCGGATACCGCAGCGACAGGCACACATATAGCATGTTGTGTATTCGGTCCGATCAATGGCGTTTGGGGTAACATCCACCTGCTCTTGAACGGTCGTAAAGGGTCCTGACATTATCCTACCTTAACAAATTGATACTGACGTCGCGGTTACAGTTTCTGGAAGATCCAGTTGGCAGCCAATCCGGCAAATCCGGCAATGAAGATCGCGGCCAGGCCATATAAGGCCGGTTGCATGTAAGCTGTTCTGTAGACTTGCGCCCCAAAACCTTCCTTGTTCACAAACAGGGGCGTTGTCTGGGCTGCGGCGACCTGACCATCGCGCACCAGCAATGTTTCGACCGTATAGGTCCCAACAGGCACATTGGTGGGGATCAGGACCGAGGCTCGAAACAACTGTCGGCCCCGACGTTCAACCACGCCCGCATCTGGACTGAACAGGCCGATGGCGACCTTGTTTCGCAAGACGGAGGCCGCAAACTGGTCATAGTCCTTCTGACTGAGGATATCATCGGTTTGCAGGCGAATGTTTTCCAGGCCGATCTGGTGCCGTCGCAATGCACTGGGAGGTAAATCCAGTCCGGATTTTGCAGTCGTGGCGACGCTGTAGAAGGACGGAACACCTTTGAACTCAACAGATTCTGTATTCATCCAGATACCGGCCACTCGGTCTTTCCGACGCGCCACGATATCTTGTTTTGGCCCGTGGACGACAACGACAATATCACCATCGCCCTGCATCGTTCCAAATAACAACAATTCCTCGCCGGTGAAACCTGCGGTTATCGCGACCAGATGGTTGTCCAGGTCTGCGACCAAAGGCTCATCCGCGCTGAGTGATGCCGGGATCAATAAAAACAGGCTCAGGATGCAGCGCGGCCAGGACAGGCGCAATCGAAAGGCAGGGCGAGACGGGACTGCGATCATTGCGGCCCCGCCTTGTCGCTAACCGCGACAATCGAATACACGTCATCAGGCGTGATGACCAAATCAAACAGCAACTTACCACAGACCATCAGCACCATTACGGCCAACAGGCTGCGCAACTGCTCTCCTTTCAGCTTGGCCCCAATCTTCGTTCCGAACTGGGCCCCAATGACTCCGCCGATTAACAGCAACATCGCCAGAACCACATCCACGGTCTGATTTAATGTGGCCTGAAAGAATGTCGCATTGGCGCTGACGAAGATAATCTGAAACAGGGATGTCCCTACCACAACATTGGTCGGCATACCCAACAGATAAATCATTGCCGGCACCATGACAAAGCCCCCGCCGACCCCCATGATTGCGGTCAGGATTCCTACCAGGAAGCCAATCCCGATGGGCAGAAGAAGGCTGATATACAGCTTTGACTTTCGAAATCGGAACTTCAGCGGCAGGCCATGCATCCAATTGTGCTGGTGCAATTTGCGCTGCATGCGACCGCCGGATTTTTTGCGGGACCGCAGCAGGGACCGCAGGCTTTCCGCCATCATCAAGCCACCGATGATGCCCAGGAAAATCACATAGGATAACTTAATGACCAGGTCGATCTGACCCAGCGTTTGCAGGAATTTGAAAACGAAAACACCCAGTGTCGATCCGACCACACCTCCTGACAGCAACATCAGGCCCATCATCAGATCAACATTGCCCCGCCGCCAATGCGCCAGAACGCCCGACACGGAAGAGGCGATAATTTGATTTGCGCCCGTGCCGACAGCCACCGGGGCTGGGACGCCCAGAAAAATCAGCAGGGGGGTCATAAGAAAGCCGCCCCCGACCCCAAAAATACCCGACATGACCCCCACACCCGCGCCCATCCCCAGAATGAGGAAGATATTCACCGACATCTCGGCGATCGGCAGGTATATATGCATCTGCGCGTCGGCCCCCATTTGCGGCGCGGTGTCCTTGCGTTTAAGATATCCCCCAACGATATCTTAAGAAACGCGCAGTGCGCAGGCCGCCTAGGTAAATGTGATTGCTGAGTTAATCACCATCCCCACAATGGCCCGCGCCTGCCCCTGTCGTCAATCCGGGCAACAGACAAAAAATGTGCGTTGATTTATGTTAATTGCGATAAATGGAAGCGGATCGTTACATGAAGACAGTTGAACTGGATGCAACGGGCCTGAAATGTCCCCTGCCGGTTTTGAAGGCGCGTAAGGCACTTAAGGGACTGGCGCCGGGGGACCGGTTGGACATTCGTGCGACAGACCCTGGCTCTCCGGCGGATATTCGCGCGTTTTGTGAGACTTTTGGCCACAGCCTGGAGGCAAGCGAACCCGAATCCGGTGTATTCCTGTTCCAAATTCTAAAAGGCTAAAGTCTAATCGTCGATTTGGGATTTGTTGTAGATTTCGGTGAATGATACGGCTAGGTGATCGTCCACCACGACAATCTCGCCCCGACCGATCGGCATGCCGTTACAGCGCACCTCAACGGTATCGCCAACCTTGCGGTCCAATTCAATCACGGCGCCGCGCCCGATTTTCAGCAAGTTTGCGACTTTCATTTCAGCAGTGCCCAGCACCGCCGTGATATCGACGGAGATTTTATTGACCGCGCTGCTGTTGCTCGCCTTGCCGATCACTTTTTTAGCGGCGGCGGCCAAAGCGCCGTTTTCTTCCTCGCCGCCCTTTTCCTCAGCCATGAAAGCCTCAATTTCTCAATAGAATTTCAACACAAGTCACTCTACGCTGTGATTCGGAACCACGTCCATCCGATATCGGCTTGCCAACAGGGTGGCCTGGGGGTCAAAACAGCGCCATGAAAGCCATGCCCAATTCCCTCATTCTGCGTTTCGTGTCTGTGATTGTGATCCTGTTTGGTATCAGCACGGCAGGGTATGCGGCGGATATTGCTGCCCTGCAGGCGGGGGCAGCGGCAGGCAAGGCAGAGGCTCAGTATCAGTTAGGCCTGGCCTATGAATCCGGCGATGGTGTCGGGCAGGACGATTTTCAGGCGGTTCGGTGGCTGCGGGCTGCCGCCGAACAGGACTATCCACCCGCAGCCTTGGATCTGGGGTGGATGTTGGCCAATGGCTATGGTGTTTCCAAGGATCTGGATCAGGCATATTTCTGGTTCGTCCGGGCCACGGCATTGGGGGCGCACGGGGCGGCGGATCAGCGCGATGCCCTGGCGCGATCTTTGGATGCGGACAGGCGGGCCCAACTGGCACAGGACGCATTGGCGGGTCTGTCGGTTCCAATCCCGACAACGGCGCAGGCGCCGTCGCTTGCGGTCGCCTCTGATCCTGTCCTACAGCCGGGGGATACAGTACAGGCCTTGCGCCTGAAACTGAATGCCGGGGGTGGGCTGGATGTCCTGGCCAAATTGCGCCTGTTGGCCCAGGATGGCGATATTCAGGCCCGGAATCTGGTCGGTCTTGCCTTGCGTCGCTCCACGGATCCCAATGACCGCACGCAGGGGATGGATTGGCTGATCGCAGCGGCGCAGAATGGCTTGCCGGCGGCTCAGTACAATGTTGCGTCGGCTATGATGGAAAATGCCCGGGAAAACCCGGCGACCGGGTTGGATAGCCGCGCAGTAGATCGATGGCTGGATATGGCCCAGGATGGCAGCACGCCGGCTGCCCCGGATGATTACAATGCCGTCGCCCGTGAATTTGCGGCCCGCGCAGGAATAAAGGATGCCTATCGCGCGGCGGTCCAGGGATCAGAGGGCGCCTATCCTGAGTTGCGGGAACTCATCCGCCTGAAACGACAGGAATTGGCGGCGCAACAGGACTTTCTCCGGCGATTGGGTAATACGCCCCCGCCCGCATCCGGTGCCATCGAGAGCACAATTATCCAATAAGGTCATGGGATGAAATCATTCGGCGCTGATATTCTTCCTAATCTGGCTCTTTGGGGTGTGCTTCTGGGGGTCTTGTTTCTGTGCATCCGTCAGGGTTTGAGGCGTGGCAATCTGCTGCTGAAACTGTCAGCGTTGCTTCTTCTTGTGCTGTCATTGCCGGTGTCTTCCAGGATCGCATCAGAAATATGGGCTGTGGAGGCGCAAGATTTCGGCCTGTCACAACCCTCGCCCAATATGGCGGTTCTGGTTTTTGGGGGCGGGTTGGGCTCTGACGACCATGGGAACATCTGGCCCAGCGGCAATTCATTGATGCGTGGGTTTGAGGGAATGTGGTTGGCAGCACGGCTTAGCGCGCCTCTATTGATTTCGGGGGGCATCACTCATGGGGAAGGCCGATCAGAAGCCGAAGCCATAGCAGAATTTTTGAATTTTAGAGGATTTTCGGGCAAAATTTATGTCGAAAGGGAGTCTCTGAACACATGGGAAAACGCCAATAATTCCTATGCGATCCTGCGGCAGAACGGATGGACGGGGCTGTATGCTGTCACTGATATGATCCACTCCCGGCGTGCTGTGGCTTGCCTGCGGGCGGCGGGTGTTTCCGATGTTCGTTTCTGGCCGACCGGTTCGGGGCCTGCTGCTGTAATAGACGCGGCGGATTTCCTGCCAACGGTCAGTGGCCTGTCCCGGTGGCGTATCTTAGGCTATGAGATTTCAGCGACTGTCTATTACAGCATAACGGGTCGCATCACTCTGGCAGATATATTTTGATCGACGACTTTCAATCAACGAGCAGTCTTGGATCTGCGGGCGCCGATCGGTATTGCGCATGCAGCGCCGATCATCAGCCATAACAGTCTCTGATACCCAATTTCATGGGTAATGCTGAACAGGCCAAAACAAACACTGATAACCAGTGCCCAAAGCCCTGGTGCCGCCTTTATGGAAACCATTCGAACTTGATTTGAATGGTGTGTGATGAGGTCCCGAACCTTGGGTAGTAGAACCATGCACGGATACCAAAAGGCACCGATAAAGCCGACAAGACCGGTTTCAGCAAGAATCCACAAATACGTTGAGTGGATAACAATTTTCTCGCCGGTGGCACTCATGATGGAATGAATGCCCCATCCCAGACCAGCCCCGAAGACAGGGTTCTGCAGGAAAGCCTGCAGCGCGGCCTGGACGGACAGCAATCGCGCCGTGATCGAACTTTCAATGAAAAGCAGGTGCGTGATTGCGCGGAATCGCCTGTCACGCGGTACTGAAGGAGGAGACATGATACTCTGTATGTAGTCGATTGCCTCGGTCGCCAGGACACCCCCAACCTTCCAAAGCACCAGCGCCGACATTGCGGCTATCAACAGGCGGCGTCGCTGATGTTTTAAGTGAAACCCCAAAATCAGTGACAGGATCACGGTCGAAATGATTCCCGTCAAGGAGCCACTCTGCAGAATGGCATAAATCAAAATCGTGATTGCAACTGTAAAAAGGGCACCGGGTAACTGCTTGTTTGGTTTAAAGGTGGCGATGCAGAGGCCAAACACGATTAGAGTCTGAAAAGCGAAACTGTTCCGATTCGTGGCGAATCCCTCAAAATTGAGCGGTGGCTGAGTGTCCAGAAGTCCGGAGGCATAGCCAAGTCGTGCGCAGCTATGGACAAGAACTACCGATACCGTGGTTGCTAGAATGGTTTCCAGCATTCTTTTGCGGCCAACAGCGCCGAAGACGGTGATTATTGCTGCGCCACAGACCGCATATCCCATAAGCACGACCCATCCGGCAAGTCGGTTTGTCAGTGCCCAGGACGTCACACCAAACTTATCAACGCCGATCAGAAATGTCAGGCCAAGGATTATGGTCATACCCGCAAGCCAGCACCAGGCAAGGCGCGGCAATCTGAACATCACATTCACCCTGAACGCCACGAATATGATGCCGGTAGCAAGAAACCCTAAGGCGATGGGGTCTGCCAGGTTAAGGGTGATGGTCAAGCCACCTAAAGTAAATTTGAACTGAAAAAACAACAAAATGGCCGCGAACAGGCCAAACCATAAGACAAGCGATGCGGTTGTCGTAGTCCGGGCGATGTTACCGCTGGACGGGTGCATCAAATGTATAAATTTTAGGCCGGATTCAGGGGGTGTCTCGTTTCTCACCCTATCTCTTGGTGTTGTTTGAAAGAGGGCCAGAATTAGGGCGGAGGCGACGGCTTGGCCCAGCCCAAAAGTGATGGCGGCCAAGACGGAGATACCGGGGCTTACCCCAGATATGCCAAAAACAAAGAGTGCCGCGAGCTCACGAACGCCCCAGCCGTTCAATCCGATCGGCAAGGCAGCGGCGAAACAAACCACAGCGGCGCCAGCCAACAGAATGGTGAAATCGGTATCGGCACCAGATGCGCGCAAGATAAGGGAAAAGCTGATCAGAGCCAGCACTTGTGAAACAAGACTGCAGATTACAACTCTTGAGAACTGTTTCAGGACCAGCGGGACATCGCCAGCAGCCTGCAGTCGCGCAAAATGAAACCGCCTGCCCCACCACAGGCTCAACAGGCCTGCCAAGGTTATGGCAGCACCGAATTGCCAAACTTGGATATCCAGATTGATTGATGTGGTTAGGTATTCCCGACATAGGATCCACAGTCCCAACAGGGCCATAAGTCCTGAAATCAATATCCAGCCAAGCCTGCCTTGAATCGTCCCATGCGCCGTTTGTGGACCCACATCGCTTCTGCTTCCAAAGGTTGTCACAAACAGCCCGCGACATATTAAGGAAGGCAGAGCGCGCCATTCTTTGGCGGGGTTAGAAAGTCGCATTTGAAAGCGGTGGCTGTGACACGCGTCGATGATGGCGGTCAGCAGAAGCAGAACCACAATAAAAGGCAGGATGTATAAAAAGGGTAAGAGACTAAAATCAATGAAATCTGTAGATTTCAAAGGCAGCATTGCCAGCGCGAACAGCAGGCCCGTTACGCCTAGCGAAAGGATGGCGCGGATGCGCCTCAACGGATGGAACAATGGGATATCTCTTCCTAGTCAATTTGCCAGAGTGATCCGCATTGAAACAGATTCTAGAAAGAAAGGTCTTTTAAAATGCTCTGGATCTTTTGGTTAGAAGGGTAACAGGGTGCCATAAAAACAGCGCCGCACCCTTTAATTTCAGAAAAAAACTGGTGCCGGATGCAGGAGTCGAACCCGCGACCTTCGGTTTACAAAACCGCTGCTCTACCAGCTGAGCTAATCCGGCCCATAGCGCTCTCACGACTATTTGGATGGGGTCTAGCCTTGCTCGCGGTGAAAATCAATCCTCTATCTTCTGTGGCTGAGAATTTACAGCGGCAAAAAGGGCGACTGCGGCTGCATTGGAGACATTCAGCGATCCCACCGCGTTTGGTCGCATGGCGATTTTCAGAATTTTATCACAGGCTTCTTCAGTCAGCCTGCGCATGCCGTCCCCTTCCGCTCCTAATACCAGGGCGATGGGTCGGTCCATCGGCAGGGCGGATAAGGTTTCTTGGGCTGCACCAGACAAACCCACGGTCCAATATCCCAATTGCTTGATATCTGCCATTGCACGGGCCAGGTTCCCCACCCGGACAAGCGGGGTGGTTTCCAGCGCGCCAGAGGCCGCCTTTGCCAGTACGGCAGTTTCCGGCGGGGCATGCCGATCCTGGACAATGACCGCTGCGGCCCCGAAAACGGCGGCAGATCTTAAGATTGCGCCAACATTGCGGGGATCGGTCACCTGATCCAGGACCAGGATGGGGTGGCCCTGTTGCGCATCGGGAAGGTCTGTCAACGCCAGGGGCTCCAGCGGAAAGACATCCAGGGCGAGGCCCTGATGAACCTCATCCGGGCCGGTCAGACGTTCAATCTCGTTGCGGTCCACCACTTCCGGCGTGATGCCTCGCTGTTCTGCGGCCTGCTGGATCACCTCCAAAGCGTTTTTTGTCGCCAGCAGACGATTGATCCGGCGCTCTGGATTAGCCAAAGCCGCCAGAACGGGATGGGTTCCCGTCAACCAATAGCGATTGCCGCCAGGAACCTTCGGGCCACCTTTTCGGGCCTCTTTTCCACGGTTTGATTTTTGGCCGGCGGCATTTTCAGTGGAGCCGGGATCACGGGGGGCCTTCTTTCCAAAATGCCCGGCTTTGCGTGCATCTCTGGCGGGGCCTTTAGAAGGAGTGTGTTTTATCATGACATGGCTCTTACGATGAAGTCTGCGCTGCGGCAAGAGAGCAAGATACAAAATATGCCAGTCTCCTGCGATATGACCCAGTCTTCTGCGATATGACCAAGTCCCTTAGAATAGTTGCATGTTTTCCAGATATTGTCCGTTGACAAGAACGGGAGGGAACACTAAACCCCGTTTCGCCGTGCGACACGGCTGCGTCGGTATCGTGGAGGGATGCCCGAGTGGTTAAAGGGGACGGACTGTAAATCCGTTGGCTATGCCTACGTTGGTTCAAATCCAACTCCCTCCACCACCGACGAGCGCCTGATGGGCTGTGACCCTGTAGGCTGGCTGATTTGTCGTGATGTGCGGTGTCATAGGGCAAAAGACTTGGCCCTGTGGCTATGTTTTTTGCGGGTGTAGCTTAATGGTAAAGCTCCAGCCTTCCAAGCTGGCTATGAGGGTTCGATTCCCTTCACCCGCTCCAGTAAGTCGGCGCAATTGGTCGGCCCGAACAGTTGGTTAAGGGTGCCTGTCGCGGGTTTTCGCAAGGCAATGGTCATCAGCGATCCGGATCGGTCGCAAACGGTAGGGAAGCGGAGAACATGGGTAAGGAAAAGTTCCAGCGTACGAAGCCGCATTGCAACATCGGCACGATTGGTCACGTTGACCATGGTAAGACGACGTTGACGGCAGCGATCACGAAAGTGTTGGCGGAAACCGGCGGCGCGTCGTTCATGGATTACGCGAACATTGATAAGGCGCCAGAAGAGAAGGCGCGCGGTATCACGATCAACACGGCGCACGTTGAGTATATGACGGATGCGCGTCACTATGCGCATGTTGATTGCCCTGGCCACGCGGATTACGTGAAGAACATGATCACGGGCGCGGCACAGATGGATGGCGCGATCCTGGTTGTGAACGCCGCGGACGGCCCGATGCCACAGACCCGCGAACACATTCTGCTGGCGCGTCAGGTTGGCGTTCCTGCGATTGTTGTGTTCCTGAACAAGGTTGACCAGGTTGACGACGAAGAGTTGTTGGAACTGGTTGAGATGGAAGTGCGCGACCTGCTGTCGTCTTATGATTTCCCTGGCGACGATATTCCGATTATTGCCGGTTCTGCCCTGGCAGCATTGGAAGGCCGTGACGAAGCGATCGGCAAGGCGAAGATCCTGGAACTGATGGCGGCTGTTGACAGCTATATCCCTCAGCCGGAACGCCCGAAGGATCGTCCGTTCCTGATGCCGATCGAAGACGTGTTCTCGATCTCTGGTCGTGGGACTGTTGTGACGGGCCGCGTTGAGACGGGCATTGTGAAGGTTGGCGAAGAAATTGAAATCGTCGGCATCAAGGCGACGCAGAAGACGGTTGTGACGGGTGTTGAAATGTTCCGCAAGCTGCTGGACAGCGGCGAAGCGGGCGACAACATTGGCGCGCTGTTGCGCGGTGTTGGCCGGGATGATGTGGAACGCGGACAGGTTCTGGCGAAGCCGGGCTCGATCACGCCGCACACGGTCTTCAAGGGCGAAGCCTATATTCTGACGAAGGATGAAGGGGGCCGTCACACGCCGTTCTTCACGAACTATCGTCCTCAGTTCTATTTCCGCACGACGGATGTGACCGGTATGGTCGAACTTCCGGAAGGCACGGAAATGGTGATGCCGGGTGATAACGTATCGATGCAGGTCGAACTGATCGCCCCGATCGCCATGGACGAAGGTCTGCGCTTTGCTATCCGCGAAGGCGGACGCACCGTCGGTGCAGGCGTCGTCGCGTCGATCATTAAGTAAGGGTATCATATAAGGTTTGGTCAAAGTGCGGGGATTGTTTAAGATCCCCGCACCTGTGACAGCACAGTACACGTTCGCGTGAAGGGGTATAGCTCAGTTGGTAGAGCGACGGTCTCCAAAACCGTAGGTCCAGGGTTCAAGTCCTTGTGCCCCTGCCAGATTTCTTAATCAGATCAATTGCTTGATTGGTCAGATTGAGGTGGGAGTGGAAAAAGTCACCGTTGCATCCGCCGAGTTTGCTCGCGGGTGCGCGTGACTTTTTTATGGTGTGGACACGTTTTTTGCGTTTCGGGTGTTGTACTCTGGGCTCAGAGGGCTTAAACCACGCCGGTTTCGCGGGGCGCAGTTCCCGCGTTTTCCGCATGGCGAAATCAGACGCGATCTGACGGGGCGCCTGTGGGATGAAGATTGAAGTGGTTCGGGCGCCTTGTCCAGAGCCCAGGTGGCTTGAGAAATCAAACCGCCCAACATAGGTAAAAGCATAACCGCAAGGGCGTACCCCAGGCGGCGCGATAAGGTGGAACGAAGGATTATGGCGAAGACAAATCCCGCACAGTTCGTCCGGCAGGTTCGGCAAGAGGCCAATAAGGTCACTTGGCCCACCCGCAAGGAAACCGGCGTCGCGACCCTGATGGTGTTTGTTATGGTCGTTATCATGGCGTTGTTTTTTCTGGCCGTGGACGGCGTGATCGCCTTTTTGGTGCAATTGATTCTTGGGCAGTAAGCCTGGAATTTTGAATGGAAATTAAAGGATGCGCATGACGGTCATGCGGTCCCGTGTTGGAACGAGAGGTTGGACGTGGCGAAACGCTGGTACGTAGTGCACGTGTATTCGGGCTCGGAAAAAAAGGTCGCCGAGTCGATCATGGAGCAGGTGAAGACACAGGGCCTGGAAGATATGTTCGAAACAGTTGAGGTTCCGACCGAAACCGTTGTCGAAATGCGCCGCGGCAAGAAAGTGAACGCAGAGCGCAAGTTCTTCCCAGGCTATGTGCTGGTCCATTGCGAAATGAACGATCTGACCTGGCATCTGGTCTGCAATACGGCAAAGGTTTCCGGTTTCCTGGGCGCGGATAAGAGTCCGTCGCCGATTTCGGAAAAAGAAGCAATGCGCATTCTGGAGCAGGTCAAGGAAGGCGTTGATCGGCCCAAACCGTCGATCACGTTTGATATTGGCGAGCAGGTGCGTGTCAGCGACGGGCCCTTCACCTCCTTTAACGGCACCGTTGAAGATGTGGATGAAGAAAAAGCCCGGCTTAAGGTTTTGGTGTCGATCTTCGGTCGCGCGACACCGGTTGATCTCGAATATTCTCAGGTTGAAAAACTCTGAGGCTGTTCGGATCGGCAATAGCGATCGAAAAACCGTCGCGGTAGGCCTGTCCCGGAAAAGACCACCGGGGGCCGTTACACCCGCGGCGTGACCTAGCATCGGAAGATTGCCCCTGAAGGGTGAGGCGCCGATGTCAACAAAGAGAGATAGAGGTTCGAAATGGCAAAGAAGAAAATCGCGGGCTACATCAAGCTCGAAATCAAGGCGGGGCAAGCAAACCCGTCTCCGCCAGTTGGTCCTGCATTGGGTCAGCGCGGTATTAACATCATGGAATTCTGTAAGGCTTTCAACGCCGCGACTCAACAGATGGAACCCGGCACGCCGACCCCTGTTGTGATCACGGCCTATGAAGACCGCAGCTTCACCTTTGTGACCAAGACCCCGCCGGCAGCCTATTTCCTGAAAAAGGCCGCCAAGATCGGCAAAGGATCTGGTGTGCCGAACAAGGATAAGGTTGGTCAGGTAACGCTCGCCCAGGTGCGCGAGATTGCCGAAACCAAGCTGAAAGACATGAATGCTGTCTCCGTGGAAGCAGCGATGGAATCCATTAAGGGTTCTGCGCGCTCCATGGGCATTACGGTTGTGGGGTAACGGTCATGGCAAAGCTGAGCAAAAGAATGAAGGCCGTCTATGAGGGCCTGGACCGCAACAAGCAATATGGTCTTGAAGAAGCGGTTGGGTTCCTGACCAAGGCGAAAAAGGTGAATTTTGATGAATCCATTGAAATTTCGCTGAATCTGGGCATTGACCCACGCCATGCGGATCAGCAGGTCCGTGGCGCGTGCGCCCTGCCGCACGGTACGGGTAAAACGGTGCGTGTGGCCGTGTTTGCGCGTGGCGATAAAGCGGATGAAGCCAAGGCAGCCGGTGCTGATTTCGTCGGGGCGGAAGACCTGATGGAACAAGTACAGGGCGGCATGATGGATTTCGACCGTGTCATCGCGTCCCCGGACATGATGGCCATCGTTGGTCGCCTTGGTAAGGTGCTGGGTCCGCGCGGCCTGATGCCGAACCCGAAGCTGGGCACGGTAACGCCAAACGTGGCGGATGCTGTGAAGGCTGCGAAAGCCGGTGAAGTTCAGTTCCGTGCCGAAAAGGCCGGGATCGTGCATGCCGGTATTGGCAAGTTGAGCTTCTCTCCTGATCAATTGGCAGAAAATGTTCGTGCCTTTGTTGGTGCGATCCAGACTGCCAAGCCGTCGGGCGCAAAAGGCACCTTCATTCAGAAGGTATCGATTTCGTCGACCATGGGTCCGGGCATTAAGCTGGACCTGGCATCGGCACAACCGCAATAACCTGCGGCTGAAGAATTCAGGGTGGTGGCCTTTGGGCCATCGTCCTGGAGAGTGCGCAGCATGATCGCCGACCCATCTGGGGATCATGCTGTAAATATCTGTCCGAGATTGACGGTGGTTGGAAAAGCGATTTCGCCAATCTGACCTTAAGCGGGCCTTCTGGCCGTCATGAGATAGGTAGGACTGGAATAAAGGATGATTGAGTTCGGTTCGGCGACGGATTGCTCTTGGTCATTTCCATCCTCCCGGGCAGGAAGGCGGGCGCGTCACGTGGGCGCGTTCGATTTTGAAAACCGGTTCCAATAGATCCCGTGTGGATCAGGCGGAACCAAACTAGCGGAGACGATCAGTGGACCGTTCAAAAAAGGAAGCCCTGGTCGCCGAGCTGCACGAGACGTTTGAAACGGCCAGCCTGGTGGTTGTTACCAGCCAATCAGGTTTGACCGTAGCAGAAGTCTCGGACCTTCGGCAGAAGATGCGCGACGTGGGTGCTGGTTACAAGGTAACCAAAAACACGCTCGTTCGTTTGGCGCTGAAGGGAACGAAGTTTGAGCACCTGAACGAGGTGTTCACGGGTCCGACGGCGATTGCCTTCTCAAAAGATCCGGTTGCGGCTGCCAAAGTGGTGACCGACTACCAGAAGACCAATGAGAAGATTTCAATCGTTGCCGGGGGGCTTGATGGCTCCGGGCTTGATGCCGAACAAGTCGTAGCGTTGGCAAAACTGCCATCACTGGACGAATTGCGGGGCAAGCTTGTGGGACTTATTCAGACCCCTGCCACACGGATTGCTGGCGTGCTTCAGGCACCTGGTGGTCAGTTGGCGCGCGTGTTCGCAGCGTATGGGAATTCAAATTGAGGAGCGGCTCGGGACAATCACGAGTCAACACAACTGCCTTAGGAGTGAATTGAAATGGCTGATCTAGAGAAACTGGCCGACGAGCTCTCAAACCTGACCGTCATCGAGGCGGCTGAGCTCTCGAAAATGCTTGAAGAAAAATGGGGCGTTTCTGCTGCAGCACCGGTTGCTGTCGCAGCGGCTGCTGGTGGCGGCGATGCTGCTCCGGTTGCTGAAGAAAAAGACTCCTTTGACGTTGTTCTGGCCGCCGCAGGCGAAAAGAAAATCAACGTCATTAAAGAAGTCCGTGCCATCACTGGCCTGGGCTTGAAAGAAGCTAAAGACCTCGTCGAAGCTGCGCCGAAAGCCGTAAAGGAAGGCGTTGCAAAGGACGAAGCCGAGAAGCTGAAGAAGCAACTCGAAGAAGCTGGCGCTACCGTCGAGCTGAAGTAATCGGGTTACGTCGCAAGGGGACAAACCGGCCTGGTCCGGGGTTCTCTTGCGACGGCGTTTACAAGGGGGGCGAGGCCATTCGGCGTCGTCCCTCGACGCGCCTCAGAGTCCCGGCGCGCTGCGAATGCGGCGATGGATGGGAAAATGGGGTGCGAAACCGGGACGATCCTGCCGCTCAGACGCGCGTCGTTTGGATGGAATTGGGTCGGGTCGGAATTTTACCGCATTGATCTCCCGCGCCCGTGCAAGGCGGTGCGGTGTGGCGGATCGGGTGCAAACAGATGAAGGATGAGGAACGAGATGGCGATGTCGTTCACCGGTCGGAAGCGTATCCGTAGAAGTTTTGGGCGTCTTGGCGAAGTTGCGCAAATGCCCAACCTGATCGAAGTTCAAAAGACCTCCTATGATGCCTTTTTGCAAAGCGGCGTGCCGCTGGAAGACCGACAGGTTGTCGGGCTGCAGGAAGTGTTCAATGGCGTCTTCCCGATCAAGGATTTTTCTGATCGCAGCCGTTTGGAATTTGTGCGCTATGAATTAGAGCGCCCGAAATACGACGTTGAGGAATGCCGCCAACGGGGCCTGACCTATACCGCGCAGTTGAAGGTATCGCTGCGCCTGGTGGTTTGGGACGTGGATGAAGAAACCGGTGCCCGCTCTTTGCGTGATATCAAAGAGCAGGAAGTCTATATGGGCGATATTCCGCTCATGACAGAGCACGGTACCTTCATCGTCAATGGCACCGAGCGTGTGATTGTGTCTCAGATGCACCGCTCGCCGGGTGTGTTCTTTGACCATGACAAGGGCAAGACCCATTCGTCGGGTAAGTATCTCTTTGCCGCCCGCGTTATCCCGTATCGCGGTTCCTGGCTGGATTTCGAATTCGACGCCAAGGACCTTGCCTATGTCCGTATCGATCGCCGCCGCAAACTGCCGGCCACGACGCTGCTATTGGCGCTGGACAATGAAGAAACCGCTGCCAAGCGTGAAGCACTGGCCAAGGAAGGCGAAACGCTGGATCCGGGTCTGGCCCAGGGCATGTCCAAAGAGGACATCCTGAAGGCCTTTTATGACACCGTCACGTATTCCTTGACCAAGAAAGGCTGGAAAACGCCTTTTGATGCGGAACGTCTGCGCGGTCAAAAACTGCGCCATGATCTGGTCGATGCCAAATCCGGCGAAGTGATCATCGAAGCGGAAGGCAAAATTACCCCGCGTCTGATCAAGAAGCTGTCGGAACAGGGCGTGAAGGAAGTCCTGGCGCGTCAGGAAGATCTGATCGGTCGCTATGTCGCTGAAGACCTGATTGATGAATCCAACGGTCTGGTCATCGTCGAAGCCGGGGATGAGTTGACCGAAGAGAACCTGCAGCAATTGGTGGATATCGGTATCTCCGAATTGCCAACCCTGCATATCGATCTGGTTACTGTCGGCCCGTGGATTCGCAATACCCTGGCGGCTGACAAGAATATCAGCCGTGAAGACGCGCTGGTCGATATCTATCGCGTGATGCGCCCTGGCGAGCCGCCAACGCTGGAAACGGCAGAAGCGCTGTTCCGCAGCCTGTTCTTTGATTCAGAACGCTATGACCTGTCGGCTGTGGGCCGGGTAAAGATGAATTCCCGTCTGGGCTTTGACCTGGAAGACGTGCCGGATCACCAGCGCACCCTGCGCCGGGAAGACATTCTGCATATCATGAAGGTTCTGGTGGAACTGAAAGACGGTCGCGGTGAAATTGATGACATCGATCACCTGGGTAACCGGCGCGTGCGCTCGGTCGGGGAATTGATGGAAAATCAATACCGCATCGGTCTGTTGCGCATGGAACGCGCCATTCGGGAGCGGATGAGCTCTGTCGATATCGACAGCGTTATGCCCCATGATCTGATCAACGCGAAGCCTGCTGCGGCGGCTGTGCGTGAATTCTTCGGCTCTTCGCAGCTGTCGCAGTTCATGGATCAAACCAACCCGCTGTCGGAAGTCACCCACAAGCGTCGTCTTTCGGC
This sequence comes from Hwanghaeella sp. 1Z406, assembly GCF_048892425.1. NCBI lineage: Bacteria > Pseudomonadati > Pseudomonadota > Alphaproteobacteria > Rhodospirillales > Aestuariispiraceae > Hwanghaeella > Hwanghaeella sp. 1Z406. The sequence goes on from NZ_JBLZHU010000002.1 coordinate 423,703, forward strand.
GCTTGGCCCGGGTGGTTTGACCCGCGAGCGTGCCGGGTTCGAAGTGCGCGACGTGCACCCGACCCATTATGGTCGTATCTGTCCGATTGAAACGCCGGAAGGCCCGAATATCGGGTTGATCAACTCCCTGGCGACCTATGCCCGTGTCAACAAATACGGCTTTATCGAAACGCCGTATCGTCGTGTCGTCGAAGGCAAGGTCACCGACGAGGTGATCTATATGTCCGCGATGGAAGAAACCCGCTACACCGTGGCGCAGGCAAACTCCACCGTTGATGACAATGGCATGCTGATCGAGGATCTGGTGCAGTGTCGCGCCCGTGGGGACTATATGGTCGCCCGGCCGCAGGATGTGGATCTGATGGACGTTTCGCCACGCCAGTTGGTGTCGGTAGCTGCGGCGCTGATCCCATTCCTGGAAAACGATGATGCGAACCGTGCCTTGATGGGCTCGAACATGCAGCGTCAGGCCGTGCCGCTTCTGCAATCCGTCGCCCCGCTGGTCGGGACCGGGATGGAAGCGCGCGTGGCGAAAGACTCCGGTGTTGCCATCGTTGCCAAGCATGATGGGATCATTGACCAGGTCGATGCGACCCGTATCGTTGTGCGCCGGACCGATCCGGATGCAGCGCGGGAAAGCTCGGTCGATATCTATAACCTGCTGAAATTCCAGCGCTCCAACCAGTCGACCTGCATCACGCAGCGCCCGCTGGTCCGCGTTGGGGACCATATTTCCGCTGGCGATATCATCGGCGATGGCCCGTCCACTGATCTGGGTGAACTGGCCCTGGGCCGGAACGTGCTGGTCGCGTTCATGCCCTGGAACGGGTACAACTTCGAAGATTCGATCCTGATTTCGGAACGGATCGTGCGCGATGACGTCTTCACCTCGATCCATATTGAGGAATACGAAGTCATGGCCCGCGATACCAAGCTGGGTCAGGAAGAAATCACCCGCGATATTCCCAATGTCGGTGAAGAGGCTCTGAAGAACCTCGACGAAGCCGGTATCGTCTATATCGGGGCCGAAGTCGAAGCCAGCGACATCCTGGTCGGAAAGGTAACGCCCAAGGGCGAATCCCCGATGACCCCGGAAGAAAAGCTGCTGCGCGCGATCTTTGGTGAAAAAGCCTCTGACGTTCGTGACACATCCCTGCGCATGCCTCCTGGCACCAAGGGGACGGTTGTTGAAGTCCGCGTCTTCTCCCGCCGTGGGGTGGACAAGGACGAACGTGCGCTGGCAATTGAACGCGCTGAAATTGAAAAACTGGCTCTGGACCGCGATGATGAACGCGGCATTCTGGAGCGGTCTTTCCGCAGCCGTTTCCTGGAAATGATTGCAGGCAAGAAAGTCACGGCCGGGCCGAAGGGCTTCAAGACCGGGTCTGTTGCTGAACAGGCCGCCCTGGATGAGCTGACCAATGGTCAGTTGCGCCAGATCGCGGTGGATGATGCTGCGACCAATGACGACCTGGACATTCTGCGCAAGCAGTTTGACGAAAGCGTTGCCCGCGTTCAGGCCCGTTTCGACGATAAGGTCGAAAAGGTCCAGGCCGGGGATGAATTGCCCCCAGGCGTTATGAAGATGATCAAGGTCTTCGTTGCGGTGAAGCGTAAGCTGCAGCCCGGCGATAAGATGGCCGGTCGTCACGGCAACAAGGGTGTTATCTCCAAGATCATGCCGATCGAAGACATGCCTTATCTGGAAGATGGGACCCATGTCGACATCGTGCTGAACCCCCTTGGGGTGCCCAGTCGTATGAATGTGGGGCAGATTCTGGAAACCCATTTGGGTTGGGCCTGCGCCAGCTTGGGCAATGAAGTCGCCCGCGCCCTGGAATCCTATAAGGAAGGCGGCAAGATTACCGCGCTTCGGGAAACCTTGGATGGTGTCTACGAAACCGATGAGATCCAGTCTGAAATGAAGAGTCTGGATGATACTGGGCTTCTTGAGCTGGCCAACAACCTGACCCGCGGTATTCCGATCGCCACGCCGGTTTTCGATGGCGCACGGGAAGACGACATCAACCATATGTTGACCAAGGCGGGCTTGCAGAAGTCCGGTCAGGTCTGGTTGACCGATGGTCGGACCGGGGAAGTCTTTGAACGTCCGGTGACAGTTGGCATCATCTATATGCTGAAACTGCACCACTTGGTCGATGACAAGATCCACGCCCGTTCGATTGGTCCTTATTCGCTTGTTACGCAGCAGCCGCTGGGTGGTAAGGCGCAGTTCGGTGGTCAGCGCTTCGGGGAAATGGAAGTCTGGGCGCTGGAAGCTTATGGCGCATCCTATACCCTGCAGGAAATGTTGACGGTGAAGTCGGATGACGTGTCTGGGCGTACCAAGACCTATGAAGCGATTGTGCGTGGTGACGATAATTTCGAAGCCGGCATTCCAGAAAGCTTCAATGTGTTGGTGAAGGAACTTCGGTCCCTGGGCCTGAATGTGGAGTTGATCCAGGAGGAAATGTGACGCGGTGGAGAACCCCACTGCCGTCGCCTTTCCCTCCAAGCTTGACAGCGCCGCTAAGCTAAACGGGCGCAAAGGAGAGCACTATGAATGAGTTGATGCAGCTTTTTGGACAACCCCAAGGTCTCCAAAGCTTTGATAGTATCCGGATTTCCCTGGCCTCCCCGGAGCGTATCCGCTCCTGGTCCTTCGGCGAAATCAAAAAGCCGGAAACGATCAACTACCGTACCTTCAAGCCGGAACGGGATGGCCTGTTCTGTGCGCGGATCTTTGGCCCGATCAAGGATTACGAATGCTTGTGCGGTAAATACAAGCGCATGAAGTATAAAGGCATTGTTTGCGAAAAATGCGGCGTTGAAGTCACGCTCTCTAAAGTCCGGCGCGAGCGCATGGGCCATATTGAGCTGGCGTCACCTGTTGCGCATATCTGGTTCCTGAAATCCCTGCCCAGCCGCATCGGTCTGTTGATGGACATGACCCTGAAGGATCTGGAACGGGTTCTGTATTTCGAAAACTACGTCGTGACGGAACCGGGTCTGACCGATCTGAAGATTCAGTCGCTGATGTCGGAAGAAGAATATCTGGACGCTCAGGACAAGTATGGTGAAGATGCGTTTACGGCGGAAATCGGTGCGGAAGCACTGAAATCCATGCTGTCGCAGATCGATCCTGAAGAAGCGATTGAGAAAACCCGCGAAGACATCGCTGAAACCGGTTCTGAAGCTAAGCGCAAGAAGCTGGTGAAGCGTCTGAAACTGCTGGAAGCCTTCCTGGCTTCTGGGGCGCGCCCTGAATGGATGATCCTGGACGTTGTCCCGGTTATCCCGCCGGAACTGCGCCCGCTGGTGCCTCTGGATGGTGGCCGTTTCGCAACGTCGGATCTGAACGATCTGTATCGCCGCGTCATTAACCGGAACAACCGTTTGCGTCGTCTGATGGAACTGCGTGCGCCCGATATCATCGTGCGTAATGAAAAGCGTATGCTGCAGGAATCTGTCGATGCGCTGTTCGATAACGGCCGTCGCGGTCGTGTCATCACCGGTGCGAACAAGCGTCCGCTGAAATCCTTGAGCGACATGCTCAAAGGGAAGCAGGGTCGTTTCCGTCAGAACCTGTTGGGCAAGCGCGTCGATTACTCCGGTCGTTCTGTCATCGTGGTGGGTCCGGAATTGATGCTGCATCAATGCGGGTTGCCGAAGAAGATGGCCCTGGAATTGTTCAAGCCGTTCATCTATTCCAAGCTTGAAACCTATGGCATGGCGTCGACCATTAAGGCGGCCAAGCGCTTGGTTGAAAAGGAACGCCCGGAAGTCTGGGATATCCTGGAAGAGGTTATCCGCGAGCATCCGGTCCTCCTGAACCGTGCGCCGACCCTGCACCGTCTGGGCATTCAGGCGTTCGAACCCAAGCTGATCGAAGGGAAGGCCATTCAGCTGCACCCGCTGGTCTGCGCGGCGTTTAACGCGGACTTTGACGGGGACCAGATGGCCGTTCACGTGCCGCTTTCGCTGGAAGCCCAGTTGGAAGCCCGCGTGTTGATGATGTCGACCAACAACATCCTGTCGCCTGCGAATGGTAAGCCGATTATTGTGCCGTCTCAGGATATCATTCTGGGTCTGTACTATATCACCCATGAGCGGACGGATGCCCCGAGCCCGGTAATTCATATCGATGGTATCGAGGCCCTGACAGCGGCGATGGAGCGGGAAGACATCGTTCTGCGTGAAGCCGATGATGCCAGCAATATCATCCTGGAAACCGATGCGAAAAAAGCGTTCAAGATGATCACCGACGGAAAGGCGAAAGCCCACCGTGTGCCATCTTATGCGACTTTGGCCGAAATCGAACATGCGATGGAAACCAAGGCAATCAGCCTGCACACCCGCATCAAATCGATCTATGAGACCGTGGATGAAGAGGGCAATGAAATTCGCCAGCGTGTGGTTACGACGCCGGGTCGGATGCTGTTGGCTCAAATTCTACCGCGCGATCCGCATCTGCCTTTCAGCCTGATCAACCGTTTGTTGACCAAGAAGGACATCTCCAACCTGATCGACATCGTCTATCGTCACACCGGTCAGAAAGAGACTGTGATCTTCTGTGACCGCTTGATGGGTCTGGGCTTTGCCTGGGCATGTCGTTCCGGCATTTCCTTTGGTAAGGATGACCTGTTGGTGCCAGAAGCGAAGATCAAACTGATCGACGAAGCTCAGGCGCAGGTTAAGGAATACGAACAGCAATATCTGGACGGCCTGATCACCCAGCTTGAGAAATACAACAAGGTGGTCGATCTGTGGTCCGGTACGACCGATAAAGTCGCCGACGAGATGATGAAAATCATGCAGGGCGGCGACAAGAAGAGCCTGAACTCGGTCTATATGATGGCGCATTCCGGGGCTCGTGGGTCACCAGCGCAGATCAAACAGCTTGCCGGTATGCGCGGGTTGATGGCCAAGCCGTCGGGTGAAATCATCGAAACCCCGATCATCTCCAACTTTAAAGAGGGGCTGACGGTTCTGGAATACTTTAACTCCACCCACGGGGCACGTAAGGGCCTTGCGGATACGGCGTTGAAGACCGCGAACTCTGGCTATCTGACCCGTCGCCTGGTTGACGTTGCGCAGGATGCCATCGTTGTCGAACGCGATTGCGGCACCTCGCAGGGTCTGACCATGCGGGCCGTGATTGAAGGCGGCGATCTGATCGAAGGCCTGGCCGAACGTATTCTGGGTCGCTGCACCGCAGAAGATGTTGTGGATCCGCTTAGCGGCGACATCATCATCAAGAAGGGTGAACTGATCACAGAGCCGGAAGCCGATGCCATCGAAACCGCTGGTATTGACTCGGTCAAGATCCGCTCGGTTCTGACCTGCGAAACCAAAGTTGGCGTCTGTGGCACTTGCTACGGTCGTGATCTGGCCCGCGGAACGGTTGTGAATATCGGTGAAGCCATTGGCGTCATCGCGGCACAGTCGATTGGCGAGCCTGGCACCCAGCTGACCATGCGTACCTTCCACATCGGTGGGGCCGCACAGCGTGGGGCAGAGCAGAACTCAGTCGAAAGCTCGATTGACGGTAAGCTGACCATTCAGAACAAGAACGTCGTTATCGACTCCGAAGGCCGCATGGTCATCATGGGTCGGAACTGCGAACTGGTGCTGTTGGACGAGCTGGGCCGGGAGCGGGCGAAGCACCGTGTGCCGTATGGCGCGCGTCTGCGGATTGACGATGGTGCCGATGTTGTGCGGGGCCAGACCCTGGCAGAATGGGATCCCTATACCATTCCAATCATCACCGAAACCGCCGGTATCGCACATTATGTCGACTTGGTCGAAGGCGTGTCGGTACGGGACGTGGTCGATGAAGCGACGGGGATTTCCTCGAAAGTGGTTATCGACTGGAAGCAGCAGGCCAGTGGCAATGAATTGCGCCCACGCATTACCCTGCGGGACGAAAAAGATGGCGTCGTGACCCTGCCAAATGGCATGGAAGCCCGCTATTTCATGTCCAGTGATGCTATTCTGTCGATCCACAACAAGACCGAAGTTAAGGCCGGGGACGTGCTGGCCCGTATTCCACGGGAAAGCTCGAAGACGCGCGACATCACCGGTGGTCTGCCTCGGGTTGCCGAGCTGTTCGAAGCCCGCAAGCCGAAAGACTTCGCGATCATCGCGGATCAGGACGGGTATATCGAGTTCGGGAAAGATTATAAGGCCAAGCGCCGGATCGTCATCCGCCCCGCGGAAGAAGATCGGGAGCCAACCGAATTCCTGATCCCGAAAGGCAAGCACATCACCGTTCAGGAAGGCGATTTCATCCAAAAGGGTGAAATGCTGATGGACGGGAACCCGGTGCCGCACGACATTCTGGAAGTCATGGGTGTTGAGGCCTTGGCCGATTATCTGTGCAAGGAAATCCAGGACGTCTATCGTCTGCAGGGCGTGAAGATCAACGATAAGCATATCGAAGTGATCGTCCGCCAGATGCTGCAGAAGGTCGAAGTTCAGCATCCGGGTGACAGCTATAACCTGGTTGGTGAAATTCTGGATCGCTATGAAGTGCAGACCATGAATGAAAACCTGGAGAAGAAGGGCAAGGCACCCATCGTCGCCAAGCCGGTTCTGCAGGGGATCACCAAGGCAAGCTTGCAGACCAACTCCTTCATCTCCGCGGCCTCCTTCCAGGAGACCACCCGCGTGCTAACCGAAGCCGCCGTAAACGGCAAGGTCGATACGCTGGAAGGGCTGAAAGAGAACGTCATCGTGGGTCGCTTGATCCCAGCCGGTACCGGCTCGGTCATGAAGCGCCTGCGGGGTGTTGCCAACAGTCGTGATAAGGCCATTCAGGCTGAACGTGCCGCCGCTCAGGCAGCACTGGAAGCAGAACAGGCGGCGGCTGCGGCAAACACGGATGAGGATGAAACCTCAAACGCTGCCGAATAAGCAACTCGCCTGACATTTAATAAGGGGCCTCGGAGACATCCGGGGCCCTTTTCCTTTGGTGGTTTATTGGCCCAGGACGGCGCGCAGGAAGCTGTTTACGGTAAAATCGTATTGGGTCAGCGCGGGATTTGTGGCGCGGCTGAACCGTCGGAAATCAATCCGGTCCCAGGCATCCGAAATCATGATCCGGCCAATCGATTTCAAATTATCGCGATACAAAATACCGAGATCCATCGTGTAATTTAGCCCGACTTCCGCAAAGTCCTTACCCCGGAAATGATCATGGGCCAGGATCAGGGCGGCGGCTCCCTGCACGAAGCTGCCCCCGGCCAAGTAGTGCACGCGGTTCTGGACAATCGCGGTTAGCATGGGTTGTGTCCAGTTAAAGGCCCCGACAAAGGTGTCCTGCCCCAGCTTTCGGTGCGTATTGCGCAGAACATTCACCATTCCCTCCGCAATATTGTCATCGGCACTCCACCAGATCGGCGCATTCAGTGCATAGCGGAAGGCTTTGAATGCTTCCCTGTCAGCGACCTTTGAATCCCAGGCGGAGGGAAACGCATGCATAAGGCGGGCATTGCGATGGTCCTTTAATCCCCGCTTCAGCCCGAATAATCGCACCTGCGATCCAATATCGTCTTCGGGCCCGGTCATCGCGACGATATCAATTAGCCCTTTGAACCCGCGACGCATAACCTCGCCAATCAGGACCTTGGTCATCTGGTCCGAGGCACCCAATGAATTCGGGACGACTTGACCAAGCCAACGGGGATAGGTTTGCCTCGGGCCGCCCAATGGCGCCAGTTCTTTCTCCTGAAAGGGGGCGTCTATCGTGATTGTATTAATCCCCGCCACGCCGGTGACCTTAAACACGTCCTCCCCGATTTCGTCCACATTGCGGAAGATTATATAATGGGGCTTCTCCGGGCGCTCTGACGCCAGGCGGGCATATTTCAGGGTATAGTCGCCGCTGTGAAACGCATGTTGTACTTCCAGCTCAACCCCAAGATCCTGGGCGGCCGCCTGCATCATACGAGTGACCAATGTCCAATACTGATCCTCAGGCGGAGCGGGATTGATAAACAGAACACGCGGAACAGCCTCATTAGCGGCCATTCCGGAAGGGCTGAAAGCTGTAGCCTGACCCACGCATATTACACCAAACAGCAGCGCCCTGATGGCGCGCAGTGCTCTCCCTTGCATGACGCGCTTCCCCTTTCGTCCGCATGCCTAGCCCAGCATGAATGCCACGGCAAGCATCAGACGTCACGGGCATTTCGCGTTCAGCGAACTTCCGAGAGATAGGTTAGCGCGTCAAACGAATAGTCCTGCCAATTCGGATTTAAGACGCGACTGAATTTCCGAAAATCGATGCTGCTATAATCATTCTTGATCATTCTTTGATAGACCGCTTTGACGTTGGTCTTGGTAACCAGGCCGTAGCGTGCGACCTGGCTTAGACCCTTGTCCCGAAAATCAGTCCCGCGTGAATGATCAAACAGCATCACCAGAGCGGCGCCGGCATGAATAAAATGACCCCCCAGCACATATTCAATCTGATTGTTGGCGACCGCTTGCAACGCCCAGGGCGACCAGTTGAAACATCCGATCAATGTGTCCTGACCGGGGATGCGCCGGGTACGTTCGAAGGTATCCAGTATCCCAAGTGCCATCAGATCATTGGCAACCCAGTACATCGGTGTTGTCGGGTTTTTCTCAAAAGCGCGCGCTGCAATGGCGCGGGCCTTGATCCGGGACCAATCGGCGATGGAGCGAGAGATGATCTCTCCCCGGTAATACTCCTTAGACGCAAGAATAGCCCCTTCCTGCCGATCCTGGGCGGCGGAATCGCCGGCACTGCCATTGACCAATGCCATCGTGTAACGACCTGATGCGCTGGTCAGGCCCCGTTCAAATGCGGCCCGGAACAAAAGTTTGGCCAGCATGTTGCCGCCACCGACATTATCGACTTTGATTTCTCCCAGCCAGCTTTTGAACTTCTCCCGGGGTCCCTTTACTGTCTGGCGCACATTCTCGGAAAGGCCTGTCCCCACAACAAAGCCGTATAGATTATTGCGTTCAATCTCATTCATAATATAGGGGGCAGCCCCCTCATAATTATGAAAAATAATATAGTTGGGTTTGTCCTTGGGGCGATTGGCAACGTCTTTGCCAATCTCCAGCAACTTGCGCCCGTCGTTAAAGGCATAGTGAACTTCAAGAATGAAGCCCAGATCGTCAGCTGCCGCCTGCGCGAAGGATGCGGCGCTGAGCCAGAAGGGTTCCTTATTGCTGCCAGGTATAAGATAGGCAACCCGAAGTGCGGTTTGCGCCTGCGCCAGCGGCGGTGACACCGTGACACTGAAAACCACAAAACTGTGCGCCAGAAGAACTACCGTCAAAAAACGCACCAAGACTTTTATCACCATATGCACGCCCCCCAAGGAATAACTTACAAATCATGAATATGTCTTGTGCGAAAGAAAAGCGTTTTTGGTGAAATGCATTGGAAAATACGTTGCAGAGCCAGGGTGTCGTGTTTGGATGCCGCATAATCCTGGTACAGCACCCCTGTTGACCCCATTGCGGGGTCACTTCGCACAGTATGATTCGCATTTTTGAAATTAGATTTCACAAATCCGTAAAATACAGCAATATTAACCTGCGTGAAGATTCCATGAAAAACGGACAGAATCCCGCTTGACGTGGCGGGGGTCCGTGCATAGTATCCGCGCGCCTTCAAGAGAGCTGGCGGTAGGCCCGATCTGGTCCGTTTCGAAAGAGACATATCAGACGCTTCGACTGAGTGAAAAATCCCCAGGGATTGCTTTTCACAAAACCGGAAGCGGTATGAGCCTAAACGCAGTTCTGGCAAATCGAATTTAGAGTATCGATCTCCTCCGCTTGGATGGGGTCGTTGGGATTTGAAAGTTTCAGGCGTGACGGGGTGGGAAGGATAACCTTCTGCCGACGTCACGGTTCGTATCTTGCCAAGCGGATTTTGCTTGGGTGATGCGATTTGGATAGACAGCGGGCTGCCGTGAGGGCCGCCTAAGAGATAGAAACGGCGACGGGAAGATCATATGCCGACGATCAACCAGCTGATCCGCAAATCGCGGAAAGACAAACCGGTCCGGGAAAAAGTTCCCGCTCTGGAAGCGTGCCCGCAGAAACGCGGCGTATGTACGCGCGTTTACACAACCACGCCGAAGAAGCCGAACTCGGCCCTTCGTAAGGTTGCGCGTGTCCGCTTAACAAATGGGTACGAAGTGACCAGCTATATTCCGGGTGAAGGCCACAACCTTCAGGAACACTCGGTTGTGCTGATCCGCGGCGGACGGGTAAAGGATTTGCCCGGCGTGCGGTACCACACCATTCGCGGCACGCTCGATACACAGGGCGTGAAAGACCGTAAACAGCGTCGTTCGAAATACGGCGTGAAACGTCCGAAGTGATCGGGAGTCTTTAAGAAATGTCACGTCGTCATAGTGCAGAAAAACGTGAGATCATCCCGGATGCAAAATTCGGTGACCTCGTGCTGTCGAAATTCATCAATTCTGTGATGCTGGATGGTAAAAAATCCACGGCTGAACGGATTGTCTATGGTGCACTTGACCGCATGGCGGGCAAGGGCGGTGTGGATCCGATCAAGGTTTTCCACGAAGCCGTGGAAAATGTGAAGCCGCATCTGGAAGTGCGCTCCCGCCGTGTTGGTGGTGCGACCTATCAGGTGCCGGTCGAAGTTCGCCCGACCCGTGCCCAGGCTCTGTCGTTCCGTTGGTTGATCGATATGGCCCGCAAGCGGTCTGAAAACACCATGATTGAGCGTCTGTCCGGTGAGTTGATGGATGCTTCAAACAATCGCGGCGCCGCCATTAAAAAGCGTGAAGACACGCATAAAATGGCTGATGCGAACCGCGCTTTCTCCCATTATCGCTGGTAAGGAGCGACACTGATGTCACGCCAGACCCCGATCGATCGCTACCGCAATATTGGCATTATGGCCCATATTGATGCGGGTAAGACGACCACTACTGAACGCATCCTGTACTATACCGGTCGGTCTCATAAGATCGGTGAAGTTCATGATGGCAATGCGACCATGGACTGGATGGAGCAGGAGCAAGAGCGCGGCATCACGATCACGTCTGCTGCGACGACCTGCTTCTGGCGGGATCACCGCGTCAACATCATCGATACTCCCGGCCACGTGGATTTCACCATTGAGGTGGAGCGTAGCCTGCGGGTGCTCGATGGTGCCGTTGCTGTGTTTGATGCGGTTGCTGGTGTCGAGCCTCAGTCCGAAACGGTCTGGCGCCAGGCTGATAAATATAAAGTGCCGCGCATGTGCTTCATCAACAAGATGGACCGCATGGGTGCCGACTTCTATCGCTGTGTCGATATGATTGTCGACCGTCTGGGCGCAACGCCGTGCATCATCAATCTGCCGGTTGGTTCTGAATCCGAATATGACGGCCTGATCGACTTGGTGCGCATGAAGCACGTTGTCTGGAAGGGTGAAGATCTGGGCGCGGCATTTGAATATGTCGACATCCCTGCCGATATGAAAGACAAGGCCGAAGAATATCGCCACAAGCTGGTGGAGCTCGTCGTTGAATTTGATGATGCAGCCATGGAAGCCTATCTGGAAGGCACAGAGCCCGATATCGATACGCTGAATAAATGCATCCGTCGTGGCACTCTGGCCGGCGCATTCGTGCCCGTGCTGAACGGAACCGCGTTCAAGAACAAGGGTGTTCAGACGCTGCTCGATGCGGTTGTCGATTTCCTGCCATCCCCGAAAGACGTTGATAACGTCCAGGGTGTGTCGGTGAAGGATCTGGAAACCAAGCTGGAACGCAAGACGTCTGATGAAGCGCCTTTCTCTGCGCTGGCCTTCAAGATCATGTCTGACCCATTCGTTGGATCCCTGACTTTCTGCCGCGTTTATTCTGGGTCTCTGGAAGCCGGTTCCTATGTTCAGAACTCGGTTAAAGAGAATAAAGAGCGCGTCGGCCGTATGCTGTTGATGCATGCAAACAGCCGGGAAGACATCAAGGAAGCCATGGCGGGCGATATCGTCGCTATTGCAGGTCTGAAGAACACCACGACCGGCGATACGCTGTGCGATCCGGCAAACCCGATCATTCTGGAACGGATGGAATTCCCGGATCCGGTTATCGAAATCGCGGTCGAGCCGAAGACCAAGTCTGACCAGGAAAAAATGTCCCAGGCGCTGCAGCGTTTGGCCTCTGAAGATCCGTCCTTCCGCGTGAAGACCGACGAAGAATCAGGCCAGACCATCATTGCCGGCATGGGCGAATTGCACCTGGATATTTTGGTTGACCGCATGAAGCGGGAATTCAAGGTGGACGCAAATATCGGTGCGCCGCAGGTTGCCTATCGTGAAACCATCACGAAGAAGGTTACCGTGGACTACACCCACAAGAAGCAAACCGGTGGGTCAGGTCAGTTCGCTAAGATCACGCTTGAATTTGAACCGCATGAGCCAGGCGAAGGCTTCACCTTCGAAAGCAAGATTGTCGGCGGGTCGGTTCCCAAGGAATACATTCCTGGCGTTCAGAAGGGTATTGTTTCCCAGATGGGCAGCGGGATCATGGCCGGTTTCCCGGTTATCGATTTCGGGGTTACCTTGGTAGACGGCGCGTATCACGATGTTGACTCCTCGGTTCTGGCGTTTGAAATCGCCGCGCGGGCTGCGTTCCGCGAGGCAATGGAAAAAGCTGGCGCACGTTTGCTGGAGCCGATCATGAAGGTCGAGGTGGTGACACCAGACGATTACATGGGCGACATCATTGGCGACTTGAACAGCCGTCGGGGTCAGGTCAGCAGCATGGATCAGCGCGGCATCGCCCGGGTTGTGAATGCAAGCGTACCGCTGGCAAACATGTTCGGGTATGTGAACACGCTGCGCTCTTTGAGCCAGGGTCGCGCCCAGTACACGATGCAGTTCGACCACTATGAGCCGGTGCCGCAAGCGGTTGCCGACGAGGTGAAAGCAAAATTGGCCTGATCCTCGTGGATTAACGCCTGATTGAATTTGAATCAGTCGGCACAGCGCCGACCGGGTATGGAGAAGAGACATGGGTAAGGAAAAGTTCCAGCGTACGAAGCCGCATTGCAACATCGGCACGATTGGTCACGTTGACCATGGTAAGACGACGTTGACGGCAGCGATCACGAAAGTGTTGGCGGAAACCGGCGGCGCGTCGTTCATGGATTACGCGAACATTGATAAGGCGCCAGAAGAGAAGGCGCGCGGTATCACGATCAACACGGCGCACGTTGAGTATATGACGGATGCGCGTCACTATGCGCATGTTGATTGCCCTGGCCACGCGGATTACGTGAAGAACATGATCACGGGCGCGGCACAGATGGATGGCGCGATCCTGGTTGTGAACGCCGCGGACGGCCCGATGCCACAGACCCGCGAACACATTCTGCTGGCGCGTCAGGTTGGCGTTCCTGCGATTGTTGTGTTCCTGAACAAGGTTGACCAGGTTGACGACGAAGAGTTGTTGGAACTGGTTGAGATGGAAGTGCGCGACCTGCTGTCGTCTTATGATTTCCCTGGCGACGATATTCCGATTATTGCCGGTTCTGCCCTGGCAGCATTGGAAGGCCGTGACGAAGCGATCGGCAAGGCGAAGATCCTGGAACTGATGGCGGCTGTTGACAGCTATATCCCTCAGCCGGAACGCCCGAAGGATCGTCCGTTCCTGATGCCGATCGAAGACGTGTTCTCGATCTCTGGTCGTGGGACTGTTGTGACGGGCCGCGTTGAGACGGGCATTGTGAAGGTTGGCGAAGAAATTGAAATCGTCGGCATCAAGGCGACGCAGAAGACGGTTGTGACGGGTGTTGAAATGTTCCGCAAGCTGCTGGACAGCGGCGAAGCGGGCGACAACATTGGCGCGCTGTTGCGCGGTGTTGGCCGGGATGATGTGGAACGCGGACAGGTTCTGGCGAAGCCGGGCTCGATCACGCCGCACACGGTCTTCAAGGGCGAAGCCTATATTCTGACGAAGGATGAAGGGGGCCGTCACACGCCGTTCTTCACGAACTATCGTCCTCAGTTCTATTTCCGCACGACGGATGTGACCGGTATGGTCGAACTTCCGGAAGGCACGGAAATGGTGATGCCGGGTGATAACGTGTCGATGCAGGTCGAACTGATCGCCCCGATCGCCATGGACGAAGGTCTGCGCTTTGCTATCCGCGAAGGCGGACGCACCGTCGGTGCAGGCGTCGTCGCGTCGATCATTAAGTAATAACAGTAGACACAGCGGCGGTCTCCACGGTGGAGACTGCCGCAAGCCTTCCCCAAAACGGCTCATATGAGTGCGGGCGGGGATGACAGAGGGTGAACGGCATGGAAAGCCAGAACATTCGTATCCGCCTTAAGGCGTTTGATCACCGGGTCCTCGATCAGTCGACCAAGGAGATCTGTAACACCGCTAAGCGGACGGGCGCAGAAGTACGGGGTCCTATCCCACTTCCGACGCGCATTGAGAAGTTCACGGTGTTGCGCTCGCCGCACATCGATAAAAAGAGCCGTGAGCAGTTTGAAGTTCGCACGCATAAGCGCGTGTTGGACATCGTGGACCCGACCCCACAGACCGTGGACGCGCTGATGAAGCTCGACCTGGCTGCTGGTGTCGACGTCGAAATCAAGCTCTGACGCGGGGGACGGAACGATGAGAACCGGCGTTATCGCTAAGAAATTGGGCATGACCCGCATCTGGACGGAAGATGGCACCCATGTGCCAGTGACCGTGCTGCAGATGGACGGGCTGCAAGTCACTGCCGTGCGCACCCAGGAAACCGATGGCTACACTGCGGTGCAGCTGGGTCTGGGCAAGCGTAAGGTGAAACACACCACCAAAGCCATGCGCGGTCATTTCGCGAAGGCCAGCGTGGAGCCGAAGCGCAAGCTGGCGGAATTCCGTGTAGATGCGGAAAACCTGCTGGCCCCAGGCGACGAGCTTCAGGCGGATCATTTCCTGGCCGGCCAATGGGTCGACGCCACGGGGATCACCATCGGTAAGGGCTTTGCCGGCGCGATGAAACGACACAACTTCGGCGGTCTGCGGGCCAGCCACGGTGTGTCTGTCTCGCACCGTTCCCATGGCTCCACCGGTCAGTGTCAGGATCCGGGTAAGGTGTTCAAGGGCAAGAAAATGGCCGGTCATATGGGTGCCAGCCAGATCACGAAGCAGAATCTGCAAGTCGTGCAAACGGATGTTACTCGTGGCTTGATCCTGGTGAAGGGTGCCATTCCTGGTTCCAAGAATGCCTGGATCCTGTTGAAGGATGCCGTGAAAAAAGCTTTGCCGGAAGGCGCTCCGTCGCCGGCGTCGCTCAAGCCGACCAATGCGCCGGTTGAAGATGAAACCCCCGTCGCGGCAGCCGCCGATGACGCACCGGTTTCTGATGCAACGCAAGCGCCTGCGGTCGAATCTGAAACCGACGGCGAGCCGTCCGGCGCGTAAGGGGTAAGGGACAATGAAAACCAAAATCCTCACGCTCGACAATAAGGCCGCTGGTGACATCGATCTAAGCGATGCCATCTTCGGGCTCGAGCCTCGCAAGGACATCCTTGCACGCATGGTCAACTATCAGTTGGCGAAGCGTCGGGCCGGGACCCACAAGGTCAAAAACCGGGCAGAAATCAACGGCAACAGCGCCAAAATCTACCGCCAGAAGGGCACCGGTCGTGCCCGTCAGGGTAACGGTAAAGCCCCGCATTTCCGCGGTGGTGGGCGCGCATTCGGACCGACTCCTCGGGATCATTCGATTGATCTGCCGAAAAAGGTCCGTCGTTTGGCCATGATGCATGCCCTGTCGTCGAAAGCGACGGCTGGCAAGCTGATCATCCTGGACGATGCGCTGTCATCGGAGCCAAAGACGAAGCTGTTGAAGGCTCAACTGGCCGCAATGGGTCTGGCGAATGCCTTGATCGTTGGCGGTGCGGAACTTGATCGCAATTTTGCGCTGGCTGCACAGAACATTCCGAATATCGATGTTCTGCCAACCCAGGGCGCCAACGTTTACGACATCCTGCGCCGCGACACGCTGGTCTTGACCAAAGCGGCCGTCGAAGGTCTGGAGGCACGGTTAAAATGAGCTGGAGATATTTCAACAAATCGACGCCTACGATGGAGCGGATGTACCGCATCATCTTGGCACCAGTGATCACCGAAAAGGCAACGCTGGCTGGCGAACATGGTCAGGTTGTTTTCAAAGTGGCCAATGACGCGACCAAACCGGAAATCAAATCGGCGATCGAAAAGATCTTCGATGTGAAGGTAAAGGCCGTGAACACGTTGCTGGTAAAAGGCAAGACCAAGCGCTTTAAAGGCCGCTTGGGCGTGCGCAGCGACTGGAAAAAGGCTGTGGTGAGTTTGGAAGAAGGGCATTCGATCGACGTCGGTGCCGGCATTTAAGCCGTATCGATAGACCGGATCGAAAGAGGAGTTAAGCAATGGCGCTTAAGAGCTATAAACCGATCACACCAGGCCAGCGCGGTCTGGTTCTGGTCGACCGCTCAGACCTTCATAAAGGGGACCCGATTAAGTCCCTGACCGAAGGCCTGCACAAGCATGGCGGACGCAACAATACTGGTCGCATTACCCAGCGCCGTCGTGGCGGTGGGGCAAAGCGCCGCTATCGCGTCGTGGATTTCAAGCGCCTGAAGCATGATGTTTCGGCGACTGTGGAACGGCTGGAATACGATCCGAACCGCACGGCGTTCATCGCCTTGATCAAATATGACGACGGTGAGCTGAGCTATATCCTGGCCCCGCAGCGCCTCAAAGCCGGTGACAAGATCATCGCCGGTAAGAAGGTCGATGTGAAGCCCGGCAATGCGATGGCCATGGCCAATATGCCGATTGGTACCATCATCCACAATGTGGAGATGAAGCCGGGCAAGGGCGGTCAGATCGCCCGTTCCGCTGGGACCTATGCCCAGTTGGTTGGTCGTGATCAGGGCTATGCTCAGTTGAAGCTGTCTTCTGGTGAATTGCGCGTCGTTCGTGCGGAATGCATGGCGACGGTCGGTGCGGTATCAAATCCGGATCAGCAGAACATCAACCTGGGTAAAGCAGGTCGTAATCGTCATCTGGGCAAGCGCCCGTCAGTTCGTGGCGTTGTCATGAACCCGGTCGATCACCCGCATGGTGGTGGTGAAGGCCGCACCTCTGGTGGTCGCCATCCGGTGACCCCGTGGGGCAAGCCGACCAAAGGCAAGCGCACCCGTTCCAACAAGTCGACGGATAAATTCATTATCCGCCGCCGTAACGCGAAGAAGTAAGGGTAGAGACCATGGCACGCTCGGTATGGAAAGGGCCCTTCGTGGAGTTGAGCCTTCTCAAAAAGGCAGAAAAGACTCGCGATTCAGGCCGCAAGGAGGTGATCAAAACTTGGTCCCGCCGCTCCACCATTCTGCCGCAATTCGTCGGATTGACGTTCGGCGTTCACAACGGTCAGAAATTCATTCCCGTTATGGTGAATGAGCAGATGATCGGCCACAAATTCGGTGAATTTGCGCCGACCCGGACCTATTACGGTCACGCGGCTGATAAAAAGGCGAAGAGGAAGTAACGATGGGTAAGTCGGCAAGAGAACGGTCGCTGACCGATACGGAAGCCCGCTCGGTCCTCCACTCGATCCGGGTCAGCCCGCAAAAGCTGAACCTGGTCGCGACGATGATCCGTGGCAAAGATGTCGGTTCGGCATTGCATGATCTGACCTTCACGCATCGTCGCATTGCGGACACGGTGAAGAAGGCTCTGGAATCGGCTGTGGCCAATGCGGAAAACAATCACCAGCTGGACGTTGACCGGCTGTATGTCAAAGAAGCATTCGTCGGCAAGGCCTTCGTGATGAAACGCATGCGCCCCCGGGCGCGCGGTCGCGTCGGCAAAATTCAAAAGCCGTTTTCAAATCTCACCATTGTGGTGCGTGAGCGTGAGGAGGCCGCATAATGGGTCAGAAAATCAATCCAGTCGGTCTGCGCGTTGGAATCAACCGCACATGGGACTCTCGTTGGTACGCCGATAAGAATTATGCAGAATTGTTGCATAAAGATGTTGCAATGCGTGCCTATCTGCAGGACAAGCTGCAGGCCGCCGGGATTTCCCGTGTGGTGATTGAGCGTCCGGCAGGCCGCGCCCGTGTAACCATTCATACTGCCCGTCCGGGTGTTGTGATCGGTCGCAAGGGTCAGGATATCGAAAAGTTGCGTCGTGATTTGTCGACCCGCTTTGGCGGTGACATCGCGCTGAACATTATCGAAATCCGCAAGCCGGAACTGGATGCCAAGCTGGTCGCTGAAAACATTGCGCAGCAGCTTGAGCGTCGCGTTGCTTTCCGTCGCGCCATGAAGCGTGCGGTACAAAATGCCATGCGCATGGGCGCAGAAGGCATCCGGATCAATTGTGGTGGCCGTTTGGGCGGCGCGGAAATCGCGCGCACGGAATGGTACCGCGAAGGTCGGGTGCCGCTGCACACGTTGCGCGCGGATATCGATTATGGCACGGCTGAAGCAGCCACGACCTACGGGATCTGTGGTGTAAAGGTCTGGATCTTCAAGGGCGAAATCATGGCCCATGATCCATATGCCCAAGACAAGCGTTTGGCGGAACAGGGCGGCACAGCGTCGTCCAGCACCGGCAATACGGGCGGTGGCAACCGCTAAGACTATCGGCAAGGGTTTGCCGGAATTGAGGGTCGCCTCTGTTGGGCGGCTGGACACTGAAAGCGAACATGATGGGCTGGGTCTGATGATCCGCCCCTCTAAGAAAATGGGTTCAAGACGATGTTGTCACCGAAGCGCACGAAGTACCGCAAGCAGCATAAAGGCCGCATCCATGGCAATGCCAAGGGTGGAACCGCGCTGAACTTCGGTTCGATCGGCCTGAAAGCCATGGAGCCGGGCCGTGTTACCGCACGTCAGATCGAAGCCGCCCGTCGTGCTCTGGTCCGCCACATTCGGCGTCAGGGTAAGGTGTGGATTCGTATTTTCCCGGATGTGCCGGTCACGCAAAAGCCTGCCGAAGTCCGGATGGGTAAAGGTAAAGGGTCCGTTGAATTTTGGGCCTGCCGCGTCAAGCCTGGTCGCGTGATGTTTGAAATGGACGGCGTGGCGCCTGAATTGGCCACAGTGGCATTTGAACTTGCGGCCGCCAAGATGCCGATTAAGTGCAAAATTGTCACCCGCATTGGTGGGTAAGGAAGCAAAGTCATGACCAAGATCACGGATCTGCGTCCCAAGACGGACGACGAATTGAAAGCGCAACTGACCGAGTTGCAAAAAGAACAATTCAACCTGCGTTTCCAGGCGGCCGGTGGCCAGTTGGAAAATACCGCGCGGGTTCAGGTGGTGCGCCGCGATATCGCGCGTATCAAGACATTGATGAATGATCGCCAGCGCGCCGCGCAGGCAACCACGGCTTAACGGTCGCGGATTTAGACGGAGGTTCGGATTCATGCCGAAACGCATTCTTACGGGGACAGTGGTCTCCAACGCGACTGACAAGACCATCGTGGTCAAGGTCGAACGCCGGGTTAAGCATCCGGTATTTGGAAAATTCGTGCGCTTGTCGAAGAAATTCATGGCGCATGACGAAAACAACACGGCGCAAGTGGGCGATCACGTCCGCATCCGCGAATGTCGGCCGATTTCCAAGCGTAAGTCTTGGGAATTGCTGGTCGGCGCGGACGCTTAACGTCGATACCTGATCGGGAGTAGGTGCAATGATTCAAATGCAAACCACACTCGATGTAGCGGACAATTCCGGTGCCCGGAAAGTCCAGTGCATCAAGGTGCTCGGCGGTTCAAAACGCCGCTTCGCATCGGTTGGCGATATTATCGTCGTATCGGTGAAGGAAGCCATTCCACGCGGCCGCGTGAAAAAGGGTGCGGTTCATCGCGCCGTTATCGTGCGGACCCGTAAGGAAATCGCCCGTCCGGATGGATCGACCATTAAGTTCGATACCAATGCGGCGGTTCTGATCAACAAAACGAAAGAGCCGATCGGCACGCGTATTTTTGGCCCGGTCGTGCGCGAACTGCGCGCCAAACAGTTCATGAAAATCGTTTCCCTGGCGCCGGAGGTGATCTGATATGGCTGCGAAGATCAAAAAAGGCGACACTGTTGTGGTCCTGTCGGGCCGCGATAAGGGCAAAGAAGGTGAAGTTCTGACGGTTCTGCCGAAAGAAAACCGGGCCACTGTGCAGGGTGTGAATATGGTCAAGCGCCATACCCGCCCCAGCCAGACGACCCAGGGCGGTATCGTTGAAAAGGAAGCCATGATCGACTTGTCTAACCTGGCGATCAAGGATCCGAAAACAGGGGAACCGACTCGCGTTGGTTTCAAAACTCTCGAGGACGGTCGCAAGGTACGTTTTGCCAAGCGATCCGGCGAAAATATCGACGCCTAAGGGCGACGGTTTTAGGAAGGTAAGGGATACGAGCGATGGCTGAAGATCGTTACGTCCCGCGGCTGAAGCAGCTTTACGACGAGAAGGTTAAAGCTGACCTGTTGCAGGAATTTGGGTACAAAAATGCCCTACAGGTGCCGCGGCTGGACAAGATTGTCGTCAATATGGGTGTCGGCGAAGCGTCGGCAGACCGTAAGAAGCTGACGAACGCAATTGCGGAAATGGCGCAGATCACCGGGCAAAAGCCGGTATCGACCAAAGCCAAGAAATCCGTCGCGGGCTTTAAAATCCGTGATGGCATGGCAATTGGCTGCAAGGTTACGCTGCGCGCGGACCGCATGTGGGAATTTCTGGACCGTCTGATCAACATCGCGCTGCCGCGCGTTCGCGATTTCCGCGGTATCAGTGCCAAAAGCTTCGATGGATACGGCAACTATGCCATGGGCCTGCGCGAGCAGATTGTTTTCCCTGAGATCGAATACGATCAGGTAGAAGACGTTCGCGGCATGGATATCATCATCTGCACGACGGCAGGAACGAATGAGGAGGCTTTGAGCCTGCTCACCAAGTTCAATATGCCGTTCGAAAAAGCGTAAGGCGGAGGAGAGAAATCCAATGGCTAAGAAAAGCTCCATTGAAAAGAACAATCGCCGCCGTAAGCTGTCCAAGCGTTATTCGAAAAAACGTGAGGCGCTTAAGGCACTGATCCACAATCGCGACCTTGCTCCGGAAGAGCGGTTCGCGGCGGTGATCAAGCTGGATAGCCTGCCGAAGAATGCGAGCCCGATCCGTGTGCGCAATCGTTGCGAAATCACGGGGCGTCCGCGCGCCTTCTACCGCAAGTTCCGTATTTCCCGTATCGCGCTGCGCGACATGGCCTCTCTTGGCCTTGTCCCCGGTGTGGTCAAGTCAAGCTGGTAAGGAGGATCAAGTCATGTCTATGAGTGATCCGCTTGGCGATATGCTCACCCGCATTCGTAACGGTCAACACGCCCGCAAGGCCGTGGTTCCGGTTCCTGCATCCAACATGCGCATGCGTGTTCTGGACGTATTGAAGCGCGAAGGGTTCATCCGTGGTTATTCTGAGTCGGAAGTCCGCCAGGGTATCCGGGAGCTGTCGATCGAATTGAAATACTCAGATGGCGAACCCGCCATTCGGGAAGTGTCGCGCGTGTCCAAGCCGGGCCGTCGCGTCTATTCAAAAATTAAGGATTTGCCCCGTTTCTACAACGGCCTTGGCATTCAGATCCTCTCTACCCCCCGGGGTGTGATGTCTGACGCCGAAGCCCGCGAAGCGAATGTCGGTGGCGAGATCCTTTGCCGCGTTTATTGATCGGGAGGAGAGAACGATGTCACGCATTGGTATCAATCCAGTAACGATCCCCAGCGGCGTAGATGTAACGCTGGCCAACGGCGTCATTACTGCCAAGGGCAAGAATGGCGAACAGCTGGTTAAGGTTCTGGAAAATGTCGAAGTCACGATTGACGACGGCAAGGTCACAGTGACCCCGTTGCTGAAAACCAAACGCGCCCGTCAGGCCTGGGGTACAACCCGCGCCTTGATCGCAAACGCGGTTGAAGGGGCAAGCACCGGTTTCACAAAGCGTCTTGAAGTGAACGGCGTTGGATATCGCGCGGCGGTTCAGGGGTCTACCCTGAAGCTGTCGCTTGGTTTCAGCCACGACGTGAATTTCCCAATCCCCAGCGATCTGAAGATCGTTGTGGAAGGCGACAAGAGCAACGTGATCTCGATTTCCGGCGCCTCTAAACAGCGCGTCGGTCAGATTGCCAGCGAAATTCGCGCCTATCGGCCGCCAGAGCCTTACAAAGGCAAAGGCGTTAAGTATTCGGACGAGACCATCCTTCGTAAAGAAGGTAAGAAGAAGTAAGGAACGGGTAAAATGCTCAAGACGAAAGAATTATTCGAGCGTCGTAAAGAGCGGACCCGCTTCAAGGTCCGCAAACTTGCGAATGGGCGTCCGCGGTTGTCGGTGTTCCGCTCTTCCAAACAGATCTATGCACAGATCATTGACGATCAGGCAGGGCGTACCCTGGCTGCAGCGTCTTCGATCGACAAGGATCTGAAAGGGAAGCTGAAGACCGGTGCAACGGTAGAGGCTGCTTCAGAAGTCGGCAAATTGCTGGCGGCACGGGCAAAAGACGCTGGTGTAGAAGTCGTGGTCTTTGATCGCGGCGGGTATAAATTCCATGGTCGGGTGAAGGCGCTGGCGGATGCCGCGCGTGAATCCGGTCTGACGTTTTAAGAGTCGGGAGCCGCTGATATGGCACGAGGACCGAGAGAAGATGGTGGTGGTAAAGGTCGCGGACGCGATCGGGACCGCGACAATAGCAACCGGGACAGCAACGAACCGGATCTGACCGAAAAGCTGGTCGCGATCAATCGCGTCGCCAAGGTCGTGAAGGGTGGGCGTCGCTTTGGCTTCGCCGCGTTGGTAATTGTCGGGGACGGCCGGGGTCGTGTTGGCTTCGGATCAGGCAAGGCGCGTGAAGTGCCCGAAGCGATCCGCAAGGCGACCGAACAGGCCCGCAAGACAATGATCCGCGTGCCGTTGCGGGAAGGTCGCACATTGCACCATGACATCAAGGGGCATTTCGGTGCCGGTCGTGTGATGATGCGCGCAGCCCCTCCGGGAACGGGAATTATCGCAGGGGGTCCAACCCGTGCGGTGTTTGAAGCCCTGGGCGTTCAGGACATTGTTGCCAAATCTATTGGCACGTCCAACCCCTATAACATGATCAAGGCTGCTTTTGACGGGCTGAAAAACAGCCAGTCACCGCGTATGGTGGCGTCCCGTCGGGGCTTGAAGGTCGCTGATCTGGTCGGTCGTCGTGATGACGGCGTGGACAACAGCGCCCAGGAGGCGATGAGCAATGGCTGATAAGAAAACCCTGACCGTGCGTCAGATCGGTAGCCCGATCCGTCGCCCCAAAGAACAGCGTGACACGCTGATCGGGCTGGGCCTGAACAAGATGGGCCGCACGCGGGTGTTGGAAGATACCCCGTCGGTGCGCGGAATGATCCGCAAGGTCCATCACATGGTGGAAATCGTCGAAGAGACCAAGTAACGCCGGGGACTGTCCCCAGCAACCGTCTTTTCGCAAGCGTTTGAGGATGCGTATCATGAAACTCAACGAACTCGTCGACAACGAAGGGTCCCGCAAGGACCGCATGCGTGTTGGCCGTGGTGCCGGGTCCGGTAAGGGCAAAACCGGTGGTCGCGGTGTAAAGGGGCAGAAATCCCGCACGGGCGTGTCGATCAATGGTTTCGAAGGCGGGCAAATGCCGCTGTATCGGCGTGTGCCGAAACGCGGCTTTAACAATGTCAGCCGCAAGAACTTTGTCACCGTCAATATCGGTCGCGTCCAGAAATGGGTCGACGACGGCAAGCTGGACATCAGCAAGACCGTGGATGCGGCTGCGCTGGTCGCGTCCGGTCTGTTGACCCAGGCCCGGGATGGCGTGCGCCTGTTGGGCAATGGGGAATTGACGGCTAAGATCAATTTTGACATTGCGGGTGCTTCTAAAACGGCAGTCGATGCGGTGGAAAAAGCCGGTGGCTCTGTCACTGTGCCGACCCCGGTTGCAAAGAAGGAAGGCAAGCGCGTCGCGCGTCGCAAAGAAGCGGCAACAAAACGCGAAGCGCGGCTCGCCGCAAAGTAAGACTTCTGCTGGCCCGCAAGGGTCGGACGGTAACGCGCGGGTCGGGGCGATGAGACGAGATAAAGTCCTTTCGCCCCGCTCGCGCATTTCCTATATACGATGCTCGTATATACGGTATGTGTGCACACACAGGGCGTCCCTGCAGGCTTCAGCCTCCTGAAGAAGTGGGATCCGCGCCCCGGTGGTCAGAGGATGAGGACGGGACAGACCCATGGCATCAGCCGCGGAACAACTGGCAGCGAACTTCAATTTCAGCTCGATCGCGAAAGCGACAGAGCTTAAGCAGCGACTGTGGTTTACCCTTGGCGCATTGATTGTGTACCGGATCGGAACCTATATTCCTCTGCCGGGCATTGATCCGACCATCCTGAATGACATTTTCGAACAACAGCGCGGCGGCGTGCTGGATATGGTCAACGCCTTTGCGGGCGGGGCCATCGGGCGCATGGCAATTTTTGCGCTTGGCATCATGCCATACATTTCCGCCTCTATTATCATGCAGTTGCTGACCACCGTGTTTCCAACGCTGGAGCAATTGAAGAAAGAGGGCGAAACCGGCCGCAAGAAAATCAATCAGTATACCCGTTACCTGACCGTCGTTCTGGCTGTGGTTCAGGGTTATGGGATCGCTGTTGGTCTGGAAGGTCTGCAAACCTCAACCGGGGCCAGTGCTGTTGTGGATCCGGGCATGTTCTTCCGGGCCTCTGCGGTTATCACGCTGGTTGGCGGGACGGTTTTCATGATGTGGCTGGGCGAACAGATCACCCAGCGGGGCGTCGGTAACGGTATTTCGCTGATTATTTTCTCCGGGATTGTGGCTGGTTTCCCTGCTGCCCTGGCTGCGACCTTTGAACTGGGCCGCAGCGGCCAGCTGTCCACTCCCCTGTTGCTGGGTGTTTTGATCCTGGCGGTGGCTGTGATTGTGTTCATTGTTTTTGTCGAGCGGGCTCAGCGCCGAATTCTGGTTCAGTATCCCAAGCGCCAGGTTGGCAATAAGATGTTTGGCGGCGACAGCTCACACCTGCCGTTGAAGCTTAACACGGCAGGCGTGATCCCCCCGATTTTCGCAAGCTCGATCCTGTTGATGCCGTTGACGGTCGCTAATTTCTCTGGCCCGTCCAGCACTGATGGTGGGATTCTGTCCTTCCTGACGGCCAATCTGGGCCATGGTCAGCCCCTGTATCTGGCCTTGTATGTCTCGATGATCGTGTTCTTTGCGTTTTTCTATACCGCAGTTGTGTTCAATCCAACCGACACCGCTGACAATCTGAAGCGCAATGGTGGTTTTGTTCCAGGGATTCGCCCCGGCAAGAATACGGCTGATTATCTGGATTATGTCCTGACACGCCTGACGGTGATTGGTGCGGCCTATCTGGCAATCGTTTGTATCCTGCCGGAAATTCTGATCGCCAACCTGTCTGTTCCTTTTTATCTTGGCGGAACGACGTTGTTGATTGTTGTCACGGTGACGATGGATACGGTAACGCAAATTCAAAGCCATTTGATTGCGCATCAGTATGAAGGGCTGATCAAGAAGTCCAAGCTGCGGGGGAAAAAACGATGAACATCATTCTGCTGGGTCCGCCCGGCGCGGGGAAGGGAACCCAGGCGAAGCGTCTGGAAGAATCTCGCGGCATGGTGCAATTGTCTACCGGCGATATGCTGCGCGCCGAAGTACAAAGCGAAAGCGCCCTGGGCAAGGAAGCAAAGGCTGTGATGGATGCGGGCAAACTGGTGTCCGATGCCCTGGTGATTGGCATTATTGGCAACCGCATTGACCAGCCGGACTGCAATAATGGTTTTATCCTGGACGGTTTCCCGCGCACGGTTGCGCAGGCCGAAGCCCTGGACGGGATGCTGGAAGAAAAAGGTATGACCTTGGATGCGGTCATCGAAATGAAGGTTGATGACGCGGCACTGACAGAGCGGATCACCGGGCGTTATACCTGTGGGACCTGTGGTCAGGGATATCACGACACATTTCATAAGCCGGCAAAGCCAGGCATATGTGACAAATGCGGCGGGACAGAGTTTAAGCGTCGCGCCGATGACAATGCGGAAACCGTGACATCACGGTTGGAAGCCTATCACGCACAGACGGCGCCAATCCTGCCGTATTATGCGGATAAGGGCATGCTGAAATCTGTAGATGGCATGGCCGATATGGACGAAGTAACCCGTCAAATCGAGAAGGTGCTCGGTTAAGATCGAGACCCTTGTCATGATGGTGTAAGAAAAACTGAAACTCTGGATGTTTTCAGGGTGGTGGTGCGTTGACAAGCGGGCGGTTTTCCCTATACTCCGCGCGCTTTACTGGGTGGTTGTCCAGAAGCGCTTGAAATATAAGCGACTTCGCGAGTCACGCCATGCAGTTGAATCGAATTTGGGACCGATAGGGTCCAGGCAGATCAAGAGACGGACTTAAAAAAGTTCAAAAAATTGATCTGATCGTAATCTGAGTTGATCGATGGAGACGTCGCAGACGTCTCCTAAACACGTTTGAAGGAGTACGCGACGTGGCACGTATCGCCGGCGTTAACATCCCGACCAACAAGCGAGTGCTGGTCGCGCTGACTTACATTACCGGCATTGGCCCTGCGAAATCTGTAGAGATTTTGGGCAAATGCACCATTGATCCCACCAAGCGCGTGAACGAGCTGGGGGAAGATGAACTGGCCCGGATCCGTGAAGTGATCGATCGGGACTATACGGTAGAGGGTGACCTGCGCCGTGAAGTCGCGATGAACATCAAGCGTCTGATGGACCTTGGTTGCTATCGCGGCCTGCGTCACCGCAAGGGCCTGCCGGTTCGGGGTCAGCGCACCCACACGAATGCGCGCACCCGCAAGGGCCCTGCCCGCGCGATCGCTGGTAAGAAGAAGTAATACGGTCTGCCAGTTGGCAGGGCGGCGCGGGGCATTTCTGTACCCGCGTGCGAAATGAAGGACGGAATAGACTATGGCTAAGGCTCCGGTTCGTAAGCGTAAAGAGCGGAAGAATATCGCAGCGGGCATCGCCCATGTGAATTCGACGTTCAATAATACGATGATCACCATCACCGATGTGCAGGGAAACACGATTTCCTGGTCGTCTGCAGGCTCTAAGGGCTTCAAGGGCAGTCGGAAATCCACTCCTTTCGCGGCACAGATGGCGGCGGAAGATGCGGGTGCCAAGGCACAGGACCACGGCGTCAAGACCCTGGAAGTCAATGTGAAGGGTCCTGGTTCAGGGCGTGAGTCGGCGCTGCGCGCGCTGCAGTCGGTTGGGTTCCAGATTACCGGTATCCGCGACGTCACCCCCATTCCCCACAATGGTTGCCGTCCGCGCAAGCGTCGTCGGGTTTAATTCTTCGGCTTGCGATCCCATCCCTGATTTCGGGATGGGGCGCGCCGCGATCCCGCCATCGATCTGATAGGATCGAATTATAAGGCAGGATCCTTTTTTACTTTAGCTGTGAGGCGAGAACCAACATGAATGATGTTACCGCGAACGCCCAGAAGAACTGGCAAGCCCTGATCAAGCCGAAGAAGCTGGAAATCGCCTCGGGCTATGATGCCCGTCGCATCGCGACTGTTGTTGCTGAGCCGCTGGAACGTGGCTTTGGCCTGACGCTGGGGAATGCCCTGCGTCGCGTTTTGCTCAGCTCTTTGCAGGGCGCTGCGGTCACCGCAATCCAGATCGATGGCGTATTGCACGAATTCTCCTCGATCCAGGGTGTGCGGGAAGATGTCACTGACATCGTCTTGAATGTGAAAGCCCTGGCTCTGCGTATGCATGGCGAAGGCCCGAAGAAGATGCGCCTGTCCTGTGAAGGTCCTTGTGAAGTGACCGCTGGCATGATCGAAACCGGCCATGACATCGAAGTCATGAACCCCGACCTGCCGCTCTGCACGCTGGACAGCGGTGCGTCACTGAACATCGAATTCACCGTTGAAAATGGCATGGGCTATGTGCCTGCGACCCAGAACCGTCCGGAAGATGCGCCAATCGGCCTGATCCCGGTCGACTCCGTGTTCAGCCCGGTCCGCAAGGTATCCTACAAGGTGGAAAATACCCGCGTTGGTCAGGTCACCGACTATGACAAGCTGTCCATGTCGCTGGAAACCAATGGCGCGGTTACCCCGGATGATGCCGTAGCCCTGGCCGCCCGCGTGTTGCAGGATCAGCTTCAGGTCTTCATCAACTTCGAAGAGCCGGAAATCCGTACCGAAGAAGATCGCCCGTCGGAACTGCCGTTCAACAAGAACATGCTGCGCAAGGTCGACGAATTGGAACTGTCGGTTCGCTCTGCCAACTGCCTGAAGAACGACAACATCGTCTATATCGGCGATCTGGTTCAGAAGACGGAATCGGAAATGCTCCGGACCCCGAATTTCGGTCGCAAGTCGCTGAACGAAATCAAGGAAGTGCTGGGCCAGATGGGTCTGTCACTGGGTATGGAAATCAACAATTGGCCGCCTGAGAATATCGAAGATCTGGCCAAGAAACTGGAAGAGCCCTTTTAAGAAGGACTTTCCCAGCGCGTAAGAGTACCGCGTTCAAGTCCCCCGTCGGCTGTAGCCTAGAGCGACCGGCGGAGACGCACCCGAAACCATTGTTATTTTAAAGGACGAAAGCCATGCGGCACCTGAAAGACGGACGGAAACTTAATCGGACAGCCGAACACCGCAAAGCGATGTTTGCCAATATGTCCAATGCCCTGATCAAACACGAGCAGATCGTGACCACGCTGCCGAAAGCCAAAGAGTTGAAGCGCGTCGCGGAAAAGCTGATCACGCTTGGCAAAAAGGGTGGCCTGCATCGCCGCCGCCAGGCCTATTCGCAACTGCGCGATGAAACCATGGTCAAGAAGCTGTTCGACGTATTGGGCCCGCGCTATGAATCGCGCCCGGGCGGTTATACCCGCGTTCTGAAGGCCGGTTTCCGCTATGGCGACAACGCGCCGATGGCCGTGATCGAACTGGTTGAACGCGACGAATTGGCCAAGGGTCAGGACAGCGGTCCTGTGGCTGAAAAGGTCGAAACTGAAGAATAAGGCGCAAGCCACTGAATTGACAGAAGGGCGGTTCCGAAATCGGGCCGCCCTTTTTCTTTAGGCTGATTTTCTGTCGGCGTCTGGTTCAGGAAGGATTGTCGCAATGCCTTCCCAAACACCGATGGAATGCTTAGATTACCGCCATGCGAGATACATTCATGAAATTCATTCCCCGCGTTGTTCTGCTCTTCGGACTGTTGGCCCTTCCTCAAGGGGCCATCGCCGAAACAACGCCTGTCGTCCCCCAATCAGCGCAACAGGTACGACTCAGCTATGCGCCCTTGGTGGATGCGGTTGCTCCTGCGGTTGTGAATATTTACACCCGCAAGACAGTGGCCGCCCGGGGACCGCAAAGTCCCTTGTTCAGCGATCCCTTCTTTCAGCGGTTTTTCGGCAATGCCTTTCCCGGTACCCAACAGCGCCGCCAGGAAAACTCCCTGGGGTCGGGCGTCATTGTTTCCGAGTCTGGACTGGTTGTGACAAACCATCATGTGATCGCCGATGCGGATGATATTCAGGTGATCCTGCGGGATCGGCGCGAATTTAAAGCAACAGTGCTGGTATCGGATGAGCGCACGGATCTGTCGGTCCTGCAATTGGTCGATGTAAAAGGGGCCTTGCCCGTTGGCAGGCTGGGGGATTCTGATGCCGTTGCGGTTGGGGATTTGGTGCTGGCGATTGGCAATCCCTTTGGCGTTGGTCAGACGGTGACCAGTGGGATTGTTTCGGGTCTGGCGCGAACATCGCTGGATATCTCGGACTATCAATCTTTTATCCAGACCGATGCCGCGATCAATCCCGGCAATTCCGGGGGCGCGTTGGTTGCAATGGATGGGTCGATCATCGGAATCAATACAGCGATATTCTCAAAGACCGGCGGGTCCCAGGGCATCGGGTTCGCCATTCCATCGATCATGGTAAAAGCCATTCTGACCAGCGCGACATCTGGAACGCCCCTGCTGCGCCCCTGGCTGGGTTTTGACAGCAAGGTGGTGGATTGGGATATTGCCAATGCCTTGGGAATGGATGTTCCCCATGGCCTGATCGTTGAACATGTGCGCCAGAACGGTCCTGCCGATCAGGCCGGCCTGAAATCGGGCGATATCATTCTCAGCGCAGATGGGAAGATTATTGAGGATGCCCAAAACCTGCGTTTCCGGGTGGCGACCAAAGGGGTCGGTCAGACTGTAAAACTCAGATTTCTGCGGGACGGCACCGCGATGGAAGCAGACTTCGTGTTGCAAGTGCCGCCGGAAGACCCCCCGAAAGACCCGGTCGTGGTGCGCAGCAATGCTCCCTTTGCGGGTGCGGTTTTTGTTAATCTGTCGCCGGCATTGACGGAGGAATTAAATCTGCGATTGGATCGCTCTGGGGTGATGGTGATGGAAGTTGCCCGTGGATCACCGGCCGCGCGGATGGGGCTGCGTCCGGGTGATTTGCTGAAATCTGTGAATGACTATGCGATCAAGCTGACGGAAGATTTGCGCGACGTCTTGTCTGATCCGCCCAGGACATGGCGCATGGTGTTTGATCGCAACGGGGAAACCCGAACCATCGAAGCCCGGTGACAGCATGGCAACGCCGCCCCCCGGAGTGTCAGGTGGTGGACTGTCTGGTGGTCTGTTCGAAGCAGATGCCCCCCGCCCCCTGGCGGATCGGTTGCGCCCAAAGGACCTGACAGAAGTCTATGGTCAGGATCACCTGATCGGGCCCCAGGGCAGCCTGCGCCGGATGCTGGATAACAAGCGGTTGACCTCCATGATCCTGTGGGGTGGGCCGGGCTGTGGCAAGACCACATTGGCGCGCCTGATCGCAGAAGGCAGCGGATTGGTGTTCGAGCCCCTGTCGGCTGTCTTTTCCGGCGTGGCGGATTTGCGCAAGGTTTTTGATCGCGCCCTTTCCCGTCGCCAGGCCGGGCAGGGAACGTTGCTTTTTGTTGATGAAATCCATCGCTTCAATCGCGCGCAACAGGATGGATTCCTGCCAGTGGTGGAAGATGGCACCATCATTCTGATCGGGGCGACGACGGAAAACCCCAGCTTTGAACTGAATGCTGCGCTGTTGTCGCGGTGTCAGGTCTTTGTCCTGAACCGGTTGGATGAGGCTGCGATGCGCGAAATGCTGCTGCGCGCTGAGGAAACAGAAGGGCGCAGCCTGCCCATCGATGATGACGCGCGCACTGCCCTGATTGCCATGGCCGATGGCGATGGCCGGTATCTTTTGAACATGGCCGAAGCGCTGTTTGCCCTGGGCACCACGGAAAAGCTGACCCCGAAAGGCCTGGCCGGTGTGGTTCAGAAACGCCTGCCGGTCTATGACAAACATCAGGATAGCCATTTCAACCTGATCAGTGCCTTGCATAAATCCTTACGCGGATCGGATTGTGATGGGGCGCTGTATTGGTTCGCCCGAATTTTGGAAGGCGGCGAAGACCCTCTGTATGTCGCGCGGCGATTGGCTCGTTTTGCTTATGAAGATATCGGTCTTGCAGATCCTCAGGCGGCGCATCAGGCCTTGATGGCGTGGGATACCTATGAACGGCTGGGCAGCCCGGAAGGGGAATTGGCGCTGGCTCAGGCGGTAATCTATCTGGCGACCGCCCCGAAATCCAATGCTGCCTACACAGCCTATAAAGCGGCGCGGCGCACGGCGAAGGAAACCGGCTCCCTGATGCCGCCCAAACACATCCTGAATGCGCCGACATCGATGATGAAGGACCAGGGCTATGGCAAAGGCTATGCCTATGATCATGATGCCCCGGATGGGTTTTCGGGCCAGAATTACTTTCCAGAATCCATGTCGCGCGTTTCCCTGTACCAACCAGTGGAACGTGGGTTCGAGCGGGAAATCAAGAAGCGTTTAGAATACTGGGATGGCCTTCGGCGCAAACGCCGCGAAACAGATACGGATTAGGGGACCTGGAATGGAAGAGATACTCACATTAGTCGCCAGCCCAGCAGCCTGGATTGCGCTCTTGACCCTGATCGTTATGGAGATCGTGCTGGGGATCGACAATCTGGTCTTTGTCTCCATCCTGACCAATAAATTGCCGGAAGAAAACCGCGCCCGTGCCCGCACGATCGGGATCGGCGGGGCGCTGATCATGCGCCTGTTACTGTTGAGTCTGTTATTCGTGCTGGTCGGGTTGACCGACCCGATATTTGCTGTTTTTGGGGAAGAGTTTTCCTGGCGTGACATCATACTGATTGCGGGCGGATTGTTCCTGGTCTGGAAGGCCACCACGGAAATTCACCATTCCGTTGACCCGGATGTGGAAGAAGAAATCGACCCCAAACGCGCTGTTGTGATGAATTTCGGCCTTACCATTGTCCAGATTCTGGCCTTGGATTTGGTTTTCTCCCTGGACAGTATCCTGACCGCCGTGGGGATGACTCCACATTTGCCCATCATGATCTGTGCTGTGATTGTGTCGGTCATTCTGATGCTGGTCGCCAGTGGTCCCCTGGCGCGGTTTATTGAGCAGAATCCCACAGTTGTGATGTTGGCGCTGGGCTTCCTGCTGATGATTGGGATGTTGTTGATTGCAGATGGCTTTGGCGTCCATGTTCCAAAAGGGTATGTCTATGCGGCGATGGCATTTTCTGGCGGTGTTGAGGCTTTGAATATGCTGGCCAGGCGCACCCGAAAGCGAAAGGGACAGATGCACTAGTCTTGGCAGAGTTTCGAAATTGCCGATAGCAGCCCTTGCATCTGGCTGATTGGCGCAGCATAACGTCTTTTATGAACCCGATTATCGCCATTGCGGCGGGGGGCGCTGTTGGTGCGCTGGCCCGTCACTATTTCGCCGCCCAGGTTATGCGCTGGACCGGGGATGGGTTCCCGTGGGGAATTTTCGTCACGAATGTTCTGGGATCCTTTCTGATGGGCGTGCTGGTTCAGGTCTTTATGCATCTGGCGGAACCGATGCCAAATCTGCGCGCCTTTCTGGCGGTGGGTGTTCTGGGTGCCTTTACGACATTTTCGACATTCTCGCTGGAGATTGTCTCCCTGTTGAACCGGGGGCATCTTGGAATGGCGGCGCTTTACACTCTGGGGTCGGTTTGCCTTGCTGTGCTGGGCCTTTATGCCGGCATGATGCTGGCGCGCGCAATTCTGGGCTGATGCCTTATAATTTCTAGGAGAGACTGTGGTGCAAGGTGTTCAAACACTGGAAGTGCGCGATGATGAAGACGGCATGCGACTGGATCGTTGGATCAAGTTGAAGTTTCCAGACATGCCCCACAGTCGCCTGCAAAAGGCGATGCGCAAGGGGGAACTGCGGATCGATGGCGGGCGCGTGAAAAGCGATGCCCGCGTCGGTGCCGGTCAAACCGTGCGTGTACCACCCTATGAACCTGCCTCCACGGCCCCCCATAAACGCCCCCCCAAGCCGGTTGATCCAAAAGATGAAGCCTTTGCCAAGAAGCTGGTGATTTTCCGCAATGACGCCGTTCTGGCGATTGATAAGCCGCCGGGCCTGGCGGTCCAGGGTGGCAGCAAGACAGAGCGGCATGTCGATGCCATGCTGGAATTCCTGCATTTCGAGGAAATTGACCGGCCCCGCCTGGTGCACCGCCTGGATAAGGATACCAGCGGCGTGATGTTGTTGGCGCGGAACCGGAATTCCGCTGCGGCTCTTGGGCAGGCGCTAAAAGGGCGAGAGGTCAAAAAGATTTACTGGGCCATCACCGTTGGTGTTCCGACCCCCCACGAAGGATCAATCCATTTACCGCTGTCGAAGCTCGGTGGACCCGGGGGCGAGAAAGTCGTACCGGACGAGGAAAATGGCGATGTCGCCATCACCGAATTTAAGGTGCTGGACCAGGCAGCCCAGAAGATGGCGCTGGTGGCGCTGTGGCCGAGGACTGGGCGCACCCATCAGATTCGCGCCCATCTGGCCGCCCTGGGCACGCCAATTCTGGGTGACGGGAAATATGGCGGCAAGGCGGCCTTTCCAGACGGGGATGAATTGCCCAAGGGGATGCATCTGCATGCGCGCTCCATCGTTCTGCCGCCCGGCATTTCTGGGGCGGGCACGTTGATCAAGGCGGCCCCGCCTTCCCATTTCCGGCGTACACTTGCGCTGTTTGAATTTGATACATCGGGTCCCGATATAGAAGATCCCTTCGCCGAACTTGAACAGTAAGACTGCGGGTGAGATGACCAATGAGTGAGCCGACACCCCGCCTGATCGTTTTTGATTGCGACGGAACCCTGGTTGATAGCGGGCATATCATTGTCGATACCATGACCCTGGTTTGGCAAGGGGCGGGATTGGTTCCGCCGACGCCCGACCAGATACGCCATCAGATCGGGACATCTCTGGATCACGCGATCGGGGCCCTGCATCCGGATGGGGACCCCGAAATTCTACAGCAATTGACTTTGGCCTGCCGCAAGGCCTTTGTCAGTGATCGCGCGGCTGGAAAGTATGAAGAACCGCTCTATGATTGCTGTAGTGGTGTCTTAGAGGCGCTGTCTGAGGTTGATCATTATGTTCTGGGTGTTGCGACCGGCAAGGGGCGACGCGGCCTGAACCACACTTTGCAGCGTCACGGCATTGCGCATCATTTCAGCATTCTGAAGACAAGTGAGGATGGACCCGGAAAGCCGCATCCTGAAATCTTAATAAATGCGATGGCGGAAATGGGTGTTTCCCCATGGCAAACCGTCGTGATTGGCGATACCATCTTTGATGTGACGATGGCGGTGCGCGCCGGGGCCAAGGCAATCGGTGTTTCCTGGGGATATCATGCCCCGGAGATGTTGAAAGAGGCCGGGGCCAGTGTGGTTGCCAACCATTTCACCGAATTGCCCGGCTTAATTGAAAACCTATGGAGCACGGAATAATGCGACGTTTTATTAAAATTCTAGGCGGATTTCTGGCGGTTCTGGTCGTCGTATCGGTCGGCGCCATCGTCTATATCCTGAATATTGATTTGAATGATTGGAAACCTGAAATCCAAAGCGCCGTCAAGGATGCGACCGGCCGCACATTGGTGATTGAGGGGCCGATTGAATTCGAATTGGGCACCGATACCCGGTTGAAGGCGACGGGCATTGCGCTCAGTAACGCCGATTGGGGGTCTCGCCCAAATATGGTGGAAGTGGATTCTGTTGAGGTCAGCCTGAAGCTGTTCTCTCTGTTGGGATCCACCCCGGATATCACGCTGGCCCATGTGGATGGCGTCCGTGCGATACTCGAAAAGAATGAACAAGGCGTCAGCAATACGCAGTTCCAGACGGCGGGCGCCAGCGACGCTGACATGAAATCCGATGCGGGTGAAAGCCATAGCGGTGGCGGATATAGTGGTGGTGGCGATCTGGTGTTACCGATTCTGCGCGACGTTCGCATTGCGGATGTCGAAGTGGTCATGAAAGACCCGGCCCTGGGTCCGGACCGGGTGTTTACCCTGACGGAACTAACCTTGGGCAGCCAATCGGAAACCGATCCATTGAAGCTTAATCTGGATGCCGCTTTTGATGATCTGGATCTGGTCATGTCTGGCGAAATGGGCTCCTTGCAAACAATGACGGATTCCGGTCAGCCAACGCCGATTGATTTTGTCGGTAATCTGGCGGGAATCGACGTCGCAATTCAGGGCCAGATTCAAGATCTGGCCGGGCAGGAAGGCATTGATGTTAAGGTATCTGCCTTGGGCGAAGAATTGGCTAATGTCGCCCAGATTGCGGGTATCGATGTGCCACGGCTGGGTGGTTTCAAGGTTGATGCGACGCTGAAAGGCGACGGGGATAACCTGTCAGTCAACCCGCTTGTGGTTGATATGGGATCTCCCGATGTCATCCATGTGACGGTGAATGGGACAATTGAAAACGCGGTCGCGACCGAAGGTGTCGATCTGGCCGTTATGGTGAAAAGCAATCAGGTGGGCAATCTGTCACCCATTGCGCAGAAGTTTTCCGGTCAGAAAGTCCCGGCTTTAGGTCCATTGGATGTTTCATTGAATGTGCGCGGTGATTTGGCAGATGAACTGTCCGTCGAAGACCTATCGCTCAATCTTGGCACCCAGGAGATGGTCACGCTTGCCGTTAGCGGTGGTATCAAGGATATCATGAAGCAGAATGGCATCGCGTTGGATATTACGGCCGATTCACCAGAGCTTGGAAATCTGTCTCCAATTGCCAAGGAATTCTCTGGTCAAAGCATTCCCAACATGGGTCCGATGTCGATGACGGCGAAAGTCAATGGCGGCATGGAGGCTGGCCTGGGTCTGACAGATTTGGCGGTGGACTTTGGCAAGCCTGAAACCATTCAGGTTCAGGTCAATGGCGGTATAGAGGATTTGTTGGCGCAAAAGGGAGTTGATCTGTCGGTCAAGGCCGTGTCGCCGGAAGTTGGCAATCTGTCTCCGTTGGTTAAGGCATTCTCCAATGCATCCGTTCCCGCATTGGGCCCGCTGAATTTGAATTTGAAGGTCGCAGGGGATGCACAGGATGTGCTGACGCTCAGCCAGCTTGACCTTAACCTTGGCACGGAAAAAACGCTGCTGGTCGAAGCCAAGGGCACGGTGACCGATTTGGTCAAACTGTCAGGGGCGGATGTCGCGTTTAAGGTGATCTCCCCCAATCTGTCGGTCCTGTCTGATCTAGCCCCGGGCATTCCACCGATTGGGCCGGTTGATGTGTCGGGCAGTTTGAAGGGGGATAATGGCAAGCCCATAACCCTGGACCCCTTCACAGCGAAAATTGGAGGCAGCGATATCGCCGGGACCGCGACCATTGATGCGACAGGCGACGTCCCCAGCATTGTGGCGCGGCTGTCTTCAACCCGGTTCGACATCAATGATGTCAATCCACCCGCCAAGGGGGGTGCCTCTAAGGCCTCAACATCTGGCGGAACAACGGGCGGGGGCACCTCTAGCGCTTCGTCTGATGGGCGCTTGATCCCGAATGATCCGCTGCCGTTGGATGTGATGAAGTCTGTGAATGCGGATATCGAATACAAGGCAGCAACCTTCGTTGCAGCGGTTGCGGAATTGACAGATTTTGAAATCAAAATCGTGCTTGAGGATGGTAAGCTGGATGTCAGCCCGTTTAAAGCGGGTGTCGGCGCAGGCACCCTGGATGGTGCGCTCTCGCTGGATGGCAGCCAGGACAACCCATCTGTCTCTGTGTCCATAGAGGGTAAGAAAATGGGCCTGGAGTCGCTGTTGGCCGGGGCCGGTATGCGGGACAAGATCGTTGGACCTTTGGATGTGAATATCGATTTGAAAGGGGCCGGGGCCTCGCCGCGTGCCATTGCAGGCTCTCTGACAGGCAATACCCTGGTCAGCCTGTATGACAGTCGCGTCTTGAAGAAGGCTTTTGAGGATGCGATGGGCGATACTCTGGCAGGTTTATTGGCGACCGAGAATGGCTGGGTCGTGATGGATTGCACCGTGTTGGACTATGATCTGAAAGATGGCCTGATGGAAACCAAGGCGGGTTATACAGCCTCTGGTCCAATCACAGTCATTACAGAAGGTAATATCAATCTTAAGACGGAAGAGCTGAACCTGACTGCAAAGCCTGCTGGTGGGGGTGGTTTGACCAGTGTTCCATTGTCAATTACAGGGACCTTTGCCAATCCATCCGTTATTCCGGATCCAAAGGCGATTGGTTTGGGAATTGTTACGGGCCTGTTGACGGGCGGTATTGCACCCGCCCTGCTGGCAGTGGTTGGTGACCTTCCGGCGGATCATCCGTGTAAGAAAGAGGTCGAGGAAAGCAAAGAACAGGTTGAGAATGCCCCAGCGCAGCAACAGTCTGCCCCGGCCGATGTTCTCAAGGATCCTGGCAAGGCCATCGAAGAAGGTGTTGGCGGTGCGCTGAAAGGCCTGTTTGGTAACTAAAGCGGGCTCTGGTTAGTTTGGGGTGGGCGTGGCTGCACGAACGCAGTTACGCCCATCATGCTTGGCCTTGTACAGCGCCCGATCTGCACGATCCACCAATGCCTCTGGCTGTTCGTTTCCAGACAATGTGGCAACACCGAAGCTGGCTGTTTGTTTCAGGGCCTTCAAGGTGTTGACGGGTGTGCTTTCGCTGAGTTTCCGGCGCAGTGAATCGGCGGCTTCAAGGGCGGCTTCCTGAGAGCAGTTTTCCATTAGGAGTACAAATTCCTCACCCCCCCATCGGGCCAGGATATCCGATGTGCGGACGGAGGCTTTCAGCAGGTTTGCAGAAGACTTCAGCACCTCATCCCCGGTCAGATGCCCGTGGCGATCATTGATCAGTTTAAAATGATCCAGGTCGATAATGATAATTGACAGCGGCTGTTTAGTCCGTTTGGCTCGTTCGACGGCGTGGCGCAAGGCAATGTCAAAAACCTGGCGATTGTTCAGCCCCGTCAGGGGGTCTGTCGTCGCCATTTCTTCCAATCGGTTTTGGAACCGCGCAATCGCCAGGAATATGGCCAGCCCCGTTACAAGAATCGCAACCAGGCCAATAATGACATTTAAGGTGATGCCGCGCCCCGCCGCTTTTGTGGCGTCCGACTCGCTTTGTTCCACCATCAGGATCCATTCAAGCTCTGGAATATAGCGCGTGTTCAGCAAAATTGTTTCGTCGTCCCGCTGAAACTCAAAGTTTTCTCCAGGATTTTTCAGGATGGTATTGGCAATGTCGCTTATGCCCGGAATGGCGGTGATGCTCTTTTTATAGCTGATCTCTCGATTGGGATGCAGTGTGACATTGCCGGTTTGATCAATGAAATAGACGGTGCGGCTGAAATCACTGCGATAGCGGTTAATAATCTGCCCCATCGTGTCCAGATCCATGCCGACACCGGTCACACCAATGAAACGGTTCTGGTAGTCATAAACACGATAATTAATGAAGATTGTGGTTTTGTCGTCTTGCTGTTGATTGGGGTCGACGTTGATTTCATAATCCGATGTCATCCCCCGTACCCGAAAGAACCATTCATCGCGGGGATCGTTTTCATCGACTGCTTTGGTAACGCCACTAAAGTGGTAATAGTGCCTGGAAAATTCAGAAACGAAAAAAGCAGTGAAAAATCCATATTTCGACCGCACCGACTCCAGATAGCGTGTAACAGCCTCGGGGTCTGTCTCGCCGGACAAAATCCAATCCCGCAAAAAAGTGTCATTGGCCATTTGCGAGGAAATAAAGATCGGCTGGACCAGGTCGGCCTGAATTTCAGAATAGATCGTATCGCCCGTCAGCGGCAGCTCTGTCTCTACAACGCTCTGTTTCAGGGCATCCCGGGTTACGTGATAACTGGTCGCTGTTGTGCCGATAAACGCCACTGCCAAAACCAAAGCAACAATTGAGAGCAATCGCCCTCGCATTGATCCAAATCCTATCACCCTATAAAATCCTATACCGTTTACTTAGGCGCACCTATCTGGCATGCACACAAGCGATTTCATCTGTAAGACCAAAACTTAATAATCTGACCATATGGGATAAAGTTTAAGAAAACCCAAAGATTTGGAGTAAATATGAAGCGATTTTATAAATCTGCTGCGGCCGTGCAAACGGAAAGCGGGTACATGGTTAATTTGGATGGTCGCCCCGTGCGCACGCCGGCCCGCGCACCGCTTGTTTTGCCAGGTTTGGCTCTTGGGGAAGCCGTGGCGGCGGAATGGAATGCTCAGGGGGATAAAATCATCCCTGATACAATGCCCTTGATGTCTTTTGCTTCCACCGCGATTGATCGGGTTTCCGGGGCAATGGAGGCCGTTGCGGCGGAAGCGTCGGGTTTTGCGGCGTCGGACTTGCTGTGTTACCGCGCCGATCAACCAATCGAACTGGCGCAGCGTCAGGCAGACGCGTGGGATCCGCTCCTGGATTGGGCCAGGACCCGCTATGATGTCACTTTTTCAGTTACGACAGGGATCATGCCGGTTGAACAACCTGCTGAGAACAAGGCCCGGTTCACCGCAGTCGCTCTGGCTTTTGATCCCCATACCCTGACAGGGCTGCATGTTATGACCACGGCCTATGGATCCTTCCTTCTGGCGCTTGCCGTGGTGGAGGGACGCCTGACAGCCCCGGAGGCCCTTGCGATCTCTCGTGTGGATGAGACATTTCAGGCTGAGTTATGGGGCACGGATGAAGAGGCGGAAAAACGGCATCAGCGATTATTGCGCGAAGTGACATCCGCGCAGCATTTCATCGAATTGCTTCGCTTAGAGCAAACCCCGAACAAACTGAATCATTTGTGACGACGTATTTTATTAAAAAACAAGTGGTTAGAGTATCCTGCCTGCGCTTATGCGAGCGCATGATGCTCTAGGCTGAGGCGGCGACCTTCGCGCTTTCAACTATCATCGGCACCTGAACCCCTGGCAGCAGAACAGTCGGATCCCAAGCCTTGCGGGCGAAGACCTGACGCACCATGGGTTCAAAATGTGACAGCGGTGCACTTTTATAGCCGGGATCAAAGCAGTTTTCGTCCCAGCGCTCACAAAAAGTCACACAGGACTCATAATTCGGATCATCGATATATTTGGCGCGGCTTTCCGGATCGGCGCCGATCTTGGCCCCATAATATTTCAACTGAAAAATGCCATGGTGTTTCAGGACCCAGGTGCATTCTTCCCGGACATAGGGGGCCAGGACAGCAGCGGCCATGGAATCATGGTTCATCGGGGACAGCGTGTCGCCCATATCGTGCAGCAGCGCCGTGACGATCCAATCAATATCCGCGCCATCGGCTTGGGCCCGTGTCGCTGATTGCAGGGAATGTTCAAAGCGGCTGATCTGATAGCCGCCCAGGGACCCGTCCAGCATTTTCAAATGGTCCAGCACGCGATCAGCCAGGCCATTGATAAATTCCTGCTCATAATGATGCAGCAGATCATAATCGGCTTGGGTGCCATCTCTCATGCGGGTGAAGGAAACCGTGCTCATCACTCTTCTCCTCAAATTACAATCGATCCCGTTTATTGGGATTATGCAGCGGCCGTCTGGGCGTCCTGTGCCTGCCTTAGATGACGGCTTAACGTGCGATATTGGCTCTCGGGCCCATCATGGTCGATATAGCAGCCCTGAAGAAAGCGAAATCCGTCTTCGGCAAAGGCTGTCCTGCCATGCAGGGTGCGGTGATTGTCCATCATCAGGCAATCCCCCGTCTTTAACTTAAAGGAAAAGACGAAGCGGGGCTCCGCCGCAAGGCGGGCCAAATGCCGGCGCCCGGCATAGAAGGTTTTCAGGATTTCCGGATCAACGGCGGGGGCAAAATCCAGACGGGTCGACAGGCGCAATTGGCGCAGATTGCCAAACGAATCCAATCGGATCATCGGCGCAGTTTCCCGGTCATTCACATCCTTGGACAGATATCGGAATGAAATCGGCAGGCTGCTTAGAACATCATATTCCGCCGGCGATTCTTGTTTCAGCGCGGTGCAGATCGACAATCCATCGACAATCGTGCTTTCACCGCCCGTGGCGTCATTGGCCAGACAGTGCAGGAACTGAATCCCCGGCACTGACCGGCGATAGGGGTTGTCCGTATGGGCGGTCAGCGCCAGCCCGGTATAGGCCAGATCCGTTGCCACGGCTTCAGTTCGGACATTGAACAGCCGCCCCCAATTGGTTTCGCGGATGGGGCCAAAGACCTGCGCGATATCCAACAGGCTGTCTTCCGTGCTGGGCGTGTCGCGCAACAGGGCAAATCCATATTGGAAGAATCCCTCCAGAACCTGAAGCCGGGTCCAGGAGTCATGGCGGTTTTCCCAGTGCAGGGTTGGCGGCACCAGTGTGTCTATGGTCCAGGGGGTCGGTTGCGGCAGGTCGTCAGGATGGGTCTGTAACCCGGCCTCTATCATCATCCGCTCCAGCGGGTAGAAATGCCGGTGACCATCGGAAAACAGAAGGTCGACTCCCTGATCATTCGCCATCGCCTCCACAATTGCCAGGTCGATGGGCAATTGGGTTGGATCATAGAAACGCTGATAGCTGTTGTGATCAATCTGGTCTGGCGCATCGCTCAATTGCCGCAGCCATTCTGCTGTCAGGGGGATGACCTGACCCTGATGGTGCAATTCCAGAAACCCGGACTCCCAGTTCATTTGAAAACCAGCCACGGTACGCCCTTTCGCCATTATCTACTGTGGTGGAAAATTCAATAATTCGTGTCGCAAAAAAACCCATAAAATGGCAATGCCTATCATAACATAAAGTTATGAAAGAAATTCGACACAGCCTGCCTTCGTTGAATGCGCTGGCGGTCTTTGAGGCCGCCGGGCGTCTGGGGGGATTCACCAAGGCGGCAGAAGAGTTAAGGATCAGCCAGCCTGCGGTCACCCGTCATATTCGGGGGCTTGAGGAGTCGCTGGGGCGTCCATTATTCGTGCGCAGTCATAACCGCATCGCCCTGACAGAGGCCGGTCTTCGGCTGTGGCATGCGGTCAATACCGGGTTCGGGGATATCGCCCAGGTCGTAGAGGCATTGCGTCGGCAGGAGGAGGCGCGGTCCCTGACATTTGCAACGCATTCAGGGTTTGGACAGGAATGGCTGATGCCGCGCCTGAATGATTTGCGCGCGGATCTGGGCGGGCGCACGATCAACCTGGCGATTGTTGACAGTTCATCAGATTTTGACCGGACCGATTTTGACGTTGCGGTGCGCCATGGGCGGGGCGATTGGCCGGGTATGGAAGGGGTGCTGCTGCGCCCGGAAACAGTCTTACCCCTGATCAGTGCCGGACTGGCGGCAAAACGCCCAGAACTTTTGGTGGCGACTCCAGAAGACCTGATGACAGAACGCCTGATCCATATGGACGAGGGGGATCGACCCTGGATGAGCTGGGCAGTGTGGTTCCGTTTGGCCGGGGTCCATCGCACACCCCCGCCTGCAAACATTAGACTGAACAATTATCCATTGGTCATCCGGGAAATTCTGGTGGGAAATGGCGTTGGCCTGGGCTGGCGACCCCTGGTGGATGAGATGATACTGGCGGGGACGCTGGTGCCTGTTGGTCCGGAAGTGGTGCGGGAAGAATATGGCTGGTGGCTGGTCTGGCGCGACGGCGTGCGGGACCCCAGCTTTGATCAGATCCGGCGCTGGATACAGATTCAGTTAATCGACCCACCTTAAGCATTCCATCTGGCTGGGTCTTTTCGTCGCTGGTAAAGCAGAAAATGACGCGCTAAAACGGACGCCAAGGTTTAAAAACAGGGGGAAGCCCATGCAAGATATTCTTCAACGCCTTGAAGATATGCGCGAAGATGCGCGGCAAGGCGGCGGTGCCAAGCGAATTGAAGCCCAGCACAGCAAGGGAAAGCTGACCGCGCGGGAGCGGCTGGATCTGCTGCTGGATCCAGGCTCTTTTGAAGAATGGGACATGTTTGTCGAACATGACTGCACCGATTTCGGGATGCAGGATCAGAAAATCCGCGGCGATGGCGTCGTTACGGGGCATGGTCTGGTCAATGGTCGACGGGTTTTCGTTTTTTCTCAGGACTTCACTGTGTTTGGCGGGTCATTGTCTGCCGCCCATGCCCGCAAGATCTGTAAAATCATGGATCAGGCGATGAAGGTTGGCGTCCCGGTGATCGGCCTCAACGATTCCGGCGGCGCGCGCATTCAGGAAGGGGTTGCCTCTCTGGCAGGCTATGCCGATGTGTTTCAGCGCAATGTGATGGCGTCGGGTGTGGTGCCGCAGATTTCCATGATCATGGGCCCCTGTGCCGGGGGCGCTGTCTATTCACCCGCCATGACCGACTTCATCTTCATGGTCAAAGACTCCTCTTATATGTTCGTCACTGGGCCGGAAGTGGTGAAAACAGTCACCAATGAGACCGTGACCGCTGAAGAACTGGGCGGGGCGACAAGCCATACCAGCAAATCGGGTGTCGCTGACCTGGCCTTCGAAAATGATGTGGAGGCACTGCTGCAACTGCGCCGCTTCCTGGGTTTCCTGCCGTTGAATAATAAAGAACAGCCGCCCCACCGCCCGACTGACGATCCCCATGACCGGCTGGACATGTCGCTGGACACATTGGTCCCGCCCAATCCCAACAAGCCGTATGATATCAAGGAATTGATACACAAGATCGCTGATGAGGAAGATTTCTTTGAAATCCAGCCCAATAATGCAGGCAACATCGTAGTTGGCTTTGCGCGGATCGAAGGCCACCCGGTCGGCATCGTCGCCAATCAGCCCATGGTTCTGGCGGGCTGTCTGGACATTGCCAGTTCCATCAAGGCGGGTCGTTTCGTGCGCTTCTGCGATGCCTTTAACATTCCCATCGTGACCCTGGTCGATGTGCCAGGCTTCCTGCCCGGCACGGCCCAGGAATATGGTGGCATCATTAAACACGGCGCGAAGCTGCTCTATGCCTATGCCGAAGCGACGGTGCCCAAGGTCACCGTGATCACCCGCAAGGCCTATGGTGGGGCCTATGATGTGATGTCGTCCAAGCATCTGCGGGGTGATGTGAATTATGCCTGGCCGTCAGCGGAAATCGCCGTCATGGGCCCAAAGGGCGCGGTGGAAATTATCTTCCGCGGGGATCGTGATGATCCCGCGAAAT
Organism: Hwanghaeella sp. 1Z406; assembly: GCF_048892425.1. Lineage (NCBI taxonomy): Bacteria > Pseudomonadati > Pseudomonadota > Alphaproteobacteria > Rhodospirillales > Aestuariispiraceae > Hwanghaeella > Hwanghaeella sp. 1Z406. Next base: position 468,310 of record NZ_JBLZHU010000002.1, read on the forward strand.
TGGCGGAAAAGGAAGCGGAATACCGCGATAAATTCGCAAATCCCTTCGTGGCGGGCCAGCACGGTTTCATCGATGACGTCATCATGCCCCACAGCACACGCCGCCGCATCTCCCGCGCGCTCAGCATGCTGCGCACGAAAGACATCAAGAACCCGTGGAAAAAGCACGGCAATATTCCGCTGTAAGCCCTCCTTCGAGACGACGCTGTCGCGTCTCCTCAGGATGAGAATGGTGAGGGTGGAGAAAGTTGAGAGTGCACATTGGTAAATCCCGCGTCGTGAGGGCCGCAAGTTGAACGGATGATCACGGGCCTTCCTTCGAGACGACGCTGACGCGTCTCCTCAGGATGAGAGTTGTGATGGTGGAGAAAGTTGAGAGTGCGCATTGGTAAATCCCGCGTCGTGAGGGTCGCAGGTTGAACGGATCATCACGGGCCTTCCTTCGAGACGACGCCGACGCCTCTCTTTAGGATGAGAGTCGTGATGGTGGAGAGAATTGAGAGTGCACAATAGTAAATCCCTCATCCTGAGGAGCGGCAACGCCGCGTCTCGAAGGATGGGGGATGGCAGGAAAGTGAGGCAAGTTGGATTTCTGGGTCTATATGCTCCGATGCTCAGATGGAAGTTACTATGTCGGATCGGCTCGCGGGTCTTTGGATCGGCGCGTACAAGAGCATCAGCAGGGTGCCTATCCCGGATATACAACATCAAGACGCCCTGTTGCCCTTGTCTTTAGTGAGCGGTTTGTGCGTGTTGAAGATGCGATAGCTTCAGAGCAGCAGTTAAAAGGGTGGTCTCGGGCCAAGAAGGAAGCGTTGGTTTCTGGGGATTGGAAGAGGATAAGTGCTTTGGGAAAACGAGGTGCCTCGCGGGCCCTCCTTCGAGACGACGCTGACGCGTCTCCTCAGGATGAGAAGTGTGATGGTGGAGAAAAGTGAGGTTGAATAACTGTGGTCCCCTCATCCTAAGGAGCCGCAGTAAAAAAAGGGTAGTCGCTCTCTCTTTTGATACGACGCAGGAGTTTCTCCTCAGGATGAGAATGATGATGGTGGAGAGAACTGAGGGTTCACAATAGTAAATCCCTCATCCTGAGGAGCGGCAACGCCGCGTCTCGAAGGATGGGGGACGGGCAAAGAGGCAGCCCAAAGGTTTAACAAAACGGGGTGTTGGTTAACATGTTTAAGAAAATCCTAATTGCCAATCGCGGGGAAATTGCCTGTCGGGTGATGCGCACGGCCCATAAGATGGGGATCGTGCCGGTCGCGGTGTATTCTGAGGCGGATGCGCAGGCGCTGCATGTGAAGACGGCCCTGGCGCTGGGTGGCGAAGCGGTGCTGGTCGGACCGGCGGCGTCTTCTGAAAGCTATCTGGTGATCGATAACATCGTTAAGGCCTGTAAGGAGACGGGCGCAGAGGCTGTGCATCCTGGCTATGGCTTCCTGTCGGAAAACAAGCGCTTTGCAGAGCGGCTGGAGAAAGAGGGCATTGCCTTCATCGGCCCGCCGGTCGGCGCGATTGAGGCGATGGGCGACAAGATCGAATCCAAGAAGCTGGCTTTGGCCGCGGGCGTCAGCACTGTGCCGGGATTCCTGGAGGCGATTACCGACCCCGAAGAGGCGGTGCGGATTTCTAACGACATCGGCTATCCGGTGATGCTGAAGGCGTCTGCCGGTGGTGGCGGTAAGGGCATGCGCCTGGCCTGGAATGATAAAGAGGCCCGGGAGGGTCTGGTATCGGCCATGAATGAAGGGCGCAGCAGCTTTGGCGACGACCGTGTCTTCATTGAAAAATTCATTGAAGAACCCCGCCATATCGAAATTCAGGTTCTGGCCGATGGACAGGGCACCTGCCTGTATCTGGGGGAGCGGGAATGTTCCATCCAGCGACGCCATCAGAAGGTGATCGAAGAAGCCCCATCCCCGTTCCTGGATGAGGCAACCCGCAAGGCGATGGGCGAACAGGCGGTCGCGCTGGCCCAACAGGTGAAATATCGCACGGCCGGGACGGTGGAATTCATCGTCGATAAGGATCGCAATTTCTATTTCCTGGAAATGAACACCCGCCTGCAGGTGGAACATCCGGTCACGGAACTGGTTACCGGCTATGATCTGGTTGAATGGATGATCCGCGTTGCCTATGGCGAGAAGCTGCCGATGAAGCAGTCTGACATCAAATTGACAGGCTGGGCGATTGAGGCCCGGCTATATGCAGAAGATGCAGAGCGTGGCTTCCTGCCTTCGACAGGCCGCCTGAGCCGCTATATTGAGCCGCAGGCGGTGGAAGGAAAGGTGCGGGTCGATAGCGGTTGCTATGATGGCGCTGAAATCTCCATGTTCTATGACCCGATGATCTCCAAACTGGTTGTCGGGGGCAAGGACCGGGCATCGGCCATCGCGGAATTGCGCCGGGCGATTGATGGCTATGTCGTGCGCGGCCTGAGCCATAACATGCCCTTCCTGGCCAATCTGGCGAAGCATCCCCGCTTTGCCGAAGGCCGGATCACCACCAATTTTATTGCAGAAGAATATCCAGATGGCCTGACAGAAGCGCATTTGAAGCCGGATGATCCAGACCTATTCGCGGCGATTGCAGCGGTCATCCAGGACCGGATTGAACAGCGGGAGCGGCGCATTTCTGGCCAGGAACAGGGCCGCGAGCCGGACCTGCCATCGGATTACACAGTATTTCTGGGCGATAAGGATGCGCAGGAAATCTCCCTGCATCTGGAACGGGGAGAGGATGGCGATCGCCTGACTCTGGGAGACCGAACGCTGTTCATTGAAAGCGGATGGCGGCCGGGCATGATCATTTTCCGCGCCACGGTGGATGATGAATTGCGTCTGTTCCAGGTGGATCGGGACGGCGCTGGGTTTGTATTGAGCCATGATGGCGCGCGCATTCGGGCGCTGGTGCTGGAAGCCCGCCATGCCGGTCTGCGCCGGTTGATGCCCTACAAGCCGCCACCAGACATGTCGAAATTCCTGCTGTCCCCCATGCCGGGCTTGTTGGTGCGGCTCAGTGTCTCACCCGGTGATGCGGTGGAGGCTGGACAGGAACTGGCGGTTGTTGAGGCGATGAAGATGGAAAATGTTCTGCGCGCCGTCAGCAATGGCACAGTCAAGACCGCCCACGCTGCCCAGGGGGATGGCCTTGCGGTGGATCAGATGATCCTGGAATTCGAATGATCTTGTCCGTGTGAGTGATTGACGGGGAACAAGCGTTGGGGTCTAACCCATTTCCATGAGCCGCGCGATCTATCTAGACAGTCGGATATGGTGCCTTGGGATTGCCGAAACCCTGGTTTGGGCAGGGATGTATTATCTTTTCCCGGCCCTGTTGGTGCATTGGGAATCCGATCTGGGGTGGTCCAAGACGGAGCTGACCCTGGCGGCAACCTGTGCCTTGCTGGTTTCTGCGGTGGTTGCGCCAAAGATCGGGGGATTGATTGATCAGGATGCAGGGCGCTGGATTCTGACAGGGTGTGCGGCTTTGGGCGGTGTGTTGCTGTTGCTGTTGACCCAGGTCCAGTCCTATCCTGTCTTTTTCGCCCTCTGGATCGGTATCGGCATCGCCATGGGGGGATGCCTGTATGAGCCGTGTTTCGCCTTCCTGACACACCGTCGCGGGGTTCAGGCCAGAAGCGCGATTACCATGATCACCCTGATGGCTGGATTTGCGGGAACCGTCGCTTTCCCGCTGTGTAACTGGATTGCAGTATCGGCCAATTGGCAGGCGGCAAGTGGCACGATGGCCGTTCTGATCCTGGCCGTTGCGGTGCCCTTGTTCTGGTTTGGCACCCGATTGAGGGCCGGGGATGTCGCGTTTGACAGTTCCGCGCATCACTCCAGTCAGGGCGACGTTACAAAATTGCGCAAATCAGCGCTGCGCCAGACATTATCGCGCCCGACTTACTGGTTGCTGGCTGCCAGTTTTGCGGTTCTGGGTCTAAACCATGCCATTGTTGTCACGCATTTACTGCCCCTGTTGGACGAACGGGGCATATCATTGGCATCTGCCGTCCTGGCGATTTCCCTGTTGGGACCAATGCAGGTGGTCGGGCGTATCGTTATGCTGTTGACGGAACGGTGGATAGGGGTGATCACACTGTGTGGTGTAATCTTTGTATCCATCGCGGTTGGCGGCGTCTTTTTGGGGCTGGCGGCGGTGATTCCGGTGCTGATTTATCTGTTCGTGTTGTTGCAAGGTGCCAGCCATGGGGTCGTCAGCATTCTGCGTCCGCTTGTCACGGCGCATCTGCTGGGGCGGACCGGGTTTGGCACCATTTCCGGTGCGGTGGCTGTGCCTTTTGTTGCCGCGACGGCATTGGGCCCCAGCGCGGGTAGTCTGATTTGGCGTTGGGGCGGCTATGATTTGGTCGTATGGGCCTTGATCGCTTTGGCGCTGATCGGGCTGTGTTGTTTTGGTCTGGCGGTCAGGATATCCGCCCGCCATCCGGTTTAAGTAGGTTTGAAAGGATACTGATTGTGCCGATTGAATTCGATTTCGCCTTTTTATTGCCGTTTGCCTTGGCCTTGCTGGCGACGGGGGCTTTTGCGGGTACCCTGGCCGGATTGCTGGGGGTTGGCGGTGGAATCGTGATCGTGCCAATCCTGTATATGCTGTTGCCGGCCTTTGGTGTGCCGGAGGAGTTGCGCATGCATTTGGCGGTCGGAACGTCTTTGGCGACAATCGTACCGACCGGCCTTGTGTCGGCACAGTCGCACTGGAAACGCGGCGGTGTTGATGTTGATCTGTTGAAGAAATTGGGCATCTTTGTGGTTCTGGGCGTTGCCGTCGGCATTGTCATTGGCACCCGTGCCGGTGGGGAAACCCTGAAGATCATCTTTGCGTCTGTCGCTTTGCTGGTTGCCGTGCATATGGGACTGGGCAAGCAGGAATGGTGCCTCAGCAAATCCTTACCATCCTGGCCGGGTCGCGCCGTGATTGGGATGTTTATCGGTGGTTTCAGTGTCGTCATGGGGATCGGCGGAGGAACGCTGGGGGTCCCAACGCTCAGCCTGTTCAATGTCCCGATACGGCGAGCGGTGGGAACCGCGGCGGCGCTGGGGCCGGTGATCGCATTGCCTGGCGTGATCGGTTTTATCATCAGTGGTTTTGGCGAACCGGGCCTGCCACCCTTCAGCCTGGGCTATGCCAATCTGCTGGCTTTTGCGGTTATCGTGCCGTCAACGATTGCTTTCGCACCTTTGGGGGCAAAGCTGGCCCATACCATCTCTCCGCCTCTGTTGCGCAAGGCCTTTGCTGTGTTTCTGTTGATCACGGCATGTCGCATGGCCTGGGCGGTTTTTGGATCTTGATGTGCGGATATCCGGTCGATAGTCAGGCAATGCTTATTCGACCGGACCCTGCCCTTCGCGGCTGTTGTTGGGTGTAAACACAGCATTCATTTCCGTATGGCGAATGGCACGTTCCACCAGATTCAGGATGGTGTAAATTGGCACGGCGGTATTTGTGACAGTACCGTCGGTCAACGGGACATTGGTCGCACTGTTCAGGCCAATCACTTGCAGGCCGGACTTGGTGCGAATTGCGATGGGCGCGCCGGAATCGCCGCTGACGATTTCGCAACTGTGGCTTAACAATTCACCATGCCCCAGAAAGCCCAGGATACGGCAGGCATTGTCGACGGAAATTACATGGGCACGGTCCTTGGGATAGCCAGCCAAAGAGAAATACTGTTTTGTATCGATCATCTGCTTCAGGGTTTCTGCATCCAAGGCCTGAAAGCCCAGATACCCGGCTTTGCGGCCAATTGGATCTTTTAGAATCACGATCGCCCAGTCGTGTTCCATATTGGATGGATCTGCCCAAAGCTCCCCATTAAAATTGGGGGAGGGGATGATCTGAATGGCTGTTGAATGGGCAACATATTTTTCGCGCTGATAGCCTGCAACAAAGTTAATAAGCTGTGGTGCGGCATAGCGTTTTGTCGGGCGAAAATACAGGCAATGAGCGGCCGTCAGGACGATACGCTCCCCGATCAATGACCCTGTGCAATGGGACCTTGAACTGACGCCACTGATATTGACCCGTCCAACCGCGCTCCAAGGATACTGTGAGGCATCAACCACCGTGCGCGCCAGGGTCGAGGGGGCATTGGCAATCGATTCCGCATATCCGCTGCGAAAAGGCAGGCCAATGGCTAATCCAATCGCCCACAAGATCATGATCACGTGACAGTGACGAACGAACACGTGGGGTAACAGACTTGAAGAAAGACGCATATCATCAGTACCTACTGTTATCGCATTCGACTTTAGCATACTGTATGTACGTTGCGATCATATGTTTCTGACCAATTTGTTAGCACTTTTTTAGCGTTTCCTGGTTACGCTGCGAAGCTATTCTGAGTTCCAGACCGTGTTGGTCACAGATAGAAAGTTGTTTTGTTGAAGCCGGTTTTAAAATCTAGTTCTATCGGGTCGAATGCAAGCTGGTGGAGCGCAATGGCGTTGTCCATTGGAACCGCCGGACTTGTTGCCGTCTCAAGTTTAATTTTGTCTGGACTGTGGTTCTTCCGCAACCCGGAAGCATATTTCAGTGCAATTGATAGCGCGCCAACATATCCAGGTACAGCGGTCAGTCTGTTCGGCTTGTCGCTGGCTTTGCTTTTGCAGAATTTCCCCTTCAATCCGGGCTGGTATCGCGGTGGGGCGGTCTCTGCGTATCTGGGGCGGTGGCTTGCCGCGGGCCTGACAGTTCTTGCTCTGATCATATGTGTCTTGGCGCTGGGGCAGGACGTTTTCCGGCAGAATATTGGAAATGATCGCTTTTTTGTGTCTTCAATGACCACTGAAAATGTCCCCGTGATACAGCGCATGTCGCTGATCACGACGGCGTGCATCATTCTTCTGTGCGTCGCAGTGATTGCCACGTTTTTTGCGGGTCGCCTGTCTCTTATTATTCGTGGTGCGGTTAGTGTCTTTCTGGTTCCTGCGGGATTCAGTGGTGTCGCCGCCTGGATTTTCAGCACTAATTCTGGGACGCGGCTGGATCAACATTCGGATGTTGGCGTTTTCACATCCGCTAGCCTGATCTTCCTTGGAATAGCGGTTCTGGGTAATGTTTACCTGGCATTGCGTGTCTCAGGCATGCAAAGCCGCATAATAGGCAATGCCGCCAGCGTTGTGATTGGCCTGATTTTGAGCCTGATCGCCTGGCAGTTGGCCACGGAAAATCAGAAAGACGCTGAATCGCGAGAGTTACAGCTTGAAGCGAAAGCCGTTGCGGATGCGGTGTCCGGAATCGTGATTCGCCGCGCCAATGGGATTGAGCGTATGGCGGGTCGCTGGAACGCAAGCACCCCCCAGTTCGAAACCTTCTGGCGACGCGATGCTAGTGAATTGGTGCGGGATTTCCCAGGGATCCTGTCGATTGAACACACGGATCAGAATGGCATCATCAAGTGGATTGAACCCATTCGGGGAAATGCGGCGGCGATTGGTATGTCGGTATTTGAGTCACCCAGGGTTGGGGAGAGTTTCCGACACGCCATGCGCACTGGCAAGATGGCTTATTCAGGGTTCTTCAAACTGTTAACCGGAAATTTGGGATTTGTGGTTGTTGCTCCGCCCAATCGAAGCGTTCTTTTTTTCGGCCAGACTTTTGGCGTGTTTGACCTGCCGACATTGTTGACCGATGACCAGGAACTCCCATTTTCGGATGATCTGTCGATATTGCTGCAGGACAATACCGGAAAGGCATTTCATTTCGGCGCAGATCTAGAAGAAAGTGCGCCGCTGACAATTTCCATGCCGCTGGATCGGATTAATCGGGATTGGCGTATCACGGTCGGTCATGCCGCCCGCAGTGGGTTGATGAGCTGGTTTCCGGAATTGATCCTATTGATCGGGCTGACCGCGACGGTGTTGGTGTATCGGATGAGTGTTCTTTCGGGCATCGCGGCACAACGACAGCAGGATGCAGAGGCCGCATTGGCAACCTCACAATCCTCTCTGCGTGCTCAAAAGCGAGCAGAGCAGCAAATGAGTATCGCCCTGGAATCCTTAAGCGAGGGTTTCATGCTGTATGACACGGATGATCGCCTGCAAGTGTTCAATTCTCGATACGCGGATTTTTATGCCCTGACCAAGCCCGCGTTAAAAATTGGCAATACATTTGAGGAAATCATTCGGTATGGCGCGCAACACGGCCAATATTCGAATATTGCCACAGATCCCGCCTCTGTAGAGGCTTTTGTTCAGGAACGACTGGCGATGCACCAGAATCCCGGTGAGCCTGTTTTGCAGAATCTGGACGATGGTCGGTGGTTGCGTATTGAGGAGCGCCGCACACCCGATGGCGGAATTGTCGGTTTCCGTGTCGATGTCACTGAACTGGTGCAGCGGGAAAAAGAGCTGGAAAATGCGCTTGTGGCTCAGGCGCGCGCGGAAATGGTCCTGAAAACAGCTGTGGAATCGATTTCTGCAGGGTTTGTGATTTTCGACTCTGAAGATCGATTGGTGATGTGCAATACGCAATATCGAACCATGCATCCACTGGTTTCCGATAAATTTGTCCCTGGCGCCCGTTATGAAGATTTGTTGTGGGATGGTCTGGAAGCAGGCGTGTTCCAGATCGAACGAGAAGAGTGGGAAGATTTTATAAGAATGCGATTGGAAGCGCATAAATCTTCTCAAAGCTCCTTTATTCAGAAGAATGCAGACGGCACCTACACGCGTGTTGAGGAGCGCGCGTTGGATGATGGGGGGGTGGTAGGCCTGCGTATTGATGTCACTGAGGTTGTTGAGCGCGAGACCCGAATGGCCCAGGCTTCCGCCCGCGTCGAAGAGGCCCAGACCTTGGCACGGCTGGGTGATTTCTCCTATTCCCTGGAACAGGGACGCTTCACCCATCTGTCCGACCAGGCCTGCGCCTTGTTTGGCCTTCAGTCGCTGGGTGAAAATGTCGTTGATTATGACACTCTGGCTAACTTGGTGAGTGAAAGGGATGCCCAGCGAATTCGCAATCGGGCGGCTTCCGCAACGGCGACGCTGGAAGATTATGCAGACGAATACAAGATCACATTGCCCAGCGGGGAATGGCGCCATGTTCAGGAACGTGGTCGCCTCGCATTTGACGAGGCGGGAACCTGTATCGGTTTTGATGGCACTTTTCAGGACATTACGGATCGGAAACAGGCTGAATTAGAGCTGCAGCGCATTGTTGCAGAACAAAAGCTCGCCCAGCAGCGCCTTGAACGGCAAAGTGCGGAACTGGTGTCGATGACGGAAGACATCGCAGTCGCCCGTGATCAGGCAGAGGCGGCAACCCGGGCCAAGTCCGAGTTCCTGGCGGCGATGAGCCATGAAATCCGCACGCCGATGAATGGCATTCTGGGCATGACGGGCCTGTTGCTGGATACCGAAATGACGGAAGAACAGCGCCGGTTTACCGAGATTGCCCGTCAATCCGCATCCGACTTGTTGATCATCCTGAACGACATTCTGGATTTCTCCAAGTTGGAGGCGAAGAAAATTGAGATCGAACAGGAAGCCTTCCGCTTAGGCGATGTCTTGCAAAGCGTCGTGCAATTGCTGCGCCCCCAGGCAGAGCAGAAATCAGTATCGCTGGTAACGCAGGGGGATTCTGATGCAATTCAGAACCTGTTAGGGGATGCCACCAGAATACGGCAGATATTGTTCAATCTGGTGGGTAATGCGATCAAATTCACAAAGGAAGGTGAGGTGATTTTGCGTGTCGCGACCCAATCAGAAGGGACCGGAGACGCAGAAAGCATTCATATTCGATTTGAAGTCCAGGACAGCGGTGTGGGCATCAAGGAAGAAGCGCAAGGGCGCCTGTTTAACAGCTTTACGCAGGCGGACAGTTCCACGTCCCGGCAATATGGTGGCACCGGGCTTGGATTGGCGATCTGTAAGCAATTGGTTGAATTGATGGGCGGGCGGATTGGTTTTGACAGCCAGGAAGGCGTCGGTTCGACATTCTGGTTCGAATTGGAATGCAAGCCAGGCCCGGCATCTGTTCCGTTGGAGTCGGATTCCGTTCAGGTCATATCGGATGAAACCCGTCGCCTGCGTCTGTTGCTGGTGGAAGACAACCATGTCAACCAGATCGTTATCGGCACCATGTTACAGAAGCTGGGTCATCATGTAGATACCGTATCCAATGGAGCCGAAGCGCTGCATACCTTACGGCTGGTTCCCTATGACTTGGTCTTCATGGATGTGCAAATGCCTGTTATGGATGGACCGACAGCAGCACAATGGATTCGGGCCAGCGATGAACGATGGGCCGATATCCCAATCGTGGCCTTGACGGCGAATGCGCTGGAAGGCCAACGGGAACATTATATTGATAGCGGTATGTCCGATTACGTATCCAAACCGGTCCAGATGGAGGAATTGGCGGCGGCAATCCAGCGCCAGACAGGGGCGTCAGCGGCTATTGTCGCAAAGGACACGGATAGTCAGGACACACAAGAGACACTTAGCGCCGATGCTCAGGCGGCTCTGTCCGATCTACTTTCCTCAATCAAAGGGCTGGGCGATTAGGCTTCCTTACTGTGGGGGCGGGTCAAAGACTCCGTCAAAAGCACTGATGTAGAAGCCCAAATATCCCTGGATGGATGTCATGCCCTGGATTGGATTTTCATAACTCCAGGCGATGGGATCAATACCCTGACCATCGGCCAACGTTGCCTTCCAATGGGTCGCATCCCCTTTATAGGGACAATGCGTCACCTTTGATGCTTGTTCCAGCAGGTCCTTTGGAAGGGTTGATTTCGGGATGTAATAGGTGGGTGGATACCGCCCCTCCCGCAGGATCAGGGCATCGGCGGTTTCAGCCAGTTTCGTTCCTTTGGCGGAAAGCGTCACGCGACCGGGCGCGCGCTCCACTGTGATGGGATGGTCCGGCGTTCCGGCCTGTTCCAGGATGTCTTGGGGCATTCCGCATTCTCCTCAGGCCGAAAGGCGTTTCGCGTGCCAGGCGATGTGGTCGCCGATGAAGCTGGCAACGAAGTAATAGCTGTGATCGTAACCTGGCTGCAGGCGAAGCTCCAAGGGTACATTCGCATCCCGGCAGGCCTCTATCAGAAGCTGGGGCCGCAGCTGGTTTTCCAGGAAATTATCAGCATCCCCCTGATCTACCAATATGTCACCGGACCAGCCCTGTTGGGCGATCAACGCACAGGCGTCATGGGCCGCCCAGGTGGCGCGATCATCCCCCAGATATCGCCCAAGTGCCTTCTCGCCCCAGGGAACCTGGCTGGGGGCGACAATGGGGGAAAAGGCGGAAACACTGCTGTACTGATCCGGATTTCTGAGGGCCAGGGTCAATGCCCCATGGCCCCCCATGGAATGACCGGAAATGCCGCGCGCCGAAACCGGATTGCTGAGATGTGGCTCAATCACTGTGGGAAGCTCGCCGACCACATAGTCATACATATGATAGTGTTTCGACCAGGGTTGCTGGGTCGCATTGACGTAAAATCCGGCACCCTTGCCGAAATCATACTCGTCCGCAGCATCCGGTACGGTATCTCCGCGCGGACTGGTATCAGGACAGACGATGACGATGTTATGGGCGGCGGCATAGCGCTGCGCGCCCGCCTTGGTCACAAAATTCTCCCAATTGCAGGTCAGACCCGACAACCAGTACAGAACAGGGCGCGGGGCATCGCTGCTTTTTGCCGGTTCAAATACGGCAAATTCCATCCGCGTCCCGGTCGCCTTACTGTCATGCGCGTAAACAGATTGAGTTCCACCAAAGCATTTCCATTGATTAAGCGTCTCTAAGGGCATCGTTTTCCTGACTGGCTGAGATTGTTTGTATCGCTGTCTAGAATGTGGCCGGGCCGAACCAAATCTGCAAGGCCAAGCCGGTTTTCTGTTCCCATATTCGCTTTTTTAGCGCGAATTACTTAACCAATGTATTTTGGCACAAACTTTGCTGATCCATTGCGGGTTATCATGAGGGAGTAAAGTCAATGGATATAGATTTCAGTGCCAAGATGTATTCTGATCCGACAATGCGGCCGCATTTAAAAAAGCTGTATGACTCGCAATATGCAGCATTCTATGAACGTATTGATGCAATGCCTGAGACACCAACGACGGTGTCAATGACAATGCCCGATGGGCAGTCGGTCGAGTTACATGAGTTAAGTGCCGAACAATACCGTGCCGCCGTCCCCAGTTTTGACAAATGGCTGGAACTGCAAAGCAGGATAATGTCAGACACAGGTGACATCCCAGGCAGTCTGCAAAGTGTCGAACGGGCGCGACAGCATGTGCAAAATCTGGAGCAGAATGATCCTGGCTCGCCTTCCGGCGTTCGGACGGTATTCGCAACAGGATCTGAAATTCTGGGTTACATCAATATGGATGGCAGTGTGGCGACTCATGCCGGCGGCAGTGTCCTGCAAGATATTGCGAAAAAAGCCGATGCGATGGGCCTGAGCGGAGAGGCGAAAATTGCCTACCTTCAGGATGAAGGGAAAAAAGCTCTGTCGGCGCGATATGGAAACCTGCAGGTTTCCAATTACAACACGTCAAATATGCTAAATAAAACCGAATTTGCGAATCGATGGTATCCGCATCATGATACTTATGAGAGTTATCAAAGCGCGTTGGCGAGTGCGAGAGCGCATCTGGAAGAAACGGAGCAGCTGTATCAGCAACAAATGGAGCGTCGAAATGCGATGCAGGCTTTCCTGCTGCAAAGCATAGAGGACTCGCAATCCAGCCCGATGATTCAGGCGGAGGACGAAAACCCCCTGATGGCCCTATCTCAATCGACCACTTAGGGGTTAACGTATGAATTGATTGATAGTGCTGGCGGCGGCGGGAGGCAGTGCTTCTTCCGCCAAAGCCGCATCGATCGCCGCCGACAATCGGTCTTCTGCAGATTTGCAAAGTTCTTGAGCAGCAGAATCAGGATCGCCCGATAGACTGGCGCGCAGGTTCGACCAGAGGGTCTCAATCACCTCTATTTCCCCCTGCGTATTTTCCGCAGGGGGCTGCGCATCAAGATCACGCACCTGATCGCATAATTGCTCTGCAAGTGTCGTTCTGGCCTTTGACTTGGCGCGCATATCAGCTGCGTCGCTGACCCCCTCCATGTCAGCGGCCCACGACCAGGCTCTAGCACTATCTCTGGCCGCTTTTATCACATCATTGATCGCAGCAATTTCCGGCGGGATTAGTAGAGACATTTGATTTCCTCGCGGTATCAATTGGACCGTTCGGCAGGGGCAAAGATTGTCAGACTTTGAGGGCGAATTGTAATGTTAATCGGCGTATGCGCCACGATCTCTCCATCAACGTTTACTTTTTTGGCGCGCCCGGATGCGGTTTCAATCGTAACTTTCCGGGCGGTACCAGTATGGGCACCGTCCCCGTCTTTCAAGGTGCCACGCCACAGGCCAGGCAGAAACCACAGCCAATGTAGGGCATTGCGCGGTGCTACATAATATAGGTGCAGCATGCCATCGTTCAATTGCGCCTGTTCGTCCAGGGTCAGCCCGCCGCCATAGTGACGCCCGCATCCGACAGCCAATAATGAGCATCGCGCGCGTCGGCTCTTGCCATCCGTTGAGATCTTCAGTTTCAGGGGGCGATGCTTGTGCCATGCTTCGGCCCAGCGAATGGGGTAGGCGAACCGGCCCAGCAGTTTCTTGGCACGATCTTCGTGCAGACTGGCGATTTCAACACTGATCCCAAGGCTTGCGACATTCAGGAAGGGGCGGTCCGCAACCAGTCCGGTATCAACAGACAGGCGGTGCCCTTCGGATATGACCTTCGCGGCAGCTTGCGGCGTGGTTGGAATGCCGGCCCCACGGGCAAAGTCATTCGCGGTGCCCAGCGGCAGGATACCAATCGTTTCGCGCCGTTCCAGCAAGGCGGGCAGCAGCCCGCTGACCGTCCCATCGCCTCCACCGACCAGGATGGCGTCGGTTTCGGGCAGGTTGGCAATATCGTCCAGGGCCTGTTCACAGGACGACATCCAATGAACGGTGACGTCAATTCCAGCCTGTTCCAAAGCCTCAATGAACGTTTCGGCCATTTCCTGAGCGGCGCGCGCATTCGGATTGATGAAACAATCCACCTTGGTCGGGGGATGACCTCCGGATGTGGATTCAGGGGGGGCGGATTGAGACACCTAGTGAATCCGCCCCTGCCTATCAGTCAAAGACAACAACAGATCGGATGCTGTCACCACTGTGCATCAGGTCAAAAGCCTTGTTGATATCGTTTAAGGGCATGGTGTGGGTGATCATCGGGTCGATGTCGATTTTGCCATCCATGTACCAGTCGACGATTTTGGGCACATCTGTGCGACCCCGGGCGCCGCCAAAGGCCGTGCCGCGCCAGGATCTGCCCGTCACCAGTTGGAAGGGACGGGTGGAGATTTCCTGACCCGCACCGGCAACGCCAATGATGATGCTTTCGCCCCAGCCTTTGTGACAGCATTCCAGGGCCTGGCGCATTGTGTCGGTGCGCCCGATGCATTCGAAACTGTAATCCGCGCCGCCCTTGGTCAGATCCACCAGATAGGGGACCAGATCGCCTTCGACCTCTTTCGGATTAACGAAATGGGTCATGCCAAACCGTTCTGCCATTTCCTTTTTCGCAGGGTTCAAATCAACCCCGACAATCATATTTGCGCCCGCCAGTCGGGCACCCTGAATGACATTCAGGCCGATCCCGCCCAGTCCAAAGACCACGACATTTGAGCCGATCTCAACCTTTGCCGTGTTGATAACCGCACCAATCCCCGTCGTCACGCCACAGCCGATGTAGCAAATCTTATCAAACGGGGCGTCTTCCCGCACTTTTGCCAGGGCGATTTCCGGCACAACCGTGTGATTGGCGAAGGTCGAAGTGCCCATATAATGCAGGATCGGCTCGCCATTCAGAGAGAAGCGAGAAGAGCCATCAGGCATCAGGCCCTGACCCTGGGTGGTGCGGATCGCCTGACACAGATTTGTCTTTGGGTTCAGGCAGTATTCGCAGACACGGCATTCCGGCGTGTACAGGGGGATAACATGATCGCCCTTCTTCAGGGTGGTCACACCCGGTCCGACATCGACCACGATACCAGCCCCTTCATGGCCCAGAATCGCTGGAAATGCGCCTTCAGGGTCGTCCCCGCTGCGGGTGAATTCGTCCGTGTGGCAAACGCCGGTCGCCTTGATTTCCACCAATACCTCGCCTGCACGCGGTCCTTCCAGATCGACCTCTTCAATGCTCAGTGGTTTTCCAGCCTGAAAGGCAACAGCGGCACGGGTTTTCATTGGTGGTTTCTCCCTAAACTTGGAACAATTTTTCGGGCCAGAGACTGCCAGCCCTCTTCCGGTGGTGCAAGTATCTATGTCCTTACTTTTCCTGAGCAGCCTGGACACAGGCGGCGGCGGCCTGACCCAGAAAGGCGATGTCGGCGGCAATAGTGACAAAGCGGAAGCCCCAGGCGCGGCAGGCCCGCGCCATGGCGGCGTCGGAACAATGAATGCCCGCCAGCTTGCCATTGGCCTTGGCAATGTCGGCAATGCGGGTCAGGGCGGCGATAAAGTCCTTATCGGTCGGCATCGCCGGTTGCCAATTGCCCATGGCCAGGCTCAGGTCATTGGGTCC
Source organism: Hwanghaeella sp. 1Z406 (assembly GCF_048892425.1). Taxonomy (NCBI): domain Bacteria; kingdom Pseudomonadati; phylum Pseudomonadota; class Alphaproteobacteria; order Rhodospirillales; family Aestuariispiraceae; genus Hwanghaeella; species Hwanghaeella sp. 1Z406. The sequence goes on from NZ_JBLZHU010000002.1 coordinate 483,926, forward strand.
CACAAACAACGCATCCAGACCCGGCGTGGCGGCGATCTCTTCCAGATTCTCATAGCCGTCTTTGGTTTCGATCATGGCGGCCACGAACAGGGTGTCATTGGCCGCCTTGGTATAGCCAACCCCATCATCCATGCCTGCGCGGACAGGGCCCCAACTGCGTTCTCCCATCGGGGGATAGCGGCAGGCCCGAACCAGGGCCTCAGCCTCTTGGCGATTGCCGACCATGGGCGCGATGATGCCAGCCGCGCCACCATCCAGCGCCCGCATTGCGTCCGCCATCGTGTTCCAGGGCACCCGAACCCAGGGGCAGGCCTTGCCAATGCGCCCGATGGCGGCCATCTGCTGCCACAGGGTCGCGTCGTCAATCAGGCCGTGCTGACGATCCAGACATAAAAAATCGAAGCCTGATCGCGCCGCCACTTCTGCAGTCAGCATGCTGTCGGTCATGATCATGGTTCCGATGGCAAAATCCCCATCGCGCAAGCGGTCAAATGCGGTCATCTGAAAATTTCCTATTCAACAGTTATGGTGATTTTGTCGGACGTGATCATCGGCTCAAACGGTACATGGTCGCCATCGCCCAGGACCATCATCAGCGTGTAGGTGCCGGGATCCAGGTTCAGTTCCACCTCTGTCTGACCGCCACCGAAATGCAGGTGGCGCTCATCCTGGGGAATGGAATATCCCTTATCTTCGGCGGTCAGTTCCGTATTGATCAGCAGATGGTGATGACCGGTGCCGGGGATGTTGATTCCTGCACGGGTGATTTTTACCCCTTCTGCGCCGAACTTAACCAGAAACGGGCTTTTGACGACCGCGCCATCCTGAAGATTGGCAAAGAAAACCTGTGCGCCTGGCGGCGGTGGGCTTTGTGCCCATACGCTGGGCGCCAACAGCACAATTGCCCCGACAAGCACGCTGCACAAAAGTCTCATCTTCAAGCCTTTCAAATCGTTTCTATGCGCATTGAACGTTATCATGGGTCCCTAGGCTTACCCAGGGTCATTGCCCAGTAATGCAGTGATTTTATGCGCCCTGGATCGAATGGGGCAAAGACATATCCTATACCAAGTTCGGTGACATCAGGGTTAAGCATGGCTTCCCGGTGGCCTTCTTTTGAGGCGATCCAGGCATTAACGACATCACGGGGGGTGGACTGGCCCGCTGCGATGTTTTCCAGCACCAGGGACCATTTGTACCCGGCCTTGGTTGCGCGTTCACCCGGCCCGACATTATCCGGGTTCGTATGGCTGAAAAAATCCCGCGCCAGCATATCCCGCGCCTGGGCCATACCGGCCCGGTTCAGAAAAGCGTTAGGCTGCAACGGTGGCAATTGATAAGTGGCGCGAAACTGGTTGACCAGTTGCAAGATCTGCTGTGCCCAATCTGAATCGGCGGGCCTGGCTGGGGCGGCAATTACAACAGTCCAGATGCTGGGTTCGATATCCGGCACCAGGGACCCTTCGCTGCTTAGATAGGCCACACCGATTTCTGTCGCAGTCTTGTTGGTCAGAATGCTCTGTTGACCGCCATCCTCCAGCCATTCAGTGACCATTTTCTCGACGGAATCCGAATTGATGGCATAGCGCCCCCCATACAATGTGTATGGGTACCCTTTTGATTTTAACAGGGTCTCCAACCCATCGGTCAGGGCGTCCAGTTTCTGACCTTGATAGATTGCCTGGGCCATCTGGCGGGCGATTTGCGTCAGACGGGGTTCATAACGCAGGGGGGCACGATTGCGCTCCGCCCGGGCCCGATTGATCACTTCAATCAGGCGGGGTTCTTTTTCATCCGCCTGCGCGCCTGCTGGACCTGTGGTCGAAATCTGCAAGGGCGCGATCAGAAGGGTCATCAGGATGACGGCGCGAGTGCCGCGTGCAATTCCCCTGATGATCCGTTGACCCGTCATGATCGCGCCCGGGGCTTATTCTGTTGTGAACAGGGGGGCCGCGCGCCCCGCACCTGGCCCATCCAATGCGGTTTGGATTTTCTCAGCAATCGCCAGATAGGCCTTGGCATGGGGGCTTTCAGGATCGGATACGACGATGGGATTGCCGCCATCGGCGGTCAGGCGGATTTCAATCTCCAGCGGGATTTCTCCCAGGAACGGCGTGCCCAGCTTCTCCGCCTCTTTCTTTGCGCCGCCATGGCCAAAGATATGGGCTTCGTGGCCGCAATTGGGGCAGATATACATCGACATGTTTTCAATAATACCCAATACGGGCACATCGACCTTGCGGAACATGTTCAGGCCCTTGCGGGCATCCAGCAGGGCAATGTCCTGTGGCGTGGATACAATCACGGCACCGGCCAAAGGCACCTTTTGCGACATCGTCAATTGGGCATCCCCAGTACCGGGCGGCATATCGACGATCAGGATATCCAATTCACCCCAGATGACATCGTCCAGCATTTGTTGCAGCGCGCCCATAACCATCGGGCCGCGCCAGACAACGGGCTGATCTTCGGGGACCAGAAAGCCGATCGACATGACTTTGATGCCATAGCTTTCCAAGGGTTCCAGCGTCTTCCCATCGGGTGAATTGGGGCGGCTGCCGGAAATGCCCAGCATGCGCGGCTGCGACGGGCCAAAGATGTCGGCGTCCAGCATGCCCACCCGCAGGCCCAGTTGCTTTAAGGCCAGTGCGATATTGACCGCCGTGGTGGATTTCCCAACGCCGCCCTTGCCGCTGGCGACGGCGACGATATGGCGGATCTTGCCAGCGCCTTTCTCTATGCCCCCTTGATCTGATGCCGGTTTTGCCGATGTGGTGCTGCCGGAACCCTTTTCGGCAGTCAGCACAGCGGTTGCCGACAAGACATCGGGCATTGCGCCAACGACCTTTTCAACATCGCGCCGGGTTGGCTCATAACTTTCAGCCTTGGACGGGTCGCCGATTTCCAGGGAAATCTGGACCATGCGATCCCGGATGGCGATGCCTGATACCAGACCGGAACTGACGATATCGCCGCCGCCTGGCGCACGAATGCCCGCCAAAGCTTTTCGGACTGCGACCTCAGTAATATCGGACATAATTCAGAAACTCCTGTCATGAACGGGTGTGTGGTGAAAATTTGTTCAGAAATCTCGAAAAATCAACGCCACATGGTTGGGAACTTGTCTTGTCGTACATATATGAACAGGAAGCATGGCGCAAAGACCGCATATGATAAAACATGCGTGCAGGGTTGTTTGACCCGCAAAAATCAAGTGTTATGCGCCCGTCGCAGTCTGGATGGGCGTGCGAGGCTGAATTTGACGCGACCTGCAGCCGATAAGGGTAACAGGATCGATCGTGACAATTAGTGTATTAACGGCGGACGGATCGGAACAGGATGCCTTGGGAAAATAATGGTGGCGGCCCTTGGGGCGGCCAGGGCGGCGGCGGAAATCGCGGCGGTGGAAATCGTGGTGGCGGCAATGGCGGCGGCCCGAACAGCCCTTGGGGACGCCCGGGTGGCGGCGGCGGCGGGCGTGGTCCCGGCGGCCAGCCCCCTGATGTTGAGGAAATGGTGCGCAAGGGGCAGGAGAAGCTCCGCTCCATGATCCCCGGTGGCTTTGGTGTTAAGGGCGGGATCGCAGTGGGTCTTTTGCTGATCCTGATCTGGCTGGGAACCGGCTTTTATCGCGTTGAGGCCGACCAACAGGGCGTTGAACTGGTCTTTGGCAAGCTGACATCTGTTACCGGACCGGGTTTGAATTATAATGTTCCCGCCCCGCTGGGAGAGGTTCTGTTGCCGCGCGTGACGGCGGTCAATACGGTAGAGATCGGGTTTAACGGCAGCGCCGGACGTACCTCGGCCTCTGAATTGCGGGCGGAAAGTCTGATGCTGACGGGCGATGAAAATATCATCGACATTCAGTTCTCGGTCTTCTGGAAAATTCGCGATGCGGGGGAATTCCTGTTTAATGTACGCAATCCAGAGCAAAGCGTGAAGAACGCTGCTGAGGCGGCAATGCGGGAAATCGTCGGTAAAAGCGCATTTGAATATATCCGGACGCGCGGGCGGAATGCCGTGGCGCAGGATGCTCATCAACGCATTCAGCAAATTCTGGACAGCTATGGCGCGGGAATTGAAATCACTCAGGTGAACCCTCAGAAATTTGATCCGCCCAATCAGGTGATCGATGCCTTCCGCGATGTGCAGGCTGCGCAGGCGGATAAGGAAAAGAAAATCAACGAAGCAACGGGTCAGTTCAACGAAGTCACCCAGCGGGCAGAAGGTGAAGCGCAACAGATCCTGCGGGAGGCGGAAGCCTATCGTCAGGAACGCGTCAACCAGGCACAGGGGGACACTCAGCGGTTCCTGGCGATCCTGACGGAATACAAGCAGGCGCCCGACATCACCAAACGACGCATCTATCTTCAAACCATGGAAGATGTGCTCTCTAAAATGAACAAGGTTCTGATTGAACCAGGGGCAGAAGGCAGTGGGGTTGTTCCTTATCTGCCACTGGATCAACTGAAGACGGGAGCCGCCAAATGAAACGCAGTTCTCTCATAATTCTTGGCCTCCTGGTTGTGATCTTCATCACCGGGATCAGTGCCGCCTTTACCGTGCGGGAAACCGAACAGGTTCTTGTCATGCGCTTCGGGGAACCGCAGCGTGAAATCACGGAACCGGGCCTGCATTTTAAAGTACCCTTTGTCGACACAGCCCGTTTCTTTGACAAGCGCGTGTTGGACTATGACGCAGACCAACAGGAAATCCCGACGGCAGATCAGAAGCAATTGGTTGTGAACGCCTTTGCGCGCTATCGCATCACTGATCCTCTGCGGTTCTTCCAGACGGTTGGTACGGAACGCGGCATAGAGCAGCGGTTTAACTCATTGATCAACGCATCGCTTCGGGAAGTCATCGGGGAGGTAAACCTTTCTGTTGTCTTGACGCCGGAACGCGCCCGCCTGATGGAAGATTTCACCCGCATCGTTGCGCGTGAAGCGGCAACCTTTGGGATTGAAGTGGTTGATGTGCGCATCAAGCGTATTGATTTGCCGGAAGACAACAGCGAGGCAATCTTTCAGCGCATGACCACACAGCGCCAGCAGGAAGCACGTCTGGCGCGGGCCGAAGGGGATAAGGAAGCCCAGCGAATCCGCGCCGAAGGGGACAAGCGCCAGCGCGTGATTGTGTCCGAAGCCAGACGGGAAGCAGAAATCCTGCGTGGTAAGGGCGATGCGGAAGCCCAGGGCCTGTATAACAGTGCCTATGGTCAGAATGTTGCGTTCTTTGACTTCTGGCGGTCTATGCAGGCAATGCAGAAGGGGCTGGGGGGTGACACGACGACCTTTGTCGGTGCGCCCAACAGCGATTTCTTCCGCTATTTCCAGAACGAGACAGGTGCGGCACCAATTTCGCAGTAGCCTGTTGGATAATCAGTGCGGAAAAGCCCCGGTCCGAGACATCCTCTCAGGCCGGGGTTTTTTTTATCGGTGTTTTTCAGTTTCGCGGTGCACAACTTAGCGTTATATGAAATCTGCTGATACGCTACACCAACAAGGACTGTGCCATGGGCCCGGAAATCGCTTACATGATCCAAGAGTCGCTTTCTAGCATCATCGCCTTGATCCTTGTGGTCTTTGCATTGGTTCTGATCTCCAAGGGGGTCAAGGTTGTCTCTCAAAGTGAAGTTTATGTGGTTGAGCGGTTCGGAAAATATACAAAAACTCTGCCGGCGGGCCTGAACTTTATTGTCCCCTTTCTGGATCGTGTCGCGCATCGGGTCTCCATATTGGAACGGCAATTGCCGGAATTTGATATTTCTGTCATCACCCGCGACAATGTTGAGGTGCGGTTGGAAGCAACCGTGTTTTATCGCATCACCGATGCTGCCGCGTCGGTTTATCGTATTCGGGATATCAACCAGGCAATCTATACTGCGGCGACGTCCATTGTGCGCTCGGCAGCAGGTAAGCTGGAACTGGATGATCTGCAATCGTCGCGCGAATCGATGAATGAGGAAATTGCCCGCAATCTGCAACAGGCCGCCGAGGTCTGGGGGATTGAGATCACCCGCACGGAAATCACGGATGTCATTGTCGATGAACAGACCAAGGATGCTCAGCGCCAGCAATTGAACGCAGAACGGCAGCGCCGGGCCGCGATTGCCACGGCAGAAGGGGAGAAGCGCGCCGTCGAACTGGCTGCTGACGCCAGATTGTATGAGGCCCAGCGCCATGCAGAGGCCGTGCGGGTTCAGGCGGATGCGGATGCCTATTCCGTAAAGGTCGCCGCAGAAGCAGATGCGGAGCAGACGAAACTGATTTCTCAGGCGATTGCTGCGAATGGTCAGCCTGCGATTGATTTTGAAATCATGAAACGACAGGTGGAAGCCCTGGGGGCGGTGGCGTCTTCGTCCAACACCAAAACCATCATCGTGCCAACGGATATAACCGGAGCCATCGGGTCGCTGCATACATTGGCGGAAAGCCTGGCTGGATCACGGAAGGGGGCGTAAGCGATGTCGATTACCTATTGGCTGTTTCAGGCGGAAGTCTGGTTGATCCTGGCGCTGATCCTGATCATTGCCGACATCGTTGTTGGACTGGATTTCTTTGTGTTGCCCGTGGGTATTGCTGCTGCCGTGGTGTCCGCGATGTTGTTCGCGGAAAGCCGCTTCTGGTTCAGCGATACGATCCTGCTGGAAAGCTGGCGCGAGGTCCTGATCGCCTTTGCCATCCTCTCAGTCGCTGCCATCTTTCTGATCCGCAAGCTGTTCCAGCGACGCAACATCGATACGCCCGATATCAATCAGTATTGAACGTCATTGCGCGTCCAGACGCGCTTGCAGTTGCGGGCTGGTTCTAATCTTTCGGCCCATCGATCAGCAGATCCCGGTCCTGCAGGGGTTCGCGGACTTCATGTTCTACGGGTTCCAGCTCCGGGACTTCGCCATAGTTGTCGCCGATGGACAGTTCGGTCATCTTGCGGGCCTGGGGCAGGACGCGACCTTCCAGGCTGGCGACGAAGGCATTGTGTTTGCCGACATGGGCGTTCAGGGATTTTGTCATGCCGGCAACGTCATTGCCCAGTTTCACCAGCCGTTTATATAGCTCAATGCCCGCCTCATGCACCTTTTGCGCATCCTTTGAGGCCTTTTCCTGACGCCAGCCATAGGCGATGGCCTTTGCCAGGCCCAGCAATGTGGTGGGGGAGCAGATGATGACCTTCTTTTCCCAGGCGGTGTCGAACAGGCCGGGATCGCGGGCCATGGCGGCGCTGTACATCGGTTCGCCGGGCACGAACATGACGACGAAATCCACCGTATCCGACGGCAGGGTCTTCCAGTAATCCTTGCGACCCAATTGTTCCATATGGGTGCGGATCTGGCGGGCATGTTCGACCAGTTTCGCCTCTCGCGCTTCTTCAGTATCGGCCTCCATCGCCTCCAGATAGGCCGATAGAGAGGTTTTCGCATCAATCACCAGTGTGCGCCCGCCTGGCATTTTCAGGATCACGTCGGGCCGTCTGGCGCCGTCTTCGGTCTCGAAATGCTTTTCCGTCTCGAAATCCACATATTCGGCCATCCCAGCCATTTCCAACAGGGTGCGCAATTGCTGCTCCCCCCAACGGCCACGGGTTTTGGGGGCGCTGCGCAGGGCATTGACCAGGCTGACAGTGGTGTCGTTCAGCTTGGTATGGCTGTTGGCGATATGCTGAATCTGTTGTGTCAGCGCGCCTTCATCCTGTTTGCGCTTGGTTTCCATCTCGTTGACCTGTTGCTGGAATTTATCCAGCGCCTCCTTCATCGGGCCAACCATGGATTTCATGCCGGTCTCACCCTTTTCCTGCTGCGCCTTCAGAACTTCGTTGGCGCGCTCCAGGAACTTGCTTGAAGACGTGTCCAGCAATCCATTCATCAGGACCTGCAAATCCTTTTCAATCTGGCCCCTGACATTGCTCAATTCCTGCAGCTTTTCGCCATGGGCCTTCTTTTCTGAGGACAGGGTGGTTTGCAGGTTTTCGATTTCCACGCGGCGGTTGGACAGGTCTGACTGCAACGCCTCCACCTTCTGGCGCAATTCATCCCGATCCGTTCGCAATTCACTGCGCGCTTCTTCCAGGGCCTTTTGATTGGCCAGGGCACCGGAAAGTTCAGATCTGATATCTTCAATGGTTTGCGACAGTTCGCGTTCCCGCGTCTGCAGGGCTTGCAGCTGCTCCTCTTTCCCTCGGACCATAAAGACCCAGGCCAGAAACAACCCGACCGACAACCCTCCGCCGGTTAGGGCAGCAATCGTTGCGATATCGATCAGCATGGCGGGTGCTCCTGTCATGATAGTGGGGCGGTCACGGGACCATCCTCAGAAAGCCTGATTCTCTGAGCAAGTGAAAGGAGGAAGCAGTGACTCCAAAGGATGATTAGGCACTTACCAGAAACAATAATATTCCAAATGGGCTGATTATTCTTTTGGTGTGCCGGGCTTACGTTTCGGGTGAAGAACAATCGCCCTTACAGGGGTTGGGCGGCCCGGAACAGTGAAAGGATTTTCAATATGTCTGATGCATCCCAAAAAGGTGACAAGGCGCTAAAGGTTTTACGCGTTGATTCCAGTGCGCGCGCGGAGAATTCGACAACGCGGAAGCTGACAGACTCGCTTCTGTCGCATCTGTCAGAAAGCCATGACCTGGACATCACCCTGCGGAATGTTGCGGAAGGCCTGCCTTTCGTATCGCCCGATTGGGTCGGTGCGAATTTCACCGATCCCGCAGAGCGGAATACGGAACAAAAGAAGGCTCTGGCGCAATCTGACGCCCTGATCGCAGAAGTGCGTGCGGCGGATATTCTGGTGATTGGCGTGCCGGTCTATAATTTTGGCGTTCCTGCGGCCTTGAAAGCCTGGATCGATATGATCGCCCGGGCGCGTGAGACTTTCAAATATACCGAAAACGGCCCCGTTGGTCTGTTGAGTGGCAAGAAGGCCTATCTTGTTGTTGCCTCTGGCGGCACCGAAGTGGAGTCGGGGATTGATTATGCGACGCCTTACATGAAGCACGTTCTTGGCTTTATTGGTGTTACCGACGTAACCGTGATTGCTGCTGGTCAACAAATGATGGACGAAAAAGCCTCAGAAAAGGCCGAAAAATCGATTGAAGCTCTGGCCGCCTGACCGTTGCGGTGATCGCGCGCCAGGCCAATTGATCCGGCGCTTTCACACCAATGTGAGTCGACTTGATTCTTGCGCCGCCGCATTCCGGTGTACCGATACTGACAGATCGGTATTCAGGGATGCGGCGGTTTTTGCTCGTGTCCCAACCGGTTCTGATACCAACAACAATAGGAACAGCGAGATCATGAGCTTCAAGACACATCTTCTTTCAACGACGATTGCCTCCCTGATGGCCGGGGCGGCATTTGCGGCAGGTGCCCAGGCCTCTTCGGTTGGCGTAGCGGGCGCCGTTTCAGCGACACCTCTGATGGTCGACGCCCAGCCACAGGAAACCCCGCTTCAAGGCGGCGGTTCGTGCAATCCCTGCAACCCTTGTGCGGCCAAGGCTTGTAACCCCTGTAATCCTTGTGCAGCAAAGAATGCCTGTAACCCGTGCAACCCTTGCGCGGCCAAGAATGCCTGTAACCCGTGCAATCCCTGTGCTGCGAAGAAAAACCCATGTGGCAGTGGTGCAGATAACCCCGATGCCAGCCAAGCATCCATGGATCTGGTGAATATGGATGCAATCCCTGCCTGACGCCCCGGCGTCTTGCCCGGATTTGAGGCGTCGCATCCCCTGCGACGCCTCAGTCTTGTGTGAAGCGGCGGGGAATGAAACACTTTGCGGATGGATGGTGGATTTGCCCGAGGGACATAGAGTGACACCCGATATTTCTGACCCGATGGATGCGACACAAAACCTTGATGCGGCCTTGTCGATGCTATCAAAGGCCAGCCTGCGGCGCATGTTGGCGGCGGGGGAAGAGGTGCTGACCTGTCAGCGTGTGCTGCGCAAAACGTCCAGCAATGTCGTAGCGGAACTATTGCGCCACCAGGGCACATTCTATGAATGGAACCATTTCCCCGCGGGCGATGCCATCGATTGGGAAACGCATTCGCAATACTATTATCATGCCCACCCCAAGGGGGAACGTCCGGGAGAGCACGGACATTTTCATACCTTCCTGCGTTATACCGGCATGCCAAAGGGTGTGGCTCCGGCGCCGCTGGTGCATCCTCAGGCTCCTAACGACAATCGGATCGGGGCGCATATCATTGCCGTATCGATGGATAAAAAGGGTTATGGGATCAAGATGTTCACGGTCAATCGCTGGGTTACGGACGAAACCTGGTATGCTGCGCCAGATGTCGCGCGCATGATCGACAAGTTTGAAATCGATCACACCTTTCCGTCCTGGGCCAGCAATCGCTGGCTGTCGCATATGCTGATCCTGTTCAAACCCCAGATTCTGTCCTTGCTGGAGCAGCGCGATGCCCGCATCACGACCTGGACGGCTCGCAATCCCGGCCTGGATGTGTTTGAGGATCGCGCCCTGGAAGTCACATCGGAATGCAAGATCGATGTGGACAAGCAGATCAAGGCGATCCAGGCGGCGCTGGCATCTTAGGAGCTAAATCAAAAGCGCCGACCCGGCCTGTGACCTGATCGGCGCTTTTGAAATTGGTGGAGTCGAGGAGGATCGAACTCCCGACCTTCGCATTGCGAACGCGACGCTCTCCCAGCTGAGCTACGACCCCATAAATCTGGCCTGAATACCTGTCCAGACGGGCGGAATATCGGTCTGAGGGGCGTTTGTGTCAAGGTGTGAAATTGTTGGGGTTGTACCGCTTTCTGGGATCATGACTTGCGCCGGAAGGTCTTGCGCCTTATCTCTGTTTTTACGGAAATGCAGAGGGGGGTCTCTCCGCACAGTGACAACGGCATGGTGGAAGCGGGTCGATGGATATTTTGCTTAACGCCTTGATACAGGTCGTCTTGGTGGCGCTGTCTCTTTATACATGGCTGATCATCGCGTCGGCGATTTTAAGCTGGTTGGTGGCCTTTAATGTGGTCAATACCAGCAACCGTGTCGTCTATATGATCGGCGATTTTCTGTACCGCCTGACCGAACCAGCCTTGCGCCCGATCCGGCGTATTTTGCCGAATATGGGGCCAATCGACATCTCACCCATCGTGCTGCTCCTGATCCTGTTCTTCCTGCAGAAAGTACTGACCGACGTGGCCTATCGCATCTGATGCCGTTCCGATGGGACGCCGGGCGGGATGTGATGCTGTTGGCCGTCCGCCTGACCCCCAAAGCCTCTGCGGATCGCCTGCAAGCCATCGCCCAGGATGCCCAGGGTGCACGCCATCTGAAAATCCAGGTGACGGCGGTTCCCGAAGACGGCAAAGCCAACAAGGCGCTGATAAAGCTGTTGTCGAAGGCGTTGAAATGTCCAAAAACGTCGCTGAGTATCGTATCGGGCACAACGGATCGCACTAAGGTCATTGCGCTGTCAGGGGAAAGAGCGCGGCTGGAAGACAGCCTTCGCGCGGTCCTTGAGCGGCTTTAAGACACAAAGACACAATCGGGGGAGCATAGCGCATGGCGGAAGCACAGATCATCGATGGTAAGGCATTTGCAGCAGGCCTGCGCGAACGGGTTACAGCCGCGGTCGCCGCCTTGAAGGCCGATCATGGCAAAACGCCTGGCCTAGCGGTCGTGCTGGTCGGGGAAGATCCTGCCAGTCAGGTTTATGTCCGCAGCAAGGGCAAACAAACCGTCGAAGCAGGCATGGAAAGCTTCGAGTTCAAGATGGATACCAGCACCGATCAGGAAACCCTGTTGGCAAAAGTTCGGCAATTGAATGAAGACCCAACGGTCAATGGCATTCTGGTGCAACTGCCCCTGCCCAAGCAGATTGATGAACAGGCGGTGCTGACCGAAATTAACCCGGATAAGGATGTCGATGGGTTTCATGTGGTCAATGTCGGGCGGTTGAATACGGGAAATCCCAGCGCCTTGGTCCCCTGTACGCCTTTGGGCTGTGTGCTGCTGCTGCGCGACCATTTCAAGGGCTCTTTAGCGGGCAAGAAAGCCATCGTGCTGGGGCGGTCCAACATCGTTGGAAAGCCGATGACGACCCTGTTGGTGCAGGAAAGCTGTACCGTGACCGTTGCGCATTCCCGCACGGTGGATTTGCCCGCAGAAGTCGCTCAGGCTGATATTGTCATTGCTGCTGTTGGAAAGCCCGAAATGGTGCAGGGGTCCTGGCTAAAGCCCGGTGCGGTGGTGATCGATGTTGGCATTAACCGGATCGACAAGCCCGATGGTGGTACGCGCCTGGTTGGGGATGTGGATTTCGCTTCAGCCAGTCCGGTGGCGTCCGCCATTACGCCGGTACCAGGCGGTGTTGGCCCGATGACCATTGCCTGTCTGTTGCGCAACACGGTCACCGCCTTCTGCCGTCAGAATGGGTATCCGGAACCGGACATGTAATCCCAGACAAGAACGCATAGAAAAACGGGCGGAGACATTTCTCCGCCCGTTTCTATTTGATCCGTCTACCGCTTAATCTGCGATGATCGTCATTTCCTGTTGTGCTGGCTCTGAGCTTGCAGGGGCTTCCACAGCGGCACCGTCTTCCGAACTGGCAGATTTGCGCGGGGCGCGACGCGGGCGTCCTCGTGGGGCTTTTGGGGCCTCATCCGTATTGGCCGCCGGGGCTGCTGCTGGGGTGCTGGCCGGCTCTTTGGGTGCCGGATCTGCATCATTATTGGCGGGTTGGTTCTTGGTTTGAGTATCGGCAGAATTTGACGCCGGGGTTTCGCTGCCCTCCGCCGTATTCTGTTGCGGGCGACGCCCACGGCCGCGACCGCCATTGTTACGCGGGTTATTTCGGCCCCCGTTATTGCCCTGGCCGCCATTGCCCTGGCCGCCATTGCCCTGGCCGCCATTGCCCTGATTGCCGCCGCCTTGGCCGTTGTTACCCTGACTGTTGTTACCCTGGCCATTGTTGCCATGGCCGCTATTGGCATTGCGATTGCCGTTATAGCCGCCGGTATTACCGTCGGCATCGTTGCTGTCGTCGCCATCGTCTTCGTAATTGGTGTCATCAAAGCTGTTCTGCTGATCTGATGCAGACTCGTCATGGCTTTGGCGCGGGCGGTCCCCCGTGTTGTTTTCATTCAGGATGCGGTAATAATGCTCCGCATGCTGCAACATGGTTTCTGCCATCACGCGGTCCCCGGACCCTTGCGAGTCACGTGCCAGCTGGATGTATTTTTCATACACCTGCGTAGCATTTCCACGAATACGAACGCCCGGTCCGTTAGAATCAAAATTCTGACGGGAAGGGTTACTACGCCGGGCATTGTTGCGATGCCGTCCGCGATTTTGTTTTGGATTATTCACGCGTTACCTCTTGAGGTGCGATTGAATCAAACGAGAGACAAGCTGAACCGTATCGTTGCAGCACCCGGTCAAAATGGGTCGATAAAGTCTTCTCTCTCGGAAAGTCGGTTTCGGAATGCCCATAATTACAGGCCGTCCCCCACGAAACGCGACGCACTGCAACCTAGCCCTTTGCCCGGTCCTTTCCAAGTGTTTTTTTTAAGGCTGTCGTGTCTGGTTTCTGCCCCAGCACGACACGGTCCCGCCCGGCAGTGTCTTGATGACACGATATGCGTAAAAAACCGGCCTTATTCAGCAGATTTGGGACAGTTTGACCCTGATCCCAGCCAATTTCCAGGGCAATCCAGCCGCCGGGGCGCAACACTTTTGGCGCCGTTTCAATAATCGCGCGATAGGCATCCAAACCATCTGTGCCGCCATCCAGGGCTAGAATGGGATCATGATCCCGCACAGCAGGGTCCAGATGCTGAATTTCCCCCTGAACGATGTAAGGCGGGTTGGAGACCAGGATATCGATCGATTGTGGCTGTAGAGCCGACAGCCAGTCACTTTCAACAAGGCGAACGCGACCGGAAAGACCCAGGGCGTCCGCATTGGATTGCGCTGTTTTCAGCGCCTCAATGGAAATGTCCAGGCCTGTGCCTGTTGCCAAAGGGCGGTCATGCAGCAATGCCAGTATCAGGCAGCCGGTTCCGGTTCCTATATCAGCAATGTCGCATGTCTGATCCGTCGGTATAAGCGCCAGTGCCTCTTTTACCAGAACCTCACTATCCATGCGCGGATCCAGCGTTGCGGGGGTGACATGAAATTCCAGTCCCCAAAAATTGCGGCGCCCGGTGATCCGGCTCATCGGAACCCCTGACGCACGTAAGGCGACCCAATCCTGATATTGGGTGATATGATGCACAGGAAGGTCGGGATAAGCGATTATGTCGGTGGGCGTAATCCCTTCCAGATCACATAAGAGATGGCGGGCTTCCCATAACGGTGAGGGGATATCAGCGGCCTGCAATTGGGCCACTGCGGCGCGCAACGCGGTCTGGCGCGCCGTGTCTGGGCTCACACCGCTTCCCCTAATTCCGCCAACAGAGAGGACTGGTCTTCCAGGATCAACGCATCCAGGATTTCATCCAGCGCTTCCCCCAGCATCATCCTGTCCAGTTTGTACAGGGTCAGGTTGATGCGGTGGTCCGTGACGCGACCCTGGGGAAAATTATAGGTCCGGATGCGTTCGGACCGGTCCCCGCTGCCAACCATGGATTTGCGATCCGCAGCCCGTTCCGACGCCTGGCGTTCCCGTTCCTGATCATACAGACGCGCGCGCAGAACCTTCATCGCCTTGGCGCGATTCTTGTGCTGGGACTTTTCATCCTGACAGGTCACGACAAGGCCGGTCGGCAAATGGGTGATGCGGATCGCGCTGTCGGTGGTGTTGACATGCTGACCGCCCGCACCCTGAGAGCGATAGGTATCCACCCGCAGGTCGCCTTCGTTGATTTCGATGTCGACTTCCTGTGCTTCGGGCAGAACCGCGACTGTTGCGGCTGAGGTGTGGATGCGTCCACCGCTTTCGGTCGTTGGCACGCGCTGGACACGATGCACGCCGGATTCAAATTTTAGTTTCCCATAGGCGCCTGCCCCATTGATGGAGACTGTCACCTGGGCGATGCCGCCGACTTCATTCTCGCTGATATCGATCACTTCAAACGGCCAGCTATGATTCTGGCAATAGCGCTGATACATGCGCAAAAGGTCGCCTGCGAACAGGCCGGCCTCGTCCCCGCCGGTGCCTGCGCGGATTTCCATGATACAGGCGCGCCGGTCGGCCTCGTCCTTTGGCAGCAGCAACAGTTTCAGGTCCTGTTCAAGCTCTGGCAGGCGCTCGTCCAGGCTTTCCAATTCCTCGCGGGCCAGGCTGCGCATTTCCTTATCGCTGCTGTGATCCTCGATCATCGCCACCAGGTCTGTGCGTTCCGCCTCTGCCGCCCGAAATGTCTGGGCAGCCTCCACAATGGGTGTCAGTTCGGCATATTCCATGGAAACAGCCTGGAACTCTTCTGCAGGCAATGTGCCTGTAGACATGCGATCAGACAGTTCCATATGGCGTCTGATGACGCGGTCAATATTATCGGTCCAACTCATTCTGTATCGCTTCTTTCATCCTGAATGCGCAGCGCGAACAGGCGCTCCAGCACGCGGTTTACTGTAATTGTGTCACGCAGGTCTGCTGCCCCGCCTTCGCTGGCGATGGCGCGCAGGGTTTCGCTGGGTTCATGCAAAATGCGGTTGACCAGAAGGCGGGTCGCCTCTGCTGCATCGGCACTGGGATGGCGGTTTAGCACATCTTCACGCAGGCGGTCGAATTGTTCTCTCAAGGCGATCAGGCCGGGGACGCCTTCCCGCTCTGCCTGGCTGCGCCGCCAATCGATCAGCGCGCTGTCGACCATAGCGGCGGCTTCCGCAGCCTCTGCCTTGCGGTCTAACTGGCCCTTTTCTGCCAGCCGTTCAATATCTTCCATCGTATACAGGAAGGCATCGGGCAGAGTGTCCACGGCTGGATCGATATCCAGCGGAATCCCGGCATCAATCAGCAGGATCGGTTTTGATCGGCGGGCTTCTAATGCTTTGGTGACACTATCGCTGTCCAACAGATATCGGCCCCGACCGGCAGCGGTGATCACGATGTCAGAATGCGCCAGGGCGCGGTCCAGCTTTTCATAATCCTGATAGGTCAGCCCGCGCCGCGCTGCTTCCCGCTCTGTCCGGCGTGATGGACCGGTTAAATCCAGCACCCCGATCCCCGCACGCTGAAACTGTTCTGCGATCAGTCCGCCGGTCTCTCCCAACCCGATCAGCAAGGCGCGGCATCGGGCCATCGTGCCGTGCAGGTCCTGGGCGACCTTTACCGCGGCGGCGGCGGCGGAAACGGCCCCTTCTCCAATTCGGGTGGTGCTGCGGACCCGCTTTGCTAATGCGAAGCTGGTTTGCATCAACCGGTCCAGTTCTCCCTGGATCATTCCGGCATCGCTTGCAACCTGCACAGCGTCCTTCAATTGACCCAGAATTTGGGACTCCCCGATCATCTGGCTGTCCAGGGCGCTGGCGATGCGAAAGACATGGGCGACGGCATCCACATCATACAAGCGGTAGAAGGTGGATTCGGGGACGCTCATTCCCTCCAACCGACTGCGCAAGCGCCGTTCTGCTGTGCCACTGGCCCGTTCAGGGTCGGTGGATGTGCCAATCAACTCTACCCGGTCACAGGTCGACAGTGACACCAATTGCGTCAGTCCCGCATCGCGACAGGCTGCCAGGAATTCAGGCTGGGCAGGCGGTTCAACAAACAGGCGGTCCCGGATCCGCGCGTCGGCCGTGCGAAAGCTGGCCCCCACGATGTAAGGTCTATCCATTGGGGCCGGGCCAGCGCCATCGACACTTGTCCCAGCGGTTGTCCCAGCGGATATCCCGGTCATGGTCTACCCCCGATCTTCAACCCGCATCACAGTCAAGGTTGCCGCCAGGTCGGTCATCGCCACTTCTTTCTGTTCGCCATCATCCAGGGTTTTGACCTGGGCCACGCCCTTGGACAATTCCTCATCCCCCAAAATAATCGCCGCCCAGGCATTGACCTTGTTGGCGTGCTTCATGCGCTTCTTCATATTGCCGGAAAAGGCGAATTCGGTGCGCAGGCTGCTGCCGCGCAAGGTCTTTGCAATGACCAGAGCCTGTGCTTCCGCTGCGTCCCCCATTGGGACGATGACCAGCGGGCGGTCCACAGGCGGAGCTTCAGCCGATAACATTGCCAGGCGTTCTATGCCAGCGGCCCAGCCAACGCCCGGCGTTTCCTGTCCGCCCAACATGCCAATCAACCCGTCATAGCGGCCGCCTGCCATCACCGCACTTTGCGCGCCCAGCGCATCGGTGGTGAATTCAAAGGCGGTATGGCAATAGTAATCCAGACCCCGCACCAAACGGGGGTTCAGCGTGTATTTGATGCCTAGCGCATCCAGGCCGGTTTTGACCGCGGCGAAAAACTCGACGCTCTCCGTGTTCAGATAATCTGAAAAAATCGGGGCATCGGCGACGATCTTTCGGTCGTCCTCATCCTTGCTGTCCAGGATACGCATCGGGTTGCGGGTCAGGCGGTCTTTTGATTCAACAGACAATTTCTCCAGATGACCTTGGAAATATTCAACCAAGGCCTCGCGATAGGCGGCGCGGCTTTCCGTGTCGCCCAATGTGTTGAGTTCCAGCACGGTCTTATCGACAATGCCCAGATCGGACAGGATGGCGTGGCCACAAGCAATCGCCTCCACATCGGCCAGGGGCTGTGCGGCCCCGATCAGTTCGATGCCGATCTGGTGGAACTGGCGCAGACGACCTTTCTGGGGGCGTTCATGGCGGAACATGGGGCCGGAATAGAAGTATTTCACCGGGGTATGCTGCGCCAAGCCATTGGAGATGAAAGCCCGACACACGCCCGCTGTATTTTCCGGGCGCAGGGTCAGCATGTCGCCGCCCTTGTCTTCGAATGTGTACATTTCCTTGGTCACGACATCAGAGGTATCGCCCAAGGTGCGCGCGAAGACGTTGGTGAATTCAAAGATCGGTGTGGCGATCTCGTCAAAGCCATGCAAGGCGGCTGTACCCCGCGCTGTATCGCTGACATGGCGATGCGCGCGCATGTCATCGGGCAGGAGGTCATGGGTGCCGCGTACCGGCTGTAAATCTGCCATGGGTCAGAATCCTTAACGTCTACAAATTGTGGAGAATGGGTCGCTATTCCGCCGCGATGGTGGCGGTTTCGGGTTTCTCAGCCTCAATTTCCGCCGCCTTCTGTTCCACCAGTTCAACCAGATGGTCAACGATGGATTGGTCTTTCAGGCGATGATGGGGCATCCCTGCAATGTAAACCTGATGGGTGCCTTTGCCGCCACCAGTAAAGCCAATATCGGTTTCACGCGCTTCGCCAGGGCCATTAACGACACAGCCGATCACACTGACAGTCATCGGCGTGGTAATATGGGCCAGCCGCTCTTCCAGCACTTTTACTGTTTCGATTACATTGAATTGCTGCCGGGCACAGGATGGGCAGGAAATCACATTCACGCCGCGATGCCGCAGATTCAAGGCTTTCAGCATGTCAAAGCCGACTTTTACTTCCTCTTCAGGCTCTGCAGACAGGCTGACGCGGATCGTATCGCCAATGCCAGCCCAAAGTAGGGAGCCCATGCCGATGGAAGATTTGATCGTGCCGGATCGCAATCCGCCCGCTTCGGTAATTCCCAGATGCAGGGGGTAATCGCAGGCTTCGGCCAATCCATGATAGGCCGCGACTGCCAGGAAGACATCGGATGCCTTCACACTGATCTTGAATTCGGTGAAATCGGCATCTTCCAGAATGCGGGCATGCTCCAGGCCGCTTTCCACCATCGCTTCGGGGCAGGGTTCGCCATATTTTTCCAGCAGATGCTTTTCCAGTGATCCGGCATTCACCCCAATCCGCATGGAACAGCCGTGATCCTTTGCGGCCTGAACCACGTCTTTCACGCGCTGGGCGGACCCGATATTGCCCGGATTGATCCGCAGACAGGCAGCCCCCGCTTTGGCGGCTTCTATCGCACGTTTGTAATGGAAATGGATGTCCGCGACGACCGGCACCGTGACTTCGGGAATAATTTTGGCCAGGGCGGCGGTGGAGTCTTCGTCAGGGCAGGACACCCGAATGATATCCACCCCAGCAATTTCACAGCGACGGATCTGATCAATTGTTGCCTGTACGTCCGATGTTAGGGTGTTTGTCATCGTCTGCACGGTGATTGGTGCATCGCCCCCCACGGCGACCGGGCCAACCATGATCTTGCGCGACGGTCGGCGGTGTATTTCGCGATAGGGTCTAACGCTCATGATCATTCTCTTTCAGGGTCGGCGGTGACCACCAGAAAATGCGCGCTTTCGTCCCGAAGATCAAGGTTGCCCTGAACTTTTAACACAAGCTTGATGAAGACGGATACTCTAAGGCAGTAAATTCTCTGGCGTCAATGGAATGTCCCGGCGGACTTCGCCCAATGTCCCAAGCGTTGGGGCCATGGTGCCGTTCACAATCAGCTTCAGCGCACCGATATTGCCGGAACTGAGCGTCAGGCCGGGACGGTCCGGCACGCGGTAGATTTCCCCCATAAGCATCAGCTTTTCAATCAGCACCTGACCCTGAGCATTCTTCACCTGGATCCAGGATTCCTGGGTTGCCTGAATGATGATGCGGGAATCAGACGGGGAGGCAGCCGTTTGGGAGTCGTTTGTGTTTTGTGTCACAGCGGGGGGGGGTGGCGTTGTCGGCGCTGGATCTGTCACAGGCCCCTGCACGGTTTCAGGCTGTGCCGGATCCGTTGAATTTTCAGGTGGTGCAGGCTGTGGCGGAGGTGCCAGATCCTGTGTCGTGATCGCCGAACTTTCTGACTGGGGCGCGTTTGACGCGGCGCCCGTATCAGCGGTTGGTGATTCTTGCGCTGAGTTGGGTTCAGGCTGGCTGGGTTGAGTCGGGCTGGGTTGAGGTGGCGGCGCAGGTACTTCTGGTTCCGGCAGGGCATCTACACGCTGTTGTTCTGTCGATGCACTCTCTGCCGCGCCGGATTGCGTTTCCGCTTGTGTTGATGCGGTGGCCGCGTTTTGTGTCGCAGCCTCAGTCTCCGCGCCATCAGAACTTGCTGTTGCCTGGGGTGCCGCTGCACTGGGTGTTTCTGCACTGGGTGTTTCTGTGCTGGTTGGTGCTTCGGAACTTGGTACCTCAGATGGGGCGGTTTCTGCTGGCGTTGTTTCAGTGGACGGCAGTGTCGGTGTCGCCGCTGTATCCGAAGTGGCCGGTGCGATCACGTCCGCAGTATTGGCAGTATCTGTCTCACCTGTTGACGTTTCCGGCGCGGGCACGGCGTTGGAAGCGTCGGTTTCCGATGGTGTGACGGACGGTTTAGACTCTGTTTCCGCACCGTCTGCGAAAGGGGTATCGCTGTTTTCAGGGGCGCTGGGGGTGTCCACAGCGGTTTCAACTGGCGCCGATGTGTCCGGTGTCGATTCCTGTTCAACCAACGCCATCAACCGGGCTGGCACAGCTTCGACAGCTTCAACAATGGTCATATTCTGGGAGGAACTGTAAAGCCAGACACCATAAACCCCGCCTGCCAACAGCAATACAATTAGCAGCAGGGCCGCACCCGGTACCCGATTGCCGGGCAGGGGTTCCGGGAACTGCAATTGGGTTCGATGGCTGATGCCACGCGCTTCAACTTTGAACCGGTCGACGATTTCGGCGCTGTCCAGGTCCAGATAGCTGGCATAGGCGCGGACAAAACCGATACCATAGGTCACACCGGGCAGGTCTTCTATGGCCCCGGATTCAAGGGCTTGAAGATAGGGTAGGCGAATGCGCAGCGCTGCAGCCACTTCGCGCAGGTCCTCATCGCGCGCCAGTCGCGCTCCACGTAAGATCGCCCCAACACCGGCACCCGGATTTTCGGGATTGACGCCCTTACGCGCCTGTTCCTGATCTTCAGACGCTTTCATATACCCCAACCATAACAAAATTGCCCACGCCCATTCTGTTTTCTCAGCATGGGCAATCGACGAAAAACGTTCCTGTCTCAATACTATGGCGCGATTGGTGCCGGATTGCAAAGACCCAAAACGACGCTGGTAACAGGTCTTGTTCCTAAACTGTTATGCCATGGTCGCGGGCAAAGTTGGCCATTGCACCGCGCAGGGACCGATCCGGTCGATGGGTCAGGGCTTCTGTAAAGTCAGACAAGGCGGAAACAGTGCAGGCCCGAACCGTATCACGCAGCGGGCCGATATTGGCCGGAGACATCGATAATGTGCGGATTCCAAGCCCGATCAGGGCCAGGGCTTCCAGCGGCTGTCCGGCCATTTCGCCACAGACGGACAGTTCCAGGCCATTCTGCTGGGCGCGGTGCACGACTTCTTTCACGACATTCAGGACCGGTGCGGACAATGCGTCATATCGACCGTCCATGCGGGGATTGCCGCGGTCGCTGGCAAACAGAAATTGCAACAGGTCATTGCTGCCGATGGAGATAAAATCCGCCTTTTTTGCCAGGGCGTCCAATTGGAATATCAAGGACGGCACTTCCAGCATTGCGCCGATTTTCAATTCTGACGGCAGCGGCAAACCGCGCCGGGTTGCGCGCGACAATTCCTTATCCAACATGGCGCGCGCCTGTACAAATTCATCGGCATTCGCGACCATTGGGAACATCACCCGCAAGGGGCGACCATTGCTGGCCTGGATCAGGGCGCGCAATTGCCCGCGCATCAGCCCCGGCCGGTCAATCGCAATGCGAATGGCGCGCCAGCCCATCGCCGGGTTTTCTTCCTGCATCTCGTGAAAATAGGGCAGAACCTTGTCGCCGCCTATATCCAGGGTGCGAAAGGTAACAGGCTTGCCTTCTGCCTGGTCCAGAATGGCGCTGTACAGTTCGGCCTGGGTCGCCGTGTCGGGAAAGTCAGATCGCACCATAAAGGGTACTTCGGTGCGATACAGGCCGATGCCCGCAGCGCCGGAATCTTGCAGATGTCCCATATCGATCAACAGGCCGGCATTCATCATCAGAGAGATTTCGACGCCATCTTTCGTGATCGACGGTAAATCCTTTGCGGCCCGATAATGGGCGCGCTTTTCTTCAAACATCCGCATCGATGCTTTAAAAGCAGACCGTACTTCATCGCCGGGGCGGATGTAACATAGTCCATTCCCGCCATCGACCAGGATTGGATCCATCGGTTCGACGCGGTCCAGAATGCCTTTTACGCGCCCGATCACTGGTATTTGCAGGGCCCGCGCGACAATCGCGACATGGGATGTTGATGATCCTTCTTCCAGGATCAGCGCTTTCAGATTGCTGCGGTTATAATCCAGCAGGTCCGCCGGTCCCATATTGCGGGCGACCAGGATGGTCTCTTCCGGCAGCATATGGGCGCGGGTGCCATCCGCATCCCCGGTCAGGTGCTGCAACAGACGAAAGGCCAGATCTTCCAGGTCCAGCAACCGTTCCCTCAGATAGGCGTCATCGACCTTTTTCATCCGTGCGCGTGTATCATCCTGTACGCGTACGACGGCGCCTTCTGCGGTCAGGCCATTGTCGATATTCTCCACAATGCGCCGGATCCAACCCTTATCTTCTGCGAACATCCGATAGGTTTTCAGGATGTCAATGTGATCGCCGGGCCCTTCCGCATCCGCTTGGGCCAGCAATTCATCCAGCCTTTTATGCATGCTGGCCAGGGCTTCTTTCAGCCGCAGCTTTTCAGTTTCGGAATCCTCAGCGACGGTACGCCCGACAGGGATGGCGGGTCGGTGCAAAACCGCATGACCCATGGCAAGGCCGCCATTCAGCTTGATCCCGTCCAGGCGCAAAGGGGCAATTCCAATGCCATCGGCAGGACGCTGTTCTGAGGTTTCGATCAATTCCCCGCTGGCAACCATTTCCGCGACGACCATGGAGACGGTTTCCATCGTCTCCACTTCCTCATCGGTATAGTCACGCTGCGTCCGGTTCTGAATTGCCAGAACGCCCAGCATACGGCCACCGCGCAGGATCGGCACCCCCATCATGGAGGTATAGATTTCTTCCCCGGTTTCCGGGCGATAGGCGAAGCTGGGATGCTTGCGGGCCTCTGCCAGAGCCATTGGGCGGCTGTCAGCGGCAACGGCCCCGACAATCCCTTCACCAATGCGCAGGCGGGTATTATGGACGGCTTCCGGCTTCAGGCCCTGGGTGGCAAACAGTTCCAATACATCCCCGGCGCGCCTGACATAGATGGAGCACACTTCAGCGACCATATCCCCGGCGATCAGCTTGGCAATGCGATCCAGGCGGTCCTGGGCATCACCAGGACCGGCCATGACATCGCGCAGCCGCCGCAGCAATTTGCGAGGCCCTGCCCAAGCTGTCGGGGATGGTGCCGTTTCTCTGACCATTCGCCCAGTCGTCTCCCATCATCATGCCCGTTATGACTGTTCAGAACGGGTTCTGCCTGTTCAAACCGGATAGAGCCGAATCCTGATCGCGATCCAGCCCCGCCAAACCGGGTTTTCTTGTTCCTGCCCCAGAGCATCATGCGCTCGCAAGAGCTCACACAGGATGCTCTTATCTCTCTTTTCAGCAAATACGTCGTCGCAAACGTCCTCGTTTGCGAAGGCTTTGCCCTAGGCGGCGTCGAGGCCATAGGCGGTATGAAGCGCCCGGATCGCCAGTTCAGCGTATTCTTCTGCAACCAGAGTGGATATTTTTATCTCACTGGTTGAGATGACCTGGATGTTGATCCCCTTCTCAGCGAGGGTTTTAAACATCGTTTGAGCGACCCCGGCATGGCTGCGCATGCCAACCCCGATGACGGAGATCTTAGCAACGGCGCCATCCGATAGCAGCGTTTCATACCCGATCTTATCGTGATTCCCTTTCAGCACGGAAATTGCGCGATCAATGTCCGCGCGGGCCACTGTGAAGGTCATATCGGTGCGTTCCCCATCGGGAGAGACGGATTGCACAATCATATCAACATTGATCGATGCATCGGTCAGCGGGCCAAAGATATGGGCTGCAACGCCTGGTTTGTCGGCAACCTTCACCAGCGTGATCTTGGCCTCATCCCGGCTATAGGCGATGCCGCTTACGACTTGCTTTTCCACGATCTCATCCTCATCGACAACCAGTGTGCCCGGCTTATCTTCAAAGGAAGACAAGACCTGAAGGCGCACGCCATGGTTCATGGCAATTTCCACACAACGGGTTTGTAACACTTTGGCACCCAGAGACGCCATTTCCAGCATTTCTTCATGGGCGATACGATCAATTTTTCGCGCCTTCGGCACAATGCGCGGGTCGGTGGTATAGACCCCGTCAACATCGGTATAGATATCGCAGCGATCCGCCTTCAGCGCGGCCGCCAGCGCAACTGCCGTCGTATCCGACCCGCCCCGCCCCAGGGTTGCAATGCGATTGCGGGGTGTCACCCCCTGGAATCCTGCAACGACGGCGACCTGATTCTCCGAAAAGCGTTTAACGATCTCAGAGGTGTCGATATCGTCAATGCGGGCCTTTCCATGCATTTCATTGGTGGTAATCGGGATTTGCCAACCCAGCCAGGAGCGGGCTGATATCCCCATTTCCTGAAGGCGCAGCGCCATCAGACCTGCGGTGACCTGCTCGCCAGAGGCAACAATGGAATCATATTCGCGCACATCATAAATGCGCGATGTTTCCTGAACATAACCGACCAGCTGATTGGTGACTCCGGACATGGCGGAAACCACGACGGCCACTTCATTGCCTGCATCCACTTCACGCTTCACACGTTGGGCTGCATTGGCGATGCGATTTATGTCAGCGACGGAGGTTCCGCCAAACTTCATAACAATACGCGCCATCTCTTCGGGATCGCCTTCTTCAAGAATAACCAGAAAAACCTTGGCTGTTGCGGCATGCGACCGCTTGCCCCGCGCGGGCGGCGTATCCATACTCGCTACAGGTTTCGCGTGCAAGAATTACCAACCTGAATCGGAAATTCCCTATGACTGAACGTGCTGCATCAACAGTTGATCCGAAAGAGATCGAAAAATTTGCCGCCATTGCAGACCAATGGTGGGACCCGGATGGGGAATTCAAACCGCTGCACATGTTAAACCCCGTGCGTATCGGCTATATCCGTGATCGCCTGTGTGCCCGGTTCGGGCGCGATCCCCTGGGGCCAAAGCCGCTATCTGGTCTTACGATATGCGATATCGGTTGTGGCGGTGGGTTGATTTGTGAACCCCTGAGCCGCCTTGGCGCAACCGTGACGGGGGTGGACGCCACCGGCCAGTCTATTGATGTCGCCTATAACCATGCCCAACGCATGGGGTTAGACATCCGCTATCGCCACACAACCGCCGATGATCTGGTGGCGCAAGGCGAACAGTTCGATGCCGTCGTGAATATGGAAGTGGTCGAACATGTGTCCGATTTGCAGGCCTTCATTGATGATGCCGCGGCATTGGTTCGACCGGGCGGCGCGATGGCGCTGTCGACATTCAACCGGACGGCAAAATCCTTTGCCTTGGGTGTCGTGGGGGCCGAATACGTGCTGCGCTGGTTGCCGCGCGGCACCCATGATTGGCGAAAATTTGTAAAACCAAGCGAATTGGCTGCTGCGTTGCGCCCGGCCGGGATGATCGTCAGTGATATCTGTGGGATGGCGTATAATCCGATTCAGGATGACTTCCATCTGGCCCCACGTGATATAGACGTGAATTATCTGGCCTTTGCTGTGAAAGGATAGTTGTGGGTTTTCTGATAACGCTGAAATACGCCATAGGCGAAGTTTTCAAGATACGGGCCCTGGCGACGATTCCTGGTGTCATTGCCATTTCGATCTGGCTGTTTTCGATGCTCCTTCTGTACCTGGATCGCACGCTGCAGCCGCATCTGCCGGATTTTTTGCAGGCGGGTTGGTTCTGGGTCGCAAAGGATACAGCGGAAAGTGTTCTGTCGGTTATCTCTGGTGCGGCCATCACGACTTTGGGTCTGGTTTACTCACTGGTCCTGATTGTATTCACACTGGCGGCAGGAAACATTGGGCCGCGCCTGTTGCAGCGTTTTACCGGTGATCGTGTCAATCAGATTACTGCGGGACTATTGGGCGCGACATTTCTGGTTTCCTTGACGGTGCTGCACCAGACATCAGAAACCAACGTCCCGGTCCTGTCGGTCAATTTTTCGTTCCTGCTGGCGGTTTTGTCGGTTTTGCAGCTGATCTACTTTGTTCAATCCGTGTCGCGCAGCGTGATGATTGACGAAGAAGTCGCGGAAATTTCACGACGCTTGGAAGATAAACTGTCCCAGATCGTGAAAAGTGTTGAGAAACAGGCCGACAAGACCAGCAAGTCTCTCAAAGAGAAAGACTGTATCCCCCTCAAAAGCGTTGAAAACGGGTATCTGACCATGGTGGAACAGGAAACCCTGTATTCACTGGCCTGTGAGCATGACCTGGAAGTAAAATTGCTGAAAAAGATCGGCACCTTCGTGTTGAAAGACCAGCAGTTTATTACTGTAACCGCCGACAGAAAGCTGGACGATGAGACCCGCGAGTCAATCCATGAGCAGATAATCAATTGTGTGTATCTGACCAAATCTCGCAGTTCCGTTGATGACATCGAATATGCAATCAATGTTCTGATCGAGATCGCGTTGCGTGCGCTGTCGCCCGGTGTGAATGACACTTTTACCGCAATCAGTTGCATTGACCGGCTGACCGGTGCGCTGAACAGCAGCGTCCAATGTGGCCTGACAGAACAAAGTATTGTCGATGATGATGGCTGTGTGCGGGTTTTAATCCCGGGTTACACTGCCGATAGCCTGATCGATGCCGTATTTCATCCGCTGCGTCGGTCTTCCTCGGACAATTTGCTGATGTTGGTGACACTGGCAAATGCCCTGTCCCGTTTAAGCGAAATAGCCCATCCCAAGCTGGGCGATTTGCTGCGGGTCCATGGTCAGTTGGTCTATGACAGTTATGCCAGCAGCAATCCCCTGCCTGAAGATCTGGCGCATTTGAAGACACGACTGGATTTTGTGGATATCAAGCAATAGCATTAAAGCTGGCTTTAAATGCAAAAACGCCCTCGAACCTGGGGCTCAAGAGCGTTTCCACTGTAACGATCAACCGATCCTTTGCAGGGTCGGTGACAGGTCCGTTAATCTAGAACCCTTCACGCTCCAGGCGCTTCCGTAAGAGTTTACGGTGGCGCCGCTGCGCTTCTGCCTTTTCACGGGCTTTCTTTTCCGACGGCTTTTCAAAATGCCGACGAAGCTTCATTTCCCGGAAGACGCCTTCACGCTGCAACTTTTTCTTGAGCGCACGAAGAGCCTGATCGACGTTATTATCGCGTACGATGACCTGCACTTGCTTTCACCCGCCTTTCAAGCGATTGAAGTTTAATCCATAGACACCGAGAGCGTATCCCTCGGAGATGAGGGCGGCGTATAGCACTTCATTAGGGGTTTGTGAACCCTTAAAGACAGCCAGACAGGGAAAGGGCTTAATTATGGCAATTCTTAAGATCGCGCGTATGGGTCATCCGGTCCTGCGACAGGTCGCACAGCCAATATCTGATCCCGCTTCGCCAGACATTAAACGCCTGCTGGCGGATATGATCGAGACAATGGAAGATGCCGAAGGGACAGGGCTGGCGGCCCCCCAGGTATACGCGCCGCTGCGAGCGGTTGTCTATTACGTGTCAGCAGGCCGGGCCGGGAAGGATAAACCCGCCGTGCCCTTGACCTGTTTGATCAACCCGATCATCACGCCAATCGGGGAAGAAATCGCCTATGATTGGGAAGGGTGCCTGTCTGTGCCCGATATGGTGGGGGTCGTCCCGCGCCCGACCCGCATTCGCCTGCAGGCGGAAACCCGGGATGGGGGTTTGATTGATGAACACTATGACGGATTTCATGCCCGGGTGTTGCAACATGAATGTGACCATCTTGATGGAATCCTCTACCCTCAGCGTATGGATGATCTAAGTTTATTGATCTTTCGGGAAGAGTTGCGCCATGGTGTGCCCGAGAAAGCCCAGCGTTTGCTGTCGGCACAGGCGTCTGTGCCAAAAGACTAGGCAAAGCAGAAGGAGAGATGCAGCAATGGTAAAAATCCCTGACGCCGATCAATCGGATATCAGAGCCCAGCGCGATCAATTGATCACAGCCGTTGTGACGCATGTCCCATTTGACGGCTGGACCCGTGCGGCATTGCTGCGCGGGGCGGAAGATATCGGCCTGGATAAGTCAGACGCCCAAGCGCTGTTTCCAGGCGATGCCCGCGATATGATCGCCTGGCACAGTCAGATGGCCGACCGGCGCATGATGGTCGCATTGGAGAAGGCAAATCTGGACAGTCTGAAAATTCGCGAAAGGATTGCCACCGCCGTGATGACGCGGCTGGAGCAGAATGCCCAAGACCGCGAAGCCATTCGACGGGGGCTGGCCATCCTGTCAAAACCCCAGAATGCCGGTCTGGCCCTGCAACTGCTGTATCGGACGGTTGACGATATGTGGTTCGCGGCGGGGGATCGGTCGACGGATTGGAATTTCTATTCCAAGCGGATGTTGTTAAGCGGGGTTTACTCTTCGACCCTGATGGTCTGGTTGAATGATCAGACGGAGGATTTTTCCGAAACACGCGCGTTTCTGGATCGTCGGATCGAAAACGTGATGCAAATCCCGAAATTGAAAAGCCGCGTTTCTGCTGTGGCGCAACGCTTGCCGTTGAATGTTCCAGGTCGTGTGGCGGCCCGGATGAAGGCCTTTCGGTCGTTCGGGCGCGGCGGTATGCGCGGCACTTGGTAAGCCTGCCCAATGCTGATCAAGCATCTGCGGGAGGAATTGCAAGACGCGAAGGCCAAGGGATGGCGGGAAGAGGCGCAATTGGTCTCTCGCAATGCCATTGTTATTGCCGCAGCGGCCTTGTGTCCCCTGGGCGTGCTGATGGCTGTTGTGGTGATGATTCTATGGGATTCATTGGGCAAGATGCCCTGGGGAATGGCGGATGCGGCGATTTACTATCCGGTCAGCGGTTTAACCCTGATCGGGTTGGCTGTTCTGTTGCATAGCCGGAAAATTTATACATTGTCGATGTTGTTTGCGCTGGCTCCGTTCCTGTGGATACCGGTCTTCATTGGCTCTGGGATTTACTGGGCCGTGCGGTGATGGCTGGGCTGTGAAGCGTCGTCACATGGCCCATTTTGCGGCCAGGGCGGCTTTCGGCCTTGCCATACAGATGCAGCCGCGCGCCGGGCTGTGCCAGAATTTCACGCCAATCATTGACTTCATCGCCAATCAGGTTGCGCATTTCACAATCGCTGATCCGCGTCGTATCGCCCAAGGGCAGGCCGCAAATGGCGCGCACTGTTTGTTCAAACTGACAGGTCGCGGCACCGTCTATCGACCAATGCCCGGAATTATGGGGCCGGGGAGCCATTTCATTGACCAGCACGCGCCCATCGCGACAGACAAACATTTCCACCGCCAGCAAGCCGATGTAATCCAGCGCCTCAATCGTCTGGGTTGCGATCTGGGTCGCGCGCTGGGCGACGGTCGCATCAATGCGCGCCGGGACAAGGGTTCTGTGCAGAATGTGATCGCGATGAATATTCTCTACCGGCTCAAAACAGGCGATAGATCCATCCAGACCGCGCGCAGCAAGGACGGAAATTTCCAGCGCAAAATCGACAAACCCTTCCAGGACACAGGGCACGGACCCCAGTTTCTCATGCGCGCCCATCGCATCCGTTGCGCTCTGCAGGGTTGCCTGCCCTTTGCCATCATAGCCCAGGCGGGCCGTTTTCAGAACGCCGGGCAGACCGATGTTCTGCAAGGCAGCATCCAAATCTGATTGTGACTGGACTGCGGCCCAGGGGGCGGTTTCGATTCCGGCCTTATTCAGGAAGGATTTCTCTGTCACCCGGTCCTGCGCGATGGCCAGGGCAGTGGCCCCCGGGCGGACCGGCACGGTTTTAACCAAACGCTGAACCGCAGCAATCGGGACATTTTCAAATTCCAGGGTGACAACATCAACCGATTGGGCAAAGGCATCCAGGGCGGCGGTATCATCATATCCAGCGGCGGTATGCTGGGCGACATGGCTGGCCGGGCAATCGATCTGGGGTTCAAAAATATGACAGCGATAGCCCAGACGTGCAGCAGCGATTGCCAGCATGCGGCCCAATTGCCCACCACCCAGAATGCCAATCGTGCTGCCGGGGGGAAGCGTGCCATCATTCATCACGGTTGGGTTCCTCAGCAATGGCTGCAGTTTGTGTCGCGCGATACGTGTCCAGGGCAGCAGCGACCTTTGGATCGTTCAGGGCGATCACGGATCCTGCCAGCAGGCCGGCATTCACCGCGCCGGAACGCCCGATGGCCAGCGTCCCGACAGGAATGCCCGCTGGCATCTGGACGATGGATAACAGGCTGTCCTGGCCCTTCATGACAGTGGATTCTACCGGGACACCAAAAACCGGCAGCGGGGTCATAGAGGCGATCATACCCGGCAGATGGGCGGCCCCCCCGGCCCCGGCGATGATAACCTTTAACCCGCGGTCCCGCGCGGTTTCGGCATAGCTGACCATGCGTTTTGGCGTGCGGTGGGCGGAAACGATTTTGACTTCATGGGCGATTCCCAGAGTCTCCAGAACGGCGGCGGCGTGTTTCATCGTTGGCCAGTCAGACTGACTGCCCATAACAATGCCGACCAGGGGCACAATGCCGATCAGGGGCGCATCGCTCATCGTCTTTCCTCACCTTTGTGCTAGTATGTAATAGCCCGGTAAGTGACCGGGAAGGGCGCGAGTATAAGGACGCGGCGCGCGGGCGCAAGTGGTGTATGGTGACAGCATGAAGACAGACGAAACCAACCTTGTGAAGCATGAAATTCCGTTCGTTCAGCGCAGCGGTGTCTCTGCATATGCGGGCATCACATCGACCCATTTAAAATCACCAGCGGAGCGGGAGCGGGATGCCCTGGACGCATGGCGGGACCGACAGGCGGAAGGGAGGGCTGAAGAAGATCCGATTGAGATTCATCAATTGGATCTGGACTCCACAGAGCCCAATGCACGAGCCGCGCTGCAGGCCTTTACCGATACACTAAAGCAGTTACAGGATGCCTTGCAGGCGGCGGATCGACGGGTGGCCTGGCTGGAAGATGAGCGGCATCATGACCCCGACACGCGGCTGTTGCGTCATGATACCTTGCTGGCGGAAATCCGGCATTTGGAAATGCTGGACCGTCAGGAAGGGCGCGCCAGTGAAATCGCCTTATTGCGGGTGACCGGCTTTGCCCGGTTTCGCGATAAGGTCGGTCGATCTGGGGCGGAAAAAACCATGATTGCCCTGGGCAAGGCCCTGCGGGCAGCGCTGGAAGACAGTGAACCTGCGGGTAGAATTGGGGATGGGGAGTTCCTGGTTCTGCTGACCGGTCTTGCTGGTACCGCAGCGGAAGAACGCGTCCTGGCCCTGGCCCAGGCAATAACGGCCGAAATCGATTCCAATTCGGATGCGGTGGAATTGCGACCGGGGGAAGTTGCGATTGGTCAGGCAGTTCTGGGGCCACGGGAAGATCCGATGGCGGCCCTGGCCCGCGCGGATAAGGATGCGCGTTAGAACATCCGTTTTAATTCAGCCGGATATCCTAACGATGCATGCGCCATAGATCATACAGGTGGGCGGCAAAACTGCCCGCCAGACAGGCCAGCAGCGCCAGCCAATGGGCCCCCCCTAAAGCCAGGCGCAGGGCCAGAACCAGAAAGGCGCCTGAAATCAGATTTGGCAGAAACCGTGCCAAAGCCGGTCCCCCCCTGGTGGCGCGATGAGTCAGAAACAGCGCTTCTGCTGCGATGATAAGTAAAATCGCATCTGCGATATGGACCAGGGGGAAGGGGGGCATCATCCGCCAAAAGGCCCATTCAGGCGCACGACGCCACAATTCAAATGCGACGCATAGCCGACCCACAGCAGGTATGGGATCAATATCAGCATCGCACGCCGCGAATAGGGAGCAACCACCCACATCATCCAGGCGACCGACAGCCACAGAAAGACGACCTCAATCCGACCCCAATCCGGTCGTTGCAGAGTAAAGAACAGCCCACTCCATCCCGCATTCAACACACCGTTCAGGATAAAGGCGGCTATAATGCGGCGGCGCTGTCGGGCGGTTTTACTGTCGCGCCAGGCCCAGACACCGGCAATGGCAGTCAGCGTGAAGATAAGGGTCCAGGCGGGACCGAACGCCCAATCGGGGGGCTGCCCCACCGGCTTTGTCAGATCGTGATACCAGGGGCCAATCGTGGTCAGGGCCCCGCCGACCCCGGCAGTGACAACAGCCCAGGCCGCCGCCGCCAGGGTTGGTTTCCAGGGGCGGAAACTCTGCAAACGCATCATATGCCTAAGCTTTGGAGGATACGAACCCGCATAAATGGGTCATATCTTTAAAGAAGATTTTGATATGGGCCATGGGGTCCCGCCGGGTCAGTTTCTTGTTCATATACGATTCCCAAGTCAGTCGCTGCACATCCGCATCGTTGCACATGGAAACAAACCGTTCCCGGCGTTTGTCGCTGCTGTACCAGAATTTCTGCATGATTCCCAGAATCCAGAAGACACGCCCATGGTCTTTCATAAACCGTTTGCGACAGCGCGCCAGAGCTTTCACATCGCCGGTCGCCAGCAATTCCTCAACCGCCTCAGCCGCAAAGCGACCACAGATCATGGCGTAATATATCCCCTCACCCGATGCCGGCGCGACAACCCCCGCCGCATCGCCCGCCAATAGGACATCCTTGCCATTATCCCAGCATTTGCGTGGGCGCATCGGGATTGGCGCGCCTTCCCGCCTTACGGTTTCCAGCCCAGCCATGCCGTTCTGTTCCCGCAAGGTGGCCACCGCACCACGCAGGGAAAACCCCTTATTGGCGCTGCCGGTGCCGATGCTGGCCGTGTCGCCATGCGGGAAGACCCAGGCATAAAAATCAGGGGACAGCCCGCCCTGATAATAGACATCACAGCGTTGACCATCATACCGCGCAGGGGTGCCGCTGTCATTGGCAGGCGCGCGGACAATTTCATGATAGGCGAAGACGCAGGGGACATGTTCTTCCCGCAACGCCTGTTTGGCGACCACGGAACGCGCGCCATCGGCCCCGATGACGGTGCGACAGCGCACCGTTTCCAGCGGTCCGTCTTTTCCCATGCGATAGCAGATGATCGCGGTCCCATCGGTGTCGCGCTCCAGACGCTCAAACGTGCCCGTCGCCCGCATCGCCCCGGACAGACCCGCCCGGCGGCGCAGATATTCGTCGAAATGCTCCCGGTCCACCATCGCGACATAGCCATCATCAATGGGCATATCAACCAGTCGGTCGCTGGGGGAGATGATGCGCGCGCCCCGCACTTTGGTGACCAGTTGCCGTTCGTCGATATTAAAATCTCTCACCAGCCGCGGGGGAATTGCACCGCCACAGGGTTTGATCCGGCCCGCCCTGTCCAGCAACAGGACTGAGCGTCCAGCCCGCGCGAGATCCTCAGCAGCAGTCGCGCCACACGGGCCACCACCGATCACCACAACATCATAAATGTGTAACGAGTTCATTGATCAAACTCCCCTACGGGCCGCCTATTCTGCGGGGGCGGCCATAAAACGCTGTGCCGGACGATCCGGACTATCAATGCGCGCGGCCAAGATGGCCGAGATAAGAAACAGCACTCCCTCAAAAGCGAAAACACTGCCATAGGCAAGGGCCGGATCTCGAAACACGGCCTGTGTGATATCAACCAGTATCGTTCCCATGAATCCGCCGATCCCAAAGGCAAGCGCCTGGGCTGCGCCCCAGACCCCCATGCGAATTCCTTCGCGCCCCGGACGTCCATACCCGGCCAGTTTCATCATCGATCCGATGGCGGCAACGGCGAAGGCCCCATTTGCCAGCCCTAATAGAAATACAGTGATTTGCAGGGGGAATTCCGGGCCCACGATCCCTGCCAGCGACAGGCTGGCCATCATCACGCCAGACCCGATGCATCCCCAGACGGTCCATCCCTTCAAAGACCCGATCCAGCGGCGCAAGGGGCTGCTGCCCGCCAGCGCCACCAGGATCATCCCTAGAAAAACGCCGCCATGCTGCACGCCGGTCAGTTGTGTTGATTCGCCAGGCGTCATGCCAAAGACCAGCCCCGCGAAAGGCTCAAGGATCAGATCCTGGGTGTTATAGGCCAGCATGGAAACAAAGACGAAAATTGAAAACCGGCGGGCCTCTGGTTCGGCCCATACTTCGGCAAAGACCTGCCGGAAGGGGGGCTTCTGGGATGGTTCTGATTGGTCTGCGGGAAATGAATTGGATCGTTCCAGCCGCCATGTCGCCAACAGGGTGACCAGTAAGGCGATGCCTGCGATGCTGGCGGCAACCGCGATCAGGCGTTCCGGGCTGAACGGGTCCAGCATTTTCCCTGCAATTGTGGCAGTGACCGCAATGCCTAGAATCATCATCAACCAGGTTATTGTGGCGGCCGCGGCCCGTCTGGCGGGGTCCACCTGTGTTGCCAGCAAGGCCAGCAGGGATGTTCCCGCCGCCCCGACACCGGCCCCGATCAACACGAAGCTGAACACGGCCAGCACCATGCCTGCCGTTGCGGCTGTTTGCATCCAGCCGGTTGCGATGGCAGCCAGCACGGCCCCGATGCCTAAAACCGCAACACCGCCGATAATCCAGTTTGTGCGCCTGGCCCCCATGTCAGAGCCATAGCCCCAGCGGGGGCGCGATAATTGAATGGCGTAATGCAACGCGACCAGGGCCCCTGGCACCATGGCGGGCAGGGCCAGTTCCACGACCATGACGCGGTTATAGGTAGAGGTGGTTAAGACGACGATGGCCCCAAGCGCGGTCTGCACAAGGCCACACCGCAGAATATCAATCCATCCCATGCCGGATGATCGGGCCGTGCTCATCTACAGCCCTCCGTCCAACAGGTTTTGCAGGGCAAAGGCAGAGGCCATCATGCCGCTGACATACAGGCTGATGCCGGTTGCATTATACCAGGGGGCCTTTTCCCGGGGAGATTCCAACAGCTGGAACATCAGATAAATCTGAACCGTCAGCACAGCGGCGACCAACGCGCCAAACAGCGGCACACCCCAGTAAATTAGCAGGCCGATGACAACAACCTGCGGCACGCCCATGACCCAGCAGGCCAACCGGGCTGCCTTGTCCGTTCCCAGCATGGCGGGCAGGGACTTCAAGCCCATCTGGCGATCCCCATCGATGGATTTGAAATCATTCAGGGTCATGATGCCATGCGCCCCGATGCTGTATAGCGCGGCGATCAGGATGATCTTGGTATCGGGCAGGGTTGCGGCCATGACAGCCGCACCGGTGAACCAGGGCAACCCTTCATAACAGGCCCCCACGGCGGAATTTCCCCACCAGCCATTGCGCTTTAACCGGAACGGGGGAGCGCTATAGGCCCAGGCCAGCGCCATGCCGATGCCGGCAGCGGAAAACACCCAAATCCCAAGACTGTAGGCGACGACCAGCGACAGCACCGTCCAGACCAGCGCCATATACAGGCCCCAGCGTCCGGGAACACGACCGGATGGGATTGGACGTCCGGGTTCATTGATGGCATCGACATGACGGTCGAACCAGTCATTTACAACCTGACTGGTGCCACAAACCAGAGGGCCTGCCAGCAATATGCCCAGCAAGATGACGTCCCACCGGTCCATGAAAGAGACAGGGGAAGAAACAGCGCCACAGGCAAAGGCCCACATTGGCGGAAACCAGGTGATTGGCTTCAGCAATTCCAACAACGCGCCGGGCGTTGGCAGGGATGATTGTGCTTTCAAGGCAATCTGTTCTGTCATGCAATCAGCCTAGGGCTGAGACAGAATTATGTCAATCTAAGTTGACAATAAAATGTAAATTTAAAATGACACACAGGGTAAGGATTTCGGCGATAATGATAGCGCTTTTCAGCCCTTAATCCCGTTGGCTCAGGCCATGCCGGCGCAGCTTCACATACAAGCTTTGGCGGCTCAATCCCAGCATTTCCGCAGCAGAGGCACGATTGTCACCGGTTAGTTCCAGGGCCGCCTCAATGCACATGCTTTCGATAATGTCCGTCGATTCCTGTACCAGGTCTTTCAGCGGCACTCGTCCGACCAGTTTGGACAATTGCTCAACCGACCGGGGGCCTGTTCCAGCTCGGGTTTCCGGCAAGGTGACGCGCCCTTCCAGATTGCGAATGATAAAGCCGATACAGGGAATTTCACCCTCTTCAACTGAAACGGCAGAAATTTCGATATCGACTGAACTGCCAAATTCATTCCGCAATACGGTGGCGAAGAACCGGACAGAACCATGCTCTTTCAAATTCGCCATCAGGACATTCAGGTCAACGGAGGACCGACCGATCCATCGATTGATCGCACGTCCCTTGATCTGTTCTTCCGTGCCGACCTGGGCCATATCCAGAAAGGCGTCATTTGCCTTCAGGATTTCCCCATTCATATCGGTGACGACAAACCCTTCCGGCAGCGTTTCCATCACATTCTGAACGACATTGCTGCTATGGGACGATGCCTCGCCCGCTGACGTCGCATCCTTTGAAACCAGTCGGATCAGAAAGAATGAATTGCCATCCTGACGGAAGAACGATCCGGCCAGTGTCAGGTCGGCATGGCTTTCCGCCGTCACAGCCGATATTGTTTCACCCGTCGCACCGTCGCGAATCTTGGTAACAAAATCCTGCACCCGGCCTCGGCTTTCGCTGTCAAAAGCGGAGGCGACGGAACTGCCGACCAGCCGCTTTTCCTCACGCGATAACAGTTTGCATGCTGCGGGATTGGCTTCGACAATTTTATTGGTCGTGGCATCCAGAATAAGAATTGCTTCGGATGCCAATTGGAATAGCAGGCGATAGCGGGTTTCGGCCCGGCGCATGCGCGCATATTCCCGTTCCATCGACATCTGGGCTTCGACCAGACGTTGCTGCATTTCCGCCATGGCCTGCATGTTGCGGCCAATTGCCAGAACCCGACCATCCCCCAGCGAGATGGTGGCATACCGGACGGGAATTTCCGTACCATTGTCTGTCTTATGGGTGATTTGTCGCCATCTCAGTGCCGCAGCATTTGCAGCGCTTTCCAGCATATCCTTCAGTTTTGGTTTGCTTTCAATAGTGACAACATCAAACCAAGATTTGCCCAGCCATTGATCAAAACCAAATTGTGTAAGGTCTTCTGAGCCGCCTGCCAGATCGCGAATCGTGCCATCGCTGTCCATCACCAATGTAATATCGGCCGCAGCGGCGACAACGGACCCGGCTTGTTGTGGGTTAAGGCTTAGCAGCATGGGTTTGGCGGAGGGGGTTCCGCCATTCATGCTGCTGTCTGCTCGCGTGTCCATCCTCAACCCTTTTCTTGTGATGGCTTTCGCCACCATTACCCTCGCATTGCTACGCCACAAAGTGCATTTGCGATTGAGACGGCTTCCCGACCGTCAGAAGCAGTTCCATCTGCGCCAATTCTCTCCACCAAGACCGGGTCATCGCGGAAACAACGGCCACCAACAAGTATTCGAACATCTCTATTCTTGGAAACCCTATAAAGACTACGGACATCCGATGCAAGTTGATCCAACAAATCGTCTCGTCCGGTGGAAAAGCCAATAATGGAGAATTCTTCCATAGAGGCCAGCTCCAGTAATTCTTCTGACGATTCCAAAACGCATGTCACGACGTCCCAGCCACCGCGGCGGAAAAATTCCTCCACCATAAAGACACCGAATGTATGCTGGTCTCCCGGTACCGATGCCAATAAGGCGCGGTGCCCAACCGATAGCTCATCCAGTGTGGTGTCTGTGCTTGGGCTCAACTCTCTTAGAATCTGTTGCAGGCGGGACAGCCCAACCGTCACATCCGCAAAATTGACTGTATCTTCTTCCCACATTGTCCCCAGATTTCTTGCCGCCGGGGCCAGTAAATCCAGGAAAACCGATTCCAGCTTCATCCCCTGGCTCTGTATCGCCTCTATGTAAGAGAAGGCGATGGGGACCTCTTGTTTCAAGATCAATTGACAAAAGTCTTTTATCTCTGCGTCGTCCAGAGTGGCCGCCACTGGCGGATCCTGATAGGCCTCCACGCCAACCGATACACTATGCGCGACCATCAGGCGCGGAATGATTTCTGCTTCAATGACAAGATCTAGGCGTGATTTCTGTGCACCATTATTTGATGTCGTCACCCGTCGTCTATCGCGGTTTACCGCGATCCCCCCAAGGCCAAATCGGCCTTCTACTCGATCGTCTTGTGCGATCGTGCTACGCAGCATTAGGCTCGCCATTTCTGACCTCCCGTATAGTTGGAATCGCGCCCCGGGAGCGGGAACATGGTCTGCCAATCACTGCTGTTTGAATTGGTCGGGTTGTATTTTTCCTGGGTCAGCCTGATTTTTTCGGGGCTGTTTTCCAGGAATTGCCTGTGTCAGGCAACCTCTTTCCCAATCCGCGTTCGTTTCCAGTAATTAGTTAACCACACTTTATGGTGAATGCAGAAGCAGGATTTTCCTGAATCGTCATCCGTGACGAAAATTTCTGGTGGCGCGCCTTCTTAGACTTCCTAACAAGCCGTCCTATAACGTCATCCAGCCAAAATTAATGCCGTCAGTCCTACCAAAACGCGATACGGGCGCCTCCCTTTGGCGCTGTCTGTCGACTGTACACCAATAAAATTCAGAATGTAAGTTTTCTTTTACGTCAACTTTAATTGACACTCGCGCCTATTCCGATTTAGACTTGTCGGTAATAAGGCGACATGCAGGAGAAGCAGGCCGATGAAAACAGGCTATAAGCCAAATAGGGTGGTGCGGGAGCTTTACACGCCAGAACAGCGCAAACGTCGTGATGCGTCGGTTTGGACGCTGGTCCAAGGTGTTCTGGCGCCAGCGCAATTCGTTATCTTCCTGGTCAGCCTGTATTTTGTTCTCGCCTATCTTGCGACGGGGCAGGGCTATGAGATCGCTACCGCGTCCGTCGTGGTCAAGACTTTCGCGCTATACACAATCATGATTACCGGATCGATCTGGGAAAAGGTCGTGTTCGGTGAATGGCTTTTTGCCAAGGCTTTCTTCTGGGAAGATGTGTTCAGCATGTTGGTGCTGGCGTTGCACACTGCCTATCTGGCAATGGTGTTTTTTGGTCTGGCAACGCCTTTTGAGCTGATGCTTCTGGCTTTGGCGGCCTATGCGACCTACGTCATCAACGCCGCGCAATTCATCTGGAAATTGCGGGCCGCGCGCCTTCAGCATGCAAGACTTCAGGCGCAACCGGCACGCACTGAAACAGACACGAATAAGGCTTTCCCCAATCAGTTGAGGATAGCCTTATGACCAGTTCTGTTCTGGACCAACCAATCGCCTGCACCACGGCACCCGCACTTCGGCAGGATTCAGAAAAGCCTGTGATCCGGGAGCGGGGTCAGCGGGAAGTCTTCTGTGGACTGACCGGAATTGTCTGGCTGCATCGTAAAATCCAGGACGCTTTCTTTCTGGTGGTTGGGTCGCGAACCTGTGCGCATCTGATCCAATCAGCCGCCGGCGTGATGATCTTTGCGGAACCCCGGTTTGGTACGGCGATCATTGACGAGCGGGATTTGGCCGGTCTGGCCGATATGAATGAAGAATTGGACCGGGTGGTAACGCGCCTGTTGCAGCGACGCCCGGATATCAAACTGCTGTTCCTTGTCGGATCCTGTCCTTCAGAAGTGATCAAGCTGGACCTGTCCCGCGCGGCGCAACGGTTGTCGCGCCAATATATGCCAGATGTCCGAATCCTGAATTATTCTGGCAGTGGGATCGAAACCACGTTCACTCAGGGGGAAGACGCCTGTCTGGCCTCTCTGGTTCCGGAATTGCCGATGGAAGACGCCGATGCGCCCGCCTCGTTGATGATCGTGGGGTCGTTGGCGGATGTGGTGGAAGATCAATTCCGTCGTTTGTTCGAAGAATTGGGGATTGGTCCTGTTTATTTTCTGCCGCCGCGCAACAGCCGCTCTCTGCCGCCGGTTGGCCCCAATACCCGATATCTTCTGGCCCAGCCCTTTTTGGGCGATACCGGTCGGATATTGGAAGATCGCGGCGCCAAACGACTTTCAGCGCCATTCCCTTTGGGCGCGGAAGGAACAACGCGGTGGCTGAAAGCTGCGGCACAGGCATTTGCTGTCGATCCGGAGCATTTCCAGAAAGTTGTCGCACCGGGGCAGGAACGGGCCCGGGTTGCTGTTGACCGCCAGAAGAAAACGCTGGGCGGGAAGAGTGTTTTCTTTTTCCCGGATTCCCAATTGGAGCCGCCGCTGGCCCGATTCCTAGCCCGTGAATTGGACATGAAACTGATCGAAGTCGGTACCCCCTTCCTGCATCGCCAGCACCTGGAACAGGAACTTGATCTGTTGCCGGAGGGTGTGCAGTTGAGCGAAGGGCAGGATGTTGAGAAGCAATTGGACCGATGCCGCGACAGCAATCCGGACCTGATCGTCTGTGGTCTTGGTCTGGCCAACCCGTTAGAGGCGGAAGGCCGCGCTACGAAATGGTCCATCGAACTGGTCTTTACGCCGATCCAGGGCTTTGAGCAGGCGGGCGATCTGGCAGAACTTTTCGCGCGCCCCCTGGTGCGCCGCACCCGGCTGGAGGTCTGACGCGATGCAACTGACCGTCTGGACATATGAAGGCCCCCCTCATGTTGGGGCAATGCGGATTGCGACTGCAATGCAGGATGTACATTATGTCTTGCACGCGCCGCAGGGGGATACCTATGCGGATCTGTTGTTCACGATGATTGAGCGCCGCCAAAAACGCCCGCCGGTCACCTATACGACGTTCCAGGCCCGCGATTTGGGAACGGACACGGCGGAATTGTTCAAATCTGCTATGGCCGAAGCCTATGAACGGTTCAAGCCAGCGGCCATGCTGGTTGGGTCTTCCTGCACCGCTGAGTTAATTCAGGACGACCCTGCGGGCCTTGCAAAGGCTCTGAACCTTCCGATTCCCGTTGTTCCCCTGGAACTGCCGTCCTATCAGCGTAAGGAAAACTGGGGCGCGTCGGAAACCTTTTATCATCTGGTGCGCGGCCTTGCCGGGGCGAAGGCTCCGGAAGCCGGTTGGCAGCGCCCCGCGCGCCCACAGGGACAGCGCCCACGCTGTAACCTGCTGGGCCCAACGGCATTGGGTTTCCGTCACCGCGATGACATAACCGAAATCACGCGGCTGCTGACATCATTGGGGGTAGAGGTTGCATGCGTCGCGCCAATGGATGCGACTGCGGCAGATATTCAGAATTTGGGTGATGCGGATTTCAACGTCGTACTGTATCCGGAAATCGCTGAAACAGCAGCAAAATGGCTGCACCGCACCTTCAAGCAACCCTATACACGGACGGTGCCGATTGGCGTTGGCGCAACACGCGATTTCATCGCGGAAGTCGCAGAAATAGCCGATATCGACCCAAGTGAGGTTTTGGCCCAATCCCCGACACGGCTGCCGTGGTATTCCCGGTCTGTGGATTCGAATTACCTGACCGGCAAGCGGGTTTTCATCTTCGGTGATGCGACCCATGCCATTGCTGCTGCTCGTATCGCAGATAAGGAATTCGGCTTTAACGTTGTGGGTCTGGGCACCTATAGCCGGGAGCAGGCGCGCGATGTCCGTGATGCCGCGAAACTATACGGTCTGGAAGCACTTATCAGCGACGATTATCTGGAAGTCGAAGCTGCCATCGAAGCGCTGGAGCCGGAAATGGTTCTGGGGTCCCAGATGGAGCGCCATATTGCCAAGCGGTTGGGGATTGGCTGTGCGGTGATTTCCGCCCCGGTTCATGTTCAGGATTTCCCGGCGCGTTACTCCCCTCAGATGGGATTTGAAGGCGCGAATGTCATTTTTGATAGCTGGGTGCATCCCCTGATGATGGGGCTGGAAGAACATCTGCTGGGCATGTTCCGGGAAGATTTCGAATTTCATGGCGATGCGCAGGCGTCGCATCTGGGACATGGCGCGGTGAAAGAGCGCCCGGAAACCCAGGACCCGATTTCCCCCTCTCCAGCAGGCGACAGTACGGCGACCCTTACAGAATGGACCGCAGACTGGCTGCCGGATGCAGAAGCAGAGTTGAAGAAAATACCCTTTTTCGTGCGGGGCAAGGCACGGAAGAACACAGAGCTTTACGCGCGGGAAAAGGGCATTTCCCCGATCACTTTAGAGACATTGTATGATGCAAAAGCGCATTTCGGACGGTAACGCCGTCCCGATCAATGTTGTGATTATCGGCCTCGACAGCGTGTTGCGCGGGGCGATGGACCGCGCCCGTCCGGTCCTTGAGCAAGAATTGCCCGGCCTTAACCTGAAATTCCATGCCGCCGTTGATTGGGACAAATCCGAAAAGGCCTTGGCATCCTGCCGGGCGGATATCGTGACGGGTGATATCATTCTGGTGGCGATGCTGTTTGTTGAAAACCAGATCCAGGCCGTTATGCCTGATCTGATGGCCCGCCGGGAAAATTGTGATGCGATGATTGCCTGCATGTCTGCGGCAGAAATCGTGAAGCTGACACGCCTGGGCCGGTTCGACATGCAGGCAAAGCCCTCAGCTGCAATCAATCTGTTGAAAAAGCTGAAAGGGTCCGGTGGCCAGAAAGACCGGAAATGCAATCAGCCGATCCCCTGTAAGTCGCAACAGGCCTGTCGTGGGTTGTGCAATTCCGGCGAAAACCGGATGGCAATGCTGCGTCGGCTGCCTGCCATTTTGAAATATATTCCAGGTTCCGCCCAGGATGTGCGGGCCTACTTCATGGTCATGCAATACTGGCTGGCCTGCAGTGATGTGAATCTGGCCAGCCTGGTTCGCTTCCTGATCCAGACCTGCGCGGCGGGGGATCGGTTACCCTTGCGCAGCATGGTTCAGGCGGCCCCGCCTATCGATTATCCAGACGTTGGTCTGTATCACCCCAGATTGGGCGCGCGCACTGTCACGGAAGTTGCAGATCTGCCGGAAATGGCCGTGCCCGAAAAAGGCCGCGTCGGTTTGATCCTGTTGCGCTCCTACGTGCTGGCAGGCGATGCCGGCCATTATGACGGCGTGATTACGGCGCTGGAACGGCGCGGTCTGCGGGCGATCCCTGCTTTTGCCAATGGTCTGGATTCGCGCCCGGCGGTGGAGAAGTTCTTCCAAAAGGATGGCACGGCGACGGTGGATGCGATGATCTGCCTGACCGGGTTCTCTCTGGTTGGTGGGCCAGCCTATAATGACTCCGTCGCCGCATCGAAAATGCTGGATGGATTAAATGTACCCTGCCTGTCGGGCCATGCGCTGGAATTCCAGACCCTGGATCAGTGGCGTGGGTCGGATCAGGGATTGATGCCATTTGAGGCAACGATCATGGTCGCGATCCCTGAACTGGATGGTGTGATCGCGCCCAGTGTCTATGGCGGGCGCCGCGGTGGAGAAGTGGAAGGCGGCAGTTCCATGGTCGCTGATCCGGTCCAGGTCGATGTCATGGTCCGCCGGGTCGAAAAGATCGTATCCCTGCGCCAGACCGAACGGGCGAAGAAGAAAATCGCGGTTGTTCTGTTCAATTTCCCCCCAAATTCCGGGGCGACGGGAACCGCAGCCTTCCTGTCTGTATTCGAATCCCTGTTCAACACGCTGACGGAAATGAAGGCCCAGGGATACACAGTGGGCGATCTGCCTCAGGATGCCGACGCCCTGCGCGCACTGGTTCTCAGCGGGAACAGCGACAGATACGGAACCGATGCCAATGTCCATGCGACGATATCGGTCGATGATCATGTCCGCAATGACCCCTATCTGAAACAGATCGAAGCCTGTTGGGGGCCCGCGCCGGGTCGGCAATTGACCGATGGTCGGTCCCTTTTCGTGCTGGGCATGCAGTTCGGCAATGTCCTGGTCGCGGTTCAGCCGGGTTTTGGCTATGAAGGGGATCCGATGCGGATGCTCTTTGAAAAAGACTTCGCCCCGACCCATGCCTTTTCCGCCTTCTAT
The DNA here is from genome assembly GCF_048892425.1 of Hwanghaeella sp. 1Z406. NCBI lineage: Bacteria > Pseudomonadati > Pseudomonadota > Alphaproteobacteria > Rhodospirillales > Aestuariispiraceae > Hwanghaeella > Hwanghaeella sp. 1Z406. The sequence continues at coordinate 527,923 of NZ_JBLZHU010000002.1, forward strand.
CGCTATCTGCGGGAAGAGTTCCAGGCCGATGCGGCGCTGCATTTTGGCACCCATGGTGCCTTGGAATTCATGCCGGGCAAACAGGCGGGCATGTCGGCAACCTGCTGGCCGGAACGGCTGATCGGGTCCATGCCGAATTTCTATCTGTATGCCGCAAACAACCCGTCAGAAGGGACGATTGCCAAGCGTCGGTCTGCTGCGACGTTGATCAGCTATATGACCCCGCCGGTACATAAGGCAGGTCTGTATAAAGGACTGATCGATTTGAAGGCCTCGCTGGATCGGTGGCGGTCGTCACATCCAGATGACGTCGAATCGCGCATGGGTCTGGCTGAAATCATTCAAAGTCAGGCTGTCGCCCTGGACTTGGCGGAAGACAACCCACAGTGGGGCGTTTCCTCCGAACCGGAAATCTTTGAATTACAGACCCGGTTGCGGGAATTGGAAGCGACCCTGATCCCGGATGGTCTGCATATTGTCGGTCAGGGCATGTCACAAGACGCCCGCATAGATCTGTTGGAATTGATGAGCCAGTCGGCCTATGACCAGGCCCTGCCGCGCAGTGCCATTCAGGCGATTGTTGCCGGGGCGGATGCCAAGGCGGCGGCGAAAATGGCCGGATTGTCTGGATCCGCTGAAGAAATGGCGGCTTTGGCAGGCTTGGTTCGGTCAAATGCTCTGCTGGCAAAAGATCATGAACTGGGTGCCCTGATCCATGCCCTGGACGGCGGCTATGTGCGGCCTGTTCCGGGGGGCGATATCCTGCGCACGCCTGAAATCATACCAACCGGGCGGAATCTTCATGGCTTCGACCCCTTCCGCCTGCCCAGTGCCTTTGCGGTTGAAGATGGGGCGCGGCAAGCAACACGCTTGATCGAACGCCATGTGGCTGACGGCAATGGCTTCCCGGAATCGGTCGCCATGGTTCTGTGGGGCACCGACAATCTGAAAAGCGAAGGCGGGCCGATTGGTCAGGCCCTGGCATTGTTTGGGGCTAAACCCCGCTTTGACAGTTTCGGGCGTTTGGTTGGGGCCTCTTTGATCCCGCTGGAAGAGCTTGGGCGTCCCCGGATTGATGTTGTTATGACCCTGTCTGGCATCTTCCGGGATCTGTTGCCCTTGCAGACCAAGTTGTTGGCGCAAGCAGCACTTATGGCATCCAAGGCGGATGAACCGCTGGATATGAATTTCGTGCGCAAGCATTCGCTGGCCTATCAGGTGGAAAAGGGCTGCGACATGGACACGGCAGCCCTGCGCGTGTTCAGCAATTCCGATGGCAATTATGGCTCCAACGTCAATGGTCTGGTCGGCAGCGGCCAATGGCAGGACGAAGGCGAACTGGGCGCCATGTTCACGGAACATAAAAGCTTCGCCTATGGCGTGAATGGCAGCCCGCAGCCGCAAAAGGCATTGATGAATACGATGCTGGCCGGTGTGCAACTGGCCTATCAAAATCTGGAATCGGTGGAAGTGGGTGTGACCACCATCGATCATTACTTTGATACGCTGGGCGGCATTACCAGGGCCGCAAAAACCGCCTCCGGCGGCGTGGGCATTCCCGTCTATATCGGGGATCAGACCAGCAATGACGGCAAAATCCGTACATTGACGGAACAGGTTTCCCTGGAAGCGCGCACCCGCATGCTGAACCCGACCTGGTATGAAGGCATGCTGAAGCATGGCTATGAAGGCGTGCGCGAGATTGAAGCCTGCGTCACCAACACACTGGGCTGGTCGGCGACGACCGGTCAAGTCACCCCCTGGGTCTTTAAACAGATCACAGAAACATACGTCCTGGATCCAGACATGCGTCGCCGGATGGCGGAGCTTAATCCAAAGGCATCGGCGCGCGTCGCCAACCGTCTGCTGGAAGCGCATGAGCGCAATTACTGGACACCAGATCCCGAAACGCTCGCTGCCCTTCAGGCAGCGGGAGACGAGTTGGAAGACCGGCTCGAAGGCATTAACGCGGAGGCAGCGGCATGAGTTTTGTACTCGACACAATGAAGCGCGACGGATCGACCCTAGCGAAATCGACGGTGGCCAAGCCTCAAGGATTGCGCCGTGGCATGGATGGCGATGGCAGCGTTCAGGTGCATCTGGACCCGGCCATGCAGATTGACACGGCCAAGGTCTTTTCCGTCTATGGCAAGGGGGGGATTGGGAAATCAACGACATCTTCCAACCTGTCGGTTGCTTTTTCAAAGCTGGGCCTGCGGGTGCTGCAGATCGGCTGTGATCCCAAGCATGACTCCACCTTCACCCTGACCAAAAAACTGCAACCCACCGTGATTGATGCGCTGGAGCAGGTTGATTTCCATGCCGAAGAGCTGCGCATCGAAGATTTCGTTTTCGAAGGCTATAACGGTGTGATGTGTGTGGAGGCCGGTGGCCCGCCCGCTGGCACCGGCTGTGGCGGCTATGTCGTCGGCCAGACCGTAAAACTGCTGAAGGAACATCATCTGCTGGAAGATACCGATGTGGTGATCTTCGATGTGTTGGGTGATGTGGTTTGCGGCGGATTTGCCGCGCCGCTGCAGCATGCCGAACGCGCGGTGATCGTGACTGCGAATGACTTTGACTCGATCTTTGCGATGAACCGCATTGTCCAGGCGATCAATGCCAAGGCCAAGAATTATGATGTTCGCGTCGGCGGCGTCATCGCCAATCGCAGCGATGCCACCGATGAGATAGACCGCTTCAACGCGGCCGTGGGCCTGAAGACCCTGGCCCATTTCCCACAATTGGATGTCATTCGTCGCAGCCGATTGAAGAAAAGTGTGCTGTTTGAAATGGAACCATCGCCGGAACTTGAGGCGGTTCAGAACGAGTATATGAAGCTGGCTGCTACTTTGTATGCCGGGGTGGAACCGCTGGATGCGATCCCGATGAAGGACCGCGATATTTTTGACTTTCTGGGCTTTGATTGAGAAAGGCCGGACCAATGGAAACCGGAACCTATATTGCACGCCGGGGTCAGTTAGAGACCTATTTTGATCGCACTGCGGTTGAAGCCTGGGCGAAGCTGACCACCGATGCCCCGGTCAGCAAGATCCGCGCGACCGTTCGGGCTGGTCGGGATCAGATTCGCAATGCCCTGCTGTCCTGGTTGCCACAAGATTTGACTGGTGTGACAATCCTGGATGCAGGCTGTGGCACCGGTGCTCTGTCGATAGAGGCGGCCAGACGGGGCGCGGATGTGACGGCAATTGATCTGTCCCCGACCCTGGTGGAATTGGCGCGGGAGCGCGCACCGACGGATCTGGCGGGCACCGTGGCCTGGTTGTCTGGCGATATGCTGTCCCCTGATCTGGGGTCATTTGATCATGTCGTCGGGATGGACAGTATGATCCATTATAAGGCCGCAGATATGGCAGCGATGCTGGCTGGTTTGGCCAAGCGCACACGCAAGTCGATCCTGTTCACCCATGCGCCGCGCACCCCGATGCTGACAGTGATGCATGCGGTCGGGCGGATGTTTCCGCAAGGCAACCGCGCACCCTTCATTGAGCCGATCAGCAACACCAAAATCCGTCAGTTATTCCTGGCCCGTCCTGAAATTCAGGGATGGAGCACTGGGCGTGATTTGCGGGTTACGACCGGATTTTACATGTCCCACGCACAGGAGCTTGTGGTGCGATGAAACGCAGCCGGGTCAAAAAGATTCAGCGGTTCTGGTCTCAGTTAGGACCAAAATATCTGCCTTTCGCGGATGCCGCCTCAACGGAACTACCACTGGGTCGCCTGTTGCGCTTATCCCTGTTTCAGATCAGCGTTGGATTGGCAGCCGTGCTGCTGACCGGGACATTGAACCGCGTAATGATCGTTGAATTAAATGTGCCGGCCTGGGTTGTGGCGGTGATGGTCTCCCTGCCCCTATTGGTGGCCCCGTTCCGGGCTTTGATCGGGTTTAAGTCCGATACCTATAAATCCTATCTGGGCGTTCGGCGCCTGCCTTATATCTGGTACGGGTCGCTGTTGCAGTTTGGCGGCTTGGCGATCATGCCCTTCGCACTGTTGGTTCTGTCGGGTGATGTGCGCGGCGGGCCGCAGGAGCTTGGCGTCGTTGGCGCAGCCCTGGCCTTCCTGATGGTTGGCCTGGGCATGCATACGACCCAGACTGCCGGTCTGGCGCTGGCGACAGACATTTCCCCGGAAGACAAGCGCCCCCGCGTCGTGGCGCTGCTATATGTCATGCTGTTGGTCGGCATGGTCGGGGCGTCTCTGGTCTATGGCTTTCTGTTGCAGAATTATAATCCAAAACTGCTGATCCAACTGGTTCAGGGCGCAGCGGCGGTGACCGTCGTCTTAAACCTGATCGCGGTCTGGAAACAGGAAACCCGCGACCCGGCACAAACCGCCCCTGATCTGGAACGCCCCAGTTTTAAGGAAAGCTGGAACGAATTTCTGGCGGCGGGTCGGGTGAAGCGTCTGTTGATTGCGGTTGGTTTGGGAACCGCCGCCTTTAGTATGCAAGATATTCTGTTAGAGCCCTATGGCGGGGAAATCCTGGGCCTCAGCGTCAGTGCAACCACCTTGTTGACGGCATTGCTGGCGGGGGGGACCCTGTTGGGTCTGGCTTATTCGGCACGCAAATTGGGCCAGGGCGGTGACGTGCATCGGCTGGCTGGGTTCGGTGCGGTAATAGGTGTTTTTGCCTTTTCCGCTGTAATTTTCTCTGCACCGTTTCATTCGCCGACTTTGTTCCGCATCGGCACGTTTATGATTGGTGTGGGCGGCGGGCTGTTTGTCACGGGAACATTAACGGCAGCGATGGCCCTTGCACGGGATGGCTACAGCGGTCTGGCGCTGGGGGCTTGGGGCGCGGTGACCGCGACCGCAACCGGTGTCGCCGCCTTCCTGGGCGGGGCATTGCGGGACTTTGTCGGCACATTGTCTGCCAAGGGTGCTTTGGGTGTGGCCCTGACCGATCCGTCGGTGGGGTATTCGGTCGTCTATCATTTAGAAATTTTGCTGTTGTTTGCCACGCTGGCGGCGATCGGGCCGTTGGTCAATTACCGGTCTGAAAAGTCCGTACCTGTTGGAACAAAATTTGGCCTGGTTCAATTTCCGGGCTAGCCGAGAGCGGCTTAGACCATAAAGAAAGGGAGGTTTCCCATGGAAGTCGGAGCGATAACAGGATACATTGATGCAGCGCAGATCGTGCTGTATGTATTCTGGGTATTCTTTGCATTTTTGGTTCTCCATCTGCATCAGGAAAGCAAGCGGGAAGGGTATCCGCTGCAGAATGATCTGACGGAGCGCAATCCCCGCGCGTCCAGTCGGGGTTATCCCGATGTACCATCCCCCAAGACCTTCCGCATGGCGGATGGGTCTACGGTGATGGCCCCCAATGGCCTGTCTGATGATCGCCCGATAGCAGCCAAGCCGTCGGCCGGTCATCCTGGTGCACCCCTGGTTCCCACCGGCAATCCGATGGTCGACGGGGTTGGTCCCGCTGCCTATGCGCAGCGTCAGGATATTCCAGACGCCGCGATCGACGGGTCTCCAAAACTGAAGCCGATGCGGATCGCGGGCAGCTTCCATGTGGATGAAGATGATCCTGATCCCCGTGGCATGGATGTTGTCGGGGCCGATGGCGTTGTTGGTGGCACGGTTGCCGATATCTGGGTCGATACCGGCGAATACATCATTCGCTATCTGGAAGTCGATGTCCCAGGTGCGGGCATGCGTCTGTTGCCGATGACCCTGTCGCGGGTCGATGCCAAGCGCCGGCAGATCAAGGTCAAATCGATCCTGGGTGGACATTTCGTTCAGGTTCCCGCGACTAAGAATCCAGATGTGGTGACACGCCTGGAAGAAGATAAGATCTGTGGCTTCTATGGCGGCGGCACCCTGTATGCAACGCCGTCCCGGTCGGAGCCGTTGCTATGAAATCGGCCCCTGTCATTGGCGAGCACGAGTTTGAACCCGTAGAGGGCCTGCCGGAAGCCCCGCCGGAGGATGAGCGCATCCTGTGGCGGGGCAAACCGAGCTGGACCGGGCTTGCCTATCGCGTCTTTCATGTTCGAAAGGTTGCGATCTATTTCGCCATCCTGCTGGCCTGGGGCGCGGCCTCTGGGTATCATGATGGGCAGACATTGGCAGATGTCGGCAGGACTTTTGCGATGATGGCCCCCATCGCGGCGGTGACGGTTGGCGTTCTGTGTTTGCTGGCATGGTTCTATGCCCGCACCACGGTCTATACCATCACGTCTAAGCGACTGGTGATGCGGTTCGGCATGGCCCTGACACTGACGGTCAATTTGCCATTCTCTCTCGTTAAATCTGCAGATATGCGAATTTGCGGGGATGGGACAGGGGATCTGCCTCTGGATTTCGGGGGACAGCATCGGGTTGGCTATATTCACATGTGGCCCTTTGTTCGTCCGATGAAATTTGCCCGTCCGCAGCCAATGCTGCGTGCAGTGAAGAATCCAGAAAAAGTGGCACAGCTATTGGCAGACGCGATTGCTGGCAACCCTGTCACCTTCATGGAAGAGAAGACAGAAGCCCAGCATGCGCCAGGCATGATGCCGGAACCAGCGGAGTAGAGCTTGATGACTCCGCGTCACGCTAAAGGAACGATCCGATGAAGCCAGTTCATCATCATCATGACACCGCCGTCCCGCGGCCCTTGTTGATCGCAGTCGCGGTGATGGTGGCTTTGACACTCATCCTATCGGCCTGGTCCAGCTATCAGAAGCATCAAACCACTGCCCAGCGTGACGCGGATATTCAAGAAATCATCCAGGCGGGTGAAACCCGTATCCGCGCCATTGGATTTGCGGATCAACCCAATGGCGCGATTGCTGTTCTGGATGGTGAAACCTCTGCCATCATTACCGCCGTGGAGCCAAAGGAAGATGGCTTCGTGCGAGGTGTCTTGCGGGGATTTGCCAGAGAGCGCCGGTCGATGGGAATTGGCCCGACGCCCCCGTTTCACCTGATCCTGACGGCAGATGGCGCCTTGATCTTGTCGGACCCACAGACCAATCGGGAAGTGTTCCTGAACGCTTTCGGGCCAACAAATGCACAAGCGTTCAGCCGCCTGTTTTTTGCCCACGCGTCATAAGGATGAGACTGAGATGAGCCCTGATTTAGACCCTCAACCCGCTGCAAACCCGCACTTCTTTAAGCGCCTTGTGTCAGAAGTGCCCTGTGTCGTGGATGTCGAAAACACATTTGATGGTGTCTATGCCCATGTCGATTTGAAGGCGAATGTGCCCGTCGGTCCAGGGGATACGGTGCGTGTTCTGGGGGACAAGATCGTTGCCCCTTACGGGTCCAAATTCACTCTGTTTCGGACAGCGGAAGTACAACGGGCCGGACGGTTGGAGCGCGCCTGGACCAAGCTTACAGGACGTCTTGAATGCCTGGAGCTTTTGGAAGTCAGCTTTTCAGCAGGAGATGCATAATGACCATCACCAGCATGTCGATCACGACTGATGACACGTTAAACATCGCTAAGGAATCAACGGTGTTGAGCCCGCGCTTTTACACCACGGATTTCGATGCTCTGGACAAGATGGATGTCACCCCAGTGCGCAAGGAATGGGATGCGCTGATCGCGGAAATGCGCAGCGACCCGAACCGCCTGCATTTCAAGAAGGACGAAAACTGGGAAGCGCCCAGTCTGGACGATCTGCCGCCAGCCTTGCGCAAAGAGTTCGTCGATTTCCTGGTCAGTTCCATGACGTCGGAATTTTCGGGCTGCATCCTGTATGCGGAAATGCGCAAGCGTGGTTCCAATCCGGATATGTGCGAATTGTTCAAACTGATGGCGCGGGACGAAAGCCGCCATGCCGGTTTCATCAATGACGCGCTGAAAGAATATAATATCGGGATTGATCTGGGCTTCCTGACCAAGGCGAAGAAATACACCTATTTCCGGCCCAAATTCATCTTCTATGCCACCTATCTGTCAGAGAAGATCGGTTATGCCCGTTACATCGTGATCTTCCGCCAGTTTGAACGGCATCCGGAACTGCGCTTCCATCCGATCTTCAAATGGTTTGAGCGCTGGTGTAATGACGAATTCCGCCATGGGGAGGCTTTTGCCCTGTTGATGCGTTCCCAACCGGAATTGTTGAAAGGCCATAACAAGTTGTGGATCCGGTTCTTCCTGATGGCGGTCTACGCGACCATGTATGTCCGCGACCACAACCGCCCGGAATTCCATAAGGCGGCGCAACTTGACCCAACCGAGTATGACTACAAAGTCTTCAATATCTGCTCTGAAATCACCAAGCAGGTTTTCCCCTTCACACTGGACACGGACAATCCGAAACTTCGGGCAGGGTTTGAGCGTCTGCGGGTGCTGAATGACCGGATGAAGGGGGCTGGACGGATTAAGAAGGCAGCATTGACCCTGGCAGCGGCTGCGACCTTTGCGCGGCTGTATCTGTTGCCGACGATCAGCAACGAAATCCCGGAAACCAGCCGCATGCAGCCGGCCTGGTAGGAGGTTACAGACAGGATGGACACATATCTGATCCCTCTGTTTTTTGCGGTCTTCATCTGGTGGTTTTCCACTGGACTGGTCTTTATGACCGATGGTCGCGCGCCCAAGGCACGGGGTTGGATTCTGATCGGTGTTACCGTCCTTCTGTTTGCAAGCCTTCTCGGTGTCTGGTTCACCCGCGACATGGCAACGGTTACTGGGGCTTATCTGGCCTTTGGCTGTGGTCTGGGAATCTGGGCCTGGAACGAGGTTATGTTCCTTCTGGGCTATGTCACTGGTCCGGTTCAACATGCATTGCCAAAGGGTACTGGTGCGGGGAAGAAATTCCTGTTGGCGGCGGGGACGGTGCTGTACCACGAGTTGGCCATTCTGGTCTCCGGGCTGGTCATCATTCTATTGTCAGAGAATGGTACCAATCGCGTTGCATGGTGGACATTTGGCGTTTTGTGGATCATGCGGCTCAGTGCGAAACTGAATGTCTTTTTTGGCGTTGCCAATTTGGCCGCTGATCTTTTGCCACCGCATCTGGCTTACCTGAAAAGTTACTTTGGGACCCGGCGTATCTCTGCTTTCTTTGCCCTGTCTGTCACAGCGGGAACAGTGTTGGCCGCGTTGATCTATCATGGTGCTCATGGCAGTGCGTTTCAGATCACAGCCGCGATGCTGGTCGGCACCATGATGGCGCTGGCCTTGCTGGAACATTGGTTGCTGGTGCTGCCCATTCAGGACGCAGCCCTTTGGAAATGGGCAATTTCGCCCAAATCAGAAACCCGGCCGGTGGAACCGGCTCCCGACACTGTGAAACGCAACGCCACTGTTGCGGGAACGCCGTAGAGGGATAACACAGGCCAGATAAGGCCCAAGAACCCGAGTGGGAGGTTGAACCATGGATTATGAAGGCTATTTCCAGGATGCCTTGAGCGGTTTGCGCGAAGAGGGGAACTATCGGATCTTTGCCGATCTGGAACGCCAACGTGGGAACTTTCCCCGGGCCACGCATCATGCCGAAGACGGAGAGCGCGACGTCACGGTGTGGTGCTCCAACGACTATCTGGGTATGGGCCAGAATCAGACGGTTCTGAATGCCATGCATGAGGCGATGGACAAATGCGGCGCGGGTGCGGGGGGCACCCGGAACATTTCCGGCACCAATCACTATCACGTATTGTTGGAGCAGGAATTGGCCGATCTGCATGGCAAGGAATCCGCCCTGCTGTTCACATCGGGCTTTGTCTCAAACTGGGCGACCCTGTCGACGCTGGCCTCAAAAATTCCGGGCTGCATCGTGATTTCCGACGAAAAGAACCATTCGTCGATGATCGAAGGCATCCGCCATTCCCGCGCAGATAAGGTCGTCTTCAAACATAATGATGTGGCGGATCTGGAACGGGTGCTGAAATCCCTGCCAGCGGATCGTCCCAAACTGATCGCCTTTGAAAGTGTCTATTCAATGGATGGCTGTATCGCACCGATCAAGGAAATCTGTGATCTGGCCGATAAATACAATGCCATGACCTATCTGGACGAGGTGCATGCGGTGGGCCTGTACGGTCCGCGCGGCGGCGGCATATCAGAACGGGAAGGCCTGGCCCATCGGTTGACTGTGATCGAAGGTACCCTGGCCAAAGCCTTTGGGGTGATTGGGGGGTATATTGCCGCGTCGGAAGCCCTGTGTGATTTTGTCCGCAGTTTTTCCGCAGGCTTTATCTTCACAACCGCCCTGCCGCCGGCAATCGCCGCTGGTGCGCGCGCCAGTGTGAAGCATTTAAAGGTCAGCCAGATCGAGCGGCACCGCAAGGAAGAGCGTGTCGCCCTGGTGCGCCGTCGCCTTGATGCCGCGGGTCTGCCGCATCTGCCCAATCCCAGCCATATCGTGCCGGTCATGGTGGGGGATCCGGTTCTGTGTAAACAGATCAGCGATCAATTGCTGCATGAACATGGCATTTATGTTCAGCCGATCAATTATCCGACCGTCGCCCGGGGAACGGAGCGTTTGCGCGTTACCCCATCTCCGCTGCATACCAATGAGGATATCGATAAGCTGATCAATGCCCTGTCAGAAATCTGGTCCCAGATGGGCCTGAACCGGGCAACGGCGTGACCTATGTTCCGCCCAAATCAGGCGCTGTGCGCGCATCCGGGATGATCCCCGCGATTGCGGCGGATCAGTCGCTATATCCGATTGAGAAGATGGAGGCCCATCGCTTGGGTGTGTTCCATCAGGCGATTTCGGCCTTTGTCTTCTCTCTATCAGGGGAATTGCTGATCCAGCGGCGGGCAGCGGAAAAGTATCATTGCGGTGGCTTATGGGCGAATACCTGCTGCACCCATCCACATTTCGGGGAAAGCCATGAGGAGTGCGCAGCAAGGCGCATGCGGGAGGAATTGGGCCTGACCCTTCCCCTGGAACGCCGGACAACTGTCGAGTATCGTGCGGATGTGGGCGGCGGCCTGTGGGAGCATGAACAGGTCGTTGTATTTCGTGGGCAGGCGGATCCAAAAAGTATCACCCTTGCTATCAATCCTGATGAAGTCAGCGAGACTCGATGGGTTTCCCTGAATCATCTGTGCGCCGAAGTATTTGCAACACCCCAGGCGTTTACCCCCTGGTTCCGGATATATTTGCGCCGCTGGGAAGAGCTTTCATTATAATCCGGTAATTTCCGTTAAAATCCCCCTCAATTCGCTTGCCGAGTTGTGGCGGGGCGCGTACATCGCGGGGCATGGCAAGACAACTCCTGACACTAGACGATATTCACCTGACATTTGGCGGTCACGCGCTGCTGGATGGGGCCAGCCTGTCCATTGGACCGGGCGAACGCCTGTGCCTGGTCGGGCGCAATGGGTCTGGCAAATCGACCCTGTTGAAAATCGCAGCAGCACAGATTGAGCCCGATTCCGGCAAGCGGTGGGTTCATCCCGGAACGACGGTGCGCTATCTGCCGCAAGAACCAGACTTGTCTGGATATAAGACCGTCCTGGACTATGCCCAGGATGGGCTGGATCTGGACATGGAAGGCTATCGCGTTTCCTATCTGTTGGAGCGTTTGGGCCTGACAGGGGCGGAAGATCCAATGACCCTGTCTGGAGGAGAGGCCCGCCGCGCCGCCCTGGCGCGGGTCCTGGCCGCAGAGCCCGATATCCTGCTGTTGGATGAGCCGACCAATCATCTGGATCTGGAAGCCATCGAATGGTTGGAAGAAGAAATCCTGGGCCTGCGCTCTGCCCTGATCCTGATCAGCCACGATCGGCGCTTTCTGACGCGGTTGTCAAAGGCAACGTTGTGGCTGGATCGGGGTCGCGCCCGGCGTATGGATCGTGGTTTCGAAGCCTTTGAGGCCTGGCGCGATCAGACGCTGGAAGAAGAAGAGCGGGACCGACATAAGCTGGATCGCAAGATTGCAATGGAAGAAGACTGGCTGCGCTATGGCGTCACCGCCCGGCGCAAGCGCAATCAGAAACGCTTGGGCAATCTGGTCAGCATGCGCCAGGACCGGCGTGACTATCGTCGTGCCCAGGGCACGGTAACGCTTGCCGCCGGGGATGCGGGTACCTCTGGTAAGCGGGTGATGGAAACCGAGAATATGTCGAAATCCTTCGGCAGCCGCGCGATTGTCAAAGACCTGTCGCTGCGGGTGCTGCGGGGCGACCGGTTGGGAATCATCGGGCCGAATGGGGCAGGCAAGACAACCCTGTTGAAGCTTTTGACCGGAGAACTGGCCCCCGACAGTGGCACGGCCATTCAGGGCACCGCGCTGGAGATTGCGACATTGGATCAGCGCCGCGCGGAACTGGAACCCGATGTCACCTTGCAAGATGCCCTGACCGGCGGTGACAGCGACAAGGTGATCGTGAACGGTCAATCCCGCCATGTCATCGGCTATATGAAAGACTTTCTGTTCACCCCGGAACAGGCGCGCCAGCCCATTGGGCGGCTGTCAGGGGGAGAGCGGGGGCGATTAATGCTGGCCCGGGCGCTGACGCGGCCGTCCAATCTGTTGATCCTGGACGAACCGACCAATGATCTGGACCTTGAAACCCTGGACCTGTTGCAGGAGTTGCTGAACGACTATCCAGGCACCGTCATTCTGGTCAGCCATGACCGCGATTTCCTGGATCGTGTCGCCACATCGGTTCTGGTTGCCGAAGGGAAGGGCCATTGGCAGGAATATGCGGGCGGCTATAGCGATATGCTGGATCAGCGTGGCAGCGCCATTCGTGATATCAAAGAAAACGCAACGGCTCAGAAATCCACCAAATCAGCGGCGAAATCAATGCTGTCGGCCACCACATCCGATGCCAAGCGCAAGTTTTCGATGAAAGAGCGCGAAGCCCTGAAAACCTTGCCGGGTCAGATTGAAACTCTGCGCACCCAAAAGGCTAAGCTGGAGGCCGTATTGGCTGACCCTAAAGTTTTTACAGAAAAACGGGAATTGGCGGAAAAATCATCAAAGGCGCTGGAAACAACGATATCTGCTTTGGCCGTGGCAGAGGAAAAATGGCTGGAACTGGAAATTCTGCGGGAAGAGATCGAAGGGTAGGAAACATTTCGCTCATGCGACCGCATGATGCGTGGTTTTCTTCTGCTCATGCGACCGCATGATGCGTTATAGCACAGTGATCGTATCGCCCAGCTTGATCGTGCCGCTGCGGACAACCTTCGTATGAATGCCGCAATCAATGTGACCAAAGCCTTTTCGCAGGCTCAGCGGGATGTTCATATCGATGGTGCCGGTCTGTGGATTGACATTGGTTGCCGCACAGCGATCAATGCGCTCCAGAACCTGTAAGACACAGTCCCCGATTTGAATTTGCTTGTCGATCCAGTCGAACTCTCTCCAGGCATCCAGGCCTTCCAGATACAGATTGCCGCGAAACCGCATCGGGTCAACGGGTTCGCGCGTTACACGCTCAATATCCCGGACGCTGGCCATGTTGATGATCGAAACTTTAGCGGCTTCGACATCGGTGAAGGCAACACCTTGCGGGGCCTCGACAACCTTCGGGTTGCCCCGTGGGCCGTCGGGCATAAAGCCTGCCAGGAATGTCTGTAACAGGGTGCGACCCATATGGTCGTCCAGCCTGGCGCGGCTGATCTGCTTTCCCTTGCGCAGAACCGTCAGGGTGCGGGTTTCTTCATCAAAAGCGATATCCAGTTGCGCCAGTTTTTCATCCCGGGCTAGACACAGAAAATTCGCCTTCTTTGCCCAGGTTGGGGCGGCGGGGTCGACCTTGCTGGAGCCATGCACAACCGCCCAATGACGGTCAAAGGGCAGCCCATCGCCCTCTTGCAAGGCGACGCTGTCCAAAGGGTCCGGCCCCATTCCCTTAACGGGAAAACGATAGATTCGATCAAGTGTCACTGTCATGACACCGACAGTATCCGATGCCATCGAACAGACAAGACTTTCTGCACGACCTGGCTGTGTCAAAATATCCGGCTTTTCCAATGTGCTGTAACGGCCTAGCCTGCCAGTGTATCAAGGTGACAGTGATATGTGTTTAGACAGTCTGTTCGGTGGAGGATTTTATGGTCGCGCGCAGTTTGAAAGCCGACAAGGTTGGTATTCCGCGCTTTAAATGGAAGGCGCGCAAGGCGGCGACCTTATTCGATCTTTCCAGCCATGAGCGCGCCCGCGCTGCCCTGGACTTTGGATTGTCGATGCAAACGCCCGGTTTCAATATCTTTGTTCTGGGGCCGGATCGGGCCGGGCGGATGACGGAAACCCTGGCCTATCTGCGTGAATGCAATGCGTCGAAAAAGCCGGCCAGCGACTGGGTCTATCTAAACAATTTTCTGCGCCCACATCGGCCCAAACCCTTCGAACTGCCTGCCGGATCTGGCAGGAAATTGCGACAGTCGATGGAACATTTCATCGCCCAGCTACGCACCGCCCTGAAACAGACATTCGAGGGGGAGACCTATCAGGCGCGTGTTCAGGCCGTAACGCAGCGTTTGACCAAAAAGGCGGAAGCCGCCCTGGCTGGCCTGCGGGAAGAAGCAGCACAGGTTGGTCTGGGCATATTCCAGGGGGAACAGGGCCCGGCCTTTGCCCCCTTGGACCCACAGGGGGCTGCATTGCCCTGGGATAAAGTCCCCGCGGAAGATCGGGAGGCGATGACCGCCAACGCCAAGCAATTGATTGCGAAGTTACAGGCGATCAATGAGGAAATCACTCAGGATCGTGCCGGCCTCATGCAGGCGATTGGCGACATTACACAGGATGTCGCCCGCGATGCCTGCGATATTTTGTTGCGACCTTTGATTGCGCAGTTTTCCGGACAGGGGCTGAATAGATGGTTCGTTGAACTGGAACAGGATATTCTGGATCACCTGCGCAGCTTCGGGCCTGCGGTCGACCCTCAGGGGCAGCCCATTGCGGTGGAAAAGCCAGAACGACGGTATGCGGTTAATCTGTTGGTCGATAATGGCGATACCAAATGCCCGCCGGTCATACTGGAATCGACCCCTGAATATGAGAACTTGTTCGGGGAAATTCAGTATCGGCCCGGCGCATCCCATCTGGAAACGGATTTCACCCTGATCCGGCCGGGCGCATTACATCGGGCCAATGGCGGGGTGCTGGTCTTGCGTGCCGATGCACTGGCGGCGCTGCCTGGCAGTTGGCAGGCGTTGATATCTGCCCTGCGGGATGGATATATCCGCATTGAAGAACGCCACCGCCAGAACGCCATGCCGGTGACAGGCGCGCCCTCGCCAAAGGCCATTCCTTTGTCGTTGAAGGTGGTTATCGTGGGAACGCCTGCACTGTATTATGGTGGATATTCTCCCTCCCCTGATTTTCGCGCTTTGTTTAAGGTGAAGGCGGATATCGCCCAGGATATGCCCGCCAGCGCAGCGAATTTGTCGATCTATGGCACCGTGTTGCAGACGCGGGCCAAGGCCCAGACCGGCCGGGGGCTGAAGGACGGGGCAATTTCTTATTTGCTGGGGCTTGCGGCGCGCATGATCGGCGATCGGACCCGCCTGTCTGCCAGCCTTGAATTGCTGGATGATCTGATATCAGAAGCCGCTGCCCGGACATCGGGGAAGGGGGCCCTGACAGAGGCGGATCTGATCAAGGCGCGTCGGGAACAGGAGCAACGCAATAACCGTGTTGAGGTCAGCAGTCAGGATATGATTGACCGTGGCGTGGTGATGATCGCGACCGAAGGATCGGTGATTGGTCAGATTAACGGCCTTACAGTCCGCGATACCGGTGATCATGCCTTTGGTGGCCCGTCGCGCATCACGGCCCGGGCCAGTGTCGGGCGTCACGGTGTCTTGAATATTGAACGCCAGATCGCGATGAGCGGCCCTATCCAGCAAAAGGGCGCTTTGGTGTTGCAGGGCTATCTTTCCGGCCTGTTCGCCCGCACTGCGCCCCTATCCTTTAATTGCTCCATCACTTTTGAGCAGAATTATGGCGGTGTAGAAGGGGACAGTGCCTCTATGGCGGAACTGATTGCCGTGCTGTCAGATCTGGCGGGTGCCCCCCTGCGACAGGATCTTGCGATTACCGGATCGGTCAATCAACGTGGGGATGCCCAGGCGGTGGGCGGCGTTCATCATAAGGTTGAAGGCTTCTTCAAACTGTGTGCTGCACGCGGCCTGACCGGCAATCAGGGGGTTATTGTGCCGCACTCTGTCGCTGACGGTCTGGTGGTTGATGATGAAGTGCGCGATGCCATTGCCGCAGGTAAATTCCACTTGCATACCGTCCAGACGGTAGAAGAAGCCGCCAGTCTTATGACCGGGCTTAAGATTGGAAAGCCGGGTAAGTCCGGCGACTATCCGTCCGACACGCTGTATGGGCGCGTGCAACGCCAATTGGCCGCTTTTGACGCAGCCCTGTTTCAGCGTGAAGCGGCACTTGTTCGCACGGCAGACGCAGAGTAATCTGCGCGCATGAGCGTTTCTGAGACCTTCTTTGACGATGAATTTGCCGAACATGCCTCTGTCCTGGCGCGGACACATGAGGCATGCCGTGAGGATATGGCGAAGATGCTGTCCGTCTGGGCCAGTTGTATTCGCCGGGGCGGCAAGATTCTGTTTTTTGGCAATGGTGGCAGCGCCGGGGATGCCCAGCATCTGGCGACAGAACTGGCCGTGCGCTATCGCGCGGACCGGTCGCCCATTTCGGCCCTGGCGCTCAGCGTTGATACCTCTGCCCTGACCGCCATTGGCAATGATATGGGCTTCAATCACGTCTTTTCGCGACAGATTGAAGCGATCGGCCGGGCGGGGGATGTGGCCGTTGGCATTACCACATCGGGGCAAAGTCCGAATGTGACCCTTGCCCTGGAAATGGCGCGCCGCAAAGGCCTGACCCCTGCGGCGCTGACCGGGCGCGATGGCGGTAAACTGGTCGGACTGGCAGAACCGATGATCATCGTGCCGTCCAATACAACGGCGCGTATTCAGGAAATGCATATCCTGATCGGTCAGATGCTGTGCGCCGCCCTGGAAATTGACCTGGGTCTGGTCTCCGAATAATTCCATTCCTGCCGGATATGTCGGTGCCTGCCGCTCTTGGACCCCGGATCAAGTCCGGGGTGACGGTGGCGCACAACACAAATCCTGACGTTCCCGCACAGGCAGGTGACCGGGGCGGCCTGCACCACTTTCGCCTGCCGCTGTTGGGGGGCGGTGGTATATAAATCTCGTCATTCCCGCGAAGGCGGGAATCCAGGGCTGCATGCACCAAAAGCACCTGTCGCTGCAGATATCGGATCAAGTCCACGGGTGACAAACAGCAGGCAGCGCAGCGATCTATAGCCCCATAGTTGACGAACCGGGCTGCCAAGCCTAGTTTCCGGCGCGTTTGGCGCATTATGCCCATTATCCTTAACAGAATGAGAAAAAGCGATGACAACAACACTGCGCGACAGAGCCCTCAATGCCCGAGCCTGGCCTTTCGAAGAAGCGCGCAAAGTGTTGAAACGCTATGAGAATAAACAGCCTGAAAAAGGTTATGTTCTGTTTGAAACAGGCTATGGCCCGTCGGGCTTGCCCCATATCGGGACCTTTGGGGAAGTGCTGCGCACGACCATGGTACGCCGCGCCTTTGAATTGATGAGTGATATTCCAACCAAATTGCTGGCCTTTTCCGACGATATGGACGGGCTGCGCAAGGTGCCGACCAATGTGCCCAATCAGGACATGTTGACGGCCGCGTTGAACAAGCGCCTGACCAAAGTGCCCGATCCATTTGGCACCCATGACAGTTTCGGAGCCCATAACAATGCCAGGCTGCGGGATTTTCTGGATGGTTTTGGCTTTGAATATGAATTTGCCAGCTCGACGGAATATTACTTCTCTGGCCGGTTCGATGATGCCCTGATCCGCATGCTGGAATGTTATGAGGCGATCCAGAAGATCATGCTGCCATCCCTGCGCGATGAAAGGCGTGAAACCTATTCCCCCTTTCTGCCGGTCGATCCGGAAACGCATGAAGTTTATCAGGTGCCCGTGCTGCATACGGATGCCAAGGCGGGGACCATCGTCTATCGCCATCCCGATGGGCGCGAGGTGGAAACACCGGTCACGGGCGGGCGTTGCAAACTGCAATGGAAACCGGATTGGGGCATGCGCTGGTATGCGCTGGGCGTTGATTACGAAATGTCTGGAAAGGATTTGATTGACTCTGTCAAGCTGTCCACCCGGATTTGCCAGGCTTTGGGTGCGCCGCCGCCCGAGACCCAGATCAATGAACTTTTCCTGGATGATCAGGGACAGAAGATTTCCAAATCCAAAGGAAACGGCCTGTCGATGGAAGAATGGCTGGCCTATGCGCCCGACGAAAGCCTGGGCCTGTTCATGTTCCAGAAGCCCCGCACGGCCAAGCGTCTGTATTTCGACGTGATCCCCAAGGCCGTGGATGATTACCTGACATTCCGGGCAAAATTTCCTGAGGAAACGCCCGAACAGCAGTTGGAGAATCCCGCGTTTCATATCCACCAGGGGGATGTGCCCAAGGATGTACCGCCGGTCAGTTTCAGCCTTCTGCTGAATTTAGCGGCGGTCTGTAACACAGAAGACAAGGATGTGTTGTGGGGCTTTATCACGCGCTATGCACCACAGGCGTCCCCGGAAAATGATCCGCTTTTGGATCAGTTGGTGGGTTTCGCTATTCGTTATTACCAGGATTTTGTGAAGCCGCATAAGACGTTCAAAGTGCCGGAGGAAAATGATCGAGCTGCCTTAATGGATTTGCGCGACGTTTTGTCTGGCTTTGATGCAACGGCCTCCGCAGAGGAAATTCAGACCCAAGTCTATGAAGTTGGTAAACGCCACGGATATGAAAACCTGCGTGACTGGTTCAAGGCGCAGTATCAGATTCTGCTGGGTCAGGAACAGGGGCCGCGCATTGGCTCGTTCTTTGCGCTGTATGGCCTGCCGGAAACCATCGCCTTGATTGATCAGGCACTGGCGGGGCAGGATATGTTAGCATAGCTTCGGCACGCTGCAGACTTGCCGAAATCAGTTTGTGACAGTAAGGGTATCGGGGTTCAGGCTGTGTGTCTGGACCCCCTTTTCTGTGAAAGGACGACCATGCGCCCTGATTTAAGCCGGATACTGTCGACACTTTTTAAACTGGCGGTGATCAGCTTCATCATTGGATGGCTGTTGGTGCAATTTGATGTCACGCCGGAAGACATTTTTAATAACTTTGGCGAGACCGTCCGTCGGATCTATGACATGGCCAAGGGCGCGATTGAATGGAGCGCCGGTTACATTGTCATCGGGGCCGTCATTGTCATTCCGTTATGGCTGATTTCTGTCCTGTTCAATGTCTTGAAAGGGCGCGGGCGTCGCAATGATTGATCAGGCAGGATAAATGGTTCGGCTTGCGCTGATCTCTGGACTGATAAGCCTGCTGTTGGGCTGTGCCGGAATGCCCGCCAGCTTACCCTATACGCCCCCCACGTATTTCGCCTATCGCTGTCCCGATGGCGCCTTCGAGGTCAAATTGGGAGACGATGAGGCGCGGGTGCTGCATCAGGGGTCACAGGTCGTCTTGCCGCTGGTGCCGTCCGCATCCGGCCAGAAATATCAGGATGAATCCGGAAATCTGCTATTCATGAAAGGCCGGGAGGCCTTGTTTGAAGGCGCCCGAGGTATGACCTTGAAAGACTGCAAGGGGCAGTTGGTCAATACCCCCTGGCGTGGGGCGGCGGTGCGGGGTGTCGATTTTCGCGCCGTCGGCAATGAACCAGGTTGGTTGCTGGAATTAGATCAGGAGCGGGGTGTCTTCATCCTGTTGGATTATGGATCCAGGATTATTCAGACGCCACCCCCGCGCCTGAAAATCTATCCCCTGACGATACAAACACAGGACCATCGCATCACCATCGCCTATCGCGAGGATGGATGCCGCGATCCGATGAGTGGGGAATACTCCCCCCTGACAGTGACGCTGACGGTGGATGACACGACCTATACCGGCTGTGGCCGTCGCCTGCAAAACGTGCCCTAATCGTAGCTTAAGTCCCTCGCTTTGCCGCGAAAAACGTAATACGCGAAGGCGGTGTAAATCAAAATGGCGGGCAGCACGAACAATGTGCCAATCAGAATGATCATCAGGCTTTCCGGCGCGGCGGCGGCTTCGTAAATCGTCAGTTTGTCTGGCACGACATAGGGATAGAAGGAATAGGCCAGCCCCAGGAACCCCAGCACGAAGATGTTGCCGGTCAGAAAAAGCGGCAGCCAGGCATGCCGGTCCTTGTCTTTTGGCAGCTTACGCAGAATCAGAACCAGCCCCAGGAACAGGGCACCCGCCCCCAAAGGCAAGGGCGCCAGGGCCAGTATCTCCGGGAAGGTGAACCATTTGTCAAAAATGCGCGGACTGACCAGCGGGGTTGCCAAGGATATCGTCCCCATACCAAGGGCAGTAAAAATCAGCGTCCGTTTGGCCCAGGTAACGGCCTTTTTCTGCAAGATATCTTCCATCTTATAGATCAACCATGTGGATCCGATGGTCATATAGGCGGCCGCCAGACAACAGGCGATCAGCGCCGCGAAGGCGACATGGGCCAGTGTCCAATCCAGCCCCATCACATACATGCCCAGCATGAAACCCTGCGACAAGGCGGTGACCAGCGACCCCAGAAAGAACAGGAAGTTCCATAGGGGCTTTCTCGGCGGCGATACCTTTGCGCGGAAATCAAACGCGACGCCCCGCAATATCAATCCGATCAGCATCAATGCGACAGGCAGATATAAGGCGGTCAGGATTGTTCCGTGGGCGACGGGGAACGCGACCAGCAACAGACCGACCGCCAGGACCAGCCAGGTTTCATTCGCATCCCAAAAGGGTCCAATAGAGGCAATCATGCGGTCTTTTTCATCATCCTCTGCGACGACCATCAACATGCCAATGCCCAGGTCATACCCATCCAGGACCACATAGATCAGGATCGACAATCCCATTAACCCCGCAAAAACAAGCGGCAGCCAAACAGTCGGATCGGATAAATCGCCCATAATGCCTACTCCGCTGGTGAGGATGAGAAGCCCGGTTGGTACCCTTTATCGGATTGGGCACCAGAGGATTGCCTGGCGGCCTTGTCAGAGACATACATCAGCGTCGCGATATAGGCGATGATCAGCCCTGCATAGACCACAAGATAGGCAATAAATGTGCTGGCGATCATTCCAACGGCAACGTCAGACGCGGCCTGACTGGTCGTTAGAACACCGGTGACCAGCCAGGGTTGGCGCCCAATTTCTGTTGTGTACCAGCCAGCCAGGGTGGCAATCCAACCGGAAAACGCCATCCCGACCAGGATCCAGGCCAACCAGGGCCGCAAATCCCGACCGTTGCGCAGATACCATGTCGCAAACCAGGAAACGGCCAGCATGGCCAGGCCAACGCCGACCATGATCCGGAAGGCGAAAAAGACGGGTGCGACGGGGGGGTGATTGATGGTCCCATCGGCGGTAACGAAATCATTCAGGCCCGGAATAACGCCGTCAGAATCATGTTTCAGGATCAGACTGGCCCCGTTGGGAATTGCGATCTCAAATTTGTTCTCGCGTGTCTCTTGATCTGGAATTGCAAACAGCACCAGCGGCACATTGCTTTGGGTGGTCCAGTTCGCTTCCATCGCCGCGACCTTGGCTGGCTGATGTTCCAGCGTGTTCAAGCCGTGCAGATCGCCTGCATAAATCTGAATGGGGATTAGGATCGCAGCCAATGTGGTGCCGGTTTTCAAGGCGACGCGGTTGCCGGGGCTGCGATCGCTGCGCAACCATCGGAATGCAGATAGGCCGGCAATCAGGAAGGAGACGGTCAAGCCTGAGGCCAGCAGCATATGGACAAGCCGATAGGGCATGGAGGGGTTGAAGACGATGGCAAACCAGTCCGTCGCATGGGCGACGCCGTCGCGCATCTCAAACCCTGTCGGGGTCTGCATCCAGGAATTCAGGGCGATAATCCAGAAGGCAGATACCGTGGTGCCAAAGGCGACCAGGAACGTCGCAATCGTATGGACACGATTGGAAACACGGCTGAACCCAAACAGCATGATTCCCAGGAACACGGCCTCCAGGAAAAAGGCCGTCAAAACCTCATAGGCCAGTAAAGGGCCTGCAATATTGCCGACGCGCTCCATATATCCGGGCCAGTTGGTCCCGAATTGGAAGCTCATCGTGATGCCGGAAACGACACCCATGGCAAAGGACAGTGCGAAAATCTTTACCCAGAAGAAATAGGCATCCATCCATTTGCTGTCGCCGCTGCGCGCATAGGCCATTTTGAAATACAGTAACACCCAACCCAGCGCGATGGTGATCGTCGGAAACAGGATATGGAATGAGATATTCGCACCAAATTGCATGCGGGCGAGTGTTATGGCATCCATTTCAAAATACCCCTAATATTTCACGGGTTTAAAGCCATTCCTCTTATCAATGCATCGTGCAGAGATGTCCACTTGACACCGTGTCGCATTCAGCACTCAGGATGCTTCTGGCGTATCAATCCCTTTGCGCCGCAGGATTTCTCTGACCCGTTGCGCCACGGACAGGGTATCATTTAGGGCGTTAAATTCCCAGTCAACCAATGCGCCTTCAAATTTGCGCGTGGCCCCGGCGTCTTCCATGGCGCGATGAAAGCGTTCAAATTTCGTGGCGCGGCCGGTAATGGGCAGATGAATGACCTGAACCGGACGACCTGTGGCTGCGGCCTCTGATACCATATTTACGGAATCCCCGGTGACAATGATCCGTTCCGCCAATCCCAGATACCCAAAATAGGGGTTTTCTCCATCACCGGACCAGACCACCGCAGGGGCGCCCGCCAGGGCCGTGCGAATGGCAGCAATTGCGGTGGGATCAGTGCGGCGCGATGTCGTGACCATCAGACCTGCGCCGGAAGTTTGGGCCAAACTGGCCAGATCCTGGGCGATTTGCGTGCCGGTTTCTGCATCCAGTCGATAGGCGCTGTTGCTGCCGCCAATAAGGACAGCAATTCTGGGCTGCGGCAGATGCGACAGTCTGGATTGCCAGTGGGTGGCGGCTTCATCCAGTTTCGCGCGGGTCACGCCATGCAGCGATCCCGTCGTCACGGCGATATTTTCCCCTGTGATCCCATCATGGGCTGGCGCAGCGATCAAATCGAAGGCATCGGTATTCATGCGCGGATTTTGGATATGAACAATGCTGGTGCGGCCCTTGCTGCGGCGCTTTATCGCAAGGGATGGACCGATGCTGCGGCGTCCACAGGAAATAATAAGCGCAGGCCAGGGGGGCATCAGCGGGTCGGAAGCTGCAGGGCGGGTCCCCATGTATTTCCCAATCAGACATTTTGGCCAATAGTTGGCGGGCAGCCATTGCCATGGCTTGGCCAGTGTAATGACCTTTTCCACAATCGGCAGGCCCACGGCTTCCGCCAGGCCGCGCGCAGGGGATCGGTTGCCGGCCCGACCATCGGTCAGAACCCAACAACAGGTCGGCGCTTGCGGGCCAAAAGGGGCGTTATCTGTTATCATATCAGCGGTTATGCCCCGCCTGCCATGGCAGGGCAAGTATCTCTGGCTGGATATCTGTTATGAATAAGATAGATAATAATATTGCGCGAACGGGGCAAAAAGGGTAATTCTTGTTATCTTGGTATGCGGTAAAATTCCAATAGGACGGTGCATGAATGCGACGGGCAAAACTGGATAAAATTGATAAGAAAATCCTGCGTGATCTTCAGGCGGATGGTCGGATCACGAATGTTGAATTGGCCCATAATGCTGGAATCTCTGCACCGCCCTGCCTGCGTCGCGTGCGGGCGTTGGAAGAAGCCGGGTTTATCCGGGGCTACCATGCAGATCTTGATGGGGAAATGCTGGGCTTTGACGTTACAGTTTTCGCCTTTGTTGGACTGGTCAGCCAGGCTGAAAGCGACCTGCGCAAATTTGAAGAAATGGCGGCGGATTGGCCCCTGGTTCGGGAATGTCACATGTTACAGGGTGATACGGACTTCTTATTGAAGGTCGTTGCCCGGGACCTGGACAGCTATAATCGCTTTCTGACAAGCCAACTGACCGCCGCCCCGAATGTTGCCAATGTGCGCTCTGCCATCGGGATTCGCACCTCCAAGCGGGAATATGGCGTGCCGGTCGGCCCTGATGTCGATATCGAGGACCTTGTTTAAGGTTCGGCGATTGCGTTTCGCTTTTTGCGTTAAGACCCGGAATCCGGCTGTCGCGTTTGCGGCTTTGCCGTGCACATGTGTGTCATTCGAACGCCAAAGCTAATCTGCCGCTATCGGTTAATTCTCCGGTTCAGACAATCACGAAGCTTTCCTGCCGGTGGGGGGAAAGCGCGCTGGCCAGTGTCTTCAGGTTCATGCGCAGAAAGGCCTTAAAAGAGCTGGAAACAGGACTTAGAAAGCCGGATTTTCGCTCCAACAGGCCGACAATGCGCTCTGCCGATGTGTCGGCAAGATCCAAGGCGCAGATACCCTCTGGCAGGTTCAGGGTGGTCAGCGCTGGCAAAAGGGTGATCCCGACACCGGCCTTCGCCAGGGCGAAAAGGGATGTGACATTCCGGACCACCATCGTCGATTTTTCCGTCAACTGCAGGAACTGTGGGGCCATGATGGCGTCGGATGATCCGTTTTTTATCAGGGCCTGATCCTGAAGATTATGCCATTGCAAAGGCCCCGTGATCGCCGTCAGGTCAGACTCAGCGTTGCAGATCACTTTGAACCGATCCCGGAACAGGGGCGTGAAGGCAACAGGCGCGGATGCCTTTGGTGTGCTGGCAATACCCAAATCCGCCTGTCCGGATTCTACCATGGCACAGACATTACGGCTGTCCAGGTCGAACAATTCGACGGTGATGCCGGGTCGTTCATTGATAAAGCGTGGTAGCAAAAGCGGGATCAGATTAGCCGCAACAGACGGCACAGAGGCAAGCGCCAGATGGCCGATCTTGTCATGGGCAAAGTCCTGTATCATTCGAATGGACTTGTCATAACTCTGGATCTGTTCGCGCCCGGTTTCCAATGTGAATTGACCCAGTGCGGTCAGGCTGTTCTTGCGGTCACTTTCAAATAGCGGATTGCCAAGTTCTTCCTCCAATTGCTTCAAGGTCATGGAGATGGCCGACGCCGTGCGGCCCAATCGGTCAGAGGCGTCCCGAATGTTCCCCAATTCCGCGACGGTAACAAAAACACGCAAAGCTTCTAATTTGATCATGGTGCCGAACTTCAGTTATTTTGAAATAAGTAACAGAAATTTCGGTTTGATTGAAGTTGTTTCTTGCACGATTTTGATTTTCGTATTTTGAAAGGAAGGTCATGGCAGAGACATACAACAATCTGATCGGGGGCGAATGGGTGCCAGGTGCGGACCCTATCGCCAACATCAATCCATCTGATGTGACGGATACAATCGGCCTTTATGCTCAGGCGACTGCCGCGCAACTTGATCATGCGGTTGCGGTTGCCAAGGATGCCCAGCGCGAATGGCAAAAGACAGGTCTGGAACAGCGGCAACAGGTGCTGGATGCAGTCGGTCGGGAGTTAATGGATCGGTCGGAAGAATTAGGTCGCCTGTTAAGTCGGGAAGAGGGAAAGCCGCTGGCGGAAGGTAAGGGCGAGGTTTTTCGTGCCGGACAGTTCTTCTGTTATTATGCCGCCGAAGTCTTGCGACAGATTGGGGAAACAGCGGATTCCGTGCGCCCGGGAATAGAGATTGATATCCGGCGGGAGCCTATGGGCGTCGTTGCGGTGATTTCTCCCTGGAATTTTCCAATTGCAACGGCAAGCTGGAAGATCGCCCCGGCTCTGGCCTATGGCAATGCCGTGATCTGGAAGCCGGCAAACCAAACCCCGGCTTCCGCCTGGGCGTTGGCGGAAATACTGACGCGGGTTGGTTTGCCTATGGGCACGTTTCAATTGCTGATGGGGCCTGGCGCTGCGATTGGGAACGCCCTGGTCGGGCATCGGGATGTGGATGCCGTCACGTTTACAGGATCCTACGCCGTTGGGCGACAGGTAGCCGCTGCCGTGGCGGGAAATCTTGGGAAGTACCAGTTGGAACTGGGCTCTAAGAATGCCCTTCTGGTGATGGATGATGCGGATCTGGATCTTGCCGTTGCCGCTGCCGTTAGCGGGGGCTATTCAGGAACCGGACAGAAATGCACGGCATCGTCCAGATTGTTGGTCCACAGTGCGGTTCATGATGCTTTTGTCGACCGGCTGGCGGACGCCCTAAAATCCATGAAGGTCGGGCCTGCCCTGGCACCACAGACTCAGATGGGACCTGTCGTCAGTGATACGCAATTGGCGGCAAATCTGCGCTGGATGGGCCAGATCAAGCAGTCGGGGGCCAGGATCGTTTATGGTGGGGAGCGAATAACCCTGGAACAGGATGGTTTTTATATGACCCCAGCCCTGATCAGCGAATCGACCAATGATATGCCGTTCAATCGCGAAGAAATGTTTGGGCCAATCGCAGCGGTCCAGAGAATTGAGTCCTATGAAGAAGGACTCGCCGTCGCAAATGACACTGATTATGGATTGGTCGCGGGGATCTTTACGGCATCCCTGGCGCGCGCGACCCATTTTCGGAGACATATTCAAACCGGGTGTGTCACTGTGAACCTGCCAACCGCCGGGACGGATTATCATGTTCCTTTTGGAGGCAGAAAGAATTCCAGCTCTGGCCCCAGAGAACAGGGGCGTGCAGCGGCAGAGTTCTATACGCAAGTGAAGACCGCTTATATCCGAGCGGGCGAGCCGGAGTGATGTCTATGCCCTTAAAACCGTCGATGCTGATTGTTGATTGTCTTCAATATTCCAATTGGTCGGAGTCTATTTTCCGCGAAATGCGGGAAGGGGGTGTTAGTGCCGTCCATGTGACGATCGCCTATCACGAGACGTTTCAGGAAATGGTCCAAAAGGTTGCCCATTGGAACCGCTTGTTTGAGCAACACGCTGATCTGATTTTCCTGGGCCGCACAGGCGACGATATAAGGCGCGCGCAGGCAGAGGGGCGCACGGCTATTTTCTTTGGCTTCCAGAATCCCTCCCCCATTGAAAGTGATATCGGTCTGGTGGAAATCTGCCATCAGTTGGGTGTTCGGTTCATGCAGTTGACCTATAATAATCAGTCTCTGCTGGCGACAGGCTGTTATGAAGTGAATGATACCGGTATCACCCGATTTGGCAGGCAAGTGATTGGCGAAATGAACCGGGTTGGTCTGGTGGTGGATATGAGCCATTCAGCGGAACGCTCTACCCTGGAAGCAATCGAAATTTCAACACGCCCCATCGCGATCACCCATGC
The DNA here is from genome assembly GCF_048892425.1 of Hwanghaeella sp. 1Z406. Lineage (NCBI taxonomy): Bacteria > Pseudomonadati > Pseudomonadota > Alphaproteobacteria > Rhodospirillales > Aestuariispiraceae > Hwanghaeella > Hwanghaeella sp. 1Z406. The sequence goes on from NZ_JBLZHU010000002.1 coordinate 555,176, forward strand.
GAATCCTGCTTGGTGGCATGGGGCTTTGCGCAATAAATCCGATGATGTTCTGAAAGCATTGTCGCAATCAGGCGGCATGTTGGGCTTTTCCCTATATCCCCATCACCTCAGGCAGGGCAGCGATTGCGCCCTGGATGACTTCTGCACCATGGTGGCAGAAGCGGCCAGTCGATATGGTGTCGCAAGTCTGGGGCTGGGATCAGACCTGTGTCAGTCCCAGCCGGATTCCGTTGTGACCTGGATGCGCAATGGGCGATGGTCCAAACAAACTGATTATGGGGAAGGCAGCGCCAAGAGCCCGGGCTTTCCAGATCAACCCAGCTGGTTTTCTGATAATCGTGATTTTCTGAATGTTGCCGAAGGACTGAAAGCTGTCGGGTTTAATGATGGGGAAGTGGCGGGATTGATGGGGGAAAACTGGCTTCGATTCTTTGATCTGTCTTTTGGAAGCGCCGCTTCAGGGAATGCGTCCTTCGAAGATACCCCCATTGGGGTCGCGAGGGGATAATGCATCCATCGCCAGCCCACGTTCCCGTCCAGCAACCAAAGGCCTTGCGCGATCCGGACACTGTGATGCGGTTGGCGCGTATGGGGGCATCCTTTCCAACCCGGTTGAGCTTTATGCGGGCCCTGATACGGCGTATGGCGGCGCAGAAGGTCACGGTTACACGACCGGTTTGGGAGATGAATGCGGCCGGATATGGGCGCGCGGTATATTCGCTTCACCTGTCGGGCCATACATACAGTCTGGTCGCCTTTTCCACCGAACTGGCGGATGAAAATCGAACCGATCGTGTAATCGCACAGGCCTGGGACAGCTCTTATGTTCTGTTTGATGGCACCCCGACTCGGGCAGACCTGGATCGACTGCAGGAGAATGCTCCACGTCAGGAGGCCGGGCGCTTTGAGGAGACGGACCTGGTCTTAAGCCGGGCCAATAAATCTGTCCGACTTTTTAATCATGTCGTGGAGTCTCTGGCGGCTGGACAGCAACCGGCGGCGGACCTGGTGTCGGCAACCGGCTATCTGATGCGGACAACGGCCGTTTATGGGAATGGAAAATTCGGCATTGCGGATCGGGCGGTCATTCAAAATCGACCGGCCCTGGCCGGGCCGTTTCAGGCCGAAATGCTGACAGTCTGGCTGATCCGTGGATTTACCCATGATCTGGTCAGTCACATCGCCGCCTGTCGGGCACCCGATACGGCGGTGTCATTATCCCCTGCCTTCAGGCGGGCCCTGGGTATTGGCAATTCGACAGGTCTTGGCATGGCACCGTTTCTGGTCAGCCATCCAATCCTGATGAACAACTGGATTCTTGCCCGGGAAACCGCCCTGGCGGAGGTTCGAGGGCTGGAATCGACAACAGAAGCGACCCGTGCAGACTGTGTTTCATTGATTGCACGGGTCGCGCGGCACCTGGATCAATGGGTAGTTCCAGATGAACAGCATATGAACCGGATCACGGTTCTGCGTCGGGAATGGCAAGAATTACAGCAAATCGTGACGTTGGATTGGCTGTTGGGAAACGCCTATCCCTGGGACCGATTGATGGCATTGTCGGAAAACTGGGGGCTGGATTGTCAGGAACTGGTTGTGGCCCTGATTCTGGAACCCCACGGTGATCTGGTTGATGGGTATACGGAGTGTATGGACAGCTCCCATACTCCTCGCCTGGACCCCACAATGACGGTGGAAGTGCTGCAAGAGTATGTGCAGACAGGATGCATTTGGGCACTGAAGATTGATTTTCAGGCCCCGGTGTCTACCAGCCAATTCTGGTATGTGTCCGAAGAAAAGCTGGAGCCGCGCCTTGGGCTGCGGGAGGAAGAGCCCGGTGCCGATAGGGAATTGCCGCTGGATATCGCCCGTCAGATACAGGCCCTATACAGAGATTTACAGGCGGCAATACCGGGCCACACTGTGGCGCAGTTTCTGTTAATCCACCCGGAACATCGCTATTGTGTGCGACGGGTTCAGACGATGATGCGCTATCCATATTCTGAAATCCGGGACAATCTGATCGGCCAGGCGTGTCACCCTATCGACATGCTGCGGTGCAAGCTGGCCTTCTTCGGGGCGGCTAAATTCGATCCAAAATCGGATCGGTGGACTCGTATCACCCTGTATCAAGGCGCACCGCTGGCAGAGGATATCCAAACAGGCGTAGCAGCTTGTGATGATTGGTGGCTGCCTGTTCTGGCGCTGAACCCATGACATATTCATTGAATGAGATTTCCAGCCTGATGCTGAAAGCGGCGCGAGGATCCGGACTGCCCATGGGCTTGGCGGAAGACTGCGCCGCAGCAGGAACCTGGTTGATTTGCCATGGTCAGGATGGGGCCGCTGCTGTCTGGGAGGGCCTGGTATCCAGGGGTGTGATTTGGAAGGGGCCGTCGCTTCTGGATCAGGTCATTGCCCGCGGAATTGATAACCCTCAGACTGTTCAGATCATGGATGCCCCCCTGTTGTTTCTGGGCATGGCCGGTGTTGTTTCAGCTCAGACCGGTACGCAGATCCGAATTGAATTCTTAAATGGCTGCCACGCGGTCCTTGACCCTGATGGAATGACCGTTACCGGCATTTTGAGCGGTGGCGGTGATGCTGTTGTAACGATGGTGCGGGGCTCTGGCGCGCCGCCGGGAATTCATCCCCCCCGGACAACGCGTGTGGATATCTCCCCGGCATTAATCCGGTCCCTGACTGAACGTGCGGCCTTAACCTATGTCCCTGCAACGGCTGAATCACGCCAGCGCGGCGCCGGGGCAGGCCTGACCGATAATGATTAGAGTATCGCCATGCATGAATGCGTGGCACGTATTGCCGATTGTTGTAGCGCGAGAGTTCGAGTTCTCGGAATGCGCTGTGGTTTTCAACGGTTGCGGTTTTCAACGGTTGGACAGTGTCACAGGGTGATTTGTCCGGCATTCTCATTATTTCAATAAATCTGAAATTAAAATAAATTATTTCGATTTGTCTGAAATAAATTCATGGGTCATCCTTATTGCAAGCAAACAAGTCTGCTGTTCTGGCGGGCGCATGGGAACAGGTATTGCAAGGGGATTGAGACGATGAAGGGTTTTAAAACGATTTTCGCCGGGGCACTTGTGGCCGCAGCCCTGGGCACGACGACACCGGCTTTTGCAACGGAATGCGGAACCACGGACAAAATTACGATTGCAGAGATGACCTGGCTTTCCGCCAGCACTTTGGCGCATATCACCAATAAGATTCTGGCGGACGGGTATGGCTGCACGACAGAGGTTGTGCCGGGCGATACCGTACCGACCGCAACATCGATGCTGTCAAAAAGTGAGCCTGATATCGCACCGGAACTGTGGGTTTCGACCGCTGCCTCCATCTGGGAACAGATGATGGAAAAAGGCAATGTCTATAAGGCGGGTGACATTTTTGAAAGCGGCGGTGAAGAGGGCTGGTGGATTCCAGATTATGTTGCAAAAGAACATCCTGAAATTCGCTCGGTGATGGATTTGAAAGCAAATGCGAAAGTCTTCGCGGATGTGTCCAATCCGGATATGGGACGGCTGTATGGCTGCCCTCCAGGCTGGGGATGTGAAATCATCACCAACAATCTTTTCAAGGCTTTGGGGCTGGGCGAGACTTTCGAGCTGTTTTCGCCGGGGTCGGGAGCAAATCTGAAAGCCTCCTTTGCGCGCCAGGTTACCCGTGACAAGGCAATAGTCGGCTATTACTGGGGCCCGACCGACGTGATTGGGAAATACAATTTGGTCAAGTTGGAAATGCCTGCCTATGACGCCGACAAATTCAAATGTCTGACGGATATGAATTGTGCGGATCCTCAGGTGTCGGGTTGGGCTGTTGGCGAAGTGGCCGTGGCCGTCGTGACGGAACTGAAAAACAAGGCCCCCAATGTGGCCGAATTCCTGTCCAAGCTGCAGGTTCCGAATGCGGATATCAGTAAGGTCTTGGCCTGGGGCGATGACAACAAGGCCTCCCCGGAAGAAGTCGCGGCATATTTCTTCAAGAATTATGAGCCGATCTGGACCAAATGGGTGCCCGCAGATGTAGCGGATAAAGTGAAAGCCTCCCTGTAACGGTCGCCGAGTATTTCACGCTAAACCAGGTGGACAATGATGTAGAGTATTGAGGCGGGTTTTAACTGAAGCCCGCCTCGATCTTTCGGGCCCCACGTTTTTAGAGGAATAGGATCGTGACCCAGGATTTCCCTGAAATTATTGATACCAGAGCGCTGCGTATCTTCATCGATGACGCTTTTAACCAGGTCGTCATCAATTATGGCGAGGCGCTGGAAATAGCATTCCTGCCGGTCCTGCGCATGCTGTCTGGTATTGAAAGCTTCCTGTTGTGGTTGCCGTGGTATGTCGTGCTGATTTTGTTATGTGGGGCGACCTATTGGGCGGCGCGCAGTTGGGCCGCGACGATGGGCACAGCTGTGATGCTGTTTCTGATCGGCGTGGTGGGGATCTGGGAACCGGCGATGGCAACGATCGCGCTGATGCTGACGGCAACCCTGATGGCAGTCCTGATCGGCATTCCTGTCGGAATCGCCATGTCCAGATCCAATGTGATGCAATCGGTCGCGTTGCCTTTGTTGGACATTATGCAAACGATGCCAATATTTGTGTATTTGATCCCCTTTGTCATGTTGTTCGGTCCAGGTAAAATTCCGGCCCTGCTGGCAACAATCGTTTTTGCCATTCCGCCGGTCATCCGATTGACCAATCTGGGCATACGGCAGGTGGATGCCGAGATTATTGAGGCAGTCAGTGCCTTTGGGGCGACACCGGGCCAGCGATTGCTGACGGCGCAAATTCCACTGGCTTTGCCAACCATCATGGCAGGCATCAACCAGACTACGATGATGGCGCTGTCCATGGTCGTGATCGCGTCGATGATCGGGGCTGGTGGACTGGGATATCAGGTGCTGCAGGGCATTCAGCGACTGGAAGTCAGCCGTGGCCTGTTGTCTGGTCTGGGAATTGTCTTTCTGGCCATCGTGTTTGATCGCATTGCCCAGGCCTATGGCCGTCGGGTTCAACGTCATCTGAAGCTGGAATCATAACGGTCATGACAAAAGACATAAAAATCCAGGTCGACAATATCTATAAGATCTTCGGTCCCGACCCGGCCAGTGTTCTGGAACAGGTCAAGGCCGGAACAATCAGCAAATCGGAACTGTTGGCACAAAGCGATCATGTGATCGGGCTGCGGGACATCAGTTTGCAGATACCGGCGGGGGAAACCTTTGTCATTATGGGTCTTTCCGGTTCTGGGAAGTCCACATTGATCCGCCATTTCAACCGCCTGATTGAACCGACAGCCGGGCGCATTCTGATTGATGGTGTTGATGTCTTGGGCCTTAGCACACGGGAGTTGAGGGATTTCAGGCGGCATAAGATATCTATGGTGTTTCAGCGGTTTGCCTTATTGCCGCACAAGACCGTCCTGGAAAATGTGATTTATGGTCTGCGGATCAGTGGCATGGATCGGAAATCGGCCCTTGAAAAAGGACGGGAGCAGATAGAGCTGGTCGGGTTGAGCGGATTTGCCAATCAATATCCCAGCCAATTGTCGGGTGGCATGCAACAGCGTGTCGGGTTGGCCCGGGCATTGGCGACGGATGCAGATATCCTGTTGATGGACGAGGCGTTCAGTGCCCTAGACCCGCTGATCCGAAACGAAATGCAGGATCAATTGAAAGACCTGCAGGCCCGGTTGCATAAGACGATCCTGTTTATCACCCATGATCTGGATGAAGCGCTGCGCATTGGTGATACAATTGCCATTCTGAAGGATGGAGAATTGCGGCAGGTTGGCAAAGGGGCCGATATTCTGATCAATCCAGCGGATGACTATGTGCGTCGTTTTGTGAAGGATGTGAACCGAAGCCGGGTCGTTAAGATTGGCGCGTTGATGAAGCCGGTTGAGATGATGTCCCTGCATAATGCCAATTATCGCCAGTGCCAGGAAATCCTGGATCGTGATACCGGTGTCGCCCTGTGTCGGGATGATGACCCGGTGCAGGTTTTCAGCCCGGATATGAAAAACACCCTGACGCCAAGCTGTATTGACGACTGCGCCACAAGGCAGGAAATGACACCGGTCGTATTGGAAACATTGTCCCTTGAAGAATGCTTCCCAAGCTTTGCCAAAGGGGATGGCGCGCTTCTGGTCCGGGATGAAAAGGGGGCGGTTAAAGGAATGGTCTCCATGAAATCGGTTATGGCCGCCCTCTAGGCGGGCCAGGTCTTTTCAATTATTGAAATAGCGGGTGTTTCAGTGCCCCCCACAGGATCGCCCTGTGGGGGGTAAATTGCCTTTGAGCGCCGTATATCTCAAAATAAGATTTTATAGACAAATCCCATAATGTGAGATAACGTTAATTTATAAAGTAAGTAAGAACGCGCTTAAGCGCGGATTATGGAGGAAATTATGGCGATTGAAACGCCCGGTCTGGCTGGTCAGGAAAAACTGACGCCGCTTGATTCCCGATATGTGACCGTGGACGATTTGTCTTGGAAACCAACCCAGGTGCCCGGGATCGATATGAAGATTCTGATGCAGGACAAGGAAGCTGGACTTCTGACGGCATTGTTCCGTTGGGAACCCAATACGCGCTTGCCGCTGCATGAACATGTCGAGGTGGAACAAACCTATGTTCTATCCGGCTCCATCGAAGATGATGAAGGCACTGTCAGTGAAGGTAATTATGTCTGGCGCCCAAAAGGCAACCAGCACTATGCCTATTCACCCAATGGCGCTCTTGTCCTGTCCTTCTTCCTGCGACCGAACGTCTTTTTAGAGCAGTTCGCTGGAGAGAAGTTGGAGTAGGGAGTTGGTCCAGGACCATCCCTGATCCACAGAAAAAGTTCAATTAAAACACCCAAATCAAAAAAGATGGGAGGAAACTATGCGTAAACTAGCCCTATATGCAGGCCTTGTTACGGCCCTTTTTGTTGGAAGCGCTCAGGCGCAAGTGTCTGATGACGTCATTAAAATCGGCGTGTTGAATGACCAGTCCGGCAGCTTCGCCGATCTGTCTGGTCCCAATGGCGTGATTGCTGCGGAAATGGCGGTCGAAGATTTCGGTGGTACGGTTCTTGGCAAGAAGATTGAAGTTGTCTCTGCCGATCACCAGAACAAGGTTGATATCGGCCTGGATATCGCTCGCAAATGGTATGAAAGTGAAGGCGTTGATCTGATCATCGATGTGCCGAATTCGGCAATTGCTATCGGTGTGAACGATTTGACTCGTGATTTGGACAAGATTGCGATTTTCACCAGTGCTGGCTCATCGGCTCTGACGGGGGCGAAATGCTCTCCGAATGGCATTCACTGGACCTATGACACCTATGCCCTGGCGCGCGGTGTTGCCACGGCCATGCTGGAAAATGGTGACAAGAGCTGGTTCTTCCTGGTCAGTGACTATGCGTTTGGTCATGCGCTGCGGGCAGATGCCGGGCAGGTCGTGGAAAACAATGGTGGCACCATCGTTGGTGAAGTGAAGCATCCGCTGAATACCGCTGATTTTGCTTCTTACCTCTTGCAGGCTCAGGCTTCGGGCGCACAGGTTATCGGTCTTGCCAATGGCAGTGCCGACACCGTGAACTCGATCAAACAGGCCAATGAATTCGGGATTACCCAGTCCGGTCAAAAGCTGGCGGCCCTGTTGTTCTTCCTGACCGATGTGCATTCACTGGGTCTGGATCTGGCCGCAGGCGTGAACCTGGTGGAAGCCTTCTATTGGGATCAGACGGACGAAACCCGTGCCTGGTCTGAACGGTTCTACAAGCGTACCGGTGTGATGCCGACCATGCTGCATGCCAGCGACTATGCGGCTGTTATGCATTATCTGAAGGCCATTGAGGCCGCCGGTACCGATGCCAGTGGCCCGGTTCTGGAGAAAATGAAAGGCACGAAGATCAACGACTTCTTCACCAAGGATGCCTATATCCGTGAAGATGGCCGCGTGATCCGCGATATGTATCTCTACAGCGTGAAGAACAAATCCGACTCCAAGCGCGATTGGGATTATTATAACGTCGTGCGCACCATTCCGGGTGAGCAAGCTTTCCGTCCCTTGGCTGAAAGCGAGTGCCCGTTGGTCAAGAAGTAAGGATTTACTTTCTTCATGACCCTCTTGCCTCAGACTAGAGCGATCGTCACCGGTGCCGCCCGAAAGGACGGCATCGGTTGGGCGGTCGCTCAACTTTTTCTTTCAAATGGTGCACAGGTTGTTCTGATTGACATGGATCAGGACGCCGTCCAGTCCTCAGCGACAGAGATGGGGGCCTTGGGTGCAATTGCCTGTGATGTCTCTGACCAAGGCGCGGTTCGGACTGCGGTTGCCCAAGCTGTTGCCCTGTTGGGCGGCCTGGACTGCGTGGTCAACAGCGCAGGGATCGTGAATGCAACCCGCCTGAGTGACATTACCGACGCCGATTGGCATCGCATGATTGATGTCAATCTGGGGGGAACTTTCAATCTTCTGCAAGCCGCAATCCCTGCTATGACAGAGGGTAGAAACGCCAGTTTTGTGGCCATATCCTCCATGGCGGGAATGCGCGGCGGTGGCTTGTTGGGCAGCAGCCATTATGCTGCATCAAAGGCCGGAATTCTGGGGTTGGTCAAAGGGGCCGCGCGGGAATTGGGCCCGGCAAAGATACGCGTCAATGCCCTGGCGCCTGGAATAGTTGATACCAGCATGACCCGCGGCAAATTCGGGCCGGATTGGGAAAAAATGCTGTTGGATCAAATTCCCCTGGGACGGTTCGCAAGTCCCGATGACATTGCCAAAGCATGCCTGTTTCTGGCCAGCGACCTTTCATGCTATATGACGGGTGTCACACTGGATGTGAATGGTGGATATTTCCTGCATTAAGTGGACAGAAGTGTCGGTTCAGCTAAATAATACTCTATGATGCAAAATTCGAATGATTGGGCCCTGCGGTTAGGGCAGATGTTTTTGAATGGCTTCTTAAGGAATTATCATTTTGGCGACTAAGATGGACGATACGGCAGCGCGGCGGGGCAGCAGCGCTGATCGCATGTTGGGAATTCTCGATTACTTCACGACGGAAACCCCGGCCTGGACCGTTGACGCCCTGCAAGCAGAAATGGGTGGATCCCGCGCCACCACCTATCGCTATGTCAAGGCGCTGGTGGATGCGGGTCTGTTGGCACCAGCCGCTGGCGGGGCCTACGTTCTGGGCGCGCGCATCATTGAACTGGATCGGCAAATCCGGCTGTGTGATCCGCTATTGGCGGCGGCGCGTGATGTTATGTCGCGTGTTTGTGATGAGTATCAGGCCAATCTGATGCTGTGCAGTTTCTATGGTGAAAAGGTGATGTGCGTTCATCAGGAATGGATCGATGCGAAGGTCCAGTCCAGCTATGAACGCGGACGCCCGATGCCGTTGTTTCGCGGTGCGACCGCCCGGATGATCCTGGCCTATCTGCCAACCTATCAGCAAAAGAACCTGCTGTTGAATCACGCAAAAGAGATTGCGGATTCTGGCCTGGGCGAAACGTGGGAAGAGTTTCGTGGCAACCTGAAGGCAATGCGCCGGGATGGAAGTTGTGTGTCTTTTGGACAAATCGATAACACTTTGGTGGGAATTGGTGCGCCGATTTTCCTGGGTCAGGGGGATGTCACAGGCAGCCTGTCTTTCATCGTGTCGCGCGCGGGCTTGAAAGACACCCGTATTGAAGAATTGCGGGCTGCGGTAAAAGTCGCAGCGGCGGAGATATCAGAGCGTTTGGATCTGGTGATGTCTGTCACGAATGGCGGAAATCAGGCGTCGCGATCCCCCCGCCGATTGGCGGCGGGAACGCATTAATCTTTGATTTCTTTCTATAAACCCACTCAAAATTCATATTGCAATAATTCATAAAAATCTTATATAGTGAGATTAAGGCAAATGACTTAACGAATTGCCAAGATGGATGGGCATGAATGCCCGCCGCTATATAGGAAGGAACGCCAGATTATGATCGACGCAGAATATTTGCGCCGTACATTCGGGTTGGAAGGGCGAGTTGCTCTTGTGACCGGCGCTGCACGGGGATTGGGCTTTGCCATATCTGAGGCGCTTGCCAAGGCAGGTGCTCATGTTGTGATCAACGATGTTGGCGCACAAGCCGCAGACGAAGCCGTTGCCGCGCTTCGTAATCAAGGATTTTCAGCGGAACCTGCCGTGTTCAGCGTCTCTGATGAGGCGGCTGCGGATGCAGGCGTAAAGGCGATTATCGAAAAGCACGGCCATTTGGACATCATTGTCAGCAATGCCGGCAATCAGAATCGCAAACCTTTTCATGACTATACGCGCGACGAATGGGACTCATTGTTTGATGTCCATATCAACGGGGCGTTCCATGTGTTGCGGGCGGCATTGCCATCAATGCAGAAGAATGGTTTTGGCCGCATCGTCATGATGTCGTCCGTTGCCAGCCGTGCATCGCGTGGCGCCATCTCTCTGTATGCGACGGTGAAGGGTGGTTTGGCATCGATGACCCGGGCGCTGGCGGTGGAATATGCGGGTCAGGGGATCACAGTCAACGCCCTGGCACCAGGCTTCATGCAGACGGAATTCACCACGGCGCTGCAATCGAATGAAGAGTTTCAGGATTACATCAAACGCGACGTGCCGCTGGGACGCTGGGGCAAGGCTGAAGAGCTTGGTCCGGCTGTGATTTATCTGACCAGCCAGGCTGGCGACTTTGTAAATGGGGAGGTGCTGACAATCGACGGCGGCCTTCTGGCGAAGTTCTGAGGCCGTCATGTCAGATTATATCTTAGAAACACAAGGCCTTGTGAAGGCCTTCGGTGGCTTTACGGCAGTCAAGGATGTTGCCCTAAAGGTTCGCCCCAACACGGTCCATGCCCTGATTGGCCCCAATGGCGCAGGCAAGACCACAGTTTTCAATCTTCTAACCAAATTTATGCCACCAACCAGCGGGCAGATCTTTTTCAAGGGCAAAGAGATTACCAATAAGACCCCCGTGCAGGTTGCGCGGCAGGGGTTGGTTCGGTCTTTTCAGATTTCGGCGGTGTTCTCTGGCCTGACGGTGTTTGAAAATTTGCGTGTCGCCTTAGCGCGACCTTTGGGTTTGTCGTATAAGTTCTGGCGGCATCTGGACAGTTTGAAATCGACCGATGCACGGGCCACTGAGTTGATGGAAGCCGTTGGCCTGACGGAATTTCGCGATATCCGGGCGGCCGATCTTGCCTATGGCCGAAAGCGTGCGCTGGAATTGGCGACGACTTTGGCCCTGGATCCTGAACTGGTGCTGTTGGATGAACCAATGGCGGGCCTGGGTCAGGAAGATATCGCCGGTATCAGCAAGCTGATTCATGCCCTTAAGGCCGACCGCACGGTCATTATGGTGGAACACAACCTGTCCGTCGTGGCGGATCTGTCTGACACGATCACGGTCCTGCAACGGGGTGAAATTCTGGCGGAAGGCAACTATGCCAGCGTCTCCACCGATAAGCGCGTCGTGGAAGCCTATCTGGGAGGTGACTATGAGTGATACATCCTCCAACAAATCGGCCGTGCTGAAGGTTGAGAATCTGCAAGCCTGGTATGGGGAATCCCACATTCTGCATGGCATGACATTCGATGTGAACGAAGGCGAGGTTGTGACATTGCTGGGGCGCAATGGCGCGGGCAAGACGACGACGTTGCGATCGATCATGGGGATTGTTGAAACGCGCACGGGCATGGTTGAAATCAATGGCAAATCCGCTTTGTCGGTTCCTGCCCATATGATCAGTCCCATGGGTATAGCCTATTGCCCGGAAGAACGCGGGATATACAAATCGCTGACCGTCCGGGAAAACCTGATGTTGCCGCCAGTGATCGCACCGGGTGGTATGACCGTTGACGAGATATTTGAGCTGTTCCCCAATATCGCGGAACGGTTGAACAGCGGCGGCGGCAACCTGTCCGGTGGGGAGCAGCAAATGCTGGCCATCGCCCGCATTCTGCGCACGGGCTGTCGCTTGCTGTTGCTGGATGAGCCGACGGAAGGTTTGGCCCCCGTCATTGTTCAGGCCATCGGGCGGGTTCTGAAAACGCTGAAATCCCGTGGCTATACGATCCTGCTGGTTGAACAGAATTTCCGGTTCGCCGCGACCGTGGCCGATCGCCATTACGTCGTCGAACATGGACAGGTGATCGATCAGATAGCCAATTCCGATATCGGACGTGAAAGCGGTCGATTGCACGAATATCTGGGCATTTAAGGGGGGCGTGGATATGGATATTTTCGGTGTGCCGGTCCAGGCCTTGCTGGGGCAAGTTCTTATCGGTCTGATCAATGGGGGATTCTATGCGATCCTCAGCCTGGGTTTGGCGCTGATCTTCGGATTGCTGAACATCATCAACTTTGCCCATGGGGCTGTCTATACTGCTGGGGCGTTTGTCGCCTGGCTGTTGTTGGAACATCTGGGAATTGGTTATTGGGGGGCGTTGCTGTTCGCGCCGGGCATCATCGCCTTGATCGGCATATTCCTGGAAAAGACACTTGTATCGCAGATCTATCGACAGGATCATCTGTATGGCCTGTTATTGACCTATGGTATGGCGCTGATCATCGAAGGTGGCTTCCGTCAAGGCTATGGCGTATCGGGTATTCCCTATAACCTGCCAGAGACGTTATCGGGTGGGGTTAATCTGGGATTCATGTATCTGCCGATCTATCGCGGTTGGGTCGTGGTTGTTTCCTTCGTGGTCTGTTTCCTGGTCTGGTATGTGATTGAGCGCACGAAGCTTGGCTCCACATTGCGGGCGGCGACGGAAAACCCGGCTTTGACCAAGGCCTTTGGCATCAATGTGCCCAGACTGATCACGCTGATCTATGCCCTGGGGGTTGGATTGGCGGCTTTTGCCGGTGTGTTGGCGGCCCCGATCTATCAGGTCAATCCTTTGATGGGGTCCAATCTGATCATTGTTGTCTTTGCCGTCGTGGTGATTGGCGGCATGGGGTCGATCATGGGCGCCATCGTCAGCGGCTTTGCGCTCGGGGTTGTAGAGGGACTGACCAAGGTCTTCTACCCGCCGGCCTCGCAACTGGTGATCTTTATATTCATGGCGGCCATTCTGCTGATCCGGCCCGCTGGACTGTTTGGGAGGAAGCAATGAACCAGGTCAATCTCTCCAGCCCGGCGGCAAATCCTCGTCGTGGCACGATGCAGCGGACAGTGTTTACAGGCGCTTTGATCCTGCTGGCCTGTCTGGCACCTGCAGTGCTGTACCCGACCTTCCTGATGAAGGGGTTGTGCTTTGCCCTGTTCGCCATGGCCTTCAATCTGCTGATTGGCTATGTGGGGCTGCTATCTTTTGGTCATGCGGCCTTTTTCGGGGCGGCGGCTTATATCGTGGGGCATGCGTTGAAGGTCTGGGGCCTGCCCATTGAACTGGCCTTAGTGATCGCCACCCTGTCTTCGGCTTTTCTGGGCACGATTGTCGGCTGGCTGGCCATTCGGCGCCAGGGCATCTATTTTGCGATGATCACCCTGGCCTTGTCACAGGTGGTTTACTTTGTCGCCTTGCAGGCACCCCAGACCGGTGGAGAGGATGGTTTGCAGGCCATTCCGCGCGGTGTCCTGTTCGGCCTGTTTGATCTGTCGGACAGCCTGGTTCTGTACTATGTCGTGCTGGCGATTTTCTTGGCCTGTTTCTTCATGATGCAGCGGATTGTATCCTCCCCCTTTGGGGAAGTGCTGCGCGCCATTCGCGATAATGAACCCCGGGCGGTGTCATTGGGGTATCAGGTTGATAATTACAAATTGCTGGCCTTTACCCTATCGGCGGGCCTGTCAGGACTGGCCGGGGCATTGAAGGCCATCGTGTTTCAGATCGCATCCCTGTCGGATGTGCATTGGCATGCCTCGGGAGAGGTGGTGCTGATGACCCTGTTGGGTGGCATTGGGACGGCTATGGGACCCGTGGTTGGCGCGTTCACTTATGTCGCGCTACAGAACTATCTGGCACCGTTTGGATCCTGGGTCTTCATCATCCAGGGGGTGGTGTTTGTTCTGTGTGTCCTGGTCTTCCGGGATGGCATTGTGGGTCTATTGGGTCGCATCCGGAAACGCATTGGCTTCAATTAACAGTCTCTAGAGGTGGGAATTCCTATGTCAGTCTTTTATCACGTCGTTATGATGAAATATCGCGACGGTGCGGATGCGGCCTTTCATGAAAAGGTTCAGGAGTATTGCCAGGCCATACAAGAGGCCTGCGCCGGCGTGCTGTCTTATGATTATGCGACGAACAAGGCGACCCGATCCCAAGGGTACGATTTTGCCATTCTGGCGCGGTTTGAAAGCGAAGACCATCATGATGCCTATCAGATCGACCCCAATCATGTCGCGATGAAGACATTCATGGCAACCCAGATCGAAAAGATGGTCGTGCTGGATTGCACCGCGTCTTAAGGCTGACTGCATTAGGGGACGGAGATGGATCTTAACCTGGCGGGTAAGACGGCCTTGATCACGGGGGCCAGCAAAGGGATCGGTCGTGCCATTGCTGTGGCTTTGGCTCAGGAAGGCTGTGATCTGATCCTGGTGGCGCGGGATGGGGTGGCATTGAACACCCTTAAGGCTGAATTGCTGCGGCGCTTTTCCTGTTCTGTCACTGTATTCAGCGGGGATATGTCCCAATCTGCCGATCAGGATAAACTGTATGAAACCCATGGGGAAATCGACATCCTGGTGAACAATGCCGGGGCGATACCGGCGGGTTCACTGAACGCGGCGGATGAGGATCAATGGCGACGCGCCTGGGACCTGAAGGTTTATGGCTATATCAATCTGTGTCGTTTGTACCTGACCGCCCTGCAACGTCGGGGATCGGGCGTCATCGTCAATGTGATCGGCAATTCTGGCGAGCGCGTGAACCCGAATTACATCATGGGCAGCAGCGGCAATGCGGCCCTGATGGCGATGACGCGGGCACTGGGCGCAAAGTCACCCGAATATGGAGTCCGGGTGTTGGGGGTGAATCCCGGTGTCACCGCCACAGAACGGGCGGAAACCATGGTGCGATCCTACAGCCAGACCCGATTTGGCACCCCGGATCGCGGGGCGGAGATCCTGGCCGACATGAACCTGCCTTTCGGGCGCATGGCAAAGCCTGAAGAAGTGGCAGATCTTGTCACTTTCCTGGCATCCGACCGCGCCCGCTACATCAGCGGCACAATCGTCACAATCGACGGCGGCAGCGCCAACCGGAATTTTTGATCGAGCCGCATTACCATTCCATACGTTCTAAAACAGGAACCGTGCCGCGACGTCAACGCACCATATTACTCTGAATGCAGGGAAAGAAGCCAGCGGAGACCTTTGTAAGAAATCGCTCGGATACGGAGGGTAACTATTGCTAAATTTGTTTTGATCCAGTTTTAAGTCTTCGTTTGATGGTGTTTTCCGTGCTTTTTCTGGGAAAATGCTTTTCATCTAGTTTCTTAAGATGCTTAGCTACAATAATGCAATCGATGGTAACATCGATTATAATAAATAAGAAACAGGGAAATGGCTAATGCGTTTTAAGGACATACAAAGATACAAAGTTAGCGACCTGCTTTTAGACGAAGATAACTACAGGTTTATGGCAGCACAGGATCAACCTGCTTGCGTTCAGAAAATCTTTGCCAAAGGCCCTGCTAATTTCAAAAATATGATGACAAGTATTGCGGAGGATGATCTCGGCGAGCTGCTTTTAGTTTATCAAAATGAAGGCAAGCATATTGTTCTGGATGGCAATAGACGGCTGGCCGCGTTTAAGGCTCTCAGCGATCCTTCAAAATATGCACCATCTGAGGCGATGAGAAAGCATGCTGAAGCTTTGCTTTCTGAACACGTTGTAGATTTTTCTGATATTCAGGCTCAAGTTTCAAACAATAAGCAGTTAATTTATAAAACCGTGTATGAGCGTCATGCGGCCGGTCAGGGAAAATCACGCATTGATTGGACAGCTTATAGTGCTGCACGGTTTCGATATGATCAACAGACAGAGGATAGTAAAGACTGGTATGCGATGGCTGTCTTATTAGAGACAGAAAGAAAGTATCCTGTCTGGGCGGATTTTATTGATTCAAAGGACTATTCGCATGAAGTATTTCGTCGGATATTCAAATCAGCTTTGGATAAAGGGGTTATTTCGCGCGCTATTTTTTCGGACCGAAACCAACGGATTAAAACAAGTGTTAGTAAGAAGTTGCTCAGCGACGCGATTGAAAAAACAAATCGATTTTTAGAGGCAATGCAGGCAAAAGACTTTAGTTTGTCGCGCAATGGAAAATACGCCGACAAGGCTGCTGTAGATGAATACATGGATGATTTTGAACTATCTCCTGATAATATTCGTACAAAGCCCCCGGAACCTAGAACTTCAGAAGCGTCCACAGAGACAAAAGCCACGGGTATAAACGGCGCTTCTACAGGCGACGCACCAATATCTACAGGAGATGGTGAAGAAACTGAAAGTGAGGGTAATGCTGGGGGTTTTACCCCATCAGGGGTCGCAGCTCAAAAAGATAGGCAAGGCTATGGAATAGATTCATCAGACAAAATATTGCAAAAGTTAGAGGATTTAGAATCGCGGAAGTTAATAGGCTTGTACAAATCCATGTGTGCGGTATCACTCGTGCGGCATCCGCAGCTGCTCTACACAGGTGCTTGGAGTTTCTTTGAGTCATTGAGTACGCTCATGGGGAAACCAGAATTAACATCGTTTGAAAGTTATCTTGGCTCAAAGATGAACGAAAAAGGATATACAAGAATACAAAAGAAGGATTTTTCTAAACCAGTCAAAGATATTTGTGATTCTGGAAACCTTAACAAACACTCGGGCACTTATCACTCCACAAGTGCGTATCAGCTTAGAGAAGATTTTAACACCTTAGAGCCATTTATCTGTGATTTGCTTGATATTTTGATATCAAACAAAAAGAAGGGTGTGAAGTAGTACATGACGCAGAAAAGTCAGTATTATTCCCCCCTACGATACCCAGGTGGTAAGGGGAAGTTATTTAAATTCGTCAAAGACTTAATTATTCATAATGGCCTTGATGGCGGTTCTTATAGTGAACCTTACGCAGGCGGCGCTAGTATTGCTCTTGGACTTCTAATAGAAGACTATGTTTCAGAAATCCATATTAATGATTCTGATGCATCTATTTTTAGCTTTTGGCGCGCCATATTACGCCAGCCCGATGAGTTTATAAAACGCGTTTGGGATACGCCTGTCACAACAGATGAATGGAAAAAGCAGAAGGCTATTCAAGCCCACAAAGATAGCCATGATTATCTTGATATAGGGTTTTCAACATTCTTTCTAAACAGAACGAATAGATCAGGTATTCTGAAAGCGGGAGTAATTGGTGGGAATGACCAATTAGGGAACTACAAAATTGATGCGCGATATAATAAAGAAGAGCTGGTTAGGAGAATAAACACCATAGCCAATCATTCTAAAAGTATAAAAATATACGGACAAGATGCATTGAAGTTTATCACTCAAACAATCCCCAGAAAAGAAACAAAGGGATTAGTTTTTCTTGATCCGCCATATTATGTGCAGGGAAAAAGATTGTACACCAGCTTCTATGATCATAGAGATCATGTGAAAGTTGCTGAAGCTATAAAAAAGAGTATTCTAAAGTATTGGATTGTAACTTATGATAATGCAGATCAAATAAATGAAATATACGATTTAAATAATAAAATAGTTTATAACTTGAGATATAGTGTTTCCCATTCAAGCCCAATTGGATCAGAGGTTCTTTTTTATAGTGATCATATCACTTTACCTCACCAAAATATTTCTAAATCGCATATAGAATCTGAACCCAAGTAACGCAGTATTTGATAGCGAAAATATACCATGTTGTATGAATGGTTTGGATGTTTTTCGAAACGGACTGTTCACCTTCGCGTATCCTTCATCTGGCATTTCTTGGATCACTATCCAGTATTCATTGTTTCTCAGGATGGATTCATAAGGCTAAAAAAAGTATTAGCGCGTTTGATGGGGACACGGACTCTATTCCTATACCCTCTTCTTTGGCCGGTCCGGCGCCGATCAATATTGATTGCGACGATCATTTTGACCCACACCACAAAGGATTTTCTGCGCATTAGGTTTGAGCTATCGGTTCAGGGTTTGATATAGGTAGGCTTAGATCGCGTTTGTTAAGGGTATCTGCCTTGGACGTGACGTCTGTATTGTTGGCTGTTTTGAAGAGGGGCGAGCCTGTATGAGTTCCGAGGCTAAGAATTTTGCGTTGATCGGGGCGGCTGGTTATGTCGCGCCCCGCCATATGCGCGCGATCAAGGATACCGGGAACAATTTGTTGATCGCCCTGGATCCCAATGACAGTGTTGGCGTCATTGATTCCTATTTCCCAAATGCTGATTTCTTCGTTGAGTTTGAGCGGTTCGACCGGGGCTTTGACAAGCTGCGGCGCAGCGGAAAGCGTATTGATTACGTCTCGATCTGTTCGCCCAACTATCTGCATGACGCCCATATTCGATTCGCGCTGCGCAATGGGGCGAATGCGATCTGTGAAAAGCCGGTTGTCCTGAATCCCTGGAACCTGGAAGCGCTGATCGAGATAGAGAGTGAGTTCAACAGCACGGCCAATTGTATCTTGCAACTGCGCCTGCATCCACAAATTCAGGCCTTGAAAGCGCAAATCGCGGCGGCGCCCAAGGATCAGATTTTCGATGTCGATCTCAGCTACATCACGTCGCGCGGGCATTGGTACTTTACCTCCTGGAAGGGTCAGGATGAAAAGTCGGGTGGCATTGCCGCCAATATTGGCGTTCATTTCTTTGACATGCTTGCCTGGGTGTTTGGCGATGTGACGAAGAATGATGTTCATATCCATTCAGGCGATGTCGCAGCAGGCTACCTGGAATTTGAACGCGCGCGGGTCCGCTGGTTCCTGTCGATCAATTCCAAATATCTGCCGGATGCTGCCAAAGCGGCGGGACGAACCACCCACAGGTCCCTGACGATTGAGGGCAAAGAGATCGAATTTTCCGAAGGCTTCGTGGATCTGCATACCCGAAGTTATGAAGAAGTCTTTACCGGGAATGGCTTCACTCTAAAGGACGCCCGCGCCAGTATTGGGATCGTCAGCGATATACGGAAAACAGCACCAAAGGGACTGACCGGAGAATACCACCCCTTCTGTTCACTGGTTACAGACTGATCGTCCCAAACGTTATCCTTGTGCATCTTCCAGGATCATTGATGCCCCTTTTGCGCCGATCATCATCGCGGACGCATTGGTATTGCCGGAGATGATGGTTGGATAGATGGATAGGTCGATGACCCGCAATCCCTGTAATCCATGCACCCGCAGCCGCGAATCCACAACGGCTGCGGCGGGGTCGGGACCCATGCGACAGGTGCCGCTGGGATGGAAGACCGTGCCGCCGCGCTGGCGAATGTCTTCGATCAGGTCCTCATCGGTTTGGCACTGCGGGCCGGGGACAATTTCTTCCTCAATCAGGGCGGCCAGGGCGGGATGTTGGGCCAGTTGACGCACGAATTTCACGCCTTGCAGCATTTCCTGCATGTCTTCCTCATCCTCGAAGGGATTGGCGACAATGCGCGGCGGGGTAAAGGGATCATTGGACGTGATTTCCAGATATCCCCGGCTGCGCGGATGACAGTTTGACAGGCCCAGCGAAAACCCTGGAAACGGATCTGGCGTCAGCAATGGCCGCTCCCCCAGCCGGGGCTGAAGCGTGGAGAAGGCTTGCAGATAGAGCTGCATATTCGGGCGATTGCGGCTGGGATCAGTGCGAAAGAATCCCCCCGCCTGATTGATGCTTCGGCTCAACGGGCCAGACCGCGTCAGCAGATAGCGCATGCCAACCCACAGCTTGCCCCACCAGGGCCGCAGGATTGTGTTCAAGGTCGGGATGCGGGCCTTAAAAGTGATATTTAGTCCCTGGTGATCCTGTAGATTGGCCCCGACCTGCGGCTGGTCCAGCACGGGGTCTATGCCATGCTTGCGCAACAAATCCGCTGGTCCAACGCCAGACAATTGCAGCAATTGGGGGGAGTTGATGGCACCGGCGGACAAAATGACCTCGCGCGCGGCATGCACTGTCTTTTCCTGCCCACCCTGTTGAAACACAACGCCGGTTGCCCGTTTGCCGTCAAACAGGATGCGTTTCGCCTGAGCCCCGGTCAGCACGGTTAAATTCTTGCGACCCATGGCGGGGCGCAGGAAGGCCTTTGCTGAGGAATGGCGGCGGCCCTTGCGGGTCGTCACCTGATAGAAGCCGACGCCTTCCTGGCTGGGTCCATTAAAGTCCTCATTCAGGGGCAGTCCCAATGCCTGACCGGCCTCGAAATAGGCGGCACAGAGGGGGTGGGCATCCCGATCGGCGCGGGATACATGCAAAGGCCCCTTATCCCCGCGAAAGTGATTGCCCCCCCCATCATAGGTTTCCATTTCCTTGAAGATGGGCAGCACACTGTCCCAATCCCAACCGGGATTGCCAGCCTCTGCCCAACCATCGAAATCCTGCTGTTGGCCGCGGATATAGACCATGGCGTTGATCGAACTGGACCCGCCCAGCAATTTCCCGCGCGGCCAGAAATCAGGACGCCCACCCAGGCCCTTGCTGGGCTCGGTCGTGTAGCACCAGTTTACGGCCTTGTTATAGAACAGCTTGCCATAGCCCAGAGGGACCGTGACCCAGAAGCGCCGATCCGTGCCGCCCGCTTCCAGCAGGCAGACAGTATAGCGACCATCCGCTGACAGGCGGTCTGCCAGGACACATCCAGCTGATCCAGCCCCGATGATAATGTAATCGTAATCGGAGGAATGCGAGGCCAAGGGATCCTCATATGGTGACGGTTCAGAGCATTAGATCAAACAGACGACACACTGACAGTTCCGCAATCGCAATCCATAAGAAAAGCGGTGTAAATTATCATTCTCAAGACATTAGTGTGGTGCGCGATTATTTGGAATCACCAGGATCTCTTTATCGGCCTGTCGGCTAGAAGAGAGCGTGCAGGCGATGTGGTTCATCGTCAAGCGCTCTCGACGCCGTCCGACGGGCCGATAAAGGGACCAAAGGCGCTGTTTGCGGCGCTCCGGGCCGCGTCGCCTTCCGCTTGCGATGCCCCGCATCGCTTCGCGAAACGCTCCTAACCGGAGCACCGCAAACAGCGTCCTGGTCGATCCCAAATAACCGCGCACCACACTAGTGAAAGGCACGGTGTTCTTAGATCGCGTCCTTGTGGATGAAATCCATATAGATGTCTTGCAGGCGGCGCGTGACCGGGCCGGGTTTGCCGGTGCCCAGAACAGCCTCATCAATCTGCACCACCGGACAGACGAAGGTGGATGCACCGGTGATAAAGGCCTCATCGGCGCTATGGGCCTCGTCGAGTGTGTACAGTCGCTCATCCAGTCCGATATCCCCGTCTTCCAGGATTTTCAGCAGTGCCTTGCGGGTACAGCCATGCAGAATGTCATTCGATAGGGGGCGGGTGATGATGGTGTTGTCCTTGATAATATAGAAGCTGGTCGCGCCGCCTTCGGTGACATAGCCATCCTGATGCATCAGGACCTCCGCGCCGCCCTGTTCTTTGGCCGTCCACTTCGCAAACACGCTGCCCATCAGGCCCACGGTTTTGATGTCGCGGCGGCCCCAGCGGATATCAGGCGCGCTGATCATTTTGATACCGTTCTGGAATTCCTGGCGGGTGACGTCGCTCTTGTGCTGCGCAAACATGAAAACCGTGGGTTTCATATTCTCCGGCGGCAGGAAATCCCGATCTCCGGTGGAGCCACGGCTGATCTGCATATAGACGAGGCCTTCCTCCACCTGGTCGCGTTTCACCAATTCGCGCATGACACTCAGGATTTCGTCATGGGTCAGGGGGGCAGGCATCCGCATTTCATCCAGGGACCGATCCAGACGTTGCATATGGGACGCGAAATCCAGCAGCTTGCCATTGATGACCCCAGCGACTTCATAAATCGCATCGGCAAACAACAGGCCCCGATCAAAGATCGACACTGTGGCGTCTTCCGGTGCGCAATAGCGACCGTTGATATAAACTGTGCGTGGCATGATATCCCCTTAGAAACTTTCAACCGGCGGCAAAGGATCGCCAGCCCCGATGCGTTCTGTAATCAATCCATAGGCTTCCGGGCGACGATGGCGGGCGAAATTGAAAATCTCTCGCTTGAAATATTGCGCCTGGTCAAAGTCACAGCGGGCGCTGATCACCTCATCCTCCAGGCTGGAACATTGGGCGACGACCTCGCCTGTTGGGGCGATGATCATGCTCTGGCCGATCATCTCAAAGCCTTCTTCATTGCCACATTTGGCGGCAGCAGCGACCCAACAGGCATTGTGATAGGCCCCGGCCTGCATGGTCAGGGAATTGTGGAAATTCGCCAGGGCGGCGGCTTGAAACGGCTCCCCCAAACCAACCGGGGTGTTATAGCCAAGAGTAATTAACTCGGCCCCTTGCAGGCCCATGACGCGATAGGTTTCCGGCCAGCGACGGTCATTACAGATCGCCATGCCAACGCGCCCCTCCAGGGCCTCATAGACCGGGAAGCCCAGATTGCCGATATCAAAATAGCGCTTTTCCAGATGCTCCCCTTTGCGACTGGGGTCTGGTTCGACATGGCCCGGCAGATGGACTTTGCGATACTTGCCAATGATCTTGCCGGTCCCATCGGTCAGGATGGCCGTGTTATAGTGCTTTCCCTTGGTCTTCTCTGCATAGCCCAGATAGAATCCGATCCCCAATTCCGCGGCCGTTTCAAACAGGGGTTTTGTTTCCGGGCCGGGCATTTCCGTTTCAAAAAAGGCTTCCAGTTCCGGGTCGCCCAATTGATAGACCCAGCGGGGGAAAAAGGTTGTCAGCGCCAGTTCCGGAAAGACGACGAAGCGGCAATTGCGCCCCTTCGCCTCTTTCAGCATGTCGATCAGTCGCTTGACCACCTGCGGGCGGGATTCACTTTTAGCAATCGGGCCCATCTGGGCCACACCAATAACGCCGCCACGCATTTATGTCTCCTTAAGGAATGGCCTGCCGGGTCAGTTGAACATTTCCGGTTTCGTGGCCAGGATGTTTTCGTAAAGGGGTTGGAAGTGCAGCCAGCCGATATATTCACTGCCGACATGTTCGCGGCTATAGCGGGCGCGGTCTTCCGGGATATGAATTGGCTTATGGCCGGTCGCTTCGATCAGCAATTGCTGTTGGCAGCAGCGTTCCAGTGCGATGAACCAGAAGGCGGCGGAATCGATGCTGTGGCGGCTGGCGGTCAGCAGGCCATGGTTCTGGTGGATCGCGGCCTTCACACCGGTAAAGGCCTTGGCAAAATTGGCCCCGGCATCGGCCTCGACGGCCACCTGTCCGGCCTCTTCCAGAACCACCGCGTGGTCTTCAAAAAAGGCACAGGCATCCTGTGTGATCGGCTCCAGCGGGCGACCCAGGGCCGCGAAGGCAGTGCCATAGATTGAATGGGCATGGCACATTGCCAGAATATCGGGATGGGCGGCATGGATCGCAGCATGCAGGACAAAGCCTGCCCGGTTGACCGCATAATCACCTTCGATAACCATTCCGTCATGATCGACCAGGATCAGGTTGGACATGGACACCTGGGCAAAATGGACCGCCATTGGATTTGTCCAATAAAGCTCCGGGTGTTCCGGGTCGCGCACGGTCAGATGACCGGCAAACCCATAATCCAGCCCGTGTTCGGCAAAGGCATGACAGGCAGCGACAAGCCGTTTCTTGCGATCCATACGCAATTCTTCGGGGGAGTTGAATTTAGGTTCTTCCGGAAAAATACGACCGGGTTGTTCCGGTTGATAAATCGATGTGCGTGTTCCTAGGTCAGGCATGACTCTCTCTCCCGATTTGGCTGCTTGTTTTGGCCAATATGTTCACGCTATGTGAACAAATTAGCGTGCGATCTTCTATTACAGGCATCATTGTGTCCCGATGCGACGTTTATCGCCGCTGCGAATAACTCTACGCAGGGTCCAAGCCTGGATCAATGGCGTTAGCGGCACAACTTTTGTAACGGCCTGACAGGGATGCTGGGGCTGAGATCGGGGAGGAAAGACAATGGACATTCAGAAAAATAAGTTTAAGGCAGCCCTTGCGGCAGGACAATTGCAGCGTGGCTTGTGGAGCAGCCTGTGCAGCCCGATTGTCGCTGAAATACTATCCCGGTCCGGTTTTGACTGGATATTATTTGATGGTGAACACGCCCCGTCTGAAATTGCCGATCAGCAACCCTTGCTGCAGGCCGCTGCAGCGGGTACGGCAACGTCTGTGGTGCGGCCCGCTTGGAATGACCCTGTGATGATCAAGCGGGTTTTGGATATCGGTGCGCAATCTGTGCTGCTGCCCTTTGTCCAAACACCTGAAGAGGCGCAGAGCGCGGTGCGTGCCTGTCGCTATCCCCCCCACGGTATTCGCGGTGTCGGCGGGATGCATCGCGCCAGTGCGTATGGTCGCATTCAGAACTATGCCCAGAATGCCAATGATCAAATCTGTATCCTGGTTCAGGTCGAAACCATGGAGGCAATGGGGCAGATATCAGAGATCGCTTCGGTCGAGGGTGTGGATGGTGTGTTTATCGGGCCTGCGGATCTGTCCGCTTCTATGGGATATCTGGGCAATCCCGGTCATCCAGAGGTGCAGGAGGTCATAAAACAAGCCGCACAAAAAATCCGCGCCGCTGGCAAGGCCCCTGGTATTCTGGCGACGACTGCGGTAGATGCGAAGCGCTATATCGACTGGGGCTTCCTGTTTGTTGCCTGCGGGATGGATTTAAAACTGTTGGTCCAGGGCGCTGACGATCTGTTGGCGGAAGTACGGTAAGGAGGAAAGACCATGGATGAAGACCTGTTCAAAAAGGGACTGGAAAAACGTCGCGCGACGCTGGGGGCGGATTATGTTGATAAGAACCTGGCCGCCGCAGATGATTTTACCCGCCCGTTTCAGGAGGCGATGACCGCCTGGTGCTGGGGCTTTGGCTGGGGTGATGAGGTGATCGACGCCAAGACCCGTTCTATGATGAATCTGGCGATGATCGGGGCGCTTGGCAAAATGCACGAATGGGAAATCCATTGCCGGGGCGCGATCACCAATGGGGTCTCAAAGGACGAAATCCGGGCCATCATCCATGTCGTTGGCATTTATTGCGGCGTGCCCCAGGCCTTGGAATGTTTCCGCACCGCCCAGAAAGTCTTCAATGAGTAGCGGCAGCCTGTTGAACTGGCAGGAAAGGCTGGACCGCTGTAATGGCGCGCGCCACATAGTCTTCTTTCTGTCCAACAGGCGCGACATAGTGGATCGCTGATGCCGCCGCATCCTTTCCAGCGGCCCGCATCAGAATCCAGGTCGCCAGATACTGGGATGCCAGGCATCCCCCCGCTGTCGCGATGTTACCATCGGCATAGAAAGGTTGATCCAGAACCTCTACGCCGGCCTCGATCACCCAAGGCTTGGTGGTCAGGTCGGTGCAAGCGGGCCGGCCCCCCAACAATCCTAATTTCGATAACAGCAGCGTTCCCGAGCATTGTGCGCCAATCAACTGACGGGTCGGGTCCAGCTGGATTTGCGCCAACAGGGCGGCGTCTTTTGCGATGTCGCGGGTTTTCATGCCGCTGCCGATCAGGACCGCATCGGCCTGTGCAGCAAATTCCAGCGGCTTTTCCGCTTGAATAGTGACGCCATTCATCGAGGTGACGGTTTCTGAAGGGCAGGTGATAAAAGCTTTCCACCCCTGTGGTCGCATCCGGTTCAATATGCCAGCCGCGATGAATGAATCCAATTCATTGAAGCCATCAAATGTCAGCACCGCGATTTGCATGGCCATCTCCCTTACCAATGGTTCTCGTCGGTAAGCAGGCTAGGGCGGAGTTTTCATAGCGGCAATCGCTAGAATGTCACCATTACAATAAACGCGCGCCGTCCCGCAGAGTTACCGAACGCATTCTTATGTCAGCCTGGAAATGACTTTTCACCTATAGCAGGGTAAATGACAGATATTACTCAGGAGTCACGACCCAAAGATGTGTTGCGGCAATGATGCTAACGGGTTAGACAATATTAAGAATCATTCGCATCTGGACCAGGCCTCTTGCGTCGCGGCAATGACCTGAAACCCGACCATCGTGTCCCTCTTGGTCCAGAAGGAGCCAACGGCATTGAGCCAGGACATGACCCATCTGACTCTTTTTGTGACGCATCGTCGCGCGCTTGTGAACTATGCCAGCAGCATTGTCGGCACCCGCGCGCAGGCAGAGGATGTGGTGCAGGAAGCCTGGCTTCGTTTTGACGATGCCTCCAAGGGCCGCCTTCTGGAAGACGCAACCGGTTATCTTTACCGGATTGTCCGTAATCTGGCGCTGGATGGCAGGCGGCGCATGAAGCGCGAAAACCAGTATATCTCAAACGATGATTACGAAGCGACGGTCGAGGTGTGTCAGGATGGCGTCCCCACGCCGGAAACGGTCGCCCTGTATCGGGACGAATATGCAGTGGTCATGGCCGCCCTGGCGGAATTGCCGGAGCGCACCCGCATCGCCTTTGAAATGCACCGGTTCGGCGATGCAAAACTGCGCGAGATTGCGGTCGCCCTGAACATCTCTCTTCCCTTTGCGCACAGGCTGGTCGCCGATGCCCTACAGCATTGCAAGGAGCGGCTTGGATGGTCATAACCATCTCCATGTCAGGTATTTTTGGAGAAAATGCGGGGCCGAATGCGTTGTATGTATAGAACGCCTCTCGACGATCATGGACGATCTGTCCTGTTTCGATCAGGGTTAAGGGTATGGCATGGCTGAGAACAAATTTTCCGGTGAAAAACAGGCGTCGCGGGAAGCCACCGAATGGATGATCCTGCTGAAGGACGACCCGGATGATGCCGCTCTGCACACCGCATTTGAGGCCTGGCTGAGTAAGTCCCCGGTTCATGTTTCCGCATGGCAGGATATGCAACGCGCCTCTAAGGCTATGGACAGGGCGGTGCCGGTCTTTGCGGATAAATGGCAGCCAATGCTGGCAGATATGCGCGGTGAAAGGGGAGGCCCGTCTGTATCGACCCCCGTCTCACAGAATGCACGCCCGGAAGCCTCGCGTTTCGCCTCATATCTTGGAGCTAGGCATATCGGCCGTCGCCAGGTCGTGGCATTTGGCGCCGTTGCGGCCGCGGCCTGTCTTATGCTGGCAGTCGTTGGACCTGATCTGTTGCGGAATTTGCGCTCGGACTATGCGACCGGCACGGCGGAAACCAGAACCGTGCGCCTTGCGGATGACAGCATGGTAACCCTGGCCCCGGAAAGCGCGATTTCCGTTGTCTATACGCCCGGTGACCGGCAAATCCGGCTTCTGGCGGGAGAGGCCTATTTTGATGTGTCACCCAACCCGGACCGCCCGTTCCAGGTGGGGGTTGAGGCCGTCACTGTCACCGTGCTTGGGACCGCCTTTGATGTGCGGCGGGGCGCGGATGAAACAGATATTGCAGTTTCACATGGCGTCGTGCGCGTGGACACGGCGGCGGTCAATCCCCCCGTGACTGAAACTCTAACCGCGGGACAGGCCGTCCGCATCAGTTGGTCCGGTCACAGTAAGCGCGGCGATAGCCCGGTGCAGCAGGTTGCAGCATGGCGCCAAAACCAGCTTATCGCCCGCGACGAGCCATTGGGCATCGTCGTTGATCAATTACGCCGTTATTACACCGGCAAGATCATCGTCACCGATGATGCCCTGGCCGCGCAATCAGTCACTGGTGTTTATAACCTCGCCGATCCGGTGGAGGCGCTGCGCGGGATTGCACGGGCCCAGAACGCCGTGGTCCGGCGCATCACGCCTTGGCTTGTCGTGGTTTCCAGGTCCTAAAGGCGACGGATTTTTATATTTTTTCAGAAAATTCAAACTTTTTTGAGAAAACCCCTTTCTGCCGACGTTCCCTCTATAGAGACGATATTGCGACGCATTCTCAATATTTGACTGTGTGCGGTTGCTATCGAGATGACACTTAAAGGCGGAGATTTGGTGCGATGGTGGGGGTGAATAAAACGGCATGCGTTGGCAATCGGGGAAAGGTTCTGGCCGCCGCGCTGATGGTGACAACGGCTCTGGCGACGACCCTTGTCGTTTCCCCGGCACTGGCACAACAAGCCATGGCAGCGACGCCCAAAGTTGCCCAGCTCCAAGGCGAGCAAAACTTTGACATTCCGGCCCAACCCCTGACCGACGCCCTGGTCGCCTTTGGCCAACAATCCGGCGTCCAAGTCACGGTCGACGGCACAGTGGCACGAGACGTCTCCGCCCCCGCCGTGCAGGGCATAATGACAAGCGAGCAAGCCCTCCGCCAACTCCTCGCCGGCAGCGGTCTCACTTACACCATGTCGGGATCGACTGTCGCCATCGAAAAACTTGCACAAGGCAAGGACGGGACAATTGTACTGGACCCCGTCACCGTAGAGGGTCAGGCGGAATCGGCCTATGGCCCAGTCGAAGGGTATGTCGCTCACCGCAGCGCGACCGGAACAAAGACAGATACGCCATTGATCGAAGTGCCGCGGTCCATCTCCGTAATAACTGCAGACCAAATATCTGACTTGAACATCCAATCGGTTGATCAATCACTGCGCTACACATCAGGCGTAGCGACAGAACAACGTGGCGTGGATCTGAGCCGTTCCGATTTCGTGATAAGGGGGTTCTCCGGGGATACTTACGTCAACGGAATGCGGGGCGAAACCGGGTCCTACGCTTTTGCAAACCATGAAGTTTATGGTTTCGAACGCGTGGAGGTACTCAAAGGACCAGCATCGACACTATACGGCTCAGGCAACCCTGGAGGCATCGTCAATCTTGTCACCAAACGCCCAATGGACGAGTTTCATTCGGAAGTTGGTGGAGAGGCAGGAACATTCAGTCAGCATGGCGGAAAGTTCGACATTGGTGGGCCGATCGATGATGCAAAAAACCTCCTAGTTCGTTTCACAGGTCTGGTTCGAGATGGCCATACGCAAATCGATTTTACAGACGACAAGCGACTCTACCTGGCTCCGGCTTTCACCTGGAATCCGTCGGAAGACACAACGTTCACTATTCTGAGCAGCTATCAGAAAGACGACACGGTAGATGCACAATTTTTGCCAGCTTCTGGCACTCTATTTTCAAATCCAAATGGAACCATTTCGTCAAACCTAAACACCGGGGAACCGGATTTCGACAAGTTCGTAATCTCGGAATACTCCCTTGGATACGATCTTAATCATCATATTAATAGTGGTTGGGAAATTAACCATGACCTGAGATACACCCATTCCGATTTGAACTATAAAGATGTTTATTCTTTGAGATTCCTAGCAGACAATAGAACGCTGCAGCGGCGCGTGTTCGTGGCAGATGAAAATAGTTGGTCATTGACCACCGATACAAATACGCAAGTTCGAGCTGACTTCGGCCCCACCTCTCATACGATGCTCGTAGGAGCGGACTACAAGAAAACAGCATTAGCGCAAGTCTTTGCTGATGGCGCCGCGCCTGGCCTCGATGCGTTCTCCCCAGTCTATGGACAGTCGATTACGGTACCATCACCGTATCTGGACCAAGATCAGGATTCATACCAAGTCGGCGTCTACGTTCAGGATCAAGTAAAGTTCTATGAAAAATTTATACTAACGTTTGGTGGACGACATGACTGGGCGGGGATTGACACTACTAACAACTTCTCCGGCTCAACCACGCGACAGAGGGATTCTGCGTTTACCGGGCATGCGGGACTAACCTATCTCTTCGGCAACGGAGTCGCACCCTACATCAGCTATGCGGAGTCATTCGATCCGATTGGCGGAACTGACGCAGGCGGAAATCCGTTCGCGCCGACCACAGGTACGCAGTATGAGATTGGTGTTAAATTTCAACCAGAAAACTCGAACACTCTCGCCACAGTTTCTCTGTTTGAGTTAACTCAGAAAAATTTGCCGACAGCGGACCCCAACAACCCCGGCTTTCGTACACAGACTGGTGAAATAAGATCTCGAGGTGTAGAGCTGGAAATTAAACATAACGTTACAGAAGAATTGAACCTGACAGGCGCATATAGCTTCACCGACGCTGAGATTACAAAGAGTAATGATGGAACACTAGGATTTCGCCCTTATGGAGTTCCAAAGCACCTGTTTTCTATCTGGGCAGATTATTCAGCGCAAAGCGGTGCGCTGGATGGCTTCGGTCTTGGTGCAGGCTATAGATATGCAAGCTCAACGCTCGACAGCTCAAATACGCTGACGGTTCCGGGCTACGGAATTTTTGACGCCGCTCTACATTATGACGTGCCGAATGGAACGTTCGAAGGTTTCCGACTGTCCCTCAATGCGGCCAATCTACTCGATAAAGAGTACATATCAACGTGCAGAAGCAGTGATAGAAACTGCTTCTTCGGGAGCCGCCGGACAGTCACAGCAAACATCACATACCGCTGGTAATAAGATATGGCGAGCCAAGAAGTGGTATGGCGGGCCGGCGTGATAGCCAAACCTTTCCGATCCCTAGATTACCTTCGCAGGGCCGTCGCAGCCCATCCGACCATTATCCGCTGGTTGCTAGCCGGTCCGGGAGAGGTGGTCGCAGCGTTGCTGATCACGATGTCGATGCCTGTTTGGTTTCCGCAAGGCGTGGCCGGAGTGAACCATGTCGCTTGGCCGACGATCTTGGCGCCATTGGTCTGGGGGCTGCTGTTCACGTATGCATGCGTGGACGAAAACCTACTCCGTTGCGCCACGATAACGGCCGGCATCATCGCTGTATGTGGTTTGCTAAGCGTATTCGCCATTGCGGGATGGGTGTGATGATATCCTCGCTCAGCCACCCCTCTTACCGACCTTCTCACTTGGATCAAGGGAGGAGAGGATCGACGCAATGCTCGATCCAATTCCTCTTCCATTCCAGGGAATGGGGTCGAGAAAGAGGCTACTCATGACTGCTTTCACGCAAACGCAGTTGAAACGTCTGATGGCTGTGCACGGTTGGTCCGGAACTGTCCTTGGACTGCTGCTCTATGCCGTCGTATTGACCGGCATCGTAGTTGTGTTCGCACATGAACTAGAGGTGTGGTCCATCGGTGGCACGAGCCATTCACATCCATTTGGTCCGGGCCTGGACGCCAAGGTACGGCCTTTCATCGACAAGATGAGCAAGGGCTATCAGAGGGAGATCAGTATCAACGACGGCATTCGCGGCGAATTAACCGTGTTCCCGCACGCCAACGTGCTGAACTCCGCCACTGGTTGGAATGAGGCTTATGGGAGCATGTTCATCCTCAATGCAGACACGGGTGAACTGCTCCAGAGGCGCGACGGCTTCGTCTACCACGACACCCATTGGTACGTCGACAGCGCGCTTGAACACTTCTTAGTCGATCTACATGTCCAATTGTATGTGCCCTCGCCTTGGGGATTGATTTTGACAGGCGTGCTGGGGCTTCTGATGATCTCAACTGGGATCAGCGGTTTGATCTTGCATCGGCACATGATCCGCGATCTGTTCGTTCCCGAACGTAGTGGACAACGGCTTGTGTCATTCCGCGACCGCCACGTACTAGCAGGTACTTGGGGCCTTATCTTCGCTTTTCTTCTTGGATTCACAGGAGCGTACTTCAGTTTTTCGGGGACGGTAGTCTATCCGCTACTGCTCGAGACCGCTTTCGGCGGCGACCAGGACAAGGCGAGCGAAACGCTATACGCGCCACTGGTTATGTCGGATCCAAGCTCTGCGCGGCTCGCAAGTCTGGATGAAATGATAGCCGACTCGACCATGCGTGCGGGTGCGCCTGTTAATTTCATCTCGATCAAGAACTACGGACGCCGAGATGCTGTGGTGCGGATATATCACCCAGCTCCGTCTGGTGAACTAGTCTACAAGCAGACCGTCTATGACGGCACCACGGGCGCGTTCCAATATTTCAAACCAGACGTTGGCCGGCTACCGTCTAGCGGGTCATTGATCAATGGACTGATGTGGCCCCTGCATACCGGTGATTTCGCCGGCGTGCTGTCGAAAGCCGTTTGGGTTGGGTTGGGTTCCGCCATGGCGTTCGTGGTGATCTCGGGCCTCCGGCTGTGGGTGCGCCGGCGCGAAGACGAGCCCCTGTGGCAGCGCTTCGGGCGTGCGGTGACCGTCGTCGGCTACGGTCTCCCGGTAGCCATGCTCATGTGCGCCTATGCCTACTTCCTGGCGCTCGGGGCAGCGGCGGATGAATTTTGGTGGACCCCGGCCGGCTTCCTGATCGGGCTCACACCGGGCGTGGTGCCGGGGTTCGTGGCGAGGGACGAAGACAGCTTGCGCCGGTTCTATCGTCTTCTTTTGGGTATCGGCCTGATCCTGCTGCCTGTCGTCCGAATGGCGACCGGCGGCCTCGACTGGGCGACCGCCATCGCTCAGGGTCAAGGCACCGTGCTGTCGGTCGACCTGACGCTGCTCCTCTTGGGGGCGGGCCTTGTGTGGTGGGCACGGCGGATGCACGCGCTTCCGACACCCGAACCGACACCGGCGGAATGACGGAGGATACATGGATACCCTCACCGTCATCGCCGGGCTTTGTATAAGCACAGCCGTCCTCGTCTATCTCGCCCATACGGACCCGAAACGTCGGCGCGTGTTTGGTCGTCCCCCATACGAGAAGCGCAGACGGGTGTGGTCGTCCCTCTTCATCCTGTCGGTGCCGGGCATATGGCTCCTGATGTCGGGGAACGGTGCCGGATTCACCATCTGGCTGGGCGGGCTAACCGTCGTCGGCTGGGGAGTCGCCGCCACAAACCCGGCGCGCGCCGAGGCGTGGCGCGCAACAGCCCAAGCCTGTTTGAACAGAACAGGCCGCATCACCGTTCTTGGCTGGTCGAGCTTCGTTTCGGCCGCGCGGAGCGCTCGTGCGGTCACCGTATTCCTTCGAGACGGCACCGAACGCATAGCCGCACTGGAAGCACGGATCAATCAACTGGAATCCGAGGTTCAAAGAATAAAATCTGCGCCGCAACGCCTCCAAGCCATCGATGTCGAGACCAGTGGCCGAAACACACTCAAGGTTCAAGAACGATTACTCGGTCGCGAGGCAGTGGGACAATGACCTTTTCCTTGTGCGTTTATCCATATCTTCCGTCAACAGAAGCGTCAGAGCGGGCGCACTAGGGCAAAAAGTTGTGACACCTCGCATTGGGATTTCGGCTTTGGCCGGTTGACCCGCTTGGTCGTCACGCAGCCGGCACGCCAGCCAAATCGCCAGCCAGCCTGCTGCCCCTTTACTTCTTATCGGTCCGGTTTCTGCGCGTGCTTTCCTTCCCGATTGTGATGATCCGGTCGGATCATCAAAACCGTCAAAAAAATATCGCTGATCACTTTGACATGACGATGATTTCGTTGCTTTCTAGCGCTTGCGAAATCAACGTATGGCAATTTAGGGATTTGGTATGGCACGGCATGAGATTGAGTATCTGGGCAAGGCGGACATTGATGCGATTGCGCTGACGGATGAGGAAATACTGGCGGCGATTGAACAGGGATTGATCGCAGCCGGGCAGGGCAAAACAGTGATTGAACCCCGCATGCATCTGACGCCAGACCCCGCCTTTAATGGCCATTTCAACGTGCTGCGTGGTTATGTTGAGCCGCTGGGCTATGCCGGGGTGAAGATCGTCGGCGATTATGTCGATAACTATAAGCAGGGACTGCCGTCGGAACTGGCGCTGCTGAATTTGTTCGACCCTCGCACCGGCATGCCAAAGGCTGTGATTGATGCTGCCGGGATCACCGATATGCGCACGGGCGCCTTGACGGCGCTGGGCGCGAAATGGCTGGCACCGAAGAACCCGCGCGTGCTGGGTCATGTTGGGGCCCGTGGCACGGCCTATTGGAATGTTCGTCTGTTGGATCATCTGTTTGATTTCGAAGAAATCCGCGTCCATTCCCGCCGCAAGGAAAGCCGCGATGCCTTTGGCGAGAAGCTGAGCCGGGATCTGGGCAAGAAAGTAATCGTCACGGAAGATTGGGAAACCTGTCTGAAAGACGCTGATATCATGATCGAAGCCACCCGGCTGAACGAACCTACACCGATGTTTCAGCGGTCCTGGGTCAAGCCCGGCACGCTGGTCGTTCCCTATGGCACGATGAGCAGCCTGCCGCTGGATTTCACCGACGGGTTCGATAAATTCGTGATGGATGATCTGGGTCAAATGCGGGCCGGAAGCCTGGGCGCGCTGCGCCCGCAAATCAATGCCGGGAAGATCACAGAAGAAAGCTTTTATGCGGAAATCGGTGAAATTGCCGCCGGCCTGAAGCCGGGCCGTGAGTCCGATGAGGAGACGATCCTGTTCTGGCATCGCGGCATGTCGACGGGTGATATCGCGCTGGGGGCCGCCATTCTGGAAAAGGCCCGCAAAATGGGTGTGACGCAGAACCTGCTCTATCGGGAAGACTGATATGACCCCGCTGGTTCTGGATGGCCGATCCCTTACCATTGAAGACCTGGCCCAAGCAGCGGTCATGGGGCGCCTGCTGGATCTGGATCCGGCGGGCCTTTCAGAGATGGCAAGGGCGCGCGGCCTGATCGACCGGGCGATTGAGGATAAGGTTCCGGTCTATGGCGTCACTACGGGCCTGGGCGCGCGGGTGACAGAAGTCCTGGATGCCAAGACCCTGGCGGATTTTTCGCAACAGACCCTGCTGGGTCGCGCCCATGCAGTGGGGCCGCCCGACCGGGTGGAAAACATCCGGGCCAGCATGATCGTGCGGCTGAATACACTGCTGAAGGGGTATTCCGGGGCCAGTCCCGCTGTTGCCCATCACTTACTGGCCTGCCTGAATGCGGGGCTGACGCCGGTGGTGGGGTCCTTGGGCTCCATCGGGGCGGCGGATCTGATCCGCAATGCCACGATCGGCCTGTGTCTGACCGGGCAGGGGGAAATGCAGAACGCTGATGGCAAGACTGGACCTGCCGTACAAATGATGCGGGACCATGGCATAGAGCCGCTGGTTCTGGGCCCCCGCGATGGGCTGGCCCTGGCCAATCACTCAAGTTGTGCCGCTGGCGCTGCGGCCCTTGCCGTGTCACAGGCGGAAACCGTCTTCGATGCACTGCAAACAGCCGGGGCTCTGTCGATGGAGGCGTTTCGCGCCAATCTGGCCCCGATCTCCGACGGTGTTTTGGGAGCAAAGCCCCTGCCGGGCCAAAGCCGTGCCGCGGCGGACCTGCATGCGAAGTTAAAAGGCAGCCTGTTGTATCAGGAAGGAGCCGCCCGGCGTTTGCAGGATCCGATCTCTCTGCGCAACATTCCCCAGATCCACGGGGCGCTGGCGGCTGCGCTGGATGTCGCGCGGATCACGGTGGAAATTGAACTCAACGGGTCCAGTGACAATCCGGTGACATTGCTGGCAGAAGATCGGATCGTGTCGGGCGGGGCCTATTTCACCGCGGAACTGACTCACGTTATTGAAGCGATCAGCCGGGCTTTCGTGCATGTCACGGTGGCTCAGGTCGCGCGGGTGTCAAAACACTTAAATCCGGTATTCAGCAATCTACCGACATTCCTGGCAAAATCGCAAAGCGGATCCAATGGTTTTGCGCCGGTGATGAAGGTTGTGGAATCGCTGCTGTCGGAAGTGCAGCATGCGGCGCAGCCGGTCGCCCTGTGGCCCAGCATCAATGCCAATGGGGTGGAAGATTGTCTGACCAATTCTCCCACGGCGGTCAGCGCGTTGGCACAGGTGGTTGACCATGCAAGAATGTTGACGGCGATTGAACTGATCGTCGCGGCCCAGGCGGTGGAGTTGCGCGGCGCAGCGGATCAGATGGGCCCCTGGCTGACCGCCAGCCTGGCGCGGATTCGCGAAACCTCCGCCCCCTTGGTAGATGATCGACCGCTTGGGGGGGATATTATGACGCTGGCGCACCGCATCGCGACCGGCGATCTTCAAGGCCCCAATCGTGAATGACCTACAGGGCATAATCGACCAGATCGTCACGGATATGCGTGCCATCCCAGATCGGGGGAAGGTTGCAACCTATATTCCAGGGCTCGCCAGCGCGGACCCGTCCCGTTTCGCCATCGCCGTAGCGACCGCACAGGGGGAGATGCTGACCGGCGGCGATGCCGATATCGGTTTCTCTATCCAGTCAATTTCCAAGGTCTTCTCGCTGACCCTGGCGCTGGGCAAGATTGGCGATCACCTATGGAAGCGGGTCGGGCGGGAACCGTCTGGCTCTGCCTTCAATTCCATCGTTCAGTTGGAACGGGAACAGGGCATTCCCCGCAATCCCTTCATCAATGCCGGGGCGATTGTCATCAATGATGTCAATCTGGCCGGCCATCATGCCAAGGAAGCGATTGGCGAGATCATCCGGTTCATGCGGTATCTGTCCGGCGACGACACCATTACCATAAATGAGGAAATTGCTAAGTCGGAAGCAGAAACGGGCTTCCGCAACATCGCATTGGCCAATTACATCCGCGCCTTTGGCAATCTGGAAAATCCTGTGGACCGGGTATTGGGCACCTATTTCCATCAATGCGCCATAGAGATGAATTGCCAGCAGCTTGCCCTGGCAGGGCGGTTTCTGATGCTGGACGGGCGTCATCCTGATGGTGGCTATGTCGTGTCCCAGGCCAGGGCGCGGCGCATCAATGCCCTGATGCTGACATGCGGGCATTACGATGCATCGGGCGATTTCGCCTTCCGTGTCGGTATTCCCGGGAAATCCGGTGTCGGTGGCGGCATTCTGGCCATCGTTCCCGGCAAGGCCTCCATCGCCGTCTGGTCGCCTGGCCTGAACGAAGTCGGCAATTCCAAACTGGGCACCATCGCTCTGGAACGCCTGTCCACCGCCATGAATTGGACCGTTTTCACTGCAGATCGGTGAGGAGGTTTGTTTCTCCGCTACTCCTGACTTGATCCGGGGCTTAGGGGCGGCTGTCATGATCTATGTGAGTTGCCCTGGACTCCCGCCAGCGCGGACGTGACGGAATTCTTATTCTGCATATCTCTTATCCTTAGGAGCGACTGCAAGTCAGGTGCGTTGCGGAGCGGGCTTGCGAAAATACAATTTCTCTTTGACTTCTCCGTTTCACGTAACATATAAAGTCACATGAAACGCAATAGCAAACTGTCAGGTGTTCTTCACGTCCTGCTGCACATGGCCGAAGCAGATGGTCCGGTGACATCTGAAGCCATGGCGCGGGCAATGAACACGAACCCCGTCGTCATACGAAGGATATTGGCGGGATTGCGTGATCGCGGGTT
Source organism: Hwanghaeella sp. 1Z406 (assembly GCF_048892425.1). Lineage (NCBI taxonomy): Bacteria > Pseudomonadati > Pseudomonadota > Alphaproteobacteria > Rhodospirillales > Aestuariispiraceae > Hwanghaeella > Hwanghaeella sp. 1Z406. The sequence continues at coordinate 592,507 of NZ_JBLZHU010000002.1, forward strand.
TGTCCGGTCCGAGAAGGGGCATGGTGGCGGCTGGACAGTCGCCCGGCCACTTGCCGCAATCACCTTGGTTGATGTTTACGAAGCGCTCGAAAAGCCTGAACTCTTCGCCATGGGTAACCGGACAGAAGCGCCGGGATGCCTTGTCGAGCAGTCGGTGAATGCCGCGCTCAACGACGCTTTCCGCGACGCCAAGGCGCTGCTACTTGAGCGGTTTGGCGCGGTGACGCTGGCGCAACTCAGCGCTGATTTTCACGCTCGCATAGTGGCAAGCGGGATAACTATTGATCTGGAGACCATTCATGCAACTTGATGCTATTGTCATAGGTGGAAGCTTTGCCGGGCTTTCCGCAGCCATTCATATCGCCCGAGCGCGACGATCCGTCTGCGTTATCGATGCGGGCAATCCGCGCAACCGCTTCGCGGCGGAATCGCACGGCTTTTTCGGCCATGACGGCCATGATCCCCGCGTCATTATCAACTCGGCGCGGACACAACTGCAACACTATCCGAGCGTTCAGATGATTGCCGGAGAAGCCGATGGCGCCCGTCCGGTGCCTGGCGGGTTCGAAGTCGCGGTGAGTAATTGCAAAACGCTCACGGCCTCCAAGTTGGTTCTTGCCTTTGGCGTTTCCGACGTGTTGCCAGACGTGCCTGGCCTTGCCGAGCGCTGGGGCAAGAGCGTGCTTCACTGTCCCTATTGCCACGGCTTCGAATTTGCTGGAAAGCGCCAGGGTGTTTTGTATTCGGCGCCGATGTCGGCACATCAAGCTCAACTCATCGCCGATTGGGGGCCGACGACCCTTTATCTCAATGGCAATGAAATGCCCGACGAAGAGATACAGGCAAAGCTGGCGAAGCGTGAAGTCTTGATCGAGGCGGCGCGCATTGACGCGCTTAAGGGTGACAGTGGGGGGCTGTCCGCTCTGCTTCTTTCGGATGGGCGGGAGGCACTGATCGACGCGTTGTATCTCGTCCCAAATTCGCGCCTTAACAGCCATATCGCTGAACAGCTCGGCTGCGCTTTGGATGAAGGGCCATTGGGCACGATGATCCGCACGGATGAGAAGAAGCAGACAACAGTGGCCGGTGTCTATGCCGCGGGCGATATTGCACGCGCCCCGCATAACGCAAGCTGGGCAGCGGCCGACGGCGTGACCGCCGGTGTTTTCCTGCACCAGTCGCTCGTGTTCGAGCCGCTCGCTGCTTGAATATATGCGTTAGATCGAACAGGCGGTTGAAGCATGCAATTCTTTGCGGGATCAGATCCGCTCGCAGCGTCCTTTATGGCGCGTGTATGCACGATTTTAAAGCGCCGCCGGCAGCTCGTACTTAACGTTTGATCAAAATGTCGGAGGGGTGCAGGCGCTGACGATGATGCAGGGGGTGTTGCCTGGATTGCGGAAACGGTGGGCCAGGCGGCTGTTGAACAGATAGGCGTCGCCTGTGTTCAGCAGCCGGGTTTCACTGCCAACTGTGATTTCGATTTGGCCGTCAATGACGATGCCAGCCTCCTCTGCTTCGTGGCTGTATAATTCCGGGCCGGTATCGGCACCGGGTGGATAATGTTCATACAGCATTTGCAAGGCGCTGGTGCCAGCCCCGCCAACTTGTAAGAAGCTGATCGCCTTGGCGGCTTCTGGCGGGGCGCCGCGTTTGATCTCTGGATTGATTTCGCCAAGCTCGGCGCGCGTGAAATGCCATTTCACGCCATCAGCCGGGGTCTCTTCAAAAAAAGCGCCCAGAGAGATTTTCAGGCCGGACAGGATCTTTTTCAGGGTTGCGACAGAGGGGCTGGTGCGGTTCTGTTCGATCATGGATATCATAGAGCCGGTAACGCCCGCCACTTGCGCCAGTTGCCGTTGCGAAAGGTCTTGGGCCTCGCGAAAGGCCTTCAATCTTGCACCGATATCCACGTCACGCACCCACTCTCTCCTTCTTGCATCCTGTCCCTAAGGTGATATTGCGGACGGACCGCCTCGGTGATAAATATATTGAGCAATTGTTATGCAATGTCGACTGTGAATTTCGACGCGGGGCATTCTAAACCCTCGAAACCCAAAGGAATGAAAGAATGCAGAACAAGGATATTGAAGCGCGGCGTGTAGATGCAATTTCGCGCGGGGTCGGTGTGATGACACAGATCTATGCAGAGCGCGCGGAAAACTCAGAAATTTGGGATGCGGAGGGCAATCGCTATATCGATTTTGCATCTGGCATTGCGGTGCTGAATACCGGCCATCGTCACCCCAAGGTGATTGAGGCAGTAAAGGCGCAATTGGATCGTTTCACCCATACCTGCCACCAGGTCGTCCCCTACGAGAATTATGTGACCCTGGCTGAGCGATTGAATGCGCTGGTGCCGTCGTCTGAACCGATGAAGACGATATTTGTCACGACCGGGGCGGAAGCGCTGGAAAATTCCATCAAGATCGCGCGGGCCTCAACCGGACGGAATGCGGTGATCGCCTTTACCGGCGGGTTCCATGGCCGGACCTTTATGGGCATGGCTCTGACGGGCAAGGTCGCCCCTTACAAGCTGGGCTTTGGATCGATGCCCGCAGATGTATTCCATGCGCCATTTCCGGTTGAAATGCATGGTGTGACCGAAGCGGATTCAATGGCGGCCCTGGATAAGTTGTTTAAGGCGGATGTTGATCCAAACCGGGTCGCAGCGATTGTGATTGAGCCAGTTCAAGGGGAAGGCGGCTTTTACGTGGCCCCGGTCAGCTTCATGAAAAGCCTGCGCGCCTTGTGTGACCAGCATGGCATTCTGTTGATTGTGGATGAGGTACAGACCGGCTTTGCCCGGACCGGTAAAATGCTGGCGGTGGAGCATTATGGGATCGAGCCGGATATGGTGACCATGGCGAAAAGCCTGGCGGGTGGTTTCCCGCTGGCAGCCGTGACCGGCAAGGCGAAGATCATGGATGGCCCCGCACCGGGCGGTCTGGGTGGCACTTATGGCGGCAATCCGTTGGGCATCGCCGCGGCAAATGCGGTTCTGGACGTGATTGACGAGGAAAAGCTGTGCGATCGCGCCAATTCGCTGGGCCAGCGTTTGAAACAGCGCCTGGAAAGCCTGCGGGACTCCGTGCCGGAAATTGTCGATATCCGGGGGCCTGGCTTTATGAATGCGGTTGAGTTCAATGATGTGAAGACCAACCTGCCCAGCGCCGATTTTGCCAATCGGGTTCGCGCCAAGGCATTGGAAAAGGGCCTGATCCTTCTGACTTGTGGTGTTCATGGCAATGTCATCCGCTTCCTGGCGCCGATCACAATTCAGGATACGGTTTTCAGTGAGGCCCTGAATATCCTGGAAGAGTCGATCAAAGAAGCCCGCGTTGCGTAAAGTTTGACGGCAAGGACCTGCAGCATCCATCCAATCGGATGTCTGCTGCAGGTCCTTTTCTTTTACGTCCATTCTTCGATATCTAAGCTTGTTTCGCCGCAAAAGTGTATGATACTGAGCTTATGGGCCTTTTTGCGACTCGCGCGGTAGAAACAGGAAAACTGGAAACATTATGACCGATGATATCGACGCGGCAGCGGCGCTGAAAGCAGGTGTCACCCCGGGGGGCGAGGCGGAGCATCTGGCCCAGGATCGTATGGCGCATCTGGTACGATATGTGGCGCGTGGCGTGACGCGATCCCTGCAATTGCGTCTAACGGATCATGGGGTGCAGTTTGGTGGCTGGGTTTTCCTGCGCATCTTATGGGAACAGGATGGATTGTCCCAACGGGAACTCAGTCAACGCGCGGGTCTGATGGAACCCACCACCCATACGGCCTTGCGTAAATTGGAAGCGCTGGGCTATCTGACACGTAAACATCCCCCCGGAGATCGAAAGCGGTTGCTGGTATACCTGACCCAGGAAGGCAGGGATGCCCGCAAACTTTTGCAACCCCTGGCGGAGGATGTGAATGAAACCTCTTTGCGGGGGTTGAGCGAACAGCAAATTGCAGATTTGCGCGCTGCGCTTCTGGTGATGGCGCGCAATCTGGATGAAGACGAGGCCGCTGCCTTGCGCGACGGCGTCTCCGTCCCAGCCACCCGCAGCCACGCTGTTTAGACGGCGTTTGGCGCCTTCCTTTTTGACGAGGGGGCGGCTCTGTTTTCTCCCTCCCCTCAAGGAGGGAGGGGTAAAATATGAAATCTCGGACTTTATTCGGCGGCTTGGCTTTCCCGGGCGACCTTGGTGCGCCAATCGACCTCTTTGGGTATGACCTCCTGATAGGATTGGACGCCTTGCAGGGTGGCACCGACGCCAAAGGCTTCGCCGGTTTCGGCCATGACTTTGGCGGCATCGACCATCAGGCGACGGAATTCCACAATTGCCATGTCGGAAGCCCCCAGAATGTCCTTGCTGCGATCCACAATGGGACCCATGCCGACCCACATCGCGATGTCCTGATTGGGAATACCGGGAATGCCGGTGAAGCTATCATCGCCGCGCATTGCGTCGCGGTCCTGCAGGAAATTGTTATCCAATGTGCGGATCGGGGACCAGTCAGGATTTAAATCCACCCCTGGAACCGCATGGCAGAAGCGTCGCCATTCGTCGGTCGGGGTGCAGGTTTCCGGATTGCCCCAGGCGATGAAGTAAAACATCGTCGTCGTATCATCGACCGGCACATTCACGCTGGCGACATTGTAAATATTGTTGGGTGGAATAAGGGAAACAAAGGGGGCCAGATATTCCGTGACCCGAATGTAATTGTGGGTGGCGGCATTCTTGATGGGCCGACGAATGGCCGCATAGTGAAAGCCATAGGGCGTCCGTTCGATCTGGAGTTTTGGAGATTTGTCGGTCGAGGGACGATACCAGCTTTTATCATCCGCTTCCGCGCCACCGACCCGCGCTGGTTTCATATCAGAATAATGCAGAGAGGAGGAATGAGCGGAATCGATCTGTCCTTCCTGAATTTGCGCCCAATTACAGGGGATCTTGATTTTCAGAATGCTGACCTGTGCAGATTTATCGGCCGCGAAGGGGGGCGGTTCAAAGGCAGGCATGGCGTCGCGGGGCCCCAGATAAGCCCAGACGAATCCCCCGCTCTCTTCCACCGGGAAGGCCTCATGCTTTACCTTTGTCTTCAGGGCGCTTTCAGGCGGCTCCGACGCCATCTCCTGGACGGTGCCTTCCACATCGATTTTCCAGCCGTGATACAGGCAGCGCAGGCCACAGTCTTCATTGCGACCCAGCGCCAGCAATGCACCGCGATGCGGACAATGCCCGTCCAGAACCCCCAACCGACCGTCGCTGTCCCGAAAGGCGACATATTCCCGACCCAGGATGCGCAGCCGCACAGGCGCGCCATCTGGCTCTGCAACTTCTTCAGACATGCAAACAGGAACCCAATGGCGGCGCATCAACTGTCCCATCGGGGCGTCATTTTCGACCCGACACAGCAGATCATTTTCTTCTGATGTTAGCATCTAGTGTCCTCCAAATTTTTTATTATTAGATATCTAAGAAAAACTAGCGCAATCGAGTCTTTCCGTCTAGAGTGTTTCTAAGAGATGAGGAAACGCATCACCCAAAATGAGGTGATACGCCATAAAAACAAATAGTTACGGATGGGCGTTCTGGCATGATGGATTTGGTGATCCGCGGCAAACGGGAAATTGCCGAGGGCATTTGGGAATTTGAACTGACCGCTGCGGATGGGTCAGGCCTGCCGCCTTTTACGGCGGGCGGGCATCTGTCGTTGGAAACACCCAGCAAGGCGATGCGGCATTATTCGCTGAGCAATATCCCCACAGAACATCACCGTTATGTCATCGCGGTAAAACATGAGCCAGACAGTCGGGGCGGGTCCCGGTCGATGGTTGAAGAGACCGAGATTGGTTCCACGTTGAAGGTAGATCAGCCAGGCAACGACTTTCCCCTGGTGGACGCACCAAACTATTTGCTGATTGCGGGCGGGATCGGCATCACCCCAATCCTGTCTATGGCGCGCCAGTTGAGTGCCGAGGGAAAACCGTTTCAGGTGATCTATTGCACACGTTCCGCACATCAGGCGGCTTATCTGGACGTGCTGCATTCTGATGAGATTACCGGGGAGGTGATCATTCATCATGATATGGGTGACCTGGATCAGGTCTATGACTTCTGGGATCATTTTGAGCGTCCATCGAACACGCATATCTATTGCTGTGGTCCGAAGCCCTTGATGGAAGAAGTGCGCGGCATGACCGGGCATTGGCCGGAATCTGCGGTTCACTTCGAAGATTTCAAACCGGTCGAAGTTGTGCGCGCCGATGATGTGGCCTTTCAGGTTCATCTGTCCAAATCCGGCAAGACCCTGACCGTGCCGGCAGACCGCACGATCCTTGAGACAGTGCGAGAGGCTGGCGTGTCTGCCGTCAGTTCCTGCGAAAGTGGCACCTGCGGTACCTGCAAGACACGCTACAGCGCCGGGACAGTTGATCATCGCGACATGGTTTTGATGCCTGAGGAAAAATCATCCTGCATCATGATTTGCGTATCCAGGGCCAAAGAAGGGGACCTGACCCTTGACCTGTGATCCACCGATCCGGCTGGGCGTGGCGGGTCTGGGCCGCGCCTTTATGCTGATGCTGCCCAGCTTTGAAAATGATCCCAGGGTGGAATTGGCCGCCTGTGCGGCCCCTCGGGAATCGTCACGCACTGCATTTGTGCAGCGCTTTGGCGGGGCTGCCTATGACAGTGTTGAGGCCTTGTGTGGAGACCCGACACTGGATGCGATCTATATCGCAACCCCGCACCAGATGCATCGCACCCACGCCACTTGCGCGGTTATGGCGGGTAAACATGTGCTGCTCGACAAGCCGTTATGCGTCACTCTGGAAGATGGGGAGGCGATTGCCCAGGCAGCAGAGCGTGCCGGAAAGATTGTCATTGTCGGGCCCAGCCACAGCTTCGACGCGCCGGTCCTGAAGGCGCGCGCTTTGATTGACAGCGGCAGCCTGGGTCAGGTGCGCATGGTGCATGCGTTGAATTACACGGATTTTCTGTATCGCCCCCGCCGACCGGAAGAACTGATGACATCGGAAGGGGGCGGCGTGATCTTCAGTCAGGGCGTGCACCAGATTGATATTGTGCGCTTATTGGCAGGCGGCATGGTCTCCACCGTGCGGGCGACAACCGGACAATGGGATGATAAACGACCCACCGAATGCGCTTATTCCGCCCATTTGACTTTTGCGCAAGGGGCGTTTGCCAGTTTGACCTATTCCGGTTTTGCCCATTTCAACAGTGATGAATTCTGTGACTGGATTGGGGAATTGGGCCATGACACCGATCCCACGGCCTATGGCAAGGCGCGCAAGGCGTTGCAATCGGTCCAAACGCCCCAGGATGAAATCCGTCTGAAAACAGAGCGCACTTTTGGGGCCTCTCCAGACCCGGCTGTTCCGGCCCATAATGAACATTTCGGAACGATTTTGGTCAGTTGCGACGGGGCCGATTTGCGTCTGACCCCTGATGGAGTTTGGGTCTATGGGCATACACAGAGTGACTTCTTATCAACCCCTTTGGATGCCATCCCCCGCAAGGGTGTGATGGAGTCTCTGGTTGCTGCGGTTCGGCAATCACAGAGCCCGATCCAGGATGCCAGATGGGGGCTTGCCAGCCTGGAAGTGTGTCATGGGATACTGCAATCATCAGAAGCTGGCACAGATATTCGCATGCACCATCAGGTTCCCGTGCGCCGCACAGAAGAGAGGAAAAATCAGATATGAGTAAACTACAGCTGTCCATCGCGATGGGGGATTATGACCGAACCCGTGCGATTTACGACGGGCGCGTGCAGATCGATGGTGTTGATCCTGTCTGCATGTTGCAGGTTCCAGAAGAAATGTTCTTCCGTGCCTTTCGGCATCAGGCCTATGATGCGTCGGAAATCTCTTTTTCCTCCTATGTTGTCAGCCTGACGCGGCCCGACCCCCATTACATCGCCATTCCGGTGTTCCTTTCGCGGGCCTTCCGTCATACGTCGATCTATATCAATACGACCAAGGGCATTAAGACGCCGAAGGATCTGATCGGTAAGCGCATCGGAATCGCGGAATATCAATTGACCGCCAATGTCTGGGTACGCGCGATTCTGGAGGATGAATACGGTGTAAAACCCTCTGACGTCCAATGGGTGCGGGGTGGCATGGATACAGCGGGTCGCCCGGAGAAACTGAAAATTGACCTGCCCGCAGATGTAAAGCTGGAGCAGGCGCCTGAGGGGGCGACCCTGAACCATATGTTGGCGGAAGGGGAGATCGATGCCTTCGTCGGTCCCCGTTGGCCGCGCAGCTTTAACGAAGGCGACCCCCGTGTTGGGCGCTTGTTTGAAGATACTGTTGGGGTCGCGGAAGAGTACTACAAGCGCACACAGCTGTTCCCGATCATGCATTTACTGGGATTGCGCCGATCCTTGGTCGAAGACCATCCCTGGCTTCCGGGGGCGTTCCAGAAGGCCTTTACCCAGGCAAAGGCGCTGTCGCAATCGGCCTTGGATGATACATCCGCGACTAAGGTAACCATGCCGTTCGTGGAAGATACGCTGCAACGGGCCAGGGCACTAATAGGCCCGGATTTCTGGTCTTACGGCACCGCGTCAAACTACAAGGTTTTGGACTATTTCCTGGAGCAACATCACCGCCAGGGCTTGTCACCAAGGCGTGTGACGGTCGAAGAGTTGTTTCATCCATCAACCTACGAGGCCTACAGTTTGTAGGGGGAGGCGTTTGGTAAATTGACAGGCCTAAAAAAGCCAGCCTACAGTAATAATTAGATATCTAATAATATGTCCGTCGGAAGAACCGATGGCGATGGAGCTGACCGGATACTCCGGCAGCAAATAATAGCCCGGATTACGGGCTCAATTGGGAGGATAGAATGAGAAAATCCATCAAAACGAGTCTGCTTGCACTATCGGTTGTTGCTGGGGCGGCGCTGGCATCTGCGCCGGCCAATGCGGCCTATAACCTGACCTTATGTGGCGCCAGCCCTGGGGGCCTGTGGTCTCTGTTGGGTGCTGGTGTCGACAATGCAGTCAAGGCCGCATTCCCTGGTTCGACGGTTACCTATCAAACCTCTGGCGGCGGCTTTGCCAATGTCGTGCAGTTGGATCAAAAGAAATGTGATATCGCCATCATTCATGATGCTGAGGTGAAATCAGCGCTGGCGGGGGCCGAGCCTTTCAAGGCCCCGGTCGATTCGATGCGGACCCTGGCGGTTATGTATACCTGGGCACCGATGCAATTGTTGGTGAACAAGGACTATGCGACCGAGCATAACATCAATACGATGGAAGACATCGCGACCCAGAAACTGCCGATCCAGATCCTGTTAAATCGAAAAGGTAATGTGGTCAGTGATATTGGGGCGACGATGCTGACAACGGTGGGTGCGTCTCCTGAAAACATTGAATCCTGGGGTGGCGGTGTGACCTATGCCGCGTCCAAGGAACAGGGCGAATTGATGCGTGACCGTCGGGCGGATGCAATTCTGAATTCTTTGTTCGTGGGTCATGGGTCGATCCGGGAGCTGGCTTCCGCAATTGATCTGAAGCTGGTGCCGGTTCAAAAGGAAACGGCTGATGCCGTTGCCAAGGAATGGAATATCAGTGAATTCGTAATCAAAGGCGGTTCCTATCCCTGGGCACCGGACGATACGCTGACGGTGACGGTTTCCGCCCAGCTTTTCGTGCGGGAAGACGCGGACCCCAAGTTGGTCGAGGATTTGGCCACAGCGTTGGCCGATCATGCCGATCAGGTCAGCAGTGTTCATAAAGCGATGGGGTCTTTGGATGCCAAGCTGATGGCGTCTGGAACGGCTGCGCCGTATCACCCGGCCGCCGCTGCTGTCTTTAAGGCAAAAGGCCTGCAGTAATCTAGATAGGGACGTCTGCACCCCCGTTGAACCGGTTTGGTTTGGCGGGGGTGTGCATCCTCAAATCGACTATCACATCCGCATCTCAGGTTTGGAACAAAGCTGTGTCTTTTCTCTCTATTGCATTTGATACCGGTCTGCGCAGACGCCCTGTTGGGACCCTTGCCCTGGTCACAAAAGTCTATGCCGCTGTGGTGGCCGGTTGGACGATTTATGCGGCAGGGTTCTCCCGAACCGATATTTTACCCCTGACCATTACCTTTTTATCTTTGATGCTGGTCTTAACCTTCATCCTGATCACGCCGACAACAAAGTCCAACCCGGATAAGTTTCCATTTTATGAATGGATTCTGGCGGCGGCTGCTTTTGCCTGTGGCGCTTACTTCGTGACAGAAAGTGATACCATTTCACAACGGATCACATTGCTGGATCCCTTGTCTGACCTGGATGTTCTGGCATCCCTGACATTGATCATTTTGTCGATTGAGGCGATGCGACGCACGGTTGGCCTGGGGCTGACATTTATTGTTATCGCCTTCATCGCCTATAACCTGTTTGGCGACAAGTTGTCCGGTCCCTTGAGCCACGGTGAAATCACCCTGGAGCATTTCCTGGATATCATGGTGTTTACAACCGACGGCCTGTTTGGTGTGCCGATCCGGGTGGCTGCGACCTATGCCTTTCTGTTTGTTCTGTTTGGGACGACACTTTCTAAAACAGGTGGAGCGGACTTCTTCTTTAACTTCGCAGCGTCATTGACGGGTGGGTCAAAGGGCGGACCGGCAAAGATCGCCGTTATCTCCTCTGGCTTGTATGGAACGATATCCGGCAGCCCGACCTCTGATGTTGTGACCACGGGGTCGGTCACCATCCCGATGATGAAACGGCTTGGCTATAATTCCGCCTTTGCCGGGGGCGTCGAAGTCGCAGCCTCAACCGGGGGCAGCCTGGTGCCGCCTGTCATGGGCGCTGCTGCTTTTATCATGTCAGAGCAGATCGGCATTCCTTACATCGATATCGCCATTGCGGCCTTGATACCGGCGATTCTGTACTATCTGCCGATCTATATGCAGGTTCATCTGCGGGCCAGTAAGGAAAACCTGCAGGGTATGGATATGTCGAAAATTCCAGCCCTGATGCAAACCATGAAAGAGGGTGGCCTGTTTCTGGTACCTCTGGTCGTTATTACCTGGGCCCTGGTGAATGGGTATACGCCCACCTATGCCGCAATTTATGGGACATTGACTGTTCTTGCGGTGTCCATGGTCCGGCGCAGCACCCGGTTAACCCCGGCCAAGGTGTTCGATATCCTGTCTGATACCTGCATTAAGATGGTTGCCGTCACGGGGGCCTGCGCAGCAGCGGGACTGGTCATTGGCGGCATCACCATGACCGGGCTGGCTTCCAAATTCGGGACACTGGTTTTTCTGATTTCCAATCAGGACGTCCTGATCTCCCTGATTGTCGCGGCAGGGCTGACCATTCTTCTGGGACTGGGTATGCCAACGCCCAGCGCCTATATTCTGGCGGCGGTTCTGATTTCCCCGGTCATGCATGATCTGGGGATTGATCTGATGGCCGGGCATTTGTTCCTGCTGTATTTTGCGGTGATGTCCGCCCTGACACCACCCGTTGCCGTAGCGGCCTATGCCGCCAGTGCGATCGCGGATGAGGCCCCGATGAAGATTGCAGGGGCGGCTGTGCGTATTGCCATCGGTGCCTTCCTGATCCCCTTTGCCTTTGTCTTTGATCAGGCATTGCTGCTGCAGGGCAGTGTGATCGGGATCATTATGGCCACAGTGTTTACAGCTGTCGGTCTGACCTTGTTCGTCATCGCCCAGGAAGGTTATTGGAAACAGCGTCTCAATGCCCCGGTTCGGGTACTTTTGGGGGCTGCGGGCTTGCTGATAATTTTCATTCGTCCCCTGTCGCAGTATGTTTTGTCCTAAGGACGCGATAAAGAAACAGTGGCATTTATCGGATAGATGGATCACAATGGTCCAGTAATGGTTCATTAAAGGGTGATCCGATGTCCGATATGCGGGGGCATGCCCGTAAGGCCCTGGCGGCGTTGCGTCAATTTGTGGAAACGCAGGTTCTGGAGGGGCATTGGCCCCCCGGGACACAGTTACCGACGGAGCGCGAGCTGGCGGATCAATTCGCCATCAGCCGCAACACGGTGCGCCGACAAATGCTGCAACTGGTCAAGGATGGCTGGATCGACCGCCATGTCGGGCGGGGCACTTTTGCGTGTGCGCCGCCTGGCGTATCGAGCGTTTCTGACCCTGACGCCAGCACCGTGAACCCGGAAGAGGTTATGGAGGCACGTTTGCTGATTGAGCCCTTGCTGGCGAAGCTGGTTGTCATTCGTGCCAGCAATGCAGAACTGGCATCTATGGAAGACATCCTTGCCGCCGGTGCAAAATCAGAAACCATGGCGGAATTCGAATATTGGGACAATAAACTGCATCGGGCCATCGCTGAGGCGTCAAAGAACCAATATCTGATCACAATCGTCGAAGGGATTCATAAGGCCCGGCAATCCCCGGCCTGGTTTGGATTGCGCCGCCGCGGGTTGACCGACGAGCGTCGGCAGATTTACCAACAGGATCATACGGCCATTGTTCAAGCCCTGGTACGTCGTGATGGAGAACAGGCCAGGGAGGCGATTTTAAGCCATCTGAGCCGAGTTCGGACAAATTTAATGATTACATGACAGATTCCTGTTGGAATTATTTTAGGATTGCGTCACTATTGGTTCACTAAATCGTCACATTGGTTCAAAATTGGATCAATTAAAGGCTGGAGAGTGAGCATGCAAGTGTCACGGCCAGAGGTACAGGGTTGGTTCGGCGTCGCGACGTCGACCTATGCCGCTGCCAGTCAAGCTGCGATGCGCATGTTGGAACTGGGGGGGAATGCCTTTGACGGGGCTGTGGCCGGTGGCTTCGTGCTGCAAGCGGTGGCCCCCCATCTGAATGGTCCCGCCGGGGATGTTGCAATGCTGGTTTATGATGCCGCCGATGGGCGCGCGCAGGCCGTATGCGGACAGGGGCCGACACCAAAAACAGCGACGATAGACGCGATACGCGCCCTAGGTCTGGATCGCATTCCAGGGACAGGTTTACTGTCTGCCGTGGTGCCCGGGGCATTTGATGCCTGGATGCTGCTTTTGGCGGAAAAGGGAACATTACCACTGCGCACAGTGATTGAACCGTCATTGGACTATCTGGATCGGGGCGTCCCTGTGGATGGCCGCCTGCATGCCACGCTTGTGGCGGCACAATCCGTTTTTCAGCGCTACTGGCCGACCTCAGTGGAGGTGTTTCTTCCTGATGGTACGGTCCCGGCGGTAGGGGAATTGCTGCGCAATCCAACTTTGTATTCCGTTTTTCACCGTCTTTTGGATGAAGCAGAAGCGGTCGGATCGGATCGGCTGGCACAGATTGAAGCCGCCCGTGCGATATGGTCCGATGGTTTTGTCGCCCAGGAAATTGATGCCTTTTGCCGCCAGACAGAAGTGATGGATGTGTCTGGTCAGGTGAATGGCGCATTGTTGCGGGGGTCAGATCTGGCGGGTTGGCGGGCCTGGTTCGAACCAGCCCTGTCGCTGGAGTATGCAGGCTATCAGGTGCTGAAATGCGATAGCTGGACGCAGGGGCCTGTTCTGTTGCAAGCGCTGGCCTTGTTGCCGGCCCAAGAGATGGCGGCACTGGACCCCAATGGGGCAGAATTTGTGCATCGGGTGACCGAAGCCTTGAAACTGGCCTTCGCGGATCGGGAAGTATTCTACGGGGACCCAAAAACCGCCCGTGTCCCGATGAACCGATTGTTGTCACAAGACTATGCGGCCTTGCGGCGTGACGAGATCTCCGCGCGGGCCTGCAATGATTGGCGACCGGGCAATATTGCAGGCTGTGGCGCACCGATCGATTATGCCGCCGCCTGTGCCCGCAAACGGGAAACCGGCTTGCTGGCCGCCTATGGCGGCGGGGAGCCGACGGTTCAATCGATTGAAGCGCTGGGCTATCGTGCCAGCGTCAGCGGGGATACCTGTCATATCGATGTGATCGATGCTGCCGGGAACATCGTGTCAGCAACCCCATCCGGTGGGTGGTTGCAATCCTCGCCCGCCATTCCGTCTCTGGGATTTCCCCTTGGAACGCGGGCACAGATGATGTGGCTGGACCCTGTCGCCCCATCGGGTTTGGGACCGGATCGACGCCCGCGCTCCACACTGACGCCAACGCTTGTTCTGGATAAGGCCGGTCGGGGATATCTTGCCTGTGGCACACCGGGTGGGGACCAGCAGGATCAATGGCAAGCGGCTTTTCTGATCCGGCATCTGGTGCATAAAATAGGCCTTCAAGAGGCGATAGAAGCCCCTTCGTTTCATAGCGAACATTGGCCCAATTCGTTCTATCCCCGCCATGCTTCACCCGGTCGCCTGGTGGTTGAGGGTCGGTTTGGTTCCCAGGTATGCGATGATCTGAAGCATCGGGGCCACGATTTAAGCATTGGCGATGATTGGTCGGAAGGCCGTCTGACCGCCGCTGCGCGAGACCCAGATGGCCGCGTGCGGGCGGCCGCAAATCCAAGAGGAGGGCTGGGCTATGCCGTTGGTCGATGACGCCCTGTCTGGATACACAAAAGAGCGGGATGCAAACAGCGGGCAATCTGCGACGGGATTACGGTTGGCGGCTCAACGGATTCTCGGGTTTTTCGATAGCGTCATTGGCGGGGCGGCAACGCTGGCGCTGATCGCGTTGATTCTGATTGTTTTGGCCAATGTTATCGGACGCTATGGCTTCAACAATTCCCTGACCTGGGGCGGGGAGGCGGCGCAATGGCTTTTCATTGGCGTGATCTTTCTGGCGGTTCCCCTGGCGCATAGAGGGCGGGCGCATCTGTCGATTCAGTTTCTGGTCGAACGGCTGCCGGTACCATTGCAGACGGCGGCTGGCTTTCTCAGCGATTTGATCATCGCCTATGCGACGGTGATGCTGTTGTTGGGCGGGATGACCTTGATTGATGCGGTCGGTGGCGTGAATTACGCCCTTAATCTGCCAAGTTGGGTTAAGTTTGCACTGATCCCCGTGACCAGCGCGTTGGGTCTTTTGTATTTGGCGCTGCAAGGTCTGGATGAGGGGAAACGCCCCTGGCGCGGGATCATCAGCATCGCGCTTGCCTTTGGCCTGTATTTTCTGTTGCAGCCAGGAGGCTTGGTCAGCCTTAAGGGCCTTGATCCCGGCACCACGATGATTGTCAGCTTTCTGGTCGCCATGGCGATTGGAACGCCGGTTGCTTTCGCCATGATTTTTGCAGCCTTTGCCGCCAATGCCGCTGGTGCGGTAATGCCCCCCGCCGCCGTGGTTCAGACGATGGTGAATGGGTCCAGTAAGTTCCTGTTATTGGCGATCCCGTTTTTCATCGCAGCAGGGGCGTTGATGAATGTGGGGGGGCTGACGTCACGCCTGATGGATTTCGCCTTCAAGCTGGTAGGGCATTTGCGCGGTGGCTTCGCACAGGTGAACATCGTGTCCAGCGGCTTTTATGCCGGAATCAGCGGGTCCAGCTATTCGGAAGCTGCGTTGGGCACAAAGCTGTTGGTGCCGCAGATGGTCAAGCATGGCTATTCGCCGGGCTTTTCCTGTGCCGTCACGGCGGCGGCTGCGACATTGCCCAATGTCATTCCGCCTTCTATCGCCCTGTTGATTCTGGCGTCGGTCGCGAATCTTTCTGTTGGCAGTTTGTGGCTGGCAGGTGTTGTCCCTGGCCTGTTGATGGGCGCCAGTCTGATGCTGTGTATTTATGTAATTGCCCGGATGCGGGGCTATGGCACCGCCAATCAGGCCGCCAGTTGGTCCGATCGGGGACGCGCCGGGATCAAGGCGCTGCCGGTTCTGGGGTTGGCGATCGTGATCATCGGTGGGATTCGCGGCGGCGTTGTCACTCCGACAGAGGCTGGTGTTCTGGCGGTTGCCTATGCCTTTGTCTTAGGGATTGCGGTCTATCGTACATTCACCTGGCGGGAACTTTGGCAGACCTTGCGTGGGGCAGCGGTGGAAGCGGCGATGGTTGGCCTTTTAATCGGTGCGGCGGCGCCTTTCACCTTCGTTCTGGTAACAGAACAGATTCCTCAATCGCTGTCGGCACTGATCACCGGCCTGTCGGATAATCCCTATATCGTGCTGTTGCTGGCGAATGTGCTGATGCTGTTTTTTGGCATGTTCCTGGATATTGGCGCAGCGATCCTGATCTTAACGCCACTATTGATGCCAGTTATGGTCAGCATGGGCGTAGATCCGATCCATTTCGGTCTGATTGTGGTCGTTAATCTGATGTTGGGTGGTTTAACGCCCCCGGTTGGTATGTTGGTCTTTATTTCATCGGCGATCTCAAAAACGCCGGTGCATGACGTTTTCCGTGCGATGTATCCCCTGTTGGGCGCGCTGTTGATCGCCTTGGTGATCATCACTTACGTACCCGCGGTGTCGCTCGGTCTTGGTTGGCTTTTACAAGGAAACTAATGACGGAAAAGCCAGATATTCACAGGTACAACACTAGGAGGCAGAGGGATGTTTGTTAGACGCACACTGAAGACAGGACCGGGGCTGTTGCTGGCCGTGGCGATGGGATTATCACTGACCTGGGCCGGGGTCGCTCAGGCGGATCCAACACAGATCACGGTCGGTGTTATCTATGGAATAGACAAGCCGCAAGGCAAGATCTGGACCAAGATGAATGAATTGGTCGAGAAGAAGATTCCGGGTCAGATCACCTTTAACATCGTCCCGGACGGTGCCTTGGGTGGTGAGAAAGAGGAAGTCGAAGGCGTCCGTTTGGGCTCCATTCAGGCAGGGATATCAACCCTGGCCAATATGTCCACATGGGTTCCGGAAACGTCTCTTTTCGACATGCCATTCATCTTCCGCGACCAGGCCCATATCGACAAGGTGATGGCTGGCCCAATCGGGGATGAGTTCAAGGACCTGTTCGCAAAACAGGGTTTCAAAGCCTTTGGCTTCATCACCTATGGCGCACGTCATGTGATTTCCAAGGCCAAGATTACTGGTCCGGACGATGTGAAAGGATTGAAGATGCGGGTTATTCAAAGCCCGCTGCACATTGCCTTGTGGGAGTCACTTGGAGCCAGCCCAACGCCGGTTCCGATTACAGAAGCCTATAATGCGCTGGAAACCGGTGTGGTGGATTACATGGATATGACCATGTCGGGCTATCAAGCGCTGAAATTGTACGAAGTCGTGCCAAACTTTGCCAGAACATCCCATATCTGGGCGCTGGGCGTGATGTATATGAGCATGCCGTTCTGGGAATCGCTGACACCGGAACAGCAAGCCGCGCTGGAAGAAGCCGCAGCGGAAGCGATTCCCTATTTCAATGGTCTGGCTGCTGGGGAACAGGAAGAATCCCTGGCGAAAGCTGTTGAAATGGGCGCAACGGTGGTCGAACAGGATACCGCCGAATGGCAAAAGGCGATGGCACCGTTCTGGGCCAGTTATGCCGATAAGGTCGGTGGGATCGAAAAAATCGAAACCATTGTGAATACCAAGTAAATGAGGGTCGGGTCTGGGGTTTTGCGCCCCGGACCCGACGCCTTCCGATTCAAGAGTGAGAGGTCCGGCATGGCAGATTTCATCGAAGAAGACCGGGTGCGCGACGGGCCAATGGATCAGGAAATCCTGACCATGGTGGTTGAAGCACTGCGCCATCAGGGCTTTCCAAATGCCACGCATGAATCGATTTTCGGTGATCCGGATCATCGCGCTGCAGCCGTTGATTTGCTGAAAGACTGTCGCCCAATGCCGGTTGTCTTGTCCCTGATAGACGCGCTGCACTCACACTAGAGGCACCGCGTATCCTGTTGATAGAATGGAGAGAGCAATGGCCCAGGCCATGCCGTTAATGACTGCCAGCGCGGATCTGCGGGCCCGCTATCCTGAGGGTACTGTTTACATCGATGGCGCTTTCATCGTGTCCCCGTCGCGTTTGACTGTATATGGCAAACAGTTTGGCGACACGATCTGCGACGTCGGGTCTGGAAACGCCGATGTGATTGATGCGGCAGTGACAAGTGCGGATAAGGCGTGGCCCGCCTGGCGTGCAATGGCACCATCCGCCCGGGCCGCCCTGCTGTATGCCATGGCAGATCGTCTGGCGGCAGAAATGGATCAGTGGATTTCACTGGAGGCGCATCATGCCGGGAAGCCGTTGTCGGATGCGCGGATCGATATCGTATCGGCGGTCATGACCCTGCGCTGGTTCGCCGGTTTTGCAGATCGGATTGATGGGCGCGTTGTTGCCTCTGCGGAGACGGTGCATCGTTACATCCGACGTGAACCCCTTGGCGTATGTGGATTGATCGTGCCGTGGAACTTCCCCCTTCTGATGATGGTGTGGAAGGTGGCGCCGGCTCTGGCGGCGGGAAACACGGTGGTTGTGAAACCTGCCAGCCTGACACCGCTGACGGCCCTGTTGTTTGCGAAACTGGCCAGTGATGCCGGATTGCCGGCTGGGGTCCTGAACGTTGTGCCTGGGCCGGGAGAAGCAGCAGGCATGGCATTGGTCCGTCATCCGCGTGTCACCAAGATCAGCTTCACAGGCTCTACAGAAATAGGGAAGCAGGTTGCCCGGATTGCCGCCGATACGGTCAAGCGCGTTACCCTGGAATTGGGTGGCAAGTCCCCGACCATCATTCTGGACGATGCCGATCTGGAGAAGGCAATTCCTGCCTCTGCAGCGGGATGTTTCGGGCATGCTGGACAGAAATGTGCCGCCCGCACACGGGTGATTGTCAGTGAAAGCCGTGCCGATGAGGTCGTTGAGCGCCTGGCAAAAATCGCTACAGGCTTGAAGATCGGGGACCTGTCAGATCCTGCAACGCAATTGGGCCCTGTCATCGATACCAAAGCACAATCCAGAATTCTGGGGATGTGTCAGGATGCACAGAAGGCAGGCGCGTCTTTGGTCTGTGGCGGGGAGGCCCCGGATCACACCGGCCCCTATGTGTCCGCGACAATTTTCGATCAGGTGAAATCCGGTGATGTGCTGGCCCAGGAAGAAGTATTCGGTCCGGTCATGGCCGTCATTCGTGTATCAGATGAGGATGCCGCTATCGCCGCCGCCAATGACAGTGACTATGGCCTAGCCGCCACTCTTTGGACACGGGATGTCGGCAAGGCGCACCGGATTTCCGGTCAGATTCAGGCTGGAACCGTCAGTGTGAACACCCCTGCCGTGGTTGGAATCGAAACCCCGTTTGGGGGGTATAAGCAAAGCGGATATGGCCGCGAATTGGGGCTGGAGGGCTTGGACGCCTATCTGCAATCCAAGGCCGTTATTATGGATATCAGTTCTTAAGGAGTTTTGATCAATGTCTGGTCCCTTCGTATTCCTTCATTCTACACACCGTGTGCAATTTGGGCCGGGCTGTCTGTCAGCCCTGCCGGATTTGGCAAGGGCAGAGGGCCGAAGGAAGGCTGCTATTCTGCTGGATGCTTATTTCATGGGGGGGCCGTTACAGGATCGGCTATCAGAAATCCTGAAGGATTTTGCCCCTGTCTTTCACGCAGTCCCACAACATGAGCCTGATACCGATACAGTTGAAGGCGCCCGTGCGGCCCTTTCGCAGGCTGAGGCGGATTTGATTCTGGCGGTCGGGGGTGGCTCCACCCTGGACACTGCCAAAGCAGCGCGCATGTTGCTCAGTAATCCAGGGCCCATTGAGAATATTGTCGGTGCCATGGGCATGCCGATGATCGCCCATGACAGCCTGTTCGTTGCGGTTCCCACGACGGCAGGCACCGGCAGCGAGGTTTCAGAATCCGCGGTCATCGCAAAGACAGGGACCGACTATAAGATGGTCCTAAGATCCCCTAATATGGCGGCGCGTCTGGCACTGTTGGATCCGGAACTGGGTGTAACGGCACCGCCAGGTGTAACAGCAACCGCAGGCTATGATGCCATCACCCATGCGGTGGAGGCTTACACGTCGAAATTTGCGACTGTAATGACCGATCCGTTTGCCCGGTCTGCGATGGAGCTTCTGGCCGTGTCGCTGCCCATTGCTTTTGAAAAGCCAGATGATATCGAGGCACGGGGGAATTGCCTGATTGGATCAATGCAGGCTGGCATCGCCTTTAATTCCGCGCATTTGGGATTGGCACATGCGATTGCGGGTGCATTGGGTGCCTTGCATCATGTGCCGCATGGCCTGGCGAATGCCTTGGCGCTGCCGTGGAGCATGGCTTTCAACCAGCCAGCCCTAGGGGCAAAAGGTGAGATCGTGGCTGGGATCTTTAAGGGGGCGAGCTCCGCGGCTGGCCTGTCTGCGATGCGTAAGAAGGTTGCGCTGGATATCGGTCTGGACAAATTTGTCCCGACCGATGCAGAACGGGATCTGGTGGCGGAAGGGGCTGCGAAAAGCGGCCAGATCAAGGTCAATCCGCGCCTTGCCAGTGCTGCCGAGATTCGCGTGATCCTGGAACATATGCGCCAGCCGACCGAAGGGCTGCAGCCCAATCTTAACCTTTAAGGAGGGACACTCTGATATGACAATTCACAACCCTGACAGCATCGCCGCCCCGGTTGGGGCCTATGTCCATGGCCTCGAAACCGCGCCAGGCGCTCGGATACTGCATGTCTCCGGTCAGATTGGTATGGCAAAGGATGGCACGATTCCAGCCGGCACCAAGGCGCAGTCGGAGCTTGTCTGGCAGAATATCGCAGAGATTCTGGCTTCCGCAGGGATGGAAATTTCAGACATTGTGAAGATGACGGCCTACTTGTTGGGTCCGGAAGACCTCGCAGACTATGGCGCTGCCCGCACCGCCGCCCTGGCTGGGCATAAGCCGACATCCACCCTGATCTTTGTCGCAGGCCTGGTGAAACCTGAATTGCGGGTTGAGGTCGAAGTCGTCGCCGCCAAGGCCTAAGCCCAGTTCCTTTGCGGTTTCCTTTTTTGAAAATGAGCCGCAAAGGGCGCAGAGGGGCGGGTCGCGCAATGCCAAAAATTCCCATTCTCATCCTGAGGAGGCGCGATAGTGCCGTCTCGAAGGAGGCGCTGTAAGTGTCGTGCTTTCAGAGGGCTCCCCCTTCGAGACGCTACGCCCCTCAGGGGAAGGGTGCCCTTGTCTGACACATCGTCACCCCGGACGTGATCCGGGGTCCAGGGCGGCAGGCGGGATTGGTGCGGGGGGCCCTGGATACCCGCCTGCGCGGGTATGACGGGGATGTGGGGTGAGGGTGCCCTTGTCTGATACATCGTCACCCCGGACCGGATCCGGGGTCTAGGGCAGCGGGCACCAGTTGCACGGGTGGCCCTGGATTCGGTTCTGACCCTCGACACCAATACCATCTTAAGGAGCGCGGCGTTGGCGGGCTCTTACTCGACCGCCAGCGTGCTTTCGCGCTTACCATCGCCTTCGATTTCTGGGATCAGGGGGATGGGGACATTATAGGGGGCGACATCTTCGCGGATTTTGCTTAAGGCCGCGACGATGATATCGACCTCTTCATCTGGATGGGTCGCACCCAGCCCATATTCTGTCGCCAAAGCACGGGCGCGTGCGGAGCGTTGACGCTCTTCCTTCGGCAGGTTCACAACGGAATAAACACCGTTCAACAGGCTGCCCCGCAGCTTTTTGGCAAATTTCTCACCCAGAAGGACTTTTTCTTCCTGGCTTAATTGCTCAAAGAAACGACGCATCAGGATGCGGCCAAATTGAATGTGCCGGGCTTCGTCGCGCAGGATCAACTGACAGGCCTTGCGAATTTCCGGGAAGGTCGCGTTTTTGTAACGAGCAGTCAACAATTCGCCGGACAATTGTTCAAACAGCGTGTTGACCGCCATCCCCGCATAGAAGGACATTTGCTTTTCTTCTGACTCCGTGTGGAATTTTGGAATGATCAGTTGGAAATAATCACTGCGCGGTGTTGGCTGATACCCACCCAGGGCATCTGCGATGCGGAAGGAGGCCTCATGATGGCGCAATTCTTCCATGATGAAGTTCGCCACATGCTGTTTCACCTCAAAAGGCAGGTGTTCATAGATTGCCTGGCGCAGCCGTTCCGCGCCATACGGTGTGGCACCATGTTCCATCCAGGCCCGCAGGGACCACCATTCAGCGCCTGCTTCCCTAACCTCGGCAGGAAGGGATGCGGTTTCTTTCGCCAATGCGGCCCAATCTATATCCTGGGCCGGGTCCCAAGCCATATCGCGCGCCTGCAGGCACAGTTGCCAGATATCATCATACTGCAATTTACCGACGACAGGATAGGGGTTCGGATTCTGAACAGTTTCTTCCAGCATTGAGGCTTCCATATCGTCGCTCCCGGTGTCAAAACAGTGATCATTAAAAGGCTGGATGGCCCTTTGATCAATTAGTATAGTCTTATAGACTAATTCGTCTAGTGGGATTCTGAAGAGAATTCATTTTTAGGAGTGACTATGGTGTCGGAGCCATTCGCGGGAAACCAAATTGACAGAAATTCACCGGTTCCTTTGTTCCTACAGATCCGTCAGGCACTGCTGGCTGACATACGAAGCTGGCCTGATACGGCGGCGCAATTTCCCACCGATCTGGCGCTGGCCCAGCGTTTCAGTGTCAGCAAAATGACGGTTCGCCAGGCGATCGATGACTTGGTCGAAGCAGGCCTGCTTGAGCGGCATCGTGGTCGCGGTACCTTTGTAACGGATCGCGCCTTTGTTGAACAATTGGACCCTGTCCTGGATATCGATCAGCAATATGCGGCGGCGGGGCACAGTCAAACAACACGGGTTCTCAGTTTCGATCGTCGTCCAATGACAATGCGGGAACAAAAACTCTTTGGGGCGCAGTCGGATGAAACGGCTGTTCATATTCGCCGGTTACGATCCGCCAACGGCCTGCCACTGGCCCTGGACGAGCGTGTTATGCCCGCCCCCATTGCCGATCAGGCGAATTTCACCGCTGATAATGCAGTACAATCGATCATTGCGCGGTTACGGCGCGCGGTTCCTTTGGCCCGCGCTAAGTGGCAAATGAGCGCCCTGTTGGCCGATAAAGACCTGGCACTGAACCTCAGCATCCATCAAGGGGCTCCGGTTCTGGAACGGGCAATGACCTATCTGGACCCGAAAGGCGCGATCCTGCTGACGGGGCGCAGTCTTCATCGTGGCGACCTTGTCAGTTGCGCCTTTGAGCTTCCGCTGGATGGTCCGGAACACACGGGCCTGCTGGAAATGGCACGCGGGGAAGCCTTGAACTAAAGGAACCGAACTTAAAGAATGGACAGTCAATCCGCGTCCGGTACTCTGGTCGACACGCGTTGTTGGTATCGTGCTGATTGCCCTTGATGAAAGTGATTGAATGTCCAGTTTCAACTACACCCTAAATAACGCCCGAAAAAAGATTATGGCGGGTGGGCAGATTGTTGCGGTTATGGTGCCGGACGACTCTTTAAGGGAGTATTATACAAACCCACTGCCCCGGTATGAGGAGTGCTATCGTCTTGATAGAGTCTGCCTGTCTGGAGATCAGTTCTGGGCGATGACCGATGGCGAACATCTGCCTTATCAAATGGGCAAAGGAATTCAGGAAGCTCTGCATTTTGGTTATACGAACAGCGCGCCTCTCTACTTTTCGACTCAGCGAAAAGACTTTGAAAGCGCTCTTCGGGACCAGACCCAACAACTGACCCTCTGCAATATGCGCCAATACAGCGATTTTAAGTTCATCCTCCGCGATCCGATTGAGAAGGTTTGGGATTCGGAAGATCGCAATAATCTGGAGGTGCTGCGCCAGGCAGTCCAGCAGGGTCTATCTTTCCGATTGGTATTCGAAGACGAGGCCGGTCTGGTCTTTTCGCTGCCAGTCGACTTGCCGATGCTGTTCTACGAAAAGGGTGATCTTAGTGTTACAACCAAGATATCGTATTTCTATGATTTCTGTATGGATCCAATGTCATTGATCGAGGCCATTCGCGCGAAAAAGCCGGATTTCGAGCATGACCGTGATCCACTTTCCATCAAGGCCCGAATAACCAGTCGCGTTGTGCCCGCCTATTACAATCTGTTCCTGGATGGCAGCTATATCGGTGTCCCGGAAATCTTCTCAGGCAAGAAGAAAGCCTGGAAGATGGCGCGCCTGTTTAGCTATTGAATCCAAATGTGAATCTAAAAGAGGGTCGCTGTTTTGCCCTGTCCTGCGCGGGAAGACGCGCATGCAACTTGCTCAGTATCGTAACTTCTAAACACCTTGATGTTCGAAGTACCCATTCGAATACTTGTATGTTTTCATTGGGTTGACGCGCATTCTCAGGGTGTAGTATTTTTTGACAGTGCTGTTGTATTAAAGCAGGCAGGCAAAATCGTCTATTGGGGAAAGGTGCGGGGGCCGAGAGCGTTGAGAAAATTAATTTTTGCTTTGTTTTGGTTTTTTCCGATCCTATTGGTAACCGCATGCGAAACGACGTCGAATCCCAATGACGATAGGATTGCGCAGGCTTATGAGTTGTTGAAGGCTGCACCGGATCTCGAAGCCCCCGGCGTGCGCGAGCAGATTGCCTGGCTACGCACGCCAGGGGCGCCCACTATAAACGTCGCCGGCCTGATTTATCGCGGCGCTCATCCCGACATTATTATGGAAGTCGCCGACATTCGTGGCCCTAATAAATATTACATGGATAGTCAGCAACGCCTGTATCACGACTATATCTTCAACACACCCTACACCTGGGGTAATGCGTTTCAGATTGCGGTCGCGGCGTCCCGTCCGGAATTAGCCGAAAGGCTTGCTATTGGTGTTGCAAAGCAAGCTGGCGACTATCGTGAAGGTATGCCGCTTGGAGTAATCCCCAGTATTGCGAAGTTGGCGAGCCAACCAGCTCCAAAGAGCACTTCGCATTTCTCTATCTTGTCCCCTGAAGAAAGTTCCTGGTCCTCCTTTTATCACGACATTGGCACCATTCAGCGCATTAACGCACAGCCAAAAGATACCTACACATCACCCCCTGGCCGCGGGTTGCTGTTCCGGTATGCTGCGTCAATGCGACCTGGATGGCGCTACGATACAATCCGGCAATTTGGCACACCTTCGGAGGAAATTTATGCCAGACTTGGCGGTCCCGCGACGATGGTCGATGCGACGGTCCAAGGGGATTTAGCCGATGCCTATGAAAAGGAATTAACAGATCGGAGCTTCAAGACGGTTTCCTTTATTCTCAAAAATTTTCCCGGGGACGTGAACGAAACACTGCCATTTTGCATGATGCGCGATGGGGAACCGGTGATTGTTTGCCCCAATGTCAGCCCGACACATCTGGCTGCTCGCAATACAACCATGCGCGACATTGTGCATAAGCTTGAATGGAGATGGCTCCCAGCAGGCAAGCTTAAGGCCTTCCTCGCGGCTGGTGGTGACCCGAACAAGAAAGACTCGTTTGGAAATACCGCCTTGGCTTATGCCCGGAATGGCGGTGTTCATCCCGGCGCAAATGCTCCGGGCGATGATTTCAACATCACACAATTGTTCGCCGGGGCCGCGATTATCGCAGGCGCAGGTGCTCTGGCCGGGGAGGGGAGTTATGATACTGCCACAGAATTTATGGTCGGTGGCCTGACAGATGTCATCAACGGAACCTCTGACAATATTACGCGAATGCATGATCAGGCGGACCAACAGCTGCAACAACAGCCCGCTTCAAGCGCCACGGGTGCCGGTTCTTCCAATACGTCGTTAAACAGGACGTCTGAGAAGTATTCATTTACATGCCCTGCGACAGGCCGGACTCACAGTGTACCAATTTCAGCGGCCAGCAATGCTTGCCGAAATGCTATGCGGCGTTATGCAAAGGCTGTTAGTTGCAACATGATTGATGACCTAGAAGGCGCCCAGAACGCGTATTACTCCGCCTGCGCCTCAGAAATGTAAGCAATCGACATGCCGCGGTTGCGTCGGATTCTGGTGAGATTGCCCTATCGAAATTGGTGACCAGTCGATCCCCCTTCGGATCGGAAATAGGTGATCGTGTGATCCGTGAAACGCTGAAGGATTGCCCCAAAATGGGCGGCATCGCGGGAAGCCAGAACCACCTTCAAGGGGCGAACCACGTCTACGATGCGTAAAGTTTTAACCCTTCGTCCGTCATAGGTTGTCGATGGCGGGCGCATAACCAGTAAGGTGAAGCCAAACCCGGCTGCCACGGCGCTTCTGACGGTTTCCATTGATTTTGAGACATAGGATATCGGGGGATCGATTCCGCATTCTGCCAGCAAATCCTCAAAATAGGCGCGGCTGCCCGCCCCTTCGAACATGACATAAGGCTCCTTTGCCAGTTCTGACAGACGGATGGACCGGCGATTGGCCAAAGGATGATCCGCCGCCAAAACGACCATTGGCTGGATTGATGCCAGTTCCACAAAAGTCAGCCCCTGTAATGCGCCCCCCCGATCATAGGTCAGGGCAAGATCCAGCGTCCCGTTGCGCAGCGCATCGGCAAGGTCGCTCAGTGACATCTCCCTGTGTTGCACCGTTATCCCCGGCGCGGTGTCAGCGAAGGATCGGATCAGGCCCGGCGCAAAGAACGGTGCCAGCGTCCAAAAAACACCCAGACGGATTTCCCCTGATGCCTCTGCGGCAATGGCAGAGGCTTCGCGCGCAACTTGTTCAGCTTGTTCTTCCAGCGCGACCGCATGTTGCAGAAACAAGCGACCCTGCAAAGTCAGGGTCAGACCTCGGGCGTGATGACGCTCGAACAGAACAATGCCAAGAATATCCTCCAATTTGTCCAAGGCTTGCGCGATGGAGGGTTGGGAAATGTTCAGCGCGCGTGATGCCTGTGCAATGCCGCCCTGTTCGGCAACAGCCCGAAAATAGGTACATTGGCGCAGGGTGTATCGAACCATATTTTATCTTCTTTAAAGCTAGGATAATTGAGTTTGTGCCTATCTTCAGAAAAGTTCAATCTTCTGTTCAATACGATCATTGTTCCCTGTTTTTCGACGCGCCCATTTTTGAAGGACTGCTATCATGTCGTTGATCCAGCCGAATGCCGAATTGTTGAAAGCAGCCGAACGTCCGTTTGAAGACGCCCGCGCAATGCCGCCCAGTGTTTATACCAGTCAGGCGTTTCTGCAGCAGGAGCTTGAAACCATTTTCTCCAAAGACTGGGTCTGTGTCGGTCGTGTCAGCAGTTTGGCCAATCCGGGGGATTATCTGACCTATGAATTGGCGGGCCAGCCCGTCTTTGTGATCCGAGATCGGGAGGGGGCGATTAAGGCATTCTCAAACGTCTGCCTGCACCGCATGTCGACCATGCTGCAGGGCTGTGGCAATACCCGCGCTGTTGTATGCCCCTATCATGCCTGGACCTATGGTCTGGACGGACAATTGCGTGGCGCGCCCTTCATGGGCCAGACGACAGGATTCTGTAAGGAAGATTACAAACTGCCCGCCATACGGTGCGAAGAATGGCTGGGTTGGATTTATATCACGCTGGACAATGATCGTCCCTCTGTTGCTGAGGCGCTGGAGCCCCTGCGGGAGATGATCGCGCAATATGGCATGGAAGACTATGTCGAATGCTTTCGTGAAACTCATGTCTGGAACACCAATTGGAAGGTCCTGGCCGAAAATTTCATGGAATCCTATCACCTGCCGGTCTGCCATGCGGCAACGGTGGGCGGCTTTTCCAAGCTGGAGGAGATGGAGTGTCCGCCGGGATTGCCCGCCTTCAATTATCATTGGATTACCAAAGAGGCATCCCTGGCGATTGGCAATGCCCATCCCAGCAATACCAAGCTACAGGGCCGTTGGCGCAAGACGACCGGGCTGCTGACGCTATACCCCAGTCACCTGATCACTCTGACGCCAGGTTATTTTTGGTATCTATCGCTGCACCCCAAAGGGCCAGACCAGGTCGCTATGGTTTTTGGTGGGGGCCTGTCGCCGGACTTCATCAATGATCCAAAGGCGGATGAATATATCGCGACGCTGAAGACCCTGCTGGACGCGGTGAATGAGGAAGATAAAGGCTGTACGGAGAAAGTGTATAAGGGCATGAATGCTAACTCAGCAAAGGCCGGGCATTTATCCTATCTGGAACGCCCCTTGTATGATTTCATGCATTACATCGCGGACCGAACGGCGGGATTTGATCGTTCCACCGCGCTTGCGGCAGAGTGAGACCTCGATGGACGCTCCGAGCGCATCAATCTCTCACATGACCGACACGCTCCGCATCATTGCGACCCTGCCAGCGGATCAGG
This sequence comes from Hwanghaeella sp. 1Z406, assembly GCF_048892425.1. NCBI lineage: Bacteria > Pseudomonadati > Pseudomonadota > Alphaproteobacteria > Rhodospirillales > Aestuariispiraceae > Hwanghaeella > Hwanghaeella sp. 1Z406. The sequence goes on from NZ_JBLZHU010000002.1 coordinate 620,644, forward strand.
CTCAGACGCTGCCCGGTCGGTTCTATACCGACCCCGATTATTTCCAATATGAGGTCGAGACCTTCCTGTCCCGCGAATGGCATTGCCTGGGCCGAGTAGATGAAATTCCCAATCCTGGGGATTATTTCACCGCCCGCCTGTTTGCGGAGGCCCTGTTGGTCGTGCGTGGTGATGATGGACAGGTTCGGGTCTTGTCCAATGTCTGCCGCCATCGTGGCATGCTGCTGGCGGAAGGCAGCGGTTCCACACGGCGCTTTGTCTGTTCTTATCATGCTTGGAGTTATGATCGTTCCGGTCAATTGAGTGCCGCGCCGCGTATGCAGGAGAAGGGTGTTGGCGCAAAAACCTGCCGCCTGCCAGAATTTCGCTGCGAGGTTTGGAACGGTTTTATCTATGCCAACCTGGACGATGGTGCGATACCCTTGGCGCCTCGATTGGAGGCGCTCAATCAGGTGCTGGCCCCCTATCGCACCCAGGGGATGCGCTATGTTCAGAGTTTTGAGGAGGAATGGCAGACCAATTGGAAATGCCTGGTTGAGAATTTCATGGAGTCCTATCATCTCTCCGTCGTGCATCCAAAGACGCTGCATCCCTATACTCCGACAGGCCTTAGCCGGAAGGCACTGTCTGGCGAGGCTTTCACCTCCTATTGTGCCAATTATCCCGATACGGCCGCAACAAGGGGGCTTGGGGCAGACACGTTACGTGTAGAGGAACGCCGCCGCTCCACTCTGTTTTCTGTCTTCCCTACTCAGATTGCCAGCCAAGCCGCAACGCTGTTGGTGTCCTTTGGAATCCAGCCGCTTGCCGTTGACCGCATTCGGGTGCGTTGGACCTTGTCCACCTATGGCGATGAATTGACACAGGATGAGCTCGATGCCCGCATTGCCCTATGGCAGGAGGTCAATCTGGAAGACCGCATCAAACTGGAAAAGATGCAACAGGCCCTAACCTCTCGTCATGCCACATCCGGCCCCCTGGCCCCGGAGGATTACGAAGGCACCATCGCAGACTTCCATCGATATCTGGCGCGGCAACTGCCTGCCATGCCTAAAATCGCGGCGGTCGGCTGAGGTGGAAAAGTCGGCTACCGTCAGATTTTGCGAATATCACACCAGGAACAACGCAAGGGGATTGATCCACTGATCGGGTCCCGGTGGTCTGTTGAGATTGCCTGATTGAAATTGGTCGCCATTCTGTTTCCGTCCGGATTGGGGGCATCGTCGCTGTTGCTGACTGCCCAGCCATGCTGTGCAAAGACCGCGTCTGGGGCCAGGTCCTTGGTTGGTTTGGCTCGGGCGATGAAGCGCCCGGCCTTGGTGGAAATCTCAACCCAGTCATGCAGCGCGATGCCATAGGCCTCAGCCGTTTCCAATGACAGTTCCAGAACCGGGTCCGGGGTCAGTCGCCGCAGTGAAGCGATGTTTCGGCCCTGGGAATGGCAATAGGTGATGGTCTTCGCAGAACTGAGGCGCAGGGGGTAGGCGGTGTCCGTATTGGCGGGCAACGCCCCGGCATCCAAAGTCGGCACCGGATCATACCCGCTCTGCAACAATTGTTCGGAATAGATTTCCAGTCGCTTTGTCGGGGTTGCGAAACCATTCTCCAGATAGGCAGACAATTTTACGCTGTCTGGCAGTGTGATCCCTTCCGGGTTTGCTTTCAATTCTTCCAACTCAACGCCCGACGGGGCCAGAATATGGGCGTGTCCCTTATCGGCGTCACAGTCGAACATAACATCGGCCAGCCCCAGGCGTTGTGCCAGATCCAAAACAATATCCGTATCACTGCGCGACTCCCCGATGGGCGGGATGATGGCAGGCCTCAGTTGAACCTTGCGCATGCCTTCCAGACTGACATCGAAACCGGGTCTCAGGCCCTCGCGCTCCCAGGACGTGGCGACGGGCAGGACGATGTCGGCGTATTCTGCGGTGGCGTTCAGGAAGAAATCCGTATGGACATGGAACTCTAGTTTTTCGAAGGCTTCCCTGGCTTTCGCGGGATCAGGCTGGGCTGCCAGGATATTACCGCCAAAGGATATCAAGGCCCTTATCGGATAGGGTTTCTGCGTCAGGACCGCGTCATAGACATCGCGTGCCGTCACCCATCCCAATTTGCCAGGGCCAATGGGGCGCGTGTCCAGGCCCAGAGCCTTGTCGCGCTGTGCGTCGGTCAGCAGGTCATGGCCCGCAATATCGTTGAATCGGGCCGCCCCACCGGGGATATTGCCACCCGCGCGGCCATAGCTGCCGGTTAAGCCATACAGAATGGAAATCGCGCGGTCGGTCTGGCTTGCCGTCGCACTCTGCCCCACGCCATTCCAGGCGTAATAGGCGACCGATGCGCTGTCGGCCAGAATATCTGCCGCCTTCTGTAGCTGTTCTTCCGGAATGCCGGTGATTTCCGCCACACGGGCGGGGGGATACTCCGCCGCCGCCTCTGCGAAGATCTGCAATGCGGTCCGGCAAGGGATGTCTCCCGTGGCGGTGGACACCTGATTCCTGGCCATCAGGGTGGCCTTTGTAGGGTCCGCCCGCCACTGTCCAGGCCCCGCCGTGTCAAAGGCCAACAGCGAGTCATCCCCTGATCCAGCGGCCATTATGACGGCCGCGTCCCCTTGTGGGTCCACATCGCTTTGGCGCAGGTATGCACCGGTATCATCGCGCACCAGAAAGGCCGCATTGGTCCATTCCCGCACAAAGGCGACATCAAACCGGCCAGATTTCAGCATCAGATTCGCCAGCCCCAAGGCCAGCGCCTGATCGGTGCCGGGCCGCACCTTAAGCCAGCACTCCGCCCGCCTGGCATACAGGGTCGGGCGGGGATCGACGACGATCATCTTGACGCCGCGCCGCATCGCCTTTTGCACCTCAATCGACCGCGCCAACCAGGTCGCTGCCGGGTTATGACCCCACAGCAGAACGCAATCCGTATGGGCGAAATCCGGCGTGCCGATATCGCTGCCATAGGTCAGCCGGGCCACAAAATCCTTGTGCCAGTTACAAATCTCTGTCCCATAAATCGTATTGGGGCTGCCATAGGCACGGATGAAACGCTCAACCCAGGAAATACAATCCGACATATGGGTGCCGCTGGGCGTGGTAACGGAAAAGGCAACCTGCTCCGTCCCATGCGCGTCGCGAATGCGCCCCATATGGCCCGCGATTTCGCTCATCGCCGCATCCCAGGAAATCGGCTCCCAGGTCGGCACCTTGGCCCCTTTTGGGGATGTGCGGCGCAACGGCTGGGTCAGGCGGTCCTTGTGATAGACCAGTTCCGTCACCGCCTTCCCCTTGGGACACAGCGTCTTGCCACTGGGATGACCGGGCATCGGCTCAACCCCCACAATCGCCCCATCCTCAACCAACACCTCGCACCCACACCGCGACCGGCATTGCGTACAAAAGGCAGGCACACGCTGTTGCTTAGTCATGATAAACGCTCCAAGGGTCCGCCCAGGGGGAAACGGATTGGGTCAACGGGGGTAGGGTTACGACGGTCCATGCGAAATAGTAGCCACAACACGCTAATGCGCAATGGCTCGTCCGCACAGGGAAAGTTGTGGGATTTGGCTTTAGTGGAAGTGCTTGGAGAAAAATGGTGGCGGATCAGGGATTCGAACCCCGGACACACGGATTATGATTCCGCCGCTCTAACCAGCTGAGCTAATCCGCCACGATGCGCTGGGCATCTTCTCTGCAGGCTGGGGCGCGGGGGCCTTTGCACTGCGGAGGTGCGCTTCAATATAAAGACTGACCCGGCCTGTCAAGCGGCGACATTGCCTTGGGTCGACATTCCTTGCCGTAAAATCCATCCACCGCCCAAAACGCGGCTTTGGGCGTCGTCGTTCGGGGCATAGAAAACACAGGCCTGACCGGGGGACACGCCAAATTGCGGCTGGTCGAAGGCGACCGTGACATCGCCCAGCGGTGTCGTGGCGACGGTGGCCTGCACCGGGGCCATGGTGTTGCGGATCTTGACCAGCACCGATTGCGGCCCATCGGACAGGCGCGACGGGTGCAGCCAGTTGACCGTGCCCAGGGTCAGGCTGCTGACCGCCAGGGCCTCACGCGGGCCGACGATGACTTGTGCGTTTTCGGGGTCCAGGCGGATGACATACAGCCGGTCCGTGTCGTCGGCGCGCCCGCCAATGCCGATCCCCTTGCGCTGACCAATGGTATAGCGCAACACGCCGTCATGCTGGCCCAGCACAGTGCCATCCAGATGCACGATATTGCCGGGGCGGGCGGCTTCCGGGCGCAGCTTCTCCACAATGCGGGCATAAGACCCGTCGGGCACGAAACAGATGTCCTGGCTGTCTGGCTTGTCGGCGACGGGCAGGTCGAAATAATCGGCCAGCAGGCGGGTTTCCGCCTTGGTCAATCCGCCCAGTGGGAAGCGCAGGTAATCCAATTGCTCCTGCGTTGTGGCGAACAGGAAATAGCTCTGGTCCTTGCCGGGGTCCACGGCGGCATGCAGTTCGGACGGGCCGTCTGCGGGGCGCTGACGCCGGATATAATGGCCGGTGGCGAGTGCGACGGCGTTGAGTTCCCGTGCGGTACTCAACAGGTCGCGGAATTTTACGGTCTGGTTACAGCGCACACAGGGGATCGGTGTCTCGCCCCGTGCATAGGAATCGGCAAAATCCTCAATCACCGCATCGCGGAAGGCGCTTTCGTAATCCAGCACATAATGGGGAATGCCAATCCGGTCGGCGACATTGCGGGCGTCATGGATGTCCTGACCGGCGCAACAGGCGCCCTTTTTCTGGATCGCCGCGCCATGATCATACAGTTGCAACGTGATCCCCACCACGTCATAGCCCAATTCTTTCAACAGCGCGGCGGTGACGGAGGAATCAACGCCCCCGGACATGGCAACAACCACGCGCGCACCGGCGGGCATGTCTAGGGTGGCCGGGTCAAAACCGGCGAGAAGGGTTTCTGCGTTGCTCATAAGGCCTGAGATATAGGAAAAGGGGGCTGGAACGCAAGGGTGGTGTCAGGGGGATATAGTAATCCCGCAGTGGGATGCACTATCTGCGCCCAACCCTTTGAGGGGGAGGACGGTTCTGTCTGCGCCCAACCCCTTGAGGGGGGAGGACGGTTTTATCTACTCCCTCCCCCTTGAGGGGGGAGGACGGGTCTGTTTGCTCCCTCCCCCTTGAGGCAGGGCTATCGCATATGAGCGAAGAGCTTTGTGAGGAAGGCATCATCCCATCCGGCGCGTTTGATTTTGCCCTTGATGGAGCCTTTGTCGTCATTGGCTTTGATGATGTTGAGGGCGAGCTTGCGC
>NZ_JBLZHU010000003.1:0-429849 GCF_048892425.1 Hwanghaeella sp. 1Z406
ATACCACATCCCCGGGGGGAGACATGGCTGATAACGCGCCCAGATATCATCTAAGCACATCCACCTAAGCTCAAAGGGTATTCTCATTGATCCAATCTCACCACCCAACCAGCACCCTAAAGTACCAACCAAGCAGCTCAAACGTAACTTGACTATTCATCAAGATACACAATCAACCGCAGCCACAAAGACCACCGCCAACCGCGTATCCCTTCCATATATCAACAATGTCAAATAACAAAACTCGGTACTCATTCCGACACAGTCGCCAAAAAAGAGGCCGAATTTTCCCTCACCCACCCGATTCGGGTTGGCGCAAGATTTCAGCTTAATCTTTGATCTGCTACGCTTCAATCAAAATCGACGGTTAAAGTCGAGAGACTGAAGCGCCGGGTCAGTGTGGCCACCGGGTTGGACCCCGCTGTCTCGCTGACGGACGGGGTATAGGCCCCAGCGCCGACCCGTGCAAGCAAAAATTACGAAAATAAGTCGGTTTTTTTCAATTTTTTTCGAGACCCCGGATTGCCGCGCTTTACCACGCCCCCAAAGCCCGCAGTTCCGCTGCGAGAGAGGCTGGCAACGCATCATTTTCAGTCCCGGCTTTTAAATCTGGCGGCGCGTCATCCGCCTTTAGATACCGCCATCCCTGAAACGGGCGATGCGGCCAGGGATCCGTCGGCACCAATTCTGGGGAGAGTATAATCCGACAATAAGGGCGCGAATCCGGATCATCGTCCTGAGGTTCCGGCTCAAAACCGAGTATGCCTTGGCGCACCGCCATCTGCCCCTTGATGATCCAGTAAAGTGACCCCCCTCCCTGCAATATCTCCTCAAACCGTCTGGGCCAGGTGCGGGTGGTGTGCCAGATCTTGCCGCCATTCAGGCGCAGCCGACCGGTCTGCCAGTGTTGCAGATCCTCGATACTGTCCGCTCCGACACAGAGTTTTCGGATATTCAGGGCCATGGGGTTTGTCTCTCACCAATAATACGACAGACACAAAGGCTATGAGATTCTGGAAGGGGAACCAACCCTGCACGCACGCCCCCGACTTTCAGAACCTCATTGAACATCAATAAACATCGACGCATAGGAATCGTAGTCAGTGACGCGGCGCTCTCTGCCGACCCAGAGCGTATTGCGGCGGCGTCGATCCGGCCCGAAATAGCTTGTTGTGCGAATGTAACGGCGCGGATGGTCAAGCACCTGGGTGATACGCCCATACAGAGAGGGGGCAGAGAGCGGCTTTGCAATGATTTCAGTCGCCCCTGCATCCCGGGCTTCCACGACGCGCCTGGGGTCCGAATTTCCAACCATCATAATGATCGGAAGATAGGGATTGCTGCTGTGCAGGGATTGACGAATGAACATTGTAATTTCGATCCCGTCCGTTGGCGTCACATCCACATCCAGGATCACTATATCCGGCAGCGTATGGCGGAACTGAGCCAAGGCGGAAGTTCCATCTGAAAAGTCCGGCCCGTCCGGAACCCCAAAGGACCGCAAGAAACGCCGCACAGTTTTCCGAATGCGCGGGCTGTTATCAATGATGCTTATGGTAAGATTTGAAAAGTCACGATCCACGCAGACATTCCCTTACCGATGCGCAAACTTTACTCAAGAGACGCATCCGTTGCCACAGGCCACCCTGCCCGCAGGCCCCATCGACACTGCGGTGCGGCTCAAAATCTAGCGGCAGATCAGGATCAGTTACAAGGTCTGTCAGACGCTAACCAGCGCGTTTTGTCAGCAAGGCACGCCCAACCCGGGAAGACACATCACGCCGCACCATTTTAGCGGAAAACTGAACCGCATCCAGCAAACGCTCCATATCAATACCGGTCTCAATCTCACTTTGCATGAAGCTGTAGACCACATCTTCTGTCGCGACATTGCCAGTCGCCCCCTTGGCGTAGGGACATCCCCCCAATCCCCCGACTGAGGAGTCAAAGGTCCGAATCCCACATGCCAAAGCAGCCCAGATATTGGCCAAAGCCTGACCATAGGTGTCGTGGAAGTGGCCGGCGATCTGGGCCATCGGCACCTTTTGTGAGACGGCCTGGATCAACGCCCTGGTTTCCACCGGCGTGCCGGTCCCGATCGTATCCCCCAGAGAAACTTCATAACAACCGAGTTGAACAAGTCTTTCCGCAACAGCAGCAACGGCGTCCGGGGCGATCTTTCCCTCATAGGGACAGCCCAGAACGCAAGAGATATAGCCGCGCACTTTAAGGCCCGCAGAAAGCGCCCCCTCACAAACGGCAGCGAAACGATCAATCGACTCTGCGATGGAACAATTGATATTGCGCTGTGAAAAACTCTCAGACGCAGCGGCAAAGACGGCGACCTCTTGCACACCATGGTCAAGCGCGGCCTCCAACCCTTTCATATTCGGGGTCAGCATTGGATAGGAAACGCCAGGCAACTTTTCAATGCGGTCAAACACCTGCCCCGAATCTGCCATTTTCGGCACCCATTTCGGGGAGACAAAACTGCCAACCTCAATTGCTGGCAATCCAGTCTGGTTCAGCAGATGGATCAAGTGAATTTTATCTTCTGTCGAAACCGCTGCCTTTTCATTCTGCAGCCCATCCCGGGGGCCCATTTCGACGATTCGAACGCGATCCGTCATGACGCTGTCTCCGGCTCCTCAAATGTAATCAACACCGCGCTGTCTGGCACCTGCTCTCCGACCGCGAAGGGAAGCGTTGCGACGATCCCTTCTGCGGGGGCCTTGATGGTATGTTCCATTTTCATCGCTTCCAGAATCATCAGCGATTGTCCGGCCGCCACTGCCTCCCCGGCCGAAACAAAGACGGCGGTGACCTTGCCGGGCATTGGTGCCGTCAGGGCATGATCCAACTGGTCTATCCCCGCAGCCATCGCAAAGGGGTCCACCTGAACTAGGCTGATCGTTTGATCGCCCAGGAACAGCGTGATGCGATCCCCGGTCTGGGTATATCCGATATCATAGCGAATCCCGTCAATGCGCCCGATGAGCCGATCATCCGTCCGGTCCATCAGAACCGCAGAATGAGTGTCCCCCGACGCCAGATCAATCTGCCAGGCGCCGTCTTGATAGATTGCTGCAATTTGGCAAGTGCCCTCCACATCCTGGAAGATCAAATCCACGGCCGCAGCGTCACTGAGGCGCCATCCATTGGTACGTGCCCAGGGACTATGGGAATCTGATCCGGCCATAGCAATCTCGCGCGCCGCTTGGGCTTGCATGTCGAGCGCCAACAGGCTGGCAAGGGTCAAGGCGATCGTCGAGGCGCGCACCTTGCCGGGCAACAACACATCTTCTTTTGCCGCGATGAACCCAGTATCCAGCATCCCGGATTTGAAATCTGGATGAGAGAGAACCCGGATCAGAAAATCACGATTGGTGGAAATCCCCGCGACCTCTGTGTCCCGCAGCGCCTGAATAAGAGTTGCGATGGCCTGATCGCGATCATCCCCCTGGGCGATCACCTTTGCGATCATCGGATCATAGTAAGGGGAAATGGCATCCCCTTCGCGCACGCCGGTATCAATACGCACGCCGTCTGATTCCGCTGGGAACCGCAAATGGGTCAGGGTGCCAATGGAGGGCAGGAAGCCGCCATCGGGATCTTCCGCATACAGTCGGACTTCAACAGCATGGCCAAAGGCAAAAATCTCTGCCTGTTCCATCGGCAGTCTTTCCCCCGACGCGACGCGCAATTGCCATTCCACCAGATCCTGGCCGGTCACAGCCTCCGTCACCGGATGTTCAACCTGCAGGCGGGTATTCATCTCCATGAAGAAGAAATCACCGGGCGTGCCATCGGCTTTTGTCTCGGCAATGAATTCGACTGTCCCGGCCCCCTGGTAACCGACGGCTTTGGCAGCCGCAACGGCCGCATCACCCATCTTAGCGCGCAGGTCTTCAGGCATACCGGGCGCGGTTGCTTCCTCCACGACCTTTTGATGGCGGCGCTGGATGGAACAATCCCGCTCGAAAAGATGCACGGCATTACCATGACTATCCGCGAAAACCTGCATTTCAATATGGCGGGGGCGGGTCACGAAACGCTCTACCAGAACCCGATCATCGCCAAAGCTGGATGCGGCCTCTCGTTTGCACGATGCCAGCGCTTCCTGAAAATCCGCCGATTGCTCCACAAGGCGCATGCCTTTTCCCCCGCCCCCGGCAGACGCCTTGATCAGGACAGGATAGCCGATCCCGTCGGCTTCCATCTGCAAATGATCCGGATCCTGATTGGCCCCATGATAGCCAGGCGTCAGCGGGACGCCCGCCTTGTCCATCAGGGCTTTAGCCTCTGATTTCGACCCCATGGCCCGGATTGCACTGGCAGGTGGGCCAATGAAGACAATGCCAGCCTTTTCGCAGGCTTCAGCAAAATCCGCATTCTCGGACAGGAATCCATAGCCAGGATGGATCGCCTCCGCCCCTGTATCCTTAGCAGCTTTAAGAATGACATCGCCCAGCAAGTAACTTTCCCGCGCCGGGGCGGGGCCGATATGAACCGCCTGATCCGCCAATGCCACATGCAGGGCATCGGCATCGGCGTCGGAATAGACCGCGACCGTCTCCACCCCCAATCGGCGGGCCGTTGCGATGACCCGACAGGCGATTTCACCCCGATTAGCGATCAATATCCGCTTAAACATCCCAGTATCCCTTTAAAAGCATCATTCCGCCGCGGCCAGGTGACGGGTTACATCCGGCATTTCCGCCATCCATTGCTGAGCATTGGGAATGGCATCCTGCAAATGTTGATCGCGCCAATCCTCAAAGGACCAGGGCTGGAAATCGATGGATCCATGCAGCCGATGGATCGCCTCGACATCGGGCACGAAGGCCTGAGCCTGTTGACCATCGCTGAGGGTGAAGCGGCCCAGCTTGTATTCGTCCCATTCATACCAGGCGACACGCAGGGCTTCTTGCGCTGACAAATCCCGGATCAACAGACAGTCCAGAAGGGTGTCTTCCTGTGTCGGGAAAATGCCTGGAAATCCATCCCCGGCAATGATCCGGGCCAACTCATGATTGGGCAGGGCGACGGGCTGAATATCAGCATTGTCCATCGGTCGCCCAACAACGATCTCAAACACAGCCGGTGCGCGCAAGGAGCCATAGAACAGGCTGGGCAGACCCAGACTGTGAGACTCCTGCGCCAGGAAACTGGCGCGCTCCCGCTCTACCGTTGCAAAAACATCTACTTTTTCCATGCGGGACTCCGTTTCTCAAAAAAAGCGGCCATGCCTTCCTTCGCTTCCGGTGTGGCGCGCAGGCGGGCGATGCGGTGAACAGTATCTTCGATCACCTCTGCGGTGATTGGGCGATCAACAGAAAAAACAAGATCTTTTGCTTCCCGCGCGGCGATAGGCCCGACGGCCAAAATTGACTGAACCACCGCATCAACGGCGGTATCCAAGGCGTCTTCCTCAACCACGTCATGCAGCAAGCCAAAGCGCAGGGCTGTTAGTGCGTCAAACCGTTCCGCTGTTTGGAAATACCGCCGGGCGGCGCGCGCGCCAATTGCATCGACCACATAGGGGCTGATGGCAGACGGAATAATGCCCAGTTTCACTTCCGACAGGCAGAAACTGGCGCGGGTCGATCCGATGGCGATGTCGCAGCAGGCGACCAGTCCAACGCCACCGCCAAAGGCCGCACCCTGCACCCGGGCAATCACAGGCTTGGGCAGGAAATTGATGACCCGCAGCATTTCAGCCAAGCCCCCCGCATCGGCCAGATTCTCGTCGAAAGAATAGCCCGCGACACGCTGCATCCAAGTCAGATCTGCCCCGGCAGAAAAGCTCTTCCCCTCCGCCTCTAGAATGATAACACGGATATCGGAGTCTTCTCCTAGCGTTGTAAAAGCCTCGGTCAGGCCCAGAATCAAGGCATCATCAAAGGCATTATGTCGATCAGGGTTGGTCAGTCGCAGATGCGCGACCGGACCGTCCCTTAGGATTGTGAATTTCTGATCAGGCATCGAGTCTCTCCTACATCCGGAACAGGCCAAAGCGTGTCGGCTCAATGGGCGCATTCATCGCCGCCGATAGGCCAAGACCCAGGACCATACGTGTGTCTTTCGGATCGATAATGCCATCGTCCCATAACCGGGCAGAGGCATAGTAGGGATGCCCCTGATCCTCATATTGCTGGCGGATCGGGTCCATAAAGGCCGCCTTTTCTTCCGCAGACCAGGAGGTGCCTTTCTTGGTCATATTGTCTTCTTTCACCGTCGCCAAGACGCTGGCGGCCTGTTCACCCCCCATGACGGAGATGCGCGCATTGGGCCACATCCACAAGAATCTGGGCGAATAGGCCCGCCCGCACATGCCATAATTCCCTGCCCCAAAACTGCCGCCCAGAATGACGGTGAACTTTGGAACCTGTGTCGTGGCAACGGCGGTCACCAGCTTGGCTCCGTCCTTTGCAATGCCGCCAGATTCATATTTGGACCCGACCATGAATCCGGTGATGTTCTGCAGGAAAACCAGCGGAATGTTCCGTTGCGAACACAGTTCAATAAAATGAGCGCCCTTCAGAGCGGATTCTGAAAACAGGATTCCGTTATTGGCAATGATGCCCACGGGGTAGCCCCAGATATGGGCAAAACCGCAGATCAAGGTCGTGCCATAGAGTTTCTTGAACTCGTCGAACTCCGATCCATCAACGATACGCCCGATCACTTCGCGCACATCGTAGGGCTTCTTTAGGTCGGTCGGGACAACGCCATACAGGTCATCCGGGTTCAGCACGGGATCGCGCGGCGGTAGGGTTTTCACGCCCATGGGCTTTGTGCGGTTCAGATTGCCAACGATCTTCCGGGCAATCGAAAGAGCATGGGTATCATTTTCTGCAATATGATCGGTCACACCAGAGACACGGGAATGCACTTCTGCCCCTCCCAGATCCTCCGCAGAAACCTCTTCACCGGTCGCTGCCTTCACCAGAGGCGGACCGCCCAGAAAGATCGTGCCCTGATTGCGCACGATGATGCTTTCTTCAGACATTGCCGGGACATAGGCCCCGCCGGCTGTACAGGACCCCATAACAACCGCGATCTGGGCAATGCCTTGGGCGGACATATTGGCCTGATTGTAAAAGATACGCCCGAAATGATCGCGATCTGGAAAGACCTCGTCTTGGTTGGGCAGGTTCGCGCCACCAGAATCGACCAGATAAATACAGGACAGATTATTCTGCTGCGCGATTTCCTGGGCACGGACATGTTTCTTTACGGTCAGCGGATAATAGGTCCCGCCCTTTACCGTCGCATCATTGGCGACGATAACGCATTCCTGACCCGCGACGCGACCAATCCCGGTTATGACACCCGCGCCGGAAATCGTGTCATCATACATGCCATACGCTGCCAATTGCGACAGTTCCAGGAAGGGTGATCCAGGGTCAAGTAAGGTGCGCACCCGATCATGCGGCAACAGCTTACCACGGGACAAATGACGCTCCCGCGCGACCTCCCCACCCCCCAATTTAACGGCGGCAAGCTTTGCCTTCAGATCCTCGACAAGCGCAGTCATTGCCGCTGTATTGGCAATCGCCTCTTCCGATTTGGGATCATACGCACTGGTCAATTGGGTCATACTGCGTCCTTTAAGTCCTATAAAAACAATCAGGCAGTAACCCTAGAGATTACCATCCACCCCGTGTCATCCAGGCATCCATCATATCCATGCGATCGACGCCCCAGAATCTCTCTCCATCGATGAAGAAGAAAGGCGAGCCGAATACACCCCGGTCCATCGCCGCCTGTGTTTCTGATTTCAACAGGTCTTTCATCGGCTGTGACCGGATAACAGCCGCCACTTCATCAGAATTCAAACCGACTGACTCTGCCGCTTCCAATACAGGGACGACCTGGGCCACATCCGTCCCTTCTGCAAAGGCCTTTCGAAAGACCGCATGAATCAACGACACGGCCTTTTCTGGATATTCCTGCTGAACCCACAGCGTTGCCCTGGCAGCATTGACGGTCAAGACGGGGAAAACCGGCGGCCAATGGAACGGAATGTTGTAGAAGCCGGAACACCGTTCGATATCATGTTTGGAATACGGCCCCTTGATCGGATAGCTGACCAGAGATTGTGTCCCTTCCTGCTTAAAGATCGCGCCTAACAGAATTGGTTTCCAAACCACAACACGACCATGCTTATCCGCCAGGGCTTCCACCATTTCTGATGCGAAATAGCCATAGGGGGAGGAATAGTCGAAATAGAAATCGAGTGTCTGCTGTGTCATCGCCTGCCCTATCTCGTGCCCGATCAAGCAGCCAAGGACCGGGCGATCAGCATGCGCTGGATATCGCTGGTCCCCTCGTAAATCTTGGTCACCCGCACATCGCGGGCCATGCGTTCCAGTGGGAAATCCTTCATGAAGCCATAGCCACCCAGAGTCTGTAATGCGTCAGAGACCACAACCTCTGCCATTTCAGTCGCAAAGAGCTTCGCCATAGAGGCTTCGGTCAGGCATGGCTGACCGGCATCCTTCATCGCAGCCGCATGCAGGATCATCTGGCGTGCAGCATGCAGTTTGGTTGCCCCATCGGCCAATCGGAATCCGACCGCCTGATGCTGCATGATCGGCTGGCCCATGGAGGTGCGTTCCTTGGCATAGCCGACGGCATAGTCCAGCGCGGCCCGCGCGATGCCCAGGGCCTGGGCGGCAATCCCGATGCGCCCGCCTTCCAGATTGGACAGCGCGATTTTATAGCCCTGCCCTTCTTCGCCCAACATCAGGTCGGGCGTCACCTCTACCCCTTCAAACCGCAGGGCACAGGTATCAGATGCATTCAGGCCCATCTTCTTTTCGATCCGCTCTACGACATACCCTTTGGTATCGGTGGGGACCAGAAAGGCGGAAATCCCGCGCTTGCCCGCATCCGGATCGGTGACAGCAAAGACCAGGGCAACGCCCGCAGTCGATCCATTGGTAATGAATTGTTTAGACCCATCAATCACCCATTTATTGCCGTCTTTGCGTGCCTTGGTTTTAATTGCGGACGCATCGGACCCGGCATGTGCCTCGGTCAGACAAAAGGCACCGATCATTTCGCCGCGCGCCAAGGGCTTCAGGAACCGTTCTTTCTGTTCATCGGTGCCATATCGCAGGACCGGCATGCAGCCGACAGAGTTATGCACGCTCATAATCGTCGATACAGACCCATCGCCCGCCGCGATTTCCTCCAGTGCCATGGCATAGGAAACCGTGTCCGTGCCAGCGCCATCCCATTCGGGCGGGACCATCATGCCCATCATGCCAAGCTGCGCCATCGCGTCGATCGCTTCCTTGGGGAAACGACATTCACGATCCCATTCCTCGGAATTAGGCGCCAGTTGCTCGGTCGCAAAGTCCCGCGCCATTTCGCGGATCATCATCTGCTCTTCGGTCAAAATCATGGTCGTTTCTCCCAGTTCGGTCAGCCTGATCCGGCTGGCTCTATTTGCCCATAAGATCCGGCACGCTGTCGACGATACTGAACTGACCGGTTTTCGGATCATGGGCCAGCATGTTGCCGGTATTGATATCAAACCACCAGCCATGCAGACGCAAAGAACCGTCATCAACCCGGCTTTGAATCCAGGGAAAGCCTTTCAAATTACGGATAGACGTTTTGATCGTCGCCATCTCCACGGCAGCCTCGGACCCCGGATCATCTGCACCATGCATGGCGCAGGCATCTTCCGCCAGCGCCATCCATGCCCCAATAAATTCCCGATCTTCCAGTTTATTGCCCTGATGGATGGAGCGCATGGCCTGCACACCGCCGCATTGATGATGACCCAGAATAACGATTTCCCGAACACCCAGATCCTTTACCGCAAATTCAATCGCCGACGATGTCCCATGATGGGATGAATCCGGACTGTATGGCGGCACCAGGGCGGCAACGTTGCGCACCACGAATATCTCCCCTGGATCCGCATTGAACAGGATCGCCGGGTCAACGCGGCTGTCAGAACAGGCGATGACCATGATCTCCGGCTTCTGACCTTCTTCTGCCAATTGCCGGGTCAGGTCGCCGCGCTTTTCATGATACAGCGCCCGATAGCTGCGATATCCCGCCAGCAGTCGATTAATTGGATTCACCAGGGAAGCTCCTTTCCATCATAATTAAAGAATTGACCTGTTTGGCCAGCACCCAGCCCATCAACGACGGCTTTCATGCCACCGGCGGACTGGTTGGTATCGATGTCTGCCCCGGTCCCTCCCATATCCGTGCGCACCCATCCGGGATGCATCACAACGGTTCTGATATCACGCGGGGCCAGCTCTTTCGCCAGGCTGGATACCGCCATATTCAAGGCGGACTTGGAGGACCGATAGGCATATGCCCCCCCGGAGTTCAGGGCGACAGACCCCATCTTGCTGGTTGTGAAGGTCAGTTTGCGCTGGGTCGAGGCCGCAACGTTCTCCAACAGGGCGCGACATAACAAGATTGGCGCGATCGTATTGATGCGAAATGTTTCCAGCCATTCCTGCGCAGACAGGTCCATCAACATCTGACCCTTGTCCAGATAGACCCCGGCATTGTTCCACAACACGTCAATGGGACGTCCCGCCAATGATTTTGCTGCGGCAGCCACGGATGCTTCATCGGCAACATCCAGCGTCAAAGGCTCCCCCACCAAATCCGCCGAATTCGGATTGCGACAGGCGGCAATCACCGTCCATCCCTCGGCATCATACAGTTCCGCCAGGCGTTTTCCGATACCGCGATTGGATCCTGTGATCAGGATTGTTGGCATATTTAATCAACCTCTTTCTTTTACTGCAGGCGTTTGACCGCCAGGGCCGTGGCCTCACCACCGCCAATACATAAGGAGGCGACGCCCGTCTGCAAATCATAGGTCTTTAAAGCATTCAGCAGTGTGACCAGAATACGCGCGCCAGATGCCCCAATTGGATGACCAAGCGCACAGGCACCCCCATGGATGTTCACCTTATCACGGGGCAGGTCAAGGTCATGCATCGCCGCCATGGCCACAACCGCGAAAGCCTCATTGACCTCATACAGATCCACCGCGTCTTTTGACCAACCTGCCTTGTCCAGGCATTTGCGGATTGCCTCGACCGGGGCGGTCGTGAACCAAGCCGGGGCCTGTGCATGGGTCGCATGCGACACAATCTCTGCCAGCGGGGTCAGGCCACGACGCTGTGCCTCTGACCGGCGCATCAGCACCAGGGCCGCCGCACCATCGGAAATGGAGGAGGAATTGGCGGGCGTCACCGTGCCATCCTTCGCAAAAGCAGGCTTCAGGGTCGGGATCTTATCTGGATTGGCAGTGCGGGGTTGTTCATCCAGGTTGACCGTCACCTCGCCTTTTCGGGTTTTCAGGGTGATCGGTGCGATTTCCGCCTCAAATGTGCCATCGGCTTGCGCCTTCTGGGCACGGGTTAAGCTTTCAATCGCAAAGGCATCCTGGGCGTCGCGCGTGAACTGATAATAGGTCGCGGTTTCCTCTGCAAAGGTCCCCATCAGGCGCCCCTTGTCATAGGCATCTTCCAGCCCGTCCAGGAACATATGGTCGATCACCTGACCATGGCCCAACCGCATGCCGCCCCGCGCCTTAGGCAACAGATAGGGCGCGTTTGTCATACTCTCCATCCCGCCCGCAATCATCACATCGGCACTGCCCGCGATCAGCAGATCATGGGCCAGCATCGTCGCCTTCATGCCGGACCCACACATTTTATTGATAGTGGTACAG
The DNA here is from genome assembly GCF_048892425.1 of Hwanghaeella sp. 1Z406. Taxonomy (NCBI): domain Bacteria; kingdom Pseudomonadati; phylum Pseudomonadota; class Alphaproteobacteria; order Rhodospirillales; family Aestuariispiraceae; genus Hwanghaeella; species Hwanghaeella sp. 1Z406. The sequence goes on from NZ_JBLZHU010000003.1 coordinate 11,729, forward strand.
CCCGCCGATTGGGGCATACCCGCCCCCAGACTGGCCTGACGCGCCGGGGCCTGACCCAGACCGGCGGGCAGCACATTGCCGAAGATCACTTCGCCCACATCCTCGCCCGACACACCGGCGCGAGACAGTGCCTCACGGATCGCGACCGAGCCAAGCTCAGGGGCGGTCGCCTCCTTCAGGTCGCCCTGAAAGCTGCCCATAGGCGTGCGCGCGGCACCGACAATAACGATTGGGTCCTGTTGGGTCATCGTTGCGTTCCTTTGGTTACGCCGTCTCGTTAAACAATTCGCGGCCGATCAGCATGCGGCGGATTTCTGAGGTGCCCGCTCCAATCTCATACAGTTTGGCATCGCGCAGCAGGCGGCCCGTCGGACTTTCATTGATATAGCCCATGCCGCCCAGGACCTGGATCGCCTCCAGCGTCATCCAGGTTGCCTTTTCTGCGGCATACAGAATCGCACCCGCCGCGTCCTTGCGGGTTGTTTGACCACGATCACAGGCTTTGACCACAGCATAGACATAGGCCTTGCAGGCATTCATCGTGGTATACATATCGGCCAGCTTGCCCTGCATCAGCTGGAATTCTCCGATGGCCTGGCCGAACTGTTTGCGCTCGTGCAGATAGGGCAGCACCACATCCATACAGGCCTCCATAATGCCCAACGGACCGGCCGCCAGCACAGCGCGCTCATAATCCAACCCGCTCATCAGGACTTTGACGCCCCTATTCAGACCGCCCAGAATATTCTCCTCTGGTACTTCACAATTTTCGAATACCAGTTCCCCGGTATGGGAGCCGCGCATCCCCAGCTTGTCTAGCTTTTGCGCGACGGAGAATCCTTTGAAATCCTTTTGCACCAGAAAGGCGGTGATGCCCTTGGATCCAGCGTCTGGGTCGGTCTTGGCATAGATCACCATGGTATCGGCATCAGGGCCATTGGTGATCCACATCTTGGTGCCATTCAGGATATAGCGATCGCCCTTCTTTTCGGCCCGCAGCTTCATGCCCACAACGTCAGAGCCCGCGCCGGGTTCAGACATCGCCAAGGCCCCGACATGATCCCCGGAAATCAGTTTCGGCAGATAGCGCTGTTTCTGCTCTTCCGTACCATTGCGGCGGATCTGATTGACGCACAAATTGGAATGGGCGCCATAGCTGAGGCCCACAGAGGCAGAGGCGCGGCTGATTTCCTCCATCGCGATGGCATGTTCCAGATAGCCCATGCCAGCGCCGCCATATTCTTCCTCAACCGTGATGCCCAACAGCCCCATATCGCCGAATTTCTTCCACATATCCATTGGGAATTGATCGGTCTTGTCGATCTCCGCCGCGCGGGGGGCCAGCTCGTCAGACACAAAGCTGGAGACGCTGTCACGCAGCATCTCGGCGGTTTCGCCCAGATCAAAGTCCAGCGTCGGATAGGAATTGGAAATCATGGCTTCGTTTCCTCACGTTAAGTTTCAGTAAGCCGCTCTTGTTCTCAGGCGGCCTTATCGTCGGACATACCGTCCATTGTCATTAAGGTGCACAGGGCCGTCGCGCAGAGTTTACGCTTACCCGCTGTCTCTCCATAAATCCGCGCTTCACAGACTGTCAGGCGGCGGCCGGGCTTTAGCACCTGCCCCGTCGCAATCAGGAACTCGCCCTTGCCGGGAGAGACGATGTTGATCTTGTATTCCACCGTCAGGATCGAATCCTGGGGCGCCAACAGCGTGAAGGCGCAGTATCCCCCGGCATTATCGGCCATGGTCCCGATCACGCCGCCATGGAAATAGCCATGCTGCTGGCTCAGTTCCGGGCGATATGGCAACCGTATCTCAACATGACCTGGGGAGACAGCGGTAAGCTGCGCGCCCAATGTCGCCATGAACCCCTGACGGGCAAAACTGTCGCGGGTGCGGCTTTCAAAATCTGGGTTGTGGACTTGAAATTCACTCATGCCGCAGCCTCCGCAGGCAAAGGTTTCAGGATAGATGTGATCCGTGCTGCAACCGAGCCTGGAAACTGTGTCGCCTTATGGGCCGCGCGATCCAGGCATGCCACGGTGTAGGTACAGGTCGCAGCTAATGTTTCGACACCGTCTTGGCCATCATCGATCAAAACATAGAGGCGATGATGAAACCGGGCTGTTTTCGGCTTCAGCCAAACGAAGCGACTGCGCACCAGGAAGCTTTCCCCCGGAAATAATTCCCGATGATAGGTCAACCGGGATTCCAGGGCTGCAATGCCAATTTGCTGATCCTGCATAACCGTCGGGGTCATTCCAACGCTGTTCCAGAACGCCCAGGTCGCCTCATCAAATTTACGGGTATAGGCTGCGACATTCATATGGCCCATATGATCGCAGTCATCGCTGTAGACCGTGCTGCGGCCCGTGATATCATCAGAACCGAAATCAATTGTTGTCATTCCGCCGCCTCCTTCGATCCTGCACGGGCCAATTCTGTCAGGCGTTGGCGACAGGTCCGGTCTACCTCGTCCAATTCTTTCAGGGTTAACTCAATATCTTTGCGTTTTTGTTCCAGGTCGTCCCGACGCTCCTGAATTTTGTCGAGGAAGTGCTGCAACTGACCCAGCTCCCCCGGATCGGCGTGATACAGGTCAATGATTTCGCGAATTTCCGCCAGGGTGAAACCCAGCCGTTTTCCCCGCAGGATCAAGGTCAAACGAACGCGGTCGCGGGGATGATACAGGCGCTGTTGCCCCTGACGTTCCGGGGTCAACATGCCTTCAGCTTCATAAAAACGGATGGTCCTGGCCGTGACACCAAAGTCCCGCACCAAGTCTGCAATGGTATGAACCTTGTTCCCCGGCATCGATGGTCCTTCAAAAGGGTCAATGGTGGCAGGTCTGAATTGCGGTGTATTAAACCACCCTCAAAAAGCAAGACACACCGTAGTTAACGTTTACGTAAACGTCAATTATGATTCTTCAGATAATTCTTCACAGTCACGGTCATCAGGCCGACAGCCATCTTACTCTGTAGTGGACTTCTGAACCGGATCCGGAAGCGTCAGGGCCGGGTTCAACAACGCCCGCGGTTTCTTCCCACGGTAGGATTCGCGGTACAGAATATACAGGCCCGCCCCGACGATGATACTGGCCCCAATTATCGTCCAGTGGCCGGGGACTTCCGACAGAAAAATCCAACCGGCCAATGTGCCCCACAAAACGCCGCTATATTCAAAAGGCGCGACAATCGACGGCGATGTTCGGGCATAGGCGCTGGTCAACATGATGAATCCGAAAGATGCGATTAATGCCGTCAAGGCGATCAGGCCAAAATCCGACAGATCTGGCATAATCCATGGGCGCAGCATGAATTGAATACTGGGATGATCCGCCGGATCAAAGAATGCCCCACCGCCCAGGAACAAACCCAACAGGATACTGCCGACGATAAAGGACAGCATCTGATAGAATGCGATGCTGGCCCCGGACATTTGCGAACTCAGCTTCCGGGTCAGAATCGCCATGACGGCATAGCTGACGCAACTTAAGACCGCGAAACCAGCCGCCGGGTCCAGGATATTGCCCGACGGCCCGACCACGACAATCACCCCCATAAATCCAACAAAAATCGCCACCCAGCGACGCCACCCAACGGCCTCACCCAACAGAAACACCGATAGCAAGCTGATCACAATGGGGCTGCAATAGGTGATGGTCACGGTCGCTGCCAATGTCAGCTTTGCCATTGCCAGATAATAGCTCATAAAACAGGTCATGCCGCAGGTGCCCCGCAGCACGATGATCCAAGGTCTTACGATGCGAAATCCAGCCCAGCCATTGCGCCAGTAAACATAAAGCCCCATCAGCCAGATCGCCAATCCCCCCCGCATGAAAATCAGTTCATGAACCGGATAATGGGGGCTGAGTGTCCGCACGATGACATCTTGCAGGGTGAAAATGAATAACCCCCCGCTGAGCAGAAATACCGATAACACGGTGGACGGTTCGGCCGTTGAAACCGGGGGATCATTCAGAGGGGCAGAGGCAGAGCTCATATCGGTCCTTATCACAGTCGCCAAGCCTGATGAAAAGGACTGACAGACTCAAATCTGCCGTGAATTGATCAGGCCATCCGATCCAACAGCGTCCTACATTGCCCCGCCAGCGACGCCTGCCCAAGGTATCCCCAAGGTATCCTATGGGACACACACCCCGTGAGTGCGTAAAAACCAGGCCAAAAGAGAAAGCCATTCACAACCAAACACTCTTATAGGGTGTCTGGAAAAAAGAAAAATGCGACCATTGCGATTTTATACTTCACCCGACATGGGAATGGTGTTACCTATTTTATGTGGACGTCTTCAATATGTGTTCACACATTCCCTCCCCGCTACCGCTCAGGCCCCATCCTGGGCGGTAGTCTTGTCTGGGCAACCTGTGTGAGCTTTATTCGAGCGCATGATGCTCTAAGCGCTGAAAAGGGCGATGGTAGATGGGGGCAGGCTCATTAAATCTGTCATGGCGCCAAAGGGACCAAAGCCACCACTGGTCTGGCGATCTTCCGCCTTATCCCGCGCGGCATCCATTTGGGCGTAGAGGGATTGTTCTGCCTGCAACAAGCGCAACTGCCCCAGAACCGCCTTCGCACCGCGCAGCGCCCGAGGGTCCGCGTCATTGTCGCTGAGATACTGAATTTGCTCTTCCTGCTGACGGATCAGGTCCAAAGTGCGGCTGCCTGTGCTGCTGCCCTGTCCCAAAGCGCGCGCGAAGGCGGCAACTGGAGAGGTTGAAAACACACTGTCCACCCCAAAAGGCAGCGACTGCATGTTGTACTGCATCAAATCCGTGTCGGATTGATCCAGCCGCCCCGCATTTTTCAAGTCATCTGCAAGGGAGATGATTTCATCCACCGACAGGGCGCTGAGATCATAGCGTCGCGCAATATTCTGGTCCGCCGAGTTTGATATCCCAGAGTTTCCATAAGCCTGGGCAGCCTCATCCGCACTGGCCAGGGCATTACCGGGCAATCCGTACCGCCCTTCCAGTGCATCATAGAACCGCGCCCGTCCCAAATCTCGGGCCAGATCGGCGGCATCCGGCGCAACGGTTTGTGACTGTTTCGCGGCCTCATAGGCTGTAGCGACCCGGTAAATGCTGGAATTGTTTGTCGGTAACATCGTGGCGGCCCTGTGTTGCAGAATGTATCTGCAAAAAGCCAAAGCAAGCGCCGTGCCTAATCAGACAAGAACCAATGTCGCCAGGCCCAAGAACACAAAGAAACCGACCACATCCGTGATTGTCGTCAAAAAGACTGTCGAGGCGATAGCGGGGTCCTGACCGATCCGTTCGATCACCAGGGGGATCAGAACGCCACTGAACCCCGCAATGATCAGATTCAGTACCATCGCGAAGGCAATTACCGCCCCCAGAATAGGATCACTGAACCACAACCAGGCGATTACCCCCATAATGGCGGCAAACAGGAAGCCATTGGCACAGCCCACCAGAACTTCCTTGGTCATGATTCGAACCGCATTGCGTGCCGTCAATTCATTGGTCGCCAACGCCCGCACCGCAACGGTCAGTGTCTGGGTCCCCGCATTTCCACCCATGGAGGCGACAATGGGCATCAGAACGGCCAGAGCCACAATTTTGCCCAGCGCATCTTCAAACAACCCGATCACCAGGGAGGCAACTATCGCCGTCCCTAAATTCACCAGCAACCAGGAAAACCGCAGACGGGTTGTTTCGAAGAAGTCAGAATAGAAGTCATCCTCACTAACCCCCCCAAGTTTCAGGATGTCATCCTCATGTTCTTCGTCCATGACATCGACGATATCATCGATGGTAACGACCCCGACCAGGACCCCGTCCGCATCGACAACCGGGGCTTCGACAAGGCCATATTGACGAAACAGAAAGGCCATATCTTCCTGATCCATATCCGCAGGCATGACCTTCACGTCGGTTTCCATGATGGCGGAGATGGGCACCACCCGCTTGGTCCGCAGCAATTTTGAAAGCTGTACCAATGCGACCGGCTTATGCGACGGCGTGACGACAATGATGTTATAGAAATCATCGGGCAGGTCGGTATCTTCACCCCGCATAAAGTCTATGGTCTGACCAACAGTCCAGAAATCGGGGATGGTCACGGTTTCCCGCCGCATCAATCGCCCGGCGGAATACTCCGGATAGCTCAGCCCCTGTTCATAGAGGACCCGGTCTTCGGCAGAGACCGTGTCGAGGATCTCGCGCTGATCCTCCTCGTCCAGATCTTCCAGAAAGTCGATGACGTCATCGGAATCCAGATCACGGACGATGTTTGCCAGCACGGAATTGGGCAATTCATCGACGATATCCTCGCGCACGGATTCATCGATATAGGAGAAAACATCGGAATCCAGCTCATCGCCCAGCGCATGAACCACCGACAGCCGGTCATCCGGGGACAGGCGTTCCAGCAAGTCCGCCAAATCCGCAGCATGCAGCGGCACCACCAGTTCCCGGATGGTGTCAGGCGGTGCGCCTTCATCAACGGCAGCCTCAACGGCCTCTACAGTCTCGTTTGATAGACCATACAGTTCGTCGAAGGCGTCGCCGTCTTCGCTATCCGTCTTTTCTGCCGCTTCCGACATAAGTCAGAATCCCTGTTTCAGTACTTCAGGCCCTCTTTTCCGAGGTGCGTGTTTCCATTTGCGCATCCACAACAGCAACAGCCGTCATATTCACAATGCCCCGCGCTGTCAGCGAGGTTGTCAGAATATGCACCGGGCGCGCCGATCCAATCATAATCGGCCCAACGGACAGCCCGTCTCCCAGCATTTTCACCGCATTATACGCTATATTCGCCGCATCCAGCGTCGGCATAATCATCAAATTCGCCGAGCCGGTCAGTTTGTTTTCCGGCATCAAGGTTGCGCGCAGCGTTTCATCCAACGCGGTGTCGGCATGCATTTCACCTTCTACTTCTAAATCGGTCTCGCGCTGCAGAATGGCAACCGCCTGGCGCATTTTAATTGAAGAGGGGGAATCCGAACTGCCAAAATTAGCATGGGACAGCATGGCGATCTTCGGCTCGATGCCAAAGCGGCGCACCTCTTCCGCCGCCAGGATCGCCATTTCGACCAGTTCCTCAACGGTGGGGTCGAAACTGACATGGGTATCGCAGAAGAAAAATATCCCCTTGTTCAGGATCAACATATTTAGGGTAGAGAAGTCCCGCGCCCCGCTGCGCACACCAATCACACGGCGGACATGTTTCAGATGATCGCGGAATCGTCCCATCGTCCCACAGATCAGCGCATCGGCCTGTCCCAGACGCACCATTAGCGACCCGATCACCGTGGTCCGTGTGCGCACGACTTCCCGCGCAAGCTCTGGCGAAACACCCTGCCGACCGGTCAACTCATGATACAATGTCCAGTATTCCTTATAGCGTGGATCATCTTCGGGATCACATAATTCAAAATCCCGATCAATCACCAGCCGCAGGCCCAGGCGTTCAATCCGTTGCTCAATAACTTTTCGACGGCCGATCAGGATCGGATGGGCGATACCGTCATCAACGACGATCTGTACCGCGCGCAGCACCCGCTCCTCTTCCCCTTCCGCATAAACAACGCGACGGGGATCCGCGACCGCACGATCAATGATCGGCTTCATCACGGTGCCGGAGCGATAGACGAAAGATTCCAGCCGCGCATTATAGGCTTCGAAATCCTCAATCGGGCGTGTCGCCACACCAGACTCCATTGCAGCCCGCGCAACGGCGGGGGCAATTTCCAAAATCAACCGTGGATCAAACGGTTTGGGAATCAGGTGATCCCGCCCGAACCCACCGGAACTGCCATAGGCCTTGGCAACAACCTCGGAAACTTCGCGACGCGCCAGGGCGGCGATGGCTTTGACCGCAGCAACCTTCATTTCCTCATTGATCGTGGTCGCCCCAACATCCAATGCCCCCCGGAAGATAAAAGGGAAGCACAGCACATTATTGACCTGATTGGGATAATCCGACCGACCCGTCGCAACGATGGCATCCGGGCGGGCCTCCATCGCATCTTCGGGCAGGATTTCAGGATTCGGATTGGCCAGCGCCAGGATGATGGGCGCTTTGCCCATGCGCTTGACCATTTCAGGCTTCAGGACATTGGGGGCAGACAGGCCCAGAAAGACATCCGCCCCGTCGATCACATCATCCAGGGTGCGCATATTGGTTTGTTTGGCATAAATGCCTTTATATTCGTCCATCTGCTCCCGGCCTTCATAGACCAGGCCGTCAATATCGGTGACCCAGATATTCTCCCGCTTCGCGCCCATCGCGACCAACATCGACAAACAGGCCAGCGCCGCAGCCCCCGCGCCAGACGTTACGATCTTGATATCTTCAAACTTCTCGCCCAACAGTTCCAAGCCATTCAAAACCGCCGCAGCGACAATGATCGCGGTCCCATGCTGGTCATCATGAAAAACCGGAATTTTCATCTTCGCGCGCAAGCGCTTCTCGATTTCAAAGCATTCCGGGGCCTTGATGTCTTCCAGATTGATGCCGCCAAAGGTTGGTTCCAGTGCGGAGACAACGGCACAGAATTTGTCCGGATCGGTCTCATCGACCTCGATATCAAACACATCGATACCGGCGAATTTCTTGAACAGGACGGCCTTACCTTCCATCACCGGCTTGGACGCCAGGGCACCAATCGCCCCCAGGCCCAGCACGGCGGTCCCATTGGTGATCACACCCACCAGATTGGCACGCGCCGTCAGATAGGCGGCCTCAACCGGGTCACGCTCAATCTCACGACAGGCTGCGGCCACACCGGGGGAATAGGCCAGGCTGAGATCGCGCTGTGTCGCCAGCGGTTTGGTTGCGACGACCGCCAGTTTCCCGGCAGGTGACATACGATGATATGCCAACGCCTCCTGGTCGAAATTTTTCGCCATGAGTATGTATCCCCTTGAATGCGTGATTGAACTGTGCAGAGCACAGTCCTAGACACCGGCCACTCCGCTATACTGCGGTTGATGCCAGCATCTTATCCGAATTTACAGGAGGGGAAAGGGGCTGCGTTGAAAAACTCTTTTAACAGAGACGCTCAGAACCCTTTCAGACAAGACATGGTGCGGTCGAGAAGACTCGAACTTCCACCCGTGTTACCGGACAGCGACCTCAACGCTGCGCGTCTACCAATTCCGCCACGACCGCACACCATGCCATGCTCGGGGGCTTTTGCCCGCGAGTGCGCGATGGTATAGCCAATCACCGGCCCCCGATCAAGCGGGGCGATGGCTGTGTGCAAAGGAATTCGACCCGTTATGGATTTAAGCGCCACCCCCGACAAATCCTGTTCCCCGGACCGCTGGTCCGAAACCGCACGACCGGATTGGCGCGTCAGTGCGGAGCCGGTCGCCTATGACACCGCCGTGGCAGAGATGGAAGCCCGCGTTGCCGCGATTCATGCCGGTACCGCGCCAGAGCAGATCTGGTTGTTGGAGCATCCCCCGCTCTATACCGCTGGCACCAGCGCGAAGGCGCAAGACCTGCTGACGCCCGCGCGCTTTCCCGTGCATAAGACCGGGCGGGGCGGACAATATACCTATCACGGGCCGGGCCAGCGCATCGCCTATGCCATGTTGAACCTGAAAGAGCGCGGCGCGGATGTGCGCTGTTACGTGCACGACCTGGAAGAATGGGTGATCCGCGCCCTGGCCCATTTCAATGTTGTGGGAGAGCGCCGCGAGGGCCGCGTCGGGATCTGGGTCGACCGAGGCAAGGGACGCGAGGACAAAATCGCCGCCATCGGTGTGCGGGTGCGCCATTGGGTCACCTTCCACGGGATATCGATCAATGTGGAGCCGGATCTCAGCCATTTCGACGGCATCGTGCCCTGCGGCATCGCAGACCAGAATTTGGGCGTCACGTCGCTGGTGGATTTAGGCCTGCCGGTAGGGTTGCCCGATTTGGATATCGCGCTGGAAACCGCCTTTGCGGAAGTCTTTGGACCGATTGGAACGCGGCTTTAAACGATCCAGACACAGTCAATCAGTCGGATGAGGCCCTTTACAGGGGTGATCCTGATTTTGCTTTGGTTCATCGCTCATTGTATCGACCTTCCCAATGATACCAGCCCCATTCGGGGTCATTTGGTTAATGGCCGTTCTGGGCGATGACACTGCAATTGCGGATCGTCGCACAGGACTTACAGTAAAGCCTAAAGAAAAATCATGATAAAAATCGCCAATCTGCGACATATTTGCGACGCAAACCACCGAATTCTATATATCTCACATCGTGTATTGCGCTGCACACTAAAATTTACTGCACTGCCAAATAAATATTCCTGTTCATTCTGCCTATCCCAAAGCTCTTTTCTGGTGAATACTGTAAAATCGCGAATACAGGAAATTACCGCTATTCCATCATCACCCATCACGACGGATCTGAAACCCATCCTGATCGGGTGCCTGGGCCGGATGCGGCGTGACCGATGTCACCTGCGCATTGGGGGGCCCGCCGTGACAGGCGGCCACCATTTGATCAACCGCCGCCGCGGGACCACTGAACAGCGCCTGAACACTGCCATCAGGGCAATTGCGCACCCAGCCCTTCAGCGCCAGAGCACGCGCCTGCTTTTCAGTCCATGCGCGAAACCAGACACCTTGGACCTTGCCCTCAATCCGAACCTGAACTGATTTGGTCATAGAACACTATCCATCTTGCGCCAGAGACGACAATTCCCGGATCACGGTGACGAACCGATGCAGCGTGTCAGAGATCGCCCCACGCGGCAACATCACCTCAACCAGTTGAAATTGACTGTCATCAGCAAAAGCGGCTTCCAGCGCTGCAGCCAGTTCTGCGCGGGTACTAGCCCTATGGCCGCGCCCGCCCAACCCATCCGCCAGGGCCGCATAATGCCAATCGGGCAGATCGTGATAGGCCGGGCCGGGCTGAAACACGCGCAACATTTCCCAACTGGTATTGTTGAACAGCACAACAATCGGGTTCCAGCCATATTTGCGGCAATTCCCAATTTCCCAGCCGGTCATCTGAAATGCTCCGTCACCTACCAGAATCAAAGGCCGACGTCCGGTTGCCGCCTGTACCCCCAAACCGCCCGGCACGCCAAATCCCATGCTGGCGTAATAGCCCGGTGCTGCCAGTTCCGTATTATCGATATCCATCGCGGTAAAAAGGCAGTCTCCCATATCGGACGTCATTGGCATCACCCCGTGACGGGCAAAAAGTTCATTGATGCCCCGGGCAATATCCATCGGGTGGATCGGCTCCCCATCGACCTGCAACGGGCCAAGACTGGACGAATCCGCTCGATGTTCTGCCTGACCCAATGGTTTCGCCTCCGCAATCAACGCGTCCAGAAAATCTTCCAACAAGACGTCTGGATAGAAATGCAAGCCAACCCGGACCTGACCATCGAAGGCGTGGATGGCATTCCTCATATCGATCTTGCCACCCGACACACCGAAATTCGTATCGCTGACAATCACGCCCAGCATCAGCAAACAATCAGACCCTTCGACAAGATCACTGACTTCAGGTTTCCCGGCTGCGCCCAGATACGTGCCGACCAAAGGAACATCCTGTCCCGCCAACAATCCCCGGCTCATAAAACTGGTGGTGACAGGGATACGCAGCTTCTGCGCCAGTGTGGTAACCTGGGCTTCCAAGCCATAGCGTTTTGCCTCAACGCCCACCATCAGCACCGGATTGTCCGCCGCCGCCAATCGCATCAGCACTTCCCGGGCGGCTGATTGTGCGGCTTCCGGATTGCCCTGTGCCGGTGTGAAGACAGGAACCTCCCCAATCTCAGTCAGCACCATGTCACGAGGAATTTCCAAATAGACGGGACGAGAATCATGCAGGCAACGATCCAGGACACGGGCAATATCCTGTGCCGCTGTGGCGGGGTCATCCAATCGCGCCTGATCACAGGTCAGTTCCTTGAAAATCTGCCATTGGGAATCCAATCGCTTGACCTGATGATGCAGCAACAGGCCACGCTGCCCTTCAGCCTTACCGGGTGCGCCGGAAATGATTACCATCGGCGTCTTTTCTGCATAGGCCTGGGCAACCGGATTGATCATATTCAATGCCCCGGCCCCATAGGTCACACAAGCGACCGAAAGCCCGCTGGTGAACCGCGCGGCTCCATCGGCTGCAAAGCCAATCCCCGGCTCGTGACTGAGTGTATAGAGCGGCAAAATATCACTGCTTTCAATTATCTTAAAAAAGGGCAACGCGAAATCGCCGGGTATACCGAAAACCTCCCCCGCCCCACGGTCCTTCAATGCCTGTAAAACGGATTCCGCCAAACCTGCCATGATGGTGTTCCCTGTTCTTTGAATGGTTGATTTCAACTATGGACAGGTGAAAATTTCTGCGCAATCCCGGCCCTGAAAAAAGAAACAATCGGTATGCATCGGCCGAATTTCGTGAAACCCTGATCGCGTATCGGCACCGCGCGCGTAACACAATTGCCGCGCTACAACACAAGGGAACAAGCATGAAAATTGGTTTTATCGGTCTGGGCAATGTCGGGGGTAAACTGGCCGGCAGCCTGTTGCGCAATGGCAAGGATGTGATGGTGCGCGATCTAAACGACGCGCTGGTCGCAACCTTTGTAGAAAAGGGGGCCAAGGCTGCCGCAAGCCCCAAGGCTATGGCAGAGGCGTGTGATATCACCATCACCTGCCTGCCCTCCCCTGCCGCCAGTGCGGCAGTGCTGGAGGCAGAAGACGGCGTCCTGGCAGGCCTGAGCGCAGGCAAGATCTGGGCGGAAATGAGCACGACAGACGAAGCCGAGGTCAAACGCCTGGGCGCGATGGTCAAGGCAAAGGGCGCAGAACCGATTGATTGCCCAGTCAGCGGCGGGTGCCATCGTGCCGCCACGGGCAATATAGCCATTCTGGCAGGCTGTGACCGCGCTGCCTTTGACCGCATGCTGCCGGTTCTGACCGTTCTGGGACGCCGTGTGCTGCATACCGGCCCTCTGGGCAGTGCATCCGTCCTGAAAGTCATCACCAATTATCTGGCCACCGCCAACCTGATCAGCCTGACAGAGGCCCTGACCACGGCGAAGGCAGCGGGCATGGATTTGGGCACCGCCTATGAGGCGATTAAGATTTCGTCGGGCAATTCCTTCGTCCATGAAACCGAAAGTCAGGTCATCCTGAATGGCAGCCGCGATATCAGCTTCACCATGGATCTGGTGCTGAAAGACATCGGCCTGTTCCAGACCATCGCGGATCGCGCCGGCGTGCCCCTGGAGTTGAACCCGAAGATGATTGAAATCTTTGAAGACGGCCAGCGCCGCTATGGCCCGCGGGAATGGTCACCCAATATCATCCGCCGGCTGGAAGATGCGTGTAACATCAAAGTCCTGGCCCCCGGTTTCCCTGCGGAAATACTGGACGACGAGCCAGAGGAGCCAGGATATGAGGTGATCCCAAAGGGTCGGGTGACAAAGTAAATGTGGCTTAGTGGCCCCCTCCCCCAATGCGGGGGAGGGGATCAAAACAGACTTAGGACTCGCGGCGGCGTTTATCTTTTTTACGCTCGTTGGGGTCCAGGATCGCTTTGCGCAGACGGATGGATTCCGGTGTGACTTCCACCCGTTCATCATCCTGAATATAAGCCAAAGCTTCTTCCAGCGTGCGACGGATCGGCGGGGTCAGTTTGACGGTATCTTCCTTGCCAGATGCGCGGAAGTTGGTCAGCTGCTTTGCCTTGATCGGGTTCACTTCAAGGTCATTGCCCTTGTTATGCTCCCCGATCAACATGCCGACATAGACAGGATCACCTGGATCAACGAACAAGGCACCACGGCCTTCCAGATTGGTCAGGGCATAGGGTGCTGCAGAGCCTTGTTCCGCAGAAATCAGCACCCCTTCGCGACGACCTGGGATCGGACCCTTATGGGGCGCAAAGCCCTTAAACAAGCGCGACAGAATGCCGGTGCCGCGCGTATCTGCCAGAAACTCGCCCTGATAGCCGATCAAACCGCGAGACGGGATGTCAAAGACGATCCGCGTCTTGCCGCCACCGGATGGGCGCATTTCGGTCATTTCACCTTTGCGCAGACCCATCTTTTCAACCACGACGCCGGAAAACTCTTCATCCACGTCGATCTGGGCTTCTTCCATCGGCTCCAGGCGCTTGCCGTTTTCGTCTTCACGATACAGCACGCGGGGCGGCCCGACGGTCATTTCAAAGCCTTCGCGGCGCAACTGCTCCAGCAGCACGCCTAACTGCAATTCACCGCGACCGGCAACTTCGAAGGCATCCTTCTCTGCGCTTTCCGTCAGTTTGATCGCGACATTGCCTTCAGCCTCACGGATCAGACGATCCCCGATCATGCGACCAGTCAGCTTGTCCCCTTCGCGACCTGCCAAGGGGCTGTCATTCACCGATACAGTCATCGCCATGGTTGGCGGTGAAATCGGGCGGGCGGGAATCGGTTCCTCCACAGCCGGATCGCAGATCGTATCGGCGACCGTGGTCTTACCCAAACCGGCGACGGCGACAATATCGCCCGCCATGGCGCTATCGACCGGTTCGCGCTTCAGGCCCCGGAAAGCCAGCAACTTGGTCAGACGCGCCTGTTCCACTGGCTTGCCGTTTCTGCCCAGCCCTTTAACCGTGCGGTTTACGGTAATGGTCCCAGACAGAATACGCCCGGTCAGAATACGCCCCAAATAGGGATCGCTTTCCAGCGTCGTCACCAGCATTTTGAAGGGACCATCCGGGTCTGCGACCGGTGGCGCAACATGGGCCAGCACACGGTTGAACAGCGGCGTCATATCTGTTCGGTCTTCTTCCAGTGTCTCAGCCGCCCAACCCTGCTTGGCAGAGGCGTAGAGAACCGGGAAATCCAATTGCTCGTCAGAGGCATCCAGGGCAATGAACAAGTCGAACACCTGATCGATCACCCAGTCCGGGCGGGCGTCAGGCTTGTCGACCTTGTTGATCAGCACGATCGGTTTCAGGCCCAGGTCCAACGCCTTGATCAGCACAAACTTGGTTTGCGGCATCGGCCCTTCGGCGGCATCAACCAATAGAACCACCCCGTCAACCATAGACAGGATGCGCTCCACCTCGCCCCCGAAATCGGCGTGGCCAGGGGTGTCGACGATATTGATGCGCGTGCCCTGCCATTCGACAGAGGTACATTTCGCCAGGATCGTGATCCCGCGTTCCTTTTCCAATTCATTGGAATCCATGGCGCGATCTGTCAGCGCACTGTGCGTCTGTACCGCCCCGGATTGGGTCAACAACTTGTCCACCAGGGTGGTTTTCCCATGGTCAACGTGGGCGATAATCGCGATATTCCGCAGGTCCATTTTCAAATCTCAACTTTCAAGGGCTTGGGTCAAAAAGGCACCGATCCAGGTGGCAACGCGGTCGGCATCGGGTGCGAGGGAGGTCTTTGCAACAGTGGTTAATGCCGCATCGACTTTTTCCTCACCGATCCGCGCCCGGCGCACATCATAAAGGTCCCCAACATAGGCACTGGGCATTTCCGGATGGCTTTGCAGGGTCAAAATCTTGTCGCCAATCGCCAGCATGGCGTTGTTGCAGAAATCACTGCTGGCCAGAACTGTCGCGCCAGGTGGCACTGCCGTCACCTGATCCTGATGCGAGACATAGGTGTCAAAGTTATCATTCACAGAGGCGTTCCCCATCCAGGACGGTGCCTGCCGGATGGTATAGCTGTGCGCCCCAACGCCCCAGCCTTTCTCTGACTTACCCGCCTGACCACCAAGGGCCTGGGCAATGATCTGGTGGCCAAAGCAAATGCCAACCATCGGCACACCGGCCTTATGGGCATCCTGAATGAAATCAATCAGCCGCCCAATAAAGGGGACATCATCATAAACGCCATAGGCGCTGCCGGTGATCAGCCAGGCATCACATTCGGTCACAGTTCGGGGAAAGCCGTCTTCTATGACCGGATAGCCAATGACTTCTGAGCCGTCCGGCAGATGCGAACGCAGCAAATCCTGAAACATGCCCGGATAGGTCCCATGTTTTTCATCAAGCGGCGCAGGCGGCCGCCCGGCTTCTAGAATGCCGAGTCGCATTGAAATCCTCTTTCAGGTATATACTTTGCGCGGCTTGTAGCCGAGCGCAGGCCATCCGTCCAGCAAGGTTTAGTGTGGTGCGCGGTTATTTGGGGTCAACCAGGACGTTGTTTGCGGCGCTCCGGTTAGGAGCGTTTCGCGAAGCGATGCGGGGCATCGCGAGAGGAAGGCGAGGCGGCCCGGAGCGCCGCAAACAACGCCTTTGGTCCCTTTATCGGCCTGTCGGACAGCGTTGAGGGTGCTTGACGATGAACCACATCGCCTGCGCGCCCTCTCCTAGCCGACAGGCCGATAAAGGGATCCTGGTGATCCCAAATAATCGCGCACCACACCAGTTGTCACCGCACTGCAGCATCCTATGTAAGGATTCAAGGCTGTTTTTCACCATAAGGAGCATCCCAATGACCAAGCCAAAAATCCTAGCCTTTGCCGGCAGTGCCAAAAAGGAATCCCTGAACAAGAAGATCCTTGCCGTTGCCGTACAAGGGGCCCAGGAGGCCGGGGCGGAGGTCACGGTGATAGATTTACGCGAATATCCACTGCCGATCATGGACGAAGACCTGGAAGCGGCAGAAGGTATTCCGGCCAAGGCAAAGGAGCTTCGCGCCCTGTTTGCGGACAATCATGGTCTGCTGCTAGCCTGTCCGGAATATAACAGTTCCATCACCCCCTTGCTGAAAAACACCATTGATTGGGTGTCACGCCCCGATCAGGACGGATCAGGATTGCGTTTCTTCAATGACAAGACAGCCTCCCTGATTTCCGCATCGGGCGGCGCTTTAGGGGGATTGCGTGGGCTGGTTCATGTGCGCGCCATTCTGGGCAATATTGGGGTCCATGTCCTGCCCAAGCAGTTGGCCGTATCGGGCGCGACGAAACTGTTCAATGACGACGATTCGATCAACGATCCCGACCGCGAAAAGCAGTTGAAAGATATCGGGGCAAATCTGGCGCAAATGACCGATAAGATCATCGCGTGATAGACGCCAGAATGCCCCAATGTCCAGCGCCCTAACCCAGGATCGCTCGTGAAATTGCGTCCTGGTCCAGGCCTTTCAGGCCAATGATCACCAATTCTGACTGACGGGTTTCATCGGGCCGCCAGGCGCGATCAAAATACCGGCGCAGGCGCGGCCCGACGGCCTGAACCACCTCGCGGCGGGCGACGCCGGGGCGATCCAGGAAGCCTTTCACGCGCAAGATATCATGATCGCCGACCGCTTTCAGGATGCGCGCTTCCAATGCGTCGGCATCCGCAACGCTGCTAAGGCGCAGGGTGAAGCTGTCAAAATCATCATGGTCGTGATCATCTTCGCCATCGCCATGATCATCATGATGGCTGGGACGATTGGCCAGATCATCCTCAGCCTTTGCATCCAGACCCAGCATCACGACAGGATCGACTGCGGCCTCTCTGGCATGAACAAACCGCACACCAGGGCGCATATGAGCCGCCAGTTCGACCTGAATGCGATCAGCGACCCCATCCTCAAGCAAATCCAGCTTGTTCAGAATAACCATATCGGCACACAGCAATTGATCTTCGAACACTTCCTCCAACGGATTATCGTGATCAAGCGATTCATCCGCCTCCCGCTGGGCCTGAACCGCAGCCTCATCATCGGCAAAACGACCTTCAGAAAACGCCTTACTGTCGACTACGGTGATAACGCCATCGACCGTGATCCGTGCCTTCACCTCAGGCCAGGAGAAAGCCTTTACCAGGGGTTTTGGCAGGGCCAGGCCTGACGTTTCAATAAGAATGTGATCGGGCGGATTAGGCCGCGCCAGGATCGCCTCAATCGCGGGCAGGAAGTCATCGGCCACGGTACAGCAGATGCAGCCATTGGACAGTTCCACCACATCATCCTCGTCACAGCCTTCTATGCCACAGCCCAGCAGCAATTCGCGATCAATGCCCAAATCGCCAAATTCGTTTATCAGGAATGCTAGGCGCTTACCGCGATTGTTTTCAATCATATGGCGGATCAGGCTGGTTTTGCCTGCACCCAGAAAGCCAGTGATAACCGTAGCGGGGATGCGTGTTGCCATGAGAAAGTTCTATCCTTTTAACGTCAGAGGAAGGCCAGCTGCGATAAATTCCACACGATCCGCGACCGCAGCGATGGATTGATTCAGTCGGCCCTGATCATCCCGGAACCGACGGGCCAGCGCATTTTCTGGCACGATGCCCAGTCCCACTTCATTAGAGACGACAAGCACAGGTCCGGCTGCGTCCTGCAAGGCCTGAATCAGAATTTGCGTTTCCGCGCTTGTGTCCCGCTGTGCAAATGTCAGATTGCTGAGCCACAGGGTCAGACAATCGATCAACAGAATGGTCTTTGTGCTGGAACTGGAGGTGATCGCTGCGGCAAGGTCGATGGGGGCTTCTACCGTGCGCCAATGGGGGCCGCGCTCTGCCTTGTGCCGATCGATGCGATCCTGCATTTCGGCATCAAAGGCCTGACCTGTCGCGATATAGACCGGTGCTTTGCCGCTGGATTCCGCTAAAGAAAGCGCGCGGCGCGTCTTGCCGGACCGGGCACCGCCCAGAAAAAAACTGATTTTTGGAGGATCAGACTGTGTCATCGCAGTGGCTTTCCACCCGGCGGGCGCTCTCCCGGCAGCCGATTCACCAGGACGGTCCGCCAGCTTAACTGTCCCTTGCCCGGCTGTGGGTCTTCGGGTCCGGTTTCGATACGGTCAATGCGCGTCAGGGAACAATTATCAATGGTGAAAGACAGGGCGCGTTCTGGATCCAGGCCCAAGGCAATGGCCAGGGCCGCACGGATCGTTCCGCCATGTGCAACAGCCACAACATCACGGCCTGGATTTTCGTCAGAAATTGCCTCAATCGCACACGCCACCCGGGCGATCAGGTCAACGAAGCTTTCCCCACCAGGCGGGCGGCAATGGGCGGGGCATAGCCAGAAATCATGCACGACACGGGGGTCGACCTTTTCCACATCGGCGTAATGCTGTCCCTGCCAGTCGCCAAAACTCTGCTCTGCCAGATCCGGATATTCCAATCGTTCTGGAAACGTTAATCCCGCTGCCTTGATCGCATCCGCAGTCTGGTGCGTGCGCATCAGGTTGCTGGTTACCAGCACCGCATCCTTGGGCAACAGCGCCGCAATCCCGGCATACAGATCCGGATCATCGGTTTCACAGGGCAGGTCCGCACCGCCATATATCCGTCCCTGATTGGCTGTCACCGGGGCGTGTCTGATCCACCACCATCGCGTTACTGTCGTCGCCATACCTATTGCCCCTTAGGTCCCTAAAATAATTGCCAGTACGATAAGGCACGTAATCTCGCTGATCTGTTCTGTCGCCCCCAAACTGTCCCCATTCACGCCCCCCAGCTTTGACCGTGCCAATCCCCCCATCAACATCGCGACACCACATAATATCGCCATCAGAACCGGCAGGATCCATAGCGGGATGAAGATCAGAACAAAACAGGCTAGAAACGTCGCCAGAATTAAGCCTGCAATGACTGTGGATCCATTCGGCGCGCCAACCTGTGCAGCCAGCCCGGTCTTTGCCGCCATGGGAAATTGCATCATTGCCAAAGGCAGGGCCGACCGCGCCATTGCGTGAACCGCAACCAACATAGACCAGACGGCATAAGGACCCCAACCAACAACAAGATCAGCAATCAGCATCGCCTTGATGCCTGTTGCCAGAATAAGGGCCAGCACGCCATAGGCACCGCTGCGGCTGTCGCGCATGATTTCCAGGCGCCGTTCTGGCGTGTGCCCACCCCAAAACCCATCGGTGCAATCAGCCAGGCCGTCTTCATGTAATGCACCGGTCACAAGCGCACTGGCTGCCAGGGCCGCAAAAGCCGCAACCAAAGGCGATAATCCAACCGCCAACATTCCCCACAGCACTGCCCCGGATAGAGCACCAACCAACGCGCCGGCAAAGGGAAAGGCCCAGACAGTCCGCGCCACCGGGACTGTCCGATACGGCACGGGCAGGCGCGTCATAAATCCAATCGCGACGCATAGCTGGTCCAGGCGCAACCGCACCTGATCCCCCAGCCCCTCAGGCTTTCCATTTTCCGTCTTGCCGGTCATGGTGCGAAGGCTTAATGCCAAGGGCGAATACGCGCAAGCTCGGACTGATGCCAGCCAAGGAGATTTCTATGACCGATGACCCACAGCAACAGGCGGAACCCCAGACAGAACCAAGGGCAGACCTTAATGAAATCAGGTCGCTGATCGCTGCATTTCCCGGTCCGGATTTCGCCGCCAGGGACGCCGCCCGCGCCAGAGAAGCAACCCTGACCAAGCCTCCTGGATCTTTAGGCCGTCTGGAGACACTGGCAGAATGGGTCGCCGTCTGGCAGGCCCGCACCCCACCCCGGATCGACCGCCCCCGCGTGGCTGTTTTTGCCGGCAACCATGGGGTCACAGCAAAGGGCGTGTCTGCCTATCCGGCCGATGTCACAGCCCAGATGGTGGCAAATTTTCAAGGCGGTGGTGCGGCAGTCAATCAGCTATGCGCCGTCCATGATGCGGAATTGCGCGTCTATGAAATGGCGCTGGAGAACCCAACCCAGGATTTCACCCAGGGGCCCGCGATGACAGAGGAAGAATGCGCCACGGCCATGGCCTATGGCATGATGGCGGTGGATGAAGGCATTGACTGCCTGTGTCTGGGGGAAATGGGTATTGGCAATTCGACCGCAGCGGCCGCCGTCGCGCATGCGCTGTTTGGGGGCACCGCAACCGACTGGACCGGGCCCGGAACCGGCGTGACCGGCGATGCCATGGCGCGCAAAATCGCCGCCGTGGATCAGGCCGTCACCCTGCATCTGCCCCAGACCACGGACCCGTTCGATGCGATGCGCCGCATGGGGGGATTTGAACTGGCCGCTATTACCGGCGCGATCATCGCCGCCCGCATTGGTCGTGTCCCGGTCATCCTGGATGGCTATGCCTGCACTGTCGCAGCGGCCGTCTTATTCCAAATGGATCATCACGCCCTGGATCATTGTATCGTCGGGCATCTATCTGCTGAACCCGCCCATGCAAACCTTTGCAAGGTTTTGGGAAAGCGTCCCGTGCTGGATTTCGGCATGCGACTGGGTGAAGGATCCGGAGCAGCCCTTGCGCTGGCCATCGTGAAATCCGCCGTTGCCTGCCACAGCGGCATGGCCAGTTTTGAAGAGGCCGGTGTCAGCAACAAAGAGGGTTGAGTAATGACCGGATCGGAAAAAACACAGGACCATATTATCGCCTTCCTGTCTGATCCGGCGACCCATGGCGGTGAAACACCCCAGCGGATAGAAACCCATGGGGCCATTGTATTTCTGCTGTCCGACCGCGCCTATAAGCTGAAGCGCGATGTCGAATATTTTTTCATGGATTTTTCCACAATAGAAAAGAGACGAGCGGCTTGTCGCAATGAAGTTCGGTTGAACCGGCGCACGGCCCCAGAGCTTTATCACGGCACCCGCGCCATCATTGATGGTCCGGATGGATTGGCCTTGTCTGATCTGGATACGAACCCGGCAGGTACCCTGGACACGGTCATAGAAATGGCCCGATTTGAAAATACCTTTGCCGACGTCCCGCCCAGCGATCCGGAATTGCGCCTAGTGGCGGAGACAATTGCAGATTTTCACGATGCCGAACCTGCCCTGAAAAAGGCTGGGGGCTCCATACCACTGGGCAAGACACTCTCTGGCAATCTGACCATGTTGGCGGAAGAGCCGACCTGTGATCAGGACACTGTCCGACAGCTTAGAATGACGGTCACAGAGATAATAAAGCGTGTGTCACCCCTGCTGGACCAGCGTGCAGCGGAAGGATCTGTGCGTCATTGCCATGGCGATTTGCATTTGGCCAATATTTGTCGCTGGCAGGGCGTACCGACCTTGTTTGACTGTATCGAATTCAATGACGCCTATGCCCATATTGATGTCCTGTATGATCTTGCCTTCCTGTTAATGGATCTGGGGGCGCATGATCGGCGAGACGGGGCGGCCATCGTGCTCAACCGATATCTGGAGCGGCGGCCCGCAGATATTGCGGGTCTGAGCCTGCTGCCCCTGTTCCTGTCTATGCGCGCGCAGGTTCGCGCCAAGGTTGGCTATGCCGCTGCTGCCTTTGACCCTGCTGAGAAGGCGGCAACACGTCGTGCCACGGCGCGTGATTACTTGAACCGGGCATTGGGCTATTTGTCCACCAAACCGCCCGTTCTGATCGCTGTTGGCGGACCATCTGGCAGCGGGAAATCCACCATCGCCCGGTTGCTCAGTCCCCATATTGGGGCAGCCCCTGGTGCCCTGATCGCGCGCAGCGATGCGATCCGCAAGCGCTTGTATGGTTTGAAGGATGAAACAGAACGATTGCCGCCTGAGGCGTATCGTGAACCCGCCAGCATCGCAACATATGCGGAGATGGAACGACTTTGTGCGCTTGCCCTGTCCCAAGGACACAGCGCAATCGCCGATGCCACCTTCACCCATCCAGACAGCCGCGAACACATTAAGGCCATTGCCCAAAAGACGGGCGTGCCCTTTATTGGTATCTGGCTGGATCTGGATCAAGCCACCGCTACAGCCCGGGTCGCGGGCCGGACCGGCGATGTGTCCGATGCGACGATACAGGTCGTGGCACAACAGTTTAAAAATGGCTGGGGCGAAATGACCTGGCAAAAAATTGCGGCGACCGATCCCACAGAAGATCAGGTCGCCGCTATACTCAAAAGCCTTTAAGCTTAGATCTTAAAACAGACCTTCGATCTGGCCTTCAGCATTCAACTTGATGACTTCTGATGACGGCTTGCGCGGCAGGCCCGGCATCGTCATCACTTCGCCACAGATAGCGACGATGAAGCCAGCACCCGCTGACAAACGCACTTCCCGAACCGGCACGATATGGCCGGACGGCGCACCGCGCAGGGTCGCATCGGTGGAGAAGCTGTACTGCGTCTTGGCCATACAAACCGGCAGATTGCCATAGCCATCTTCTTCCCACTGTTTCAACTGATCCAGGACCTTCTTATCGGCAGTGGCTTCTGCAGCGCCATAGATTTCCTTGCAGATCGTGTTGATCTTATCGAACAGGGGCATTTCATCTGGATACAGCGGCGCAAAATTAGCCGTGCCACCATCGATCAGGCCAACCACATGCTTGGCCAGGTCTTCGGTGCCTTCTGAGCCTTTGCCCCAATGTTCGCACAGGATGGCTTCAACGCCGTTGGCTTTGGCAAATTCCTGAACCGCTGCGATTTCCGCCGGGGTGTCTTTGATGAATTTGTTGATCGCGACCACGGCAGGCACACCAAACTTTTTGATGTTGCTGATATGGCGACCCAGATTGACCAAGCCCTTGTTTACAGCCGCGACATTCTCGTCGCCCAACCCATCTTTCGCCACACCGCCATGCATTTTCATCGCGCGGATGGTGCAAACAATGACAACAGCTTCGGGCTTCAAGCCCGCCTTGCGGCATTTGATGTCGAAGAATTTCTCAGCACCCAGATCGGCGCCAAACCCGGCTTCCGTCACCACATAATCGGCGACTTTCAGGGCGGACTTGGTGGCAGAAACAGAGTTACAGCCATGGGCGATATTGGCGAACGGGCCCCCATGAATGAAGGCCGCATTGTTTTCCAGGGTCTGTACCAGATTTGGCATCAGCGCGTCTTTCAACAGCACCGTCATAGGGCCTTCGGCCTTCAGATCACGGGCCAGGATCGGCGCGCGGTCACGGGTATAGCCCACCACGATGCGGCCCAAACGCTCTTCCAGATCTTTCAGGCCATCGGCCAAGCAGAAAATTGCCATGACTTCGGACGCGACCGTGATGTCAAAACCGGTCTGGCGCGGGAACCCGTTGGCGACACCGCCCAGGGAGACGACGATATCCCGCAGGGCGCGGTCATTCATGTCCAGCACACGACGCCAGGCAACACGGCGCTCGTCAAAGCCCAGGGAGTTGCCCCAATAGATATGATTGTCGATCAAGGCCGACAACAGGTTATGGGCCGATGTGATAGCGTGGAAGTCACCGGTGAAATGCAGGTTGATGTCTTCCATCGGCACGACCTGGGCATATCCGCCGCCAGCAGCACCGCCCTTGACCCCAAAGCATGGACCCAGCGAGGGTTCACGCAGGCAGATCATCGCCTTCTTGCCAATGCGGTTCAGGCCATCGCCCAGACCAACCGTGGTCGTCGTCTTACCTTCCCCAGCCGGCGTCGGAGAGATTGCGGTTACCAAGATCAGCTTGCCATCGGGCTTACCTTTCAGGGAGTCCAGATAGTCAAAGCTCATCTTGGCCTTGTTCGGGCCATACTGCATCAGTTGATCGGCAGGAATGCCCAGTTTTGCGCCGATCTCTGTGATCGGTTTCATTTTGGCTTTCCGGGCGATTTCGATATCGGACATGCTCATTCCCACCTTTCAAAAGTTCTATTGCGCGTGAAGTCGCGCGAATTGCGGTGTCTCGTATTCCAGGAACCCCCATCGGACCCCCTGTTACGGACAGACATAGTGCTACGGGGATTGAGGCGACAGCGAGCGCGCCCCCGCGACTTATTTTGCGGTTAAGACGACATCCGATGACGCAAAGGTCGCATCGAGACTAATTTATCCGGCAAATGCCTTTTCGATCACGAACTGACCTGGTTTGGCGTTGGAGCCTTCTTCCAGCCCGGCGGCTTCAACCACGGCCTTGGTGTCGTTCAACATCGCCATGGAGCCACAGATCATCACCCGGTCATTGTCAGGATTGAAAGCAGGCAGGCCCAGATCGGTGAACAATTTACCGCTTTCAATCAGGTCGGTGATGCGACCGGTATGGGGATGATCTTCCCGGGTTGTGCTGGTGTAATGGATCAGGCGCCCATCCACCATTTCCCCGACCAGTGGATCGTTGATCGTATCGGCCACCAGTTTTTCGCCATAGGCCAATTCGGCCACGGTTCGGCAGGTATGGGTCAGGATCACACGCTCAAACCGCTCATAGGTGTCGGGGTCCCGTATCACACTTGCAAAGGGTGCAATGCCGGTCCCGGTCGACAGCAAATACAGCGTCTTGCCCGGCAACAGCGCATCCAGCACCAGCGTACCCGTCGGCTTCTTGCCCAACAGGATTTCGTCACCCACCTGGATTTTCTGTAAGCGGCTGGTCAGGGGGCCGTCCTGAACCTTGATCGAATAGAAGTCCAATTCATGGTCCCAGGCCGGGCTGGCCACCGAATAGGCGCGCAACAGCGGCTTGCCATTGACCATCAGGCCGATCATCACAAATTCACCGGAGCGGAAGCGAAAGCTGTCTGGCCGCGTCACCCGAAAGGAAAACAGCGTCTCGGTCCAATGATGGACATCCACCACGGTCACCAGATTGACCGATCCAGGAATTGTCTGCGGCTTCATTTCCATTCTACCCACTCCGTTCCAGCGCTCCGCCCAAGAACAAGAATATCAATCCCCATCCACGAAGTCACCCATGCTGTCGATAGGCCCATATACAGACTGCATAGGAGAAATTGCAAGGGGCCGAGCCATTTTTCTCAAGAATTTGTGTTGTTAATTTTATTCTACAATAAAAAATAGTTAATATTTATATTTTCATGATTCTCTTTTCGCCCCGACGCACTCGGAAACCTGAACGAAAGCGCCAGAAGAGGTAATCAAAGAACTGTTTGATCAGGGGAAATTACAAGTTCAACCCTTTCGGGTCCGACCCCAGTAAACTGCTGAAAAGGCCAGCGAGAACCCGAGTCCAAAAAGAACAATAATATAAGGTGTTAAGTCCCAGAGCGTTTCAACAATTAGCTCCCTTGTCCGGGGGTACGAATATTCAATTAGGATTCCATCAATGCTGAGAGCCAACCCATATGTCAGTCCCGCCCCCAATATAAGACATAAACCAGAGAAGACGACACAGAGAGTTATCCCTAAACCGGTAAGTTTTCGGTTGGAATACAATGCTTTAATCATGAAACTAGGTTCCTCTCTCACACAATGATCATAGAACAACTGTAAAAGACACTCTTCAATAAGGCTTACTCTCATGATAAGAAAGTTAGAAATCAGAAAAAGATCAACCTTTAAGGGTGGCGTCGAAGGAAAGCCGCATGATTGCAATTGCCTCTTTACGAACCAATCGCTGGTTCATGTGCATATCACTAACTTTCGCTGTAGTCGCGCTGCTATGGCCAAGACCTGTTCATGGCCAAAGCGATGAAAACCCCTTCGCCGATATTCCGGAACTGCACATCAACTGGCGGTACGCTCATAATGTAGACTCATACATGAAATTTGAGTGGTATCCCCAATTCACGATCCGGCAATGCGTTTTTCAGATGAATTTGGCGCTTGCACCCGGCGTAACGAAAGAAAGTGGCATCAACGGCGACAATACGGATGAAATGATTTTCAATGGCATATTTTCCTTCTCGGAATATCGCGATCGTGAACTGGGGCTGTCTTATCTGGACGGGACCTTTGAAGAACGCCTCGTCGTCTTTGCCGGCAATTGTGAACGACGGGCGGAGATCGTCGCTGAACTGCAGACCTATCTCAACGACCTGCAGCCCCTTGTTGTGATCACTGCCTTTGTGCCGAACCAATCCGTTTTGGCCAACTACAGCGACACTGAATTAACCAACTATTTCTCTTACACAGAAAATATGATTGCAGCCAAAAAGGCCGCGGTTGAGGCCGAATGTGACCCGGCGCTGTGGCGGCGATTTGGAGCCATCATGGCAAAGGAGGGACCTGAGCCACGATTATCTGAAGCCATTTTGTCCCTTTACAATGCTTATGCAATGGCGATTGAAGGTCAGGATACCCAGCCCGCCATCTCGACGAAACTGCCAGAGGACGAACGGGATTACGTCATGAAGCTCGTCACCTATCAAATGGAACATGGTCCCTGCGGGGGGTAGGAATAGGCAACGATTTAACATCCATAATCAGGGTGAAAGAGTCTCGTGTGGAAAAATAGAATAAATCAGTCAAAAGTGTTCGAAACGATGACACAAGACGGATTTCGCAAAACCATATTGGCCGTACTGGCGGTCATTATGCTGAATGGCGCTGGTGCAAAAGCTGAAACAGCGGACACGCCGTATTACCTCAGCATTCCAGAGTTTGCTGACGCGCGAAGAAACGACACCGCCTTGGGGGCGTTCCTCAGTTTTGAATGGTATCCCAAACATTCTGTAAAAGACTGCACCTTCATCGTTACGACAACTTTAAACCCTGGCACCAGAGCGGATCGAATGGAGGGTATGCTGCTGACGGGAATGATGTCGTTTATCGCCAATGAAGACCCCAAGGTCGGCCTTTTCTCCTCATCAGGTACGTTTTCCAGCAGCACATTTGTTATGACGGGAAGTTGCGACCGGCGGGAAGAGATCACACGCAATTTCATGAATTACATAAACTCGAAACAGGATTACGCAGTTTTCAAGGCCTTCGTGCCGGATGCAGCTTTTCTGGCCCAGTATGAGAATCAAGGCCTTGTTGCGGCAAGTGCCTATTCTAAGAGCAGGTTGGCCCTGGCCAAGGCGGCAATAGAAACGCAATGTGATCCAGAATTATGGCGCAAGGTTGGAGTATCCTATGCAAAAGAAGCGGCGACAGATGCTGTAGCAAAATCCTACCTAAAGGCTCTCTACAACGCCTACGCCAACGCAATCGAGGGCAAAGATATCGCGCGCAACATTCCAGCAGAAGTTTCAGATTTAGACCGCGCCTATATCCTAAAACTCGTCGCCTATCAGATGGAACACGGCCCCTGCGGGCGGTAGAGATGGGCACAGAGTCTTGGGAAAACCGAGCGGAAAGATCTCTCATGCGACCGAATAAACATGAAGTCCCAATATGCAGTCGTATCGCGTTCCGTGCTGTGGTGCGACACGTCCTGTGCGTCTGCTTTGTCATTGCCATTACAATATCTAATGCGCCAACCGTACTGTCGGAAGATAAAGAGCCATTTACGGGCATACCGGCCTTTAAAGAAGCCTGGACACGAACGGAGGGGCTGGAAGCCTTCATGCTCTTCGGCTGGTATCCACAATACCCAGTAAAAGACTGCGTATTACAGGTCGATGCGGAACGCAGAACCGACGCAGAAGGCCCACACCCCACCGAGTTGCTGTTAGACGCATTTACAGCCTATATCGTGAATGTGGATTCCACTATCGGCGCAATCTCACTGGCTGGAACCGGTGAAACCCCACTGGTAATTCTGACGGGAAACTGTGATCGCCGCCAAGAGATCGCGGAATCCTTTAACGCTTACATAAATGCGGTCCAACACTACGGCCAGTTCCACGCATTTGTACCCAGGGCAGACGTTTTGGAGCCATTCGAAAGGCGAGGATTGTCTGGGGGAGAAGGTGTTTCAATTGCCGCCCTTAAGCCGAAAAAAGACGCCGTCGAAGCGCAATGCGATGGCAGTCTATGGCGTCAATTGGGCCACTCAGAGGCGACAGAAGACAATGGCTCGCGCGGGCGCATTCTTCAGGCCCTCTATATTAGCTATGCAAACGCAATCGAGGGAACCGATCCCGCGCACAGTATTTCATCGGAAATCACACCAGAAGAACGCGCCTACATCCTAAAACTCGTTGCCTATCAAATGGAGTATGGGCCCTGTGGGCGGTAGCAAAGATTACTCCGCTGTAAAGACCGGTTTGCGTTTTTCCAGCAGGGCGGTGACGGCTTCGGCATGATCTGCCGTGCCGTGCAGCAGGGCTTGATAGGAGGCGCAGAGCGACAGATGGTCTTCAAGCGTCTGATGCGGGGCCTTGCGCAGCAGACGTTTGGATAATTGCAGGGCCAGCGGCGCGTTGGCGGCAATTTTTTCTGCCAGCGCGTGCGCCTCCCTCATCAGCGCGTCAGGATCAACCACGCGGGAGACGAGGCCCATTGCCTTGGCCGTATCGGCATCCACCGGGTCGCCCGTCAGGATCATTTCCGCGGCATGGGAGGGGCCGACGATCCGGCTTAGGAACCAGGCCGCCCCATCGCCGGGCGCGATGCCGATCTTAACAAAGGGCGCGCCGAATTTTGCTGCCGTGCTGGCAAGGCGGATGTCGCACATACAGACCAGATCCAGCGCCGCGCCAAAGGCCGGCCCATTGACCGCCGCAATCACGGGGATTTCCAGTCCCCACAGCTTTGGCGGCACCCGATGAATGCCCTGGGCATAGGCGCGTTCGATATCGGTCGCACTGCCCGCGAACATATCGGTCTTGTCGCGCATATGTTTAACATTGCCCCCGGCGGAGAAGGCCCGCCCCGCGCCGGTCAAGATCACACAGCGCACATCCGGTTCCGCAGAAACCTGATCCAGGGCGGCTAGAAACGCCTTAATCATCGGGGCCTCTGAAAATGCGTTTAACTCATCCGGGCGATTGAGCGTCAGGGTGACAATGCCCTGTGACTTTTCAAATAGAACGCGGGGCTCTGTCATCTGTATTTATTCCTTACGCTTCTGGTGCGCGGTCGCGGCGGGGGGAGTGACCGAAAAATTCCCGGTAGCATTTCGCAAAATGACTGGCCGAGACAAAACCGCTGGCCAGTGCGACATCCAGGACAGACATGCTGGTCTGGCGCAACAGGATGCGCGCACGCTGCATGCGCAATCCAAAATAATATTTACGTGGTGTCGAATTCAGATATTTGCGGAACAACCGCTCCAATTGGCGGGTTGATAGGCCGACAACCTCTGCAATTTCCTCCCGCTCCAGCGGGGTTTCCAGATTCTCTTCCATGAACTGAATCGCGCTTAATAACTTTGGATGGCTGACCCCGACCCGGAAGCGCAAAGCCATGCGCTGATGTTCCGACTGTTCCCGGATCTGTTTGTGCAAAAACCATTCCGATACATGGGTCGCCAGATCATGCCCATGGGAATGACTGATCAGATGCAACAGCAAATCGATCGACGCGGTCCCGCCCGAACAGGTGATGATCTGACCATCGATTTCAAACAGCTCTTCGGTAATATCCAGATGGGGAAAATCCTCCCGGAAACTGTCCAGATACTCCCAATGGATGGTGCAGCGTCTGTTATCCAGCAGACCGGCATAGGCCAGCAGATAAGGCGCAGTCGACACCGCCCCGATCACTGTTCCAACCCGAGTAAGCTTGCGCACAAAATTCAGAGCGCGCGGATCGCGGATTTTCTCTGCCCCTGTGCCGCCAACAACGAAGAGGTAATCAAAATGCTTCTCTGTCGCGACGGACGTATTGGGCATGATATCGATTGAATTGGACGCCGGCACGGCCTGGCCATCCATTGAAATCATCGTCCATTCATACAGCTTGCGACCCGCAATCGTATTGGCTGCGCGCAGCGGTTCAACCGCTGAGGCAAACGCCATCATCGAGAAGCTGGGCAACAGCAAAAAGCCAAATTGTTCGGGATCACCCGTCGCGCGCATTTTCATGGCGTTAAAATACTGCCTTATACCGAAAGAAAAAGCGCGAGTTTCACAATAATATTCAATTAACGCCGCATGAGGCTAAAAAGCGACACCTGGCCCTATGGTTCGCCCGTACCAATGGATTCCTTGCGTTTGGCAATATAGGCATCGACCGATTCCAGACAGGCTGGATCAATCGTAGGCTCTTGATATTCCTCCAAAACCAATTGCCACATATCCGTGGCACGATTGGTGGCTGTCTTCCCCCCTGCGATCTGCCAATTCTCGCTATTGGTCCAATCCGACAGGAAGGGTGCATAAAACGCAGTTTCATACCGTGCCATCGTGTGATCAGAGCCAAAGAAGTGGCCCCCAGGTGCGACACCGCCTATCGCATCCACGCCCAATTCCTCGACGGAGGTATCAATGGGCGACAACATGCCCAGCATATGCTGAATAATCTCCACATCGACAATCAACTTCTCGAAGGAGGCGACCAGCCCCCCTTCCAGCCAACCGGCGGCGTGGTAGATAAAGTTACCATGCCCCATGACGGCACCAAACATTGCCATCATGGTTTCATAGGTCGCCTGGGCATCCACCGCATTGGACGCGTTACAGGCGCTGGTACGATAGGGAACCTTGTACCGCCGGGCCAATTGTCCACCGGCCAGATTGGCCTTGGCATTTTCCGGTGTGCCAAAAGCAGGCGCGCCCGATTTCATGTCCACATTAGAGGTGAACCCACCATAAACCACAGGTGATCCCGGCCGTACGATCTGGGTCAGGCACATGGCGAACAGGGCTTCCGCATTCTGCTGCACCAGGGCCGCGCCCATCGTGACCGGCGTCATCGCCCCCATCAGGGTGAAGGGCGTGACAATGGTCGCCTGGTTCAGCTTGGCCATCTGAATAAGGCCGGTTGCCATATGCTCATCCAGCTTACGGGGGCTGTTGACATTGATATTGCCGATACAGGCCGTCTGTTCTGCAATCTGATCCAGGGTCTTACCGCTGGCACGGGCAACAATTTCACAGGAATCCAATGCCCGTCCTGCCCCGATCAACAGATGATTAAACGCCTTGTCCGTATAAAAGATATTGGCGCGGGTTGAGTCCATGTGGCGGGTATTGGCAGGCAGATCAGTCGGCGCAACTGCCTGATTCCCTAAGAAGCGGATGCAATTAAAAAACTGCGCGAACTTTGCCAGTTTAATATAATCCGCATAATTCCCGGCGCGGCGGCCATTGATCGCGTCATGTACATTCGGCGGACCAGAGACCATGCCAAAGTTGATGTGATCCTGACCTACATAAATCCGGTGATCCGGATTGCGAGGAGTCAGAGTAAAAGTTTCTGGCGCAGTGCTCATCAACTGCATCACCAAATTGCGGTCCATGCGCACCATTTCATTGGCGCGGTCCACCTCCGCCCCGGCCTTGGCATAGTAATCCAATGCTTCTGTGCCGTTTACTTCCAGACCATGCTGTTCGATGACATCCAGACTGGCCTCATGAATCGCTTCCAACTGATCGGCCGACAACGGGCACATCGGGGGATAAGGATTGATGACCGTTTTTGTCCAGGGAAGCTGCTTGATCCCGGCAGACTTGCCGCGCCGATCCCGCATTGCTTGACGGCTTGATATTCGGGTCATTGCACTTTATCTCCCCTAGCGGTTTACACTGCTCTTCTGGCGACAAGCATCCGCTATTGCGGGGAGATCAATGTGCTATCTACGACATAAATTGCTTGTTTTTGCCATATAGTTTGGTTGGCTATGTGGGATTGCTGCGGGAAGTCGCAGGCAAAGGCTTGCTCAGTCGAGTCTCACGCAGCGCGATATAGGTTGCAGCCCCGAAGATCACCAAACCACCCAGTACCGTATAGAGGCCTGGCTGTTGCCCAAAGATGAAAAACCCTAGCAGGGCAGCCCATAGCAATTTGAAGAAATCCATTGGCATGACGACGGCGGTCTCACCCCGGCGCAAGGCCTCTGTCAGGCCCAACTGTGCCAGGCCGCCTAAAATGCCAATCCCCACCAGCCAGACCCAATGGTGCGGCTGTGGCCATATCCAAACCGCCAACGCGAAGGGCAAAGACAGGGGCGTCAACATGATCCCCATATAGAGAGTGATGGTCAGCGAACTGTCGGTTTTTGAAATCTGCTTGATCACCAGCATTGCAACCGCCCACAGCAAGGACGACACCAGGACCAGCCCGTGGCCCAAATCAATTTCGGAAAACCCTGGGCGGATAATGATCATCGCCCCCAGAAAACCAACGGCAATGGCCGCCGTGCGCCGCCAACCGACCGTTTCCCCCAGGAACGGAATGGCCAGCGCCGTGGCAAAAATCGGCGCGGTGAAGCCCAACGCCGCGACATCCGCCAATGGCGCCAGGGTCAACGCACTGAAAAAGGCCAACATCGCGCCCAAATTCAAAATCGCCCGGATCGTCAGCAATCCAGGGCGGGTCGCTTTCAACGGCGCGAATCCATAGCGCAAGAACAGCGGCGACAGGGCCAAAAGGCCAAACAAATTGCGGAAGAACGCAATCTCAAACGGATGCAAATCCTGCCCCACATAGCGGATCGACGCATGCATACCAGAAAAGCATAACCCCGCCAGAAACATCCATCCCATCCCGATCAGATTGGATCGGCGCATGTCTGTCGGGTTTAGCATAATCTATCCAATACTCAGTGTCGGGAAATATCAAGGATGGCGGGTCAATCTGCTTTTAGTCCATCCTGCACCAAATGTGAAACAGCACGCACGCCAGAAAAATAAGCCCCATGCGCCGTGGTCTGCTGATCGGGAGAACTCGCCTCCCCCGCCAGGACAAGACGCTCGTCAAACCGCTCTGACAGGCCCGCGCGAGATGCAGAACACCCTGGCAATGCCGCAGAATAGCCGCCTAGAATCAGCGGGTCGGTCGACCAACAACTGGACACACGATCCAGGATTTTTGATCGCAGGGCGCTGCCGAACATTTCAACAGCAGCGGTCTCTGTATAGTCAATCAGGGCCGCGCGCCCCCCGGCATCGGTCAGTTCCCGGGCCAGATCTCCTGCGATATAGCCTTCCACAATCGGCTTATCGAATTCATGCACTTTGACGATCAGCATCTTACCTGCCTTTGGAATAGTATGAGCGGAAATCCGCTCCCCCGGTGGCAGGATTAGGCCGTCAGTGAACAGGGCGATCCGCTCCGCCAGGCCCATCGGTACATCCACCAGCGCCTTGTCCACAGCGGCAGGCAAGG
Source organism: Hwanghaeella sp. 1Z406 (assembly GCF_048892425.1). NCBI lineage: Bacteria > Pseudomonadati > Pseudomonadota > Alphaproteobacteria > Rhodospirillales > Aestuariispiraceae > Hwanghaeella > Hwanghaeella sp. 1Z406. The sequence goes on from NZ_JBLZHU010000003.1 coordinate 45,463, forward strand.
CGGGCGTGAAGTGGATCGATCCTGATTTCAGAACCGCCGGGGATACCGTCACGACGACTGTTTTTGTGCGCAGGGTGCCTTCCGCACAGTCGACGGTCACGGATGATCCAGTTCGATCAATCGCGTGAACCGGGCAATCAAAGGTAACGGGCAATCCCTCTGCAAAGCTGGCGATCAGGGCACCATAGCCATCCTTCACCGGCCAATCCTCAGCGGTTGCCTTATAGCGCTGAATATCATGGGTGGAGACCCGCGTCGGCGGCACGCCATTCATCGCCTCGCACCAGCCCGTATAAACATCATAAAAGGGGGATGTGGTGTCGATTACCGAACTACCCGCAACATCATCTTCCGTGACTTCATAGGCATTGTCGCTGACCTGATAATATTTGGAACAGGCCTGCCGGGTCACCTCATCCTGGCGCACACCGTTTCGATAATAGGCTTCCGGCAGCGCATCATGGGTCAGGTTGATGGAAACCTCCTGACCGCGCGACAGGGCTGTTGCGGCAAAAGGATTGCGCGACGCATGGTGCAGGTAATGGCACCCCAAGTCATAGGTCACACCGCCCCTGGATATCGTATGGGCCCGGCCACCAACGCGATCGGATGCCTCTAATATCCGAAACTTCAATCCCGCCGCACGGGCTACCAAACCAGCCCCGATACCCGCCGCACCGGCACCAACAATCACCAAATCCAAATCAGTTTCACCCGACACACGAAGCCCCTTTATAAAAGTCCATCTTGTTTCAAAAGCCTGTCTTGATTAGCAGCGCCATCCTCGCGACACTGCCGGAAGAAACAAGTCATAAGCGAGGAACCCTATGTCCGTCACGATTTATCACAATCCCCGTTGCTCAAAATCACGCCAGACACTGGCCTTGTTGGAAGAAAACGGTGTCACGCCTGCTGTAGTTCTGTATCTGGAAACCCCGCCCGATGCGGCAACGATTAAGGAGATCATTGCCAAGTTGGGCCTGGACAGCGCCCGCGACCTTATGCGCAAGGGAGAGAGCGCCTATAAGGAGCAAAACCTGAAAGATGTGATGGAAGAGGCGACCCTGATTCAGGCCATGGCCGATACCCCGATCCTGATCGAACGCCCCATTGTTATCAAAGGCCCCAAAGCCCGCATCGGTCGCCCACCGGAAAGTGTTTTGGAGATTTTGTAATTGGTAACAGGAGACGGACGCGCTACTCCTTTGCCAGTATCGCTTCCGTTCTATCGGGCCAAAACCCATGCTCAACTTTCCAGTATTTTTCCAAATCTCCGTACTGTTCTTCCTCGAACCGAATACGGTGATCGGTCTCTTCGCTAGATCGAGAGCCGATGCCTACAATTGTCTCGAGCCTATCTTTAAAAACAGTGATATCCGTCCGGGTGATATCATAAAGACCTGAGACCATGGGATAATAGCTTGTACCCAGAATGTTATTCTGCCAGTAGCGTCTTTCGTGTTCGTCTGCTTCTGCGAGAACTTTCTTTGTATGGCGAAGTATTTCGACAGAGGTTTCCGCATTTTCTTGCACTTGATGTGTATACCGTTCGAAAGACGCAACCATCGTCTCATCATATCTGATCACCGAATCGCACAATAAATCCTGTACCCGCTCGGTATATAGTGCGCAGGCACCAGCCAGGCGCGCGCTAATCACTTGATACAATTGAAATTCATTCGTGAATATAAGAATTTGAAATACATCGGATTTGTCTATTAGATTTTGCGGGTAATCGTCCTCCCATCCACCTCGCTGCATTATTTTTTGATTCATGCGAATTTGTATGATCGCGAATGTTAGTATTGAAAACCGCAAAACATCTTGCGCCGTCGGGACTTCAGGCGCCCCATGCTTTTCCAGCGCGATGGCTTCCGCTTGAAGTGCATCGGCATAGGCTAGATATTGGTCGACCAAAGAAGCCTCTGCCTCACTTGAGGCCTTCTCACGAAGATCCATAAAGGCCTTGCGGTCGAATCGAGCCCACCATTGTGACGCAGTGGCAGAAATCGCATCGGTTTTTGCGATATCACGACAAGGTGCCTGTGGCGGATCCGTGCAGACCGGAAACCCGGAAAGGCGAAGCTTTGCAGGCTCGATTGCCTCAGGTGCGGCTAAATTATTGCGAAGCCAAACATCCATAAAAGAGTAATGCCAAGCTCGATCCACAATTGGCGTTTCCGCCGCCCGCGATATAGCAGCCCCCAAAATGAAGCCACAGAAAACCACCACAACAGAAGTCTGCCCCACTGCGGCACTTTTCAACATCGTTCAACCACTTCTTGCCTCTACACCGAAGCAGCATATCAAAGAATAAAACACGATCATAGAGTGCGTTTTTTCAACATTTCATAATTCACTTTGGAAATCCCAATCGCGTGCTTTCAAAGCCGGTTCGCTTCGTGTATGCAACGCGCCTAGCCCCCAGGGTCGCACTATACCGTAACGCTTCGATCAACCGGAGGCGCGTCCGCCCATGCCAAAACGTACTGATATTGATACCGTCATGATCATTGGGGCTGGCCCCATTGTCATTGGTCAGGCCTGTGAGTTTGACTATTCCGGCACCCAGGCCTGTAAGGCCCTGAAGCAGGAAGGGTATCGTGTCGTTCTGGTCAATTCGAACCCAGCGACGATCATGACCGATCCGCAAACGGCGGATGCCACCTATATCGAGCCGATCACCGCCGATATGGTCGCCAAAATCCTGAAACGCGAACGCGCGGAGCGCCCCAATGAAAAGCTGGTTCTGCTGCCCACAATGGGGGGGCAGACGGCCCTAAATTGTGCGCTGGAGCTGGAGCGGCGCGGCGTTCTGGATCTGCTGGATGTGGAGATGATCGGGGCCAATGCCGATGTCATCGACAAGGCGGAAGACCGCCTTCGGTTCCGCGATGCAATGGACAAAATCGGGCTGGAAAGCCCGCGCAGTCAGCAGGTCGGTACCATGGAAGAAGCCATGGTCGCCCTGGACATGGTGAAACTGCCGGCCATCATCCGCCCGTCTTTTACCATGGGCGGCACCGGCGGCGGCATTGCCTATAATAAGGATGAATTCCAGAAACTGGTGAAAGGCGGCCTGGCCGCATCGCCCGTACATACGGTGCTGGTAGAAGAATCCGTGCTGGGCTGGAAAGAGTTTGAGATGGAAGTCGTCCGCGACAAGGACGACAATTGCATCATCATTTGCGCCATCGAAAATTTTGATCCGATGGGCATCCATACCGGTGATTCGATCACGGTTGCCCCGGCCCTGACGCTGACGGATAAAGAATACCAGATCATGCGCAATGCGTCGATCAACTGCCTGCGGGAAATCGGTGTCGATACCGGTGGATCCAATGTTCAGTTTGCGGTCAATCCGGTCGATGGCCGTTTGGTAGTGATTGAGATGAACCCCCGGGTTTCGCGCTCCTCTGCGCTGGCATCGAAAGCAACCGGCTTCCCGATTGCCAAGGTCGCGGCCAAGCTGGCGGTCGGCTATACGCTGGACGAATTGGACAATGACATCACCCAGGTGACGCCTGCCAGTTTCGAGCCCAGCATCGACTATGTCGTCACCAAGATGCCGCGCTTCACCTTTGAGAAATTCGCAGGTGCGGATCCGACACTGACCACATCGATGAAATCCGTTGGCGAGGCAATGTCGATTGGACGGACCTTCGCGGAGAGCCTGCAAAAGGCCCTGCGGTCCATGGAAACCGGCCTGACCGGCCTGAATGAGATTGATATCGGCGACGACAAGGATGCCTGGCGCGCAGCGATCTCCAAGCCCCTGCCTGACCGTATCCTGAAAATCGCCCAGGCCTTCCGCTTTGGCATGACCGTGGCCGAAATTCACGCCGCCAACAAGGTTGACCCCTGGTTCCTGGCCCAGATTGAAAGCATCGTGAAGGCCGAAAACTCAGTGCGCGAAAATGGTCTGCCGAAAGACCGGTTGGGCATGCTACGCCTTAAAAAGCTGGGCTTTTCCGACATGCGTCTGGCGGAGCTGACGGGTCAGGAAGAAGCGGCTGTGACCGAGGCGCGCCATGCGCTGAATGTCCGTCCGGTCTATAAACGAATCGACACCTGTGCAGGCGAATTTCCCAGCGCTACCCCATACATGTATTCCTGCTATGAGGGCGATGGTCTAAATGAACCGGAATGCGAGGCAGACGTCACCGACCGCAAGAAAGTCATCATCCTGGGTGGCGGGCCAAACCGCATCGGCCAGGGGATCGAATTCGACTATTGCTGTGTTCATGCCTGCTATGCCCTGTCGGATGCAGGATATGAAACGATCATGGTCAATTGTAACCCGGAAACCGTTTCCACCGATTATGACACATCCGACCGTCTGTATTTTGAGCCGCTAACCGGGGAAGACGTGATCGAATTGGTCCGCAAGGAACAGACCAAGGGGCAGGTTATGGGTGTCATCGTCCAATTTGGCGGCCAAACACCCTTAAAACTGGCCGGGCCGCTGGAACAGGCGGGCATTCCCATCCTGGGCACATCACCCGATGCGATTGACCTGGCGGAAGATCGGGAACGGTTCCAGCGCCTGTTGCAGGATCTGGACCTGCGCCAGCCGCCCAATGGGATCGCGACCTCTGCCGATCAGGCCATCGCCATTGCCGCCCGCATCGGTTATCCGGTCGTGATTCGCCCGTCCTATGTGCTGGGCGGCCGCGCGATGGAAATCGTCCATGACGAGGCGGAATTGCGCCGCTACATCACGTCTGCCGTGATTGTGTCTGGAAAGAGCCCCGTGCTGATCGATTACTATCTGCGTGACGCGATTGAAGTGGACGTGGATGCGCTGTGCGACGGCGATGATGTGCATGTTGCGGGCGTCATGGAACATATTGAAGAGGCCGGCATTCATTCCGGCGACAGCGCCTGTTCGCTGCCGCCCTATTCCCTGCCCGATGCGGTGGTGGAAGACATGAAACAGCAGACCCATGCCCTGGCAAAGGCGCTGAAAGTGGTTGGCCTGATGAATGTGCAATATGCCGTTCAGGGCACAACCGTCTATATCCTTGAGGTAAACCCCCGCGCCAGCCGCACCGTGCCCTTCGTGGCAAAGGCGACCGGCGTGCCCATTGCTAAGATCGCTGCCCGGTTGATGGCAGGCGAGAAATTGAAGGATTTCGATCTGGTTTCCCATGCTCTGGGCAATCATATCGCCGTGAAAGAAGCAGTCTTCCCCTTCGCCCGTTTCCCTGGCGTCGATGTGATCCTGGGGCCGGAAATGAAATCAACCGGGGAAGTTATGGGGCTGGATGTCGATTTCGCCCATGCCTTTGCAAAGGCGCAATTCGCCTGTGGGGCGGATCTTCCGGTAACGGGGACGGTGTTTATTTCGGTCAAAGACAGTGATAAGCCGTCAATCCTGGCCCCGGCCCAGATGATGGTCGATTGCGGGTTATCCATCGTCGCGACCGGCGGCACGGCCCGCTATCTGGAAGAAAATGGCCTGCCGGTCCGCCAGATCAACAAAGTACTGGAAGGTCAGCCGCATATTGTTGATGCCATAATCAATGGCGATGTGCAGGTTATCTTTAACACAACAGAGGGGCGAAAAGCGCTGGAAGACAGCTTTTCCCTGCGCCAGGCAGCCCTGAACATGCAGGTTCCGTACTATACGACGGTGGCAGGTGTGAAGGCTGCGGCACTGGCAATTCAGACGTTGAAGCAAGGAACCCTTGAAGTCGCGCCGCTTCAATCGTACTTTCAAGGTTCGGCTTGATTGGAAATGATCGAATTAAGCGGCGGGGCATTCTGAAACGACGTCCCTGATGGATACAGCAATGTCGGCGGGCATTTTACCGATGCCTGACGATTTTGGTGTGAGATAAAGGCCTCCAAGGGCGCGAAACACCCTGGGCCAAAGAGATGATGGATTGAAACGATGCAAAAGGTCCCAATGACGTTGCAAGGCTATGACGCGATGACGTCAGAACTGAAGTTCCTGAAAGGAACCGAACGTCCGGCTATTATCCAGGCGATTGCGGAAGCACGCGAACACGGCGATCTGTCGGAAAACGCAGAATATCATGCCGCCCGCGAACGCCAGAGCTTCGTAGAAGGCCGTATCGCGGAATTGGAAGACCAATCCAGTCGTGCAGAAGTCATTGATCCAGCAAAACTGAGCGGGGACAGCGTGAAATTCGGCGCGACCGTGGTGATTGCTGACTGCGAAACAGATGAAGAATCCACCTATCAGATTGTTGGTGAATTCGAAGCCGACCTGACAAAACGCATGATTTCCGTCACCAGCCCGATGGCCCGTGCCATGATCGGGAAAGCCGTTGGCGATGTGTTTGAAGTCAACAGCCCTGGTGGCACCCGTGACTATGAAGTTGTCAGCGTCACGTTCAAATGACCCTGTTTCAATAGGGGCCTATATAATGAAAGATGCTCATGAACGAATTCTTCGCCCCCGTCAGCGGCTGGCTGAATGACCTGTTCGGGTATAACCTGTCAATTCACGGTTATATCGCGATTGTCCTGGCCCTGGTCGGGGTTTTTGGCCTGTACATTGGGCTGATGATCCTGATCCGCAAATCGCACACATCAGGCCATGATGACGCTGTACAGGATTATCGGGATCCGCGGACCTAAGCTACAGGTGATTGGATGACATGGCACACCAAGCATGTGGTGTTTCCGTCGTCCAATCCTTGAGAAATCCCCCGTTTCCTTGACGTTTTCCCCGAAAAATGATGAACAATGACTGCCAAGAGTTTTGACCAATCATATTTTGATTTAAATTTGGTTCGCCGATTTTACAGCTTGATTTGAACTATAATGAAAAGCGACGGCCATGGATGATATTCATGCATTTGACCGAGGTGACCTGGAACGGACTACACGCCGGGTTCAGTCATTTTATGACTATTGGGTGCAAATTTGCGGGGACCGGAAAATGCCCACGCGCCGTGATTTTGATCCGATGGCAATACCTGGTCACCTTCCAGGAATTCTTCTCGTCGATGTTCTGGGCGAGACCGAAACGGGATTTGGGATATTCCGATATCGCTTGGCCGGGAATCTGGAAATCGAAGTACGCGGTTTTAATCCAGCGGGGATGCTGGTTCAGGATGCTTTTATCGCCAAAAACGCTCAGGACGCGCTGGATGTATATGAATATGTTCGGACCCGAAAATGTCCTCTGCTGACACCAGTAACCTACACCACCCGTTATGATGTCAGAATTGAAGAATTCTGTCTGTTTGTCCCGCTTTCCAACAATGGAACCGATGTGTCACAAATTCTCGTTTTTTCTGACGAAAAGCCAAGTCGCTGATCATTAAATTTTATGCCGAGATTAACGCATCTATCCTGATACCGTGCGCCCTCCTGTTACGCACAACGCCGTTGGTAATATCCTTTACGCATTTTGTAACCCGATGGATATGCCTGCCCCCTGTTAAGGTAATCGCGCTGATATCCCCCGTGTCAGAAGATGGCCCAACGGAGTCACAAATCCTGGCCTATTCCGAGCGGTGCGAACCCTGAAAAGCCCACAAGTTTAATGGCAGTTTCATTGCAATATCGCGACAAATCCCTTCTGGCCACCAGTTAAACATCACTGGCGCGTCACGGCGTCGCCATGCCGGAGTCACGGGAACAAGGCACGATAGGCCTCATCCAATGAAACCTGTGGGAGCCTTCGGAATGAAAAAACTCTTCGCCACGCTTGCTTTGATGTTTGCCTTTGCCCTCTCGGGCACGGCAGCCAAAGCAGAGCCGATTAAACTGGCTGTGACCGATCTGGTCGGCCTGGAAGAATTGCAACGTGAATTCGGTGCTTTTGTAGACGTTCTGGAAAATGCGACCGGCAAGGAGTTTGAATTCCTGCCCGTCACCAACCGCACCGCCGCTGCTGAAGCCTTGCGCTTTGGCAAAGTGGATTTCGTGCTGACCGGCCCGGCTGAATATGTCGTCATGCGCAAGCGGACCAATGCCGAGGTCGTGGTTGGTTTTTCTCGTCCTGATTACTTCGCCGTTCTGGTAACGATGGCGGAAAATGGCTACACCATTCCGACCGATATCAAGGGGATGAAGGTCGCCATGGGATCTGTCGGCTCCACGTCCAAGCATCTGGGGCCCATTCAGATTCTGGCTGACTATGGCCTGGACCCAATTAATGATGTTCAAATCATCAACACCAAAGTGCCCGTTGGTTGGGAAGCCATGAAACGGGGCGATGTTGCCGCGGTTGGCATGAACAACACGAACTTCATGAAGTACCGGGAAAAAGAAGCTGAAGACGGTACGTTCCCACCGGGGGCCTTCCGTGTCATCGGGCGTGGTCCGGACCTGCCCAATGATGTTCTGATGGCAGGAACTCATGTTGATAAAGCCATCGTCGATACCGTTCGCCAGGCATTCGTAGAGAAGTCTGATGACCTGATCGCGGCGATCCTGACTGGGGACGACAACAAGAAATATGCCGGCATGCGGTTCCTGACCAATATCAAAGATGCCGACTATAACTATGTTCGCAGCATGTATGCCGCAGCAGGATATCCTGAATATGCCGACTTCATCGGCAATTGATCGGATACGGGTGGTCGATGGGCCTGGTCCCATTGACCCAGAAAGAGAGGGCGCAGCAAACGCGCCCTCTCTATCCCGCTTTACGCCGGCCCCTGAGCCCAATTCCAAGACCGCGTTGGCGGTGTCGGGTCTGGGTAAGACCTATACGGGTCAGACGGGTTCCAACACTGTCTTGCGGGATGTCAGTTTCGCGATAAATGCCGGTGATTCCGTTGCCATTGTCGGTGCGAACGGGTCTGGCAAAAGCACCGCCCTTCGCTGTGCCATGCGGTTGATCGAACCAACCACCGGCGAGATTCATGTTGATGGGTGCCCCTTAATGGGGTTGAGCGGGCAAGCGCTGCGCCAAGCCCGCAGCAAGGTTGGTTTCGTATTCCAAAAGCATAACCTTTCCACCCGTTTATCGGTGCTCAGCAATGTTCTTCATGGCGGATTTGCCCGCGGCCGTGGAATGCGCAACTGGTCCCACAGCATCGCCCCGGCGGAAGAGCGGGACCGCGCCATGGACTGTCTGGATCAGGTGGGCCTGGCCGACCTGGCCGGGCGTCGCGCGGATCGACTGTCAGGCGGGCAATCACAGCGTGTCGCCATCGCCCGGGCCCTGATGCAGGGACCCAGCATGATTTTCGCCGATGAGCCCGCCGCCAGTCTGGACCCAAAGGCGGGCGAAGACATGATGGCGCTGTTTTCTGATTTGTGTCGGCGGACGGGCCTGACCCTGGTGGTGGTTTCCCACAATCTGGAACATGCCCTGTCTTATGCGGATCGTCTGATCGGCCTGCAGGCCGGATGCGTGGTTCTGGATCGCGAAACCAGGGGTGTCAGCCGCGATGACCTGGCCTGGCTGTATGAGGAGACTGGCGCATGAGCCTGAACGAAACCCTATCGCGGGCCATGCCGGACCGCTGGCAGGCGCCAGGCCTGTTGCCCAGCATCCTGTTTTGCGTGTTCGTTGCCTTTTTCGCCTGGTCCTTGAGCCGGGCGGGAATTTCAATCCCCGCCCTGATTTCGGGCATACCGGCAATGGGCACTATTGCCTCAGAAATGGTGCCGCCAGCCACCGACCGGCTTTTACCGATGATGAATTCGGTGCTGACCACATTCCAAATGGCGCTGGTTGGTGCCGGAATCGGTATTGTCCTTAGCTTCCCAATCGCCATTCTGGCGACCCGCACGCTGTCTCCGCACCCGATTGTCTATACTGCAACCCGCGCCTTTGTCAGTTTTGTTCGGACTGTACCGGATTTGGCCTGGGCCCTGTTCTTTGTCGCCTCTGTCGGATTGGGGCCCTTCGCCGGGACGTTGGCGCTGATCATGGACACAATTGGTTTTTGCGGTCGTTTCTTTGCAGAAAGCATGGAAGAAGTTGATCCCGGCCCCAGTGAAGCCCTGGCCGCGATGGGTGCCAAGCGGACCGACATCATCGCCTGTGCGGTGGTGCCAGCCGCAACGCCAGGACTGACCAATGCCAGCCTGTATTCGCTGGAAAAGGCGGTCCGGTCCTCCGTCGTTCTGGGTCTGGTCGGGGCCGGAGGAATCGGCGCAGAGTTGGCCGTATCGATGGAGATGTTCCGCTATGATCAGGCGGCGACCATTGTTCTGATGATTTTCGTACTGGTGCTGGGTGTTGAGCGTTTTAGTGCCTTTGCCCGCAGCAAGTTCCTGGATGGGGCCCGGCCTAAACTGTAGATAAGCCGTACTGTGTAGAAGAGGATATTTTATGCCAGATTCCGTTTCGACAGCAGAAATTACGGTTATTCAGAACGCCCGTGCCCTGTTGCCCGATGGATTTCAGGACGGAATTTCCGTCACCTTTCAGGGCGGCAAGATCATTGAAATCGCTGATCATGCCACCCCTGCGGACCGTGTCATTGACGGGTCGGAAATGACCCTGTTGCCGGGTATTGTCGATTTGCATGGCGATGCCTTCGAGCGGGAAATCGCCCCGCGCCCCGGTGTTTCCTTCCCCTTGGATCTGGCGATTGAGGCAAATGATACAGCCCTGATTTCCAATGGCGTGACGACATTTTTCTATTCCATAACCGATGGCTTCGAACCCGGCGTTCGCAGCCGTGAAACTGTCCGGGGCCTGATTGACATTATCGAGGCGAAACGCCCGACCCTGCGCAGCGACAGCCGCCTGCATATTCGCCACGAGACCGCCGCAACAGAGGGTCATGATGAGTTGCTGGATTGGATCGGGCGCCGTCGCATTGATCTGTTGTCCTTGAACGATCACCTGCCGCCCCTTGGCGATGAGGCGAAGACTGCACGTTACATCAAGGGTGCACTGAGGCGCGTCACGATGACAGTCCAGGAGATGGAAACCTTTATCCAGGAAAAACAGGCCCAGCGCGGTCTGGGGGAGTCACAGGTTCTGGAACTGGCCGATGCCGCCCACACAGTTGACCTGACGCTGGCCTCGCATGACGAGCGAACGGAAGATGACGCCGCGCAAGCGGAACGGTTGAAAGTTGGGATATGCGAATTCCCCCTGACAGAATATTGCGCGGAACGCGGTCTTGCCAGAGGGGCTGCGGTGGTGATGGGCGCGCCTAATCTGGTGCGCGGCGGCAGCCATGTCGGCGGCACCAGTGTGCGCGATGAGGTCGCTGCCGGGCGGGTAACTGTGCTGGTCAGCGACTATTACTATCCATCCCTCCTGCGCGCGCCCTTCCTGCTGGCGGAACTGAATATCAGATCATTGGCCGATGCCTGGCAGCTTGTTTCCGGTAACCCGGCAAAGGCAGCGGGCCTGTCGGGTATCAAGGGACAAATCACCCTGGGCGCGGATGCGGATCTGCTGGGCCTTAAATCACCATCCGGCGGAAAACTGCACGGCTATTCAGGTGAATTGGCGCTGGTTACAAGCCGCGGTAAGATCGCTGCCGCGCGCTAAGGCATTCCAGGCCATGGGTGCTTGACCTTAACACTGAGGCTTTTGTAGTAGTGTGGGTGCCGGGGACTGTAACGAAGGTCCTCTGCGTCAGCCTTTCACCAGCGTCGCGATACCGACGCGCCATCAATATTCAGAACAAGGAATTCAAACCATGGTTCAGCTATCCGGTAAGCGCGCTTTGGTTACAGGTGGCACCGGTGGTATCGGTATGGCCTGTGTCGAAGGTCTGGCGCAGTCTGGTGCCCATGTCACGATTGCAGACTTGCGTGAAGACGACTGCAACCGTGTTGCTGAGGCAATGACCGCCAAAGGTTACAGCGTTGACTGGCAGGCCTTTGATGTAAGGGATCGCGGTCAGGTCGATGCGGCATTCGATCATTTGGAGTCAAGCGGGGGCGTCGATATTCTGGTGACATCCGCTGCTATCGTGAAGGCGGCACCGATCCTGGATTTTGATGTCGATGACTGGAACAATATTCTGGCCGTTAACCTGACGGGAACCTTTCATTGTTGCCAACGCGCCGGTCGCCACATGGTCTCGCGCGGCTGGGGACGGATCATCACCTTGAGTTCCGTGAACGGACAAATCGCCAATACGGGACGGGGCGCCTATTCGTGCACGAAGGGGGCTGTCGATATGTTAACAAAGCTATTGGCCGCCGAACTTGGCAAGCATGGCGTGACCGCAAATGCGGTCGCCCCGCCGCCTGTTGATACCCCGATGATCCTAAACGTGCATGGACCACAGGATCGTCAACGCTGGTACGACCAAATGCCGATCAAAAGATATGCACAACCGTCAGAAGTCGCCTCTGCCGTTTGCTTCCTGGCATCGGACGATGCTGCCTTTATCAACGGGCATATCCTGAACGTCGACGGCGGATTCATGGCGTCAGGCATTCTGCTGGACTGATCCGTCCCGATAGGCTGAAGCCCCCACCTGTATACATCGGATGTTTTTCAACAATATCCGATCCTTTTTGGCATGCTTCTTTCGTTTTGAAATTCCCTATTGACCGAATCTTCCACTTAAGAAACTATATGCAAATGGATATAGTTTGACACGATCCGCTAAAAACTCGGCTCGGGGCGCGGCTCTGGAAGCAGGGTACAACCATCATAGGGAGTGAACCATGAAGAAGACGATTGCACAGGCCGCCTCCGTTGCGGTCCTCCTGGCAGCAAGTTTTTCTGCCGGACCTGCTTTGGCTGAAGAAGTCACATTGCGCGGAACCACCGCCTTTGCGCTGGGAACCACCTTTTCGCGGCCTTACGAAGCCTTTGTTGATTGGATCAATAAAAATGGCAAAGGCGTGCTGCAAATCCAAACGGTTGGTGGCCCCGAAGCCATGCCCCCATTCGAAGTGGGCAATGCGGTGTCATCCGGTGTTGTCGACATCGCCAATGTGACCGCAGCATTCTATACCAATATCCTGCCGATGGGGGATGCGCTGAAGCTGGCTGAAAACACGATTCAGGACCAGCGTGCCAATGGCTGCTATGACAAGGTTGACGCCATGCACCAATCCCAGATGAATGTAAAATATCTGGGACGCACCGGCGACCATGTGAATTTCCACCTGTACCTGACCAAGCCGATTACCGGTGCAGACCTGTCCGGGCTGACCATTCGCACCACACCGGTTTATCAGGCAATGTTCCAGACCCTGGGCGCGAACCTGATCCGGACCCCTCCAGGTGATGTCTATACCGCCCTGGAACGCGGCACGATTGATGGATATGGCTGGCCGATACAGGGTATTCTGGATCTGGGTTGGGATGAGCAAACGAAATATCGCGTCGATCCGGGTTTCTATCAGGTTGATGTCGAAATTTTGGTCAACCTGGATAAATGGAAAGGCCTGAGTGACGAACAGCGTGCCCTGTTGGAAGAAGGCATTGCCTACACTGAAGCGTTGAACGCCAACAACGTCGCCATCAACGCCGAAGAAGCCAAAAAGCAGGAAGCCGCAGGGATCAAAGTCATTACCCTGGAAGGGGACGCGCGTCAGAAATGGCTGGATACCGCCCAGACTGCTGGTTGGGATAAAGTATCAGAGATTGATGCGGATGCCGCAGCCTCTCTGCGCAGCTGCATGCAGTAACGCGGGCTAGCAATGCCTGTTCTTGAAAAAGCCTATTGCGGGTTAGTGACCGCGCTTGCCATGTTGGCAGGCGCGGTGCTGGCCGCAATCACCACTGCCCTGGTGATCAATGTCGTGCTGGTATCTGCATTCACCACCAACATTTTCGGCATGGCCGATGGCATCGAGGTGGGGTTAATGGCGGCAACCTTTTTGGCCGCACCGTGGGTGTTGAAAAAAAATGCCCATGTCGCGGTTGATATCGTCACGGCCAGTTTGACACCCCGCATTCAGCGCCCGCTGCACATCGTCACGATGAGCTTGGGAGCTGTTATGTCCGGTGTATTGGCCTGGTCATCGTTTCAGGCGCTGTTGATCGCCTTTGGTCGCGGATCGATGATTCAGGGAATCCTGGTTTTTCCGGAATGGCTTGTAATGATTCCTGCCTCTCTGTCCGGCGCATTGCTGGCCATTGAATTTATCCGACAGGCCATTCGCAGCCCCGCCCAAGACCGCCTTCAAACGGGACTTTAAGCATGGATTGGATGCTCATCTTAACACTGATGCTGGGCGGATTGGTTTTTCTGCTGGCAATCGGACTGCCGGTCGCTTTTGCCTTCATCACCGTCAATGTCATTGGCGCATACTTCATTCTGGGCGGCACCAACGGTCTGGTTCAGATGGCTCGCAACGCGACCAGTTCCGTTTCCAATTTCCAATTAGCCCCCATCCCGCTGTTCATCCTGATGGGGGAGATACTGTTTCAGTCACGGGTTGCCCATCGCGCGATAGACGCGATTGAACGCATTGTTATGAGAGTACCAGGACGTCTGGCCGTGGTGACGGTTTTTGGCGGAACGATCTTTTCCGCCCTGTCCGGGTCAACGATTGCCAATACGGCAATGCTGGGATCCACCCTGATGCCCAGCATGTTGAAGAAAGGGTATCATCCAACGCTTGCCATGGGGCCGATCATGGCCTCCGGCGCGATTGCGATGTTGATTCCCCCTTCTGCGCTGGCAGTTCTGCTGGGTAGCCTGGCAGGCATTTCGATTTCAAAGCTGCTGGTGGCGGGTATTCTGCCAGCCATCCTGCTATCGGTCCTGTTTGTGGTGCTGATCGTTACGATTTCGATCCTGCGACCGGACCTTGCCCCGTCTGATGACCCGCCCGCCATGACCCTGTGGGAGCGCTGGAAACCCTTCTGCATTTATGTTCTGCCCCTGTCTGGCATTTTCTGTGTGGTAATCGGCAGTCTGTTGATCGGCATTGCCTCCCCCACCGATGCGGCGGCCCTGGGATGTCTGGCGGCTGTATTGGCCAGCATGGCCTATCGGTCCCTAAGCCTGGCCAATCTGGGGGCCGCCTTGATGGAAACAGTAAAGCTGACGGTTATGATCATGTTCATCATCGCCGCCAGCCAGACCTTCAGTCAGATCCTGTCCTTCAGCGGGGCAACAAGCGGCCTGATCAATTTGATCAATGGCTGGGACTTAACGGCATTGCAGGTGCTGATTGGCATGATTCTGCTGCTGTTGTTCCTGGGCTGCTTTATCGATCAGGTTAGCATGCTGATGGTGACGATCCCTATTTTCGTCCCGCTGGCCCGCGCGATGGGCATTGATGAATTGGTGCTGGGGGTTGTCTATCTGCTGACCATGGAAATCGCATTGCTGACACCGCCTTTTGGTCTGCTGTTGTTTGTCATGCGGGGTGTGGCACCCAGCACTGTCCGCATGAAACAGATCTATGCGGCTGTCGCCCCATTTCTGGTCATCAAGCTGTTCGTTCTCACACTGGTCGTCGCAATCCCCGCATTGGGAACATGGTTGCCAGCATTGATCAGTAAATAGACGTCTGTCGAAGGAGTTCACGCCATGGCCGAAAGATCATTCAAGAAAGAAGTCCAACAGCTGAAGATCGGCGCTGGTGAAGAATTTCGGGGTGAAGGCATTCTGGCAATCACCAAGGCGCTGTTGGAATCCGGTGTCGGCTATGTTGGCGGCTATCAGGGCGCACCGATTTCACACCTGATGGACGTTCTGGCCGACGCGCAGGAAATCCTGGGGGAATTGGGCGTCCGGTATGAAGCGAATGCGACTGAAGCCTCCGCTGCGGCAATGCTTGCGGCGTCTGTCCATTATCCCATTCGCGGCGCGGTTGCCTTCAAATCCACCGTTGGCACCAATGTCGCGTCTGACGCGCTGGCCAATCTGGCCTCCGGTGGGGTGACAGGCGGTGCGCTGGTCATCGTTGGGGAAGACTATGGTGAAGGTTCCTCCATCATGCAGGAACGCAGCCACGCCTTTGCCATGAAGTCCCAGATATGGCTGCTGGATCCGCGCCCAAATCTTCCCAGCCTGGTCAAGGCCGTGCAGGATGGCTTTGAATTGTCAGAGGCCAGCAACACCCCTGTCATGCTGGAAGTGCGCATTCGCGCCTGTCATGTGCATGGCGTCTTCACAGCGAAAGACAACAAGGCACCCCCGCTGACCGTCCGCGATGCCTTAAAGAACCCACAGCGCAAGACGGACCGCATCGTTCTGCCACCCGCCGCCTTTACCCACGAGCAGGAAAAAGTAAAGACACGCTGGCCTGCCGCCGTGAATTTCATCCGTGATCGCAAAATGAATGAAATATTCGGCCCCAAGACCGGCAAGACGGGGATCATCCTGCAGGGCGGTATGTATAATACCGTCATTCGGGCCTTGCAGCGTCTGGGCCTGGCCAATGTGCATGGCGACAGCGCGATTCCGTTATATGTGCTGAATGTTACCTATCCCCTAATAGATTCAGAATTCCTGGAATTCTGTCAGGGGAAGGAATCGGTTCTGCTGGTTGAAGAAGGTCAGCCGAATTATATCGAACAGGCCTTTGGCGCAATGCTGTACAAGGCACGCCACAAGGTCTCGCTGTCCGGCAAAGATTATCTGCCCCCTGCTGGCGAATATACCGGCGCAGTAATGGTGGATGGCATCACGAATTTCCTGCGCGATGCTGATCCCGCCCTGTTGCCCGCGCGCCATCGTGCACCGAACAAACCTGTCGAAGATAAGACCTTTGATGATTTGGTGAAAACGGTTCCCGCGCGGCCCCCTGGATTTTGCACGGGTTGCCCGGAGCGCCCGATTTTTGCCGCGATGAAACTGGTCGAACAGGAAACCGGCCCGCACCAGATCGCTGCTGATATCGGGTGTCACCTGTTTTCCATCATGCCCCCATTTGAAATTGGCGGCACAACAATGGGCTTTGGTCTGGGACCAGCCTCTAACGGGGCCTTTGATGGGGGGGGCGACAAGCGCGCGATTTCGATCATCGGCGATGGCGGATTCTGGCATAATGGGCTGACGTCCAGCATTGGCAATGCGGTCTATAACAAATCCGACAACGTTATCATGATCGTTGATAACTATTACTCTGCCGCAACTGGTGGGCAGGACATTCTGTCGTCGCGCGCCGATAATCCCACCAAATCGACGCAGCATCCCATTGCAGACGCGCTGAAAGGCGTTGGGGTGAAATGGGTGCGCCAGATCGACCGGACCTATGATGTCACGAAAGTCCGCGACACCCTGAAAGAGGCCCTGACAACGACGGAGACCGGACCCAAGGTTATCGTTGCATCGTCTGAATGCATGCTGAACAAACAGCGCCGCGAACGCCCCATCCAGGCGAAAGCCATAGGGGATGGCAAACGGGTTGTGAAACCACGCTTTGGGGTGGATGAGGATGTGTGCACGGGCGACCATGCCTGCATGCGCCTGTCCGGTTGTCCGTCCCTTGGCATGAAAAGCCTGGAGGATCCGTTACGGGATGATCCAGTCGCCAGCATCGATGAATCCTGTGTGGGATGCGGGAATTGCGGGGAAGTGGCCGATGCTGCCGTCCTGTGCCCATCCTTCTATCGCGCCGATATTGTTCATAATTCAGGGCGCTTTGAACGGGCCATGGCGCGGTTCAGTCAACGGATCATTGGGGCATTGCAAAACCGGCGCGCGAAGAACCGACTGACCTTTGGAGAGGCCGCGTGATGAGCACTTCTGAAAACACCTTTCAAGCCGTCGCCGGTCAGGATCAGACAAAGAATATCATTAAGCTGGCGATCCTGGCGGTTGGCGGTCAGGGCGGGGGCGTGCTGTCTGACTGGATTGTTGATGTGGCGGAGCGGAATGGCTATCGCGCCCAGGCGACCTCCGTTCCTGGCGTGGCTCAGCGCACCGGCGCAACCATTTACTATGTGGAAATGATGGCGGCATCGGACCGCGATCCGGTCTTTGCCCTGATGCCTGCCCCCGGCGATGTCGATATCCTGATTGCCGCAGAAATCATGGAAGCCGGCCGCGCCATCAATCGGGGCCTGGTGACGGCGGACCGCACCACACTGATTTCGTCCAGCCACCGCATGTTCGCTGTTTCTGAGAAAATCGTCCCCGGTGACGGCCGCGCCGATAGTGCTGTTGTTCTGGCTGCAGGGCAGGAAGCTGCCAAGGCCTTTATCTGCTTTGCCATGGATAAGATCGCGACAGAAACGAAAAGCCATATTTCGTCCTGCCTGCTGGGCGCATTGGCGGGGTCCGGGGCCCTGCCCTTTCCCGCAGAGAGCTATCGCGAAACCATCCGCGCCTCTGGCCGTGGCGTTTCTGCCAGTCTGAAAGCCTTTGACCGTGCCCTGGATCAGGCCAAAACCCAGGAACCCGCCCAAAATACCGACCAGATCGCCCCGACAGACAGCATCACCGTGCCCACGGACCTTGCCGGTCCAAAGGTTCTAGTCGATAAATACAATTTACTGGTAAAACGTATTCAATCCCTACCGCAACCGGCCCAGGAAATTGCCGCGCGGGGACTGAATAAGGTCATTGATTTTCAGGATCTGGCCTATGGCGGAGAATATCTGGATCACCTGGAACAGGCGGCAATCGCAGATCGCCAAGCGGGAGGAGAGACCCGGCACTTCCGCTATACAAAAGAACTGGCGAAATATCTGGCCAATGCAATGGCCTATGACGATGTTATCCGGGTCGCCGATTTAAAAACCCGTGGAACCCGGTTTCAGCGGGTCCGCCGGGAAATGGATGTCGATGCAGAAACAGTAATGCAAATCACTGAATTCATGCATCCCCGCGCAACGGAATTCTGTGGTCTGATGCCGCACAGGATCGGTCGCTTTGTCGAATCACGCCCCAAGCTGGTCAGGCTGTTGGACCGCATGGTCAATCGGGGACGGCGGGTGCGCACCGATGCCATTCTGCCGTTTCTAAGCCTGTATCTGGTATCCGGTTTGCGTCGCTGGCGGCGTTCGCTGCTGCGCCACCATATCGAACAAGCCCATTGGCTGGAATGGCAAGCCCGCGCGCAGAAGACCCTGACCACAGATTACGCCCTGGCGGTAGAAATCGTTCTATGCCGACGGCTGGTCAAAGGATACAGCGATACCCACATCCGTGGCCTGTCCAAATTTGACCGTGTCCTGGCAGGGGGCGACCTTGTCGCAGGGCGGTCAGATGCCGCAGATTGGCTGCGTCGCCTGCGGGAAGCGGCCCTATTGGATGAAAAGGGGGAGGCCCTGGACGGGGCTCTGGCAACAATCCATTCCTTCATCGATGATACGCCGAAAGCGGCGAGTGCCTAGAAAAGTATGATTGTCCATCCGCCTTGCAAATGAAAGCCAAAGGCGGTGTGATTGACACCACCGCATTCAGTCAGGATTGCTTGCCCTATGACCATTAAGACAGAGTCGGATATATCCCTGCCAGGTACCATACCGCAAAAGCCCGACATCGTTCTGGAGCGGATTCTCCCCTATTTGATGAATTGTCTGACATTCCGTCTCAATCAATTGCTGAATCAGGATTTGCGCAAGCTTGGCCTGACGATTTCCAACTGGCGCATCCTGGCGGTGCTGGATGTGAATGAGACCGCCTCAATCAATGAATTGGTTGAATATGCCATGATCGAACAATCCACTGTCAGCCGCCTGATCTCGCGGATGGAGGAAGATGGTCTGGTGCGACGTGATCGCATCGACGAAGACGGCCGCGTGCGTTCCATTTCCATGACGGAGGAAGGCCGGGAGAAATATGATATTGTGCAAAAAATCACTCTTTCCCATTCGGAACGCGCCTTGATCGGTCTGTCCGGCTCGGAAAAGGCCCTTCTGGAAAGCCTGATTGCCAAAATGCGCTATAATATAGAAACTTACCCTTTGCCCAAAAACACGGCCTAGATCCCTTTGGTTCAGCCTGGGCAATCCCCCCTAAGCGCCGCGAATAAGGATGTCCTGCTCTATCAGGGTTTCAATCTCCTCTTCCGAAACACCCCAACTGCGCAAGGCGACAGGATCACTGATGCTGGCTGCTGCCGGGCTTATAGAAATCGCGCCTGGCGTTTGATCAAAGCGGGGGGCCGGTGAGGATTGGACAACACCATCTACTTCGCAAAAAACCTTGCGGGCTGCGTTATGTGCCTGTGACGGGGCTTCATCCAGGGTCAGAACCGGTGTCACACAGCCATCGCTTCCATCAAACAGATCGATCCAATAGGCCCTGTTCTGACTGGCAAATCGGGCAGACAGGATGGCGGTACAATACGCTTCGTCATCAGCGGTGCCGGACAAAAATCTGGGGTCTTGGGCAAGATCCAGTCGCTCCAGCAGGATTTTACGGAAGGCCGGTTCGATAGCCCCCACCGCAAGGGGGGCACCATCGGCACAGATATAGGTCCGGTAATAATGCCGACCGCCATCCAGCACATTTCCCCCCGCCTGGATATCATGCAGTCCCATCGCCGCCAGGGCCGACAGCAACGTAAACAGATTGGCCGATCCATCGACAATATTGACGTCCACGACCTGACCCTGCCCCGTGCTGCGGGCATGCAGAACCGCCGACAGACAGCCAATCACCGCAAACAGCGCCCCACCGGCCATATCCCCGATCAGGGGTGGAATGCCCTGTACCGGCGCACCATCGCGCGCAAACAGGGATAGCGCGCCAGACACGCCGATATAGTTCATGTCATGCCCGGCCATCCGGGCCATTGGGCCCGATTGCCCCCAACCCGTCACACGGATATAGGCCAGCGCCGGATTCAGCGCATGGCACGGTTCCGGGCCCAGCCCCAGACGCTCCATCGTTCCGGGACGGTATCCCTCTATCACCGCATCGGCTGTACCGATCAGGCGCATCACAAGATCCTTGCCGGCCTGACTTTTCAAATCCACCCGGATCATGGGCCGCGAGCGATAAAAAATTGATGCCCGATCCATGGCGGCAAAATCCAGGGAGGGGTCTGGGGCAGGATACCCTCCCGGTCGATCAATGCGGATAACCTCGGCCCCCAAATCCGCCATAATCATCGCGGCATAGGGGACCGGACCAATGCCTGTCAGTTCGACAATCTTAACGCCACTTAACGGGCCTGCGCGATCAGGCATTCAAGTGCATCCAATTCAAAGGGGTACGGTGAGGCAGCATCACATCTCCTGATCATATTGGGCGGCTTCCCGACCATTCTTCACGCGGATGGACCCTTATGCAACATGGCCGGTCCATAAGCGGCAGCCCGTCACCAGAAGCAGCACAAAATGGACAGCCTTGTCTATTTTAGGCATATATAATGTCCAATACGGGCGTAGCAGCAATCCGCATCCTGCAGGACGCTCAGCCTCGAATTAGAATCATAATGCCATCCATCCCCTCTATCCTTCAGCCATGGAGACGTTCCTTGGACGCCAATCAGGATCCGCTGCTGCAGCCCTTTCAGTTAAAGCAGCTTGTTTTTCGCAATCGCATCATGAGCACCAGCCACGCAATCGGGTATGGCAAGGACGGCATGCCCGCCGATGCTTATCAGGCCTATCACGAAGAAAAGGCCCGCGGCGGTATCGGGCTGACGATGTTTGGCGGATCTTCCAACGTATCGCCGGATTCCGGATCGGTTTTTAACCAGTTGAATCTGGGCACGGATGCGGTCATTCCATTCTTGGAGGGTATGGCCACGCGGGTCCATAGGCACGGCGCAGCAGTCATGTGTCAATTAACGCATCTGGGGGGGCGCAGCCACTGGCGCGCCGATCGCTGGCTGCCAACAATCGCCCCGTCCCGCTTTCGCGAACCGTCCCACCGGGGCTTCACCCGCGCGATGGACCATGCGGATATCCAGCGCGTGGTCCATGACTTTGGTCAGGCCGCCCGACGCTGTAAAGAGGGCGGGCTGGATGGTCTGGAGCTGCATGTGCACAACCATCTGATCGGCCAATTCTGGTCGCCGGAAATCAACAAGCGGGAAGATGAGTTCGGCGGATCGCTGGAGAACCGATGCCGCTTTGGCATTATGGCCCTGGAAGAAGTACGCCGACAGGTTGGCGATGATTATCCCGTCGGCCTGCGCATGGCGGTTGGTGAAGGTCGGGAAGAGGGAATGACATCTGCCGATTACGCTGAAATTGCGCAATTATATGACCGCAGTGGATTGGTGGACTTCTTTAACCTGACCTTCGGGCGGATTGATACACATTTAGGATTGGCAAACTATATGCCGGGCATGCATGTCGGACTGGCGCCGCAATTGCGCCATGTGGCCGCGATGAAGGGCATGCTGTCCAAGCCAATCTTCCATGCCGCGCGGATCAACGATATGGCAACCGCCCGCTATGCCATCACAGACGGGTTGCTGGATATGGTTGGCATGACCCGGGCCCATATCGCCGACCCCCAGATTGGCAAAAAACTGGCTGCAGGGCAGGAAGACCGCATTCGCCCCTGTGTCGGGGCGACCTATTGCTCCTGGCATCGGCGGTGCATCCACAATCCCTCTATTGGCAATGAAACCATCATGCCAATCGACCTGACGCCAACGGAAACGCCCCGTCGCGTGACCGTAATCGGCGCAGGCCCAGGCGGCCTGGAAGCCGCCCGCGTCGCCGCCGCACGGGGCCATAGGGTGACGGTGTTCGAAGCAGGCGCGAAAGCGGGGGGACAATTACTGTTGGCGACACGCGCACCGCGCCGTCGCGACCTGATCGGCATCATCGACTGGCGCGTTTCGGAATTGGAAAAGCTGGGCGTTGAAATTCACTACAACACCTTCGCAGAAGCCGAAGATATCCGCGCAACGGATCCTGATGTCGTGATTGTGGCCACAGGCGGCATACCAGATGCCATGGAAGATGCTGTCAAAGCGGGCGTACCGCCTGAAACCGTTTGGGACCTGTTGGAAGATACACGAGAGGGATCAGGCGATATCCTGTTATATGATGCCCTGGGCACCATTACCGGGGCCAGCGTCGCGGAAATGCTGGCTGAATCAGGACAACGGTTGACGGTCGTGACCCCCGACGAGCAATTGGGCAAAGAGATGAGCTATCTGGAACGCCCCCATATCATGAAAAGCCTGTATACCGCCGGTGTGAAAATCATTCCCGATCAGCGGCTGATCGCAACGGAAAAGCGCGGTAATCGCATTGCAGCGACTTTCCAGAATGAGCTGACAGAGGCTGAAAGTGTCATAGAATGTGATCGCCTTATCCTGGACCATGGCACCATCCCGGTTGATTCCGTATTCCAGGATTTGCGCGACGAATCCAGAAATTCCGGGGTGCATGACCCGGAAGACCTTGCCGCTGTCCGAATGCCAAATCCCCAAAGCGACGCGGCGGGGTTTGATTTGTTCCGCATCGGGGACGCCGTATCATCGCGGGATATCTATGCCGCAATCCTGGAAGCGAACCGGATCAGCCGGGCTATCTGATGCCAACAGGCCAACCATTGAAGGTAAAAGAATGAAACTGACAAAAGCGCGTATCTGGCAATTCAACAGTGGTGGGCTGAGCCCGGTTCTATTGGAACTGACAACTGATTCCGGCATCACCGGATTGGGTGAGGCAGGCGTTGCCTATGGCCTGGGAAGCGCCACAGCGGCCCCAATGATCCAGGAGATGGTTCAGAAACACCTGTCAGGCGGCATTGACCCAATGCCGACAGAGCGCATCTGGACAGAAATTTACGATACCAGCTTCTGGGCAAAAGGCGGCGGTCCGTTCTTTTTCGCAGGTCTAAGCGCTGTGGAACAGGCGCTTATAGACATCAAGGCGCGGGCGCTGAATGTGCCAGTCTATGAGCTGTTGGGCGGGCGTGTTCGCGATATGCTGCGCTGTTATTCCAATGGCTGGTATTTTGGCGCGAAAAGTGATGATGACCTACCTGGAATGGCCGAAGCCACGGTTCGGGATGGGTACAACGCGATCAAATTCTATCCCTTTGTTACCATCTTGCCGACCGGTCGGCTAAAACATCCGGTTCGGCGCGGGACCGATGCCCCCGATATCGTGCCACGCGCCCTTAAGAATTTGGCCGCCGTGCGATCCGCCGTCGGCGATGATGTGGAAATCATGGTCGATCTGGCATCTGCCCTGGCACCGGATGACACGATCCGCTTCTGCCGGGAGGCAGATCGCTACGGCCTGTCATTCGTCGAAGAACCCTGCGAGCCAGGGGACATTCAGACCTTACGGAAGATTGCCGATGCCATTCCCCAGCGCCTGGCAGTTGGGGAAAGACTGTACACCCGCTACGGATTCCGAAATCTGCTGGAAAGCCGGTGTGTTGACATTCTGCAGCCCGATATCGGCAATACAGGCGGCATTCTGGAAGCCCGTAAAATCGCTGCCATGGGGGAAGCCTATAGCCTGAAGGTGCAACCCCATATCTGCGCAAGCCCGCTGTCCACTGCAATCGGCATGCATTTCAGCGCCTCCATTCCGAACTTTTACTTCCAGGAACACTTCCCCTATTGGGACCGCATTGACGGATACCGCCAAGTCCTTAAAAATCCTGTGGAAGCCACGGTCACAAATGGCACAATGCCCGTCAGCGACGCGCCGGGTTATGGCGTGGAACTGGACCATGCCGCCTTAAGCGACTGCCTGTTTCAGGAAATCAACCTTTAGGGAGACCGGCTTGTACAAAATCGCCTTTCTGCTGTTTCCAGAATTCCAGCTTTTGGGGTTCACAAATGCGATTGAGGCCTTGCGGGTTGCCAATTCCCTGTTCACCGAACCGAAATTCGACGTTCGTATCGTTCATGATGATCAGGAAACCGTGCTTTCTTCAGGGGGCATGCCGGTTGTGGCAACCCACGGTCATGTCGCAACACAGCACGACGCCGACAGCCTGGTGGTGTGCTGTAGCTTTCACCATGACCAGTATTTCCGCGACAGCACGCAACATCTGATCCGTCGTTTTGACCGACATGGTATGCGCCTGGGGTCAATCGAAAGTGGGGTTTATCATCTGGCCCGCGCCGGCGTTCTGAATGGCCATTCCGTCACGGCGCATTTCAACAATCTCCCGCTTTTTGCCCAGCTGTTTCCTGATGTCAGTTTCATCCGCCAGGTCTTCACCTTCAGTCCGACCCGCATGACCGCCGCCGGGGGAACCGCCTGTCTGGACATGATGCTGGCCCTTATTCGGGAACAATTAGGACCGGATGTTGAGGCCCGCGTCGCCAATATGCTGATCCACCCCTATCGCCGTGAAAGTGCGACATTCCTGGACGATATGTTTACGTCAAGCCATAGCGGCCTGCCTTTGGCGGTGCGGAATTGCTGCAAGATAATGGAACAGCATTTAGATCCCCCTCTGCAGGTGGAAGATATCGCAAAGAAGGTGAGCCTGTCCCGGCGGCAATTGGATCGGATTTTTCTGCAGTCGATGCACTGTACAGCGGCGGAACATTATCGCCTGATCCGCCTGGCCCGCGCCCGCAAGCTGATCAAGGCGACCAGAATTGATTTAGCTACAATTTCAACACGATGTGGCTTTGGATCTTATTCTCATTTTCTGCGCCGCTATCGTGAAACCTTTGGCTCCACACCCAGCCATGACCGGACCAAAGCAGATATCAAAGGGCTAAACACAACCTTCACGCCGCTGCAGGACCTTCATCCCCATCAGCAACAGATGGACCCAATTCGTCTGATTTGACAGCAAAAATTTCATTCAGGCATATCGTGCCATCAGCGCGCGGGCCGTGAATAGATCCAGATGCGATGCCCCGGCATTCTTAAACAGGGTAACGCCATCCAGGTTCGCCAGACATCCATATCCGGCGGTTGATGGCGCTAGTTTAACAATATCAAACAGGTCACCCAACAAATCATCTTGCGATATCAACCCGCTTTCCAGCGCCGTTTTGAATTCACCATTTTGCGCCGCCCGTGCACGGTGATCGATATACAAATCAGCACGGGTTAACAGCGCATCATCGCCTTCCCGCATAGCGGCTGTGAATGCGCCGATCAAATTGACATGCGCGCCATTCCGAACGGCGGCACCAGAGATTATCGGCGTTTCAGACATGGTTGCAGCGACAACAATATCTGCCCACCCAAAGCCAGTCTCTCGATCCTGCACCGCTGTGATTTTACATTGCGGGCTGTCCATGCGCTGCGCCAGGCGCTGTGCTTTTTCAGGGGAGCGATTCCAAATACGCACCTCTTCCAGCCCTGGCCGCACCGTGCGCATGGCCTGAATGACAAACGGGGCCAGGGCCCCTGCACCGACCATCATCATGTATTTTGCGTTAGGGGAAGCCAGATAATTCGCCGCCAGGGCGGACGTTGCGGCTGTTTTGCGGAAAATCATTGCCTCGCCATCCAGAATGGCGCGGGGTTGGCCCGTCTGTGGATCAAACACGGCATAGATGGAGTTAACTGTCGGCACACCATGCCGGACACTGTTTTCCGGAAAGGATGTGATCAGCTTACAGCCCAGGTCCTGACCGGGAATCCAGGCCGGGGCGGCGATCAACACGTCTGACTGACGATCAGGATGGGGGCTTTCCAATGCCAAACGACCGATCATTGGCGGGGCCTCCCGATGGGCCTGACGCATTGATTCGATCAGGTAAGGCCAATCCAGCAGATTGTGAATTGCGGCGGCATCGATAAAATCTAACTTCATAATCCAACGATCTTTTTAAAAACACCCAAGGCGCACCCCTATTCAGGCGCATCAGTCCCCCGATTGTCGGGGCTCAAAATTATCCAGGCATTGGGCACGATAAGCTTCGCATTCCTGCTTTTGCCGCGCAGGGCTCCAATTCAGTTCAGGGGCGGCAATGGCACAGATACGCTCTGCCTCATCAAGCCCCATATCAGGCTCCCACCCGGTAGGCAGCCGCCGCATGATCAAATCCGTCAAGGTCACGACATGTTCGGTGCGAACAGCATGCAGAATCTCGGCTTCCGACACCCCGGACTCGGTTCGAATCTCTGCGGGCATAAGCCGTGCAGTATAGCTCAACGCCTGAGGGGCACCTGTCGGGCGCAGCCGCTTCTTCACGCGTTTGGCGATTTCTCTACCCGCATGACGATGGACCATAATCGGGGTGCCTGTTACTGCCAGCATATTGGGCAAGCCATCCTCTGCCAGATCATGGACCGTCAAGGCCTTAGACCCGGAAAGATTGCCTGAATTGGTACGTGGGCGCACCCCGGACCAGCGATAGACAACGTCCTTTTCCGTCAGGTTAAGGCTGGGGAACAATCTGTTTGCTTCTCCCAGAAGATACGCCACCTCATCCGGTTTAACGCGCACGGTATCGGGATCATCCTCAAACACCGTATCCGTCGGACCAAAATAGTGATGATCACCCCATGGGAACATATAGAATGGATGCTTCAGGGAACTGATCGTCTCAAGACCATGCCCTTTGAAGACATCCGGCAGACGCACCAACAGGTTGACGCCCTTTAGGCCCGTCAGGCGTCGGCGCGCCTGATTGCTGACCCGCCCGATTATTCGATCAATCCATGGACCGGCAGCGTTGATCACCATCTGGCATTGGACCTGGGCCGTGCCGCTTTCCCCCGGTGCGGATTCCTCCAGATCCAGGGTCCAACCCGTATCCTTGTCATGCCGTAAATTCTTAACCGCACAATAGGTGCGCAGCGTCGCACCCAGGCGTTCCGCATCCAACGCGGTATCCGATAGAATGCGTTCCGGCCAGAAATAGGAATATTCTCGAAATACCGCCGTAGAGGTCAGGCGGGAGCGGTCCATATAATCGATCATCGGAAATTCTTCAGCCGCCTTTTCCGCCGATAAACGGCGATAGGCCAGCGGGGCGTCACGACTGCCAAACAGGCCAAGAGCGCGATATCCCAGATCAACCTTCCATCCCGGAAACGCCCCCCCGCGAAACACTGGAAAGAAGAATGTGGCATGCCGCAGTCTTTCCGGCATGGTTTTCACCAGTTCGGTGCGGCATCGCATCGCCAGCCGCGCGGTCTTAACCCGCTGAAACAGCTCGCGCGGGTGCAGGATATACTGCCACAATGGGAAATCCGGGGAAAAATAGGCAAGCCCGCAATACAGCAATCGGCTGGAGCGGCTGGATGTGCCGCTGGCAATGTCGCTTTTGTCCAGCAACAGCACCTTGTAGCCAAGTGCCGCCAAATGCTGCGCCGAAGAACACCCGACCGCGCCCGCCCCTATGACGACGACATCATAGTTTTGACCATCCAGAACTTTCAGCGCGGGACGCATATTTGTATCTCTCCCCAATATCGCATTTAAGATCGATGCACCCTTGGCAGTCGCCATCAAACGAGTGGGATGGCCCAAGCCGTTAGCCCTAAAATGGACATTTCAATAGTCGATATTGGACATGCCTAGAATGGACGTGTCAGATTGGATCATCAATCACGGGACCGGGCAGCGGCCAGCGGAATGCTGATCAACAGCACAAAACTGGCCAACCACCAGGCCGACCAGATGGAGAAATTCGAAAGAGAGCTGGTCCAGAATGCCCCCATCAGGAATATACCGGCATAAGCGGCCGGGTGGGACCTATTGGCGACCGAACTGCCGCTGGCTGCGATCTGGAACAGCATTTTCAACAGAATGACCAAAACGGTGACCAGTGCCGACAAACCAACAATGCCACTTTCAGACGCGATTTCCAGGACGAAATTGTGCGGATGGGCCGGAATGTATTCCTGATTCAAGCCTGGCACAATTTCACTGGCACCGGGCACCATGTTGACCGTATTGGGGCCAACGCCAAGGAGGGGGTTATTCAGAAAGACATCCAATGTGAACCCCCAAATGACCTGTCGATGCCAATCTGGCAAGGGCAGGCCGGGGGTTTGATGTTCCACCACCGGCGGCGACGGAACATGGGTTAGAATATAGGCCCCAACCGCCATCGCCAGAAGAACCACCCCCGCAATCAACGCACGGCGCTGTCCTGATTGTAACCGCAGACCGATAAGAACCAGCACCAGCAACAGACTGCCGCCCAGGACGCCCGATATCGCCGATTGGCTGGTCTCTTCGCCATTTCCATAGATTACCAGCGCAGTCAGCGGAAGCGCCGCCAGGCCAAGTCCCATCCAAACTGATCCCAGCCGTCGCCCGCCCCAAATCATTATTGGCAACAGACAGATCGTGGCGGATGCGAACATCTTATAGGCCCTGGGAGCATCAAAGGGGGTCGATAGACCCAGATATCCGCGCAAAGCATCACTGGCATTGGGTAGATACTGACTGAAGACGACAATCGACAAGGCGATAATACCGGTGGCAACAACAGTCTTGCAGGCAAGGGCCAAGGCTAAAGGCGACCGCAGAAACAGCTGGAAACACAAATATCCGGCCCCCAGTGTCAACGCAACCCGCACGGGTATCGCAAGCGCTTTTCCAGAATGTTCGGACAGAGCCGCACTCAACAAAAGGCATCCGATGAAAACATACGCCGCCCAGGCTAATGGTGTCGTTAAACCTGCCCATATCCGGGCGCGGTCCGCCCCCCGTTCTGAGGAACGGATCAGCCCGATTCCTGCGCACAGAACACCAAAGCCGAACAAAGGTGCCATTGCGGCCTTACCGAGGATCAAGGCAGGCACGGCCGCCCCCAGACACACCCCAGCAATACAGAACAACCAGGTTCGGTTCGTGACATCCAGGTCATTATCGCGGGGGTCTGAAATCAAGTGTCTCTTTCCAGCAAGGGTAAAGATTGCTTCCCAGAAAGAGGGCTTCAGAAGGAATGGCATAAAATGCATGAAGCGCAATGCTGGAAGCGGTGTCGTTCTTTGCGATACCCCAAACCGCCCCCGATGATCAAGCCAAGATGCCCGAAACGCCTGATCCGACACTACTTTGGGCCTGAAACATGGAGGCTTCAACCGCGAATGTTGTATCCGTTGTCAACATACACAACATTGCCCGTCATACCCGTCGCCTTATCAGACGCCAGAAAGGCCGCTAATGCGCCCACCTGATCAATGGTAACCAGCGCGTGGCGGGGCGCCCGCGCTGCTGCGGCTTCCATCAATTCATCGAACCGGTCGATCCCGGACGCAGCCCGTGTCGGCACCGGCCCCGGAGACAGCGCATAAACCCGAATGCCCTGTGGCCCCAATTCTGTCGCCATATAGCGCACACTGGCTTCCAGGGCTGCCTTCACTGGCCCCATCAGATTATAGCGATCGACGACTTTCTCTGCGCCATAATAGCTCATCGTCATCAGAACGCCGCCCTCCGCCATCAGGGGTTCAGCATGACGGGCCATGCGCAGAAAAGAATGACAGGACACATTCATCGCCATATCGAACCCTTCCTGAGAGCAATCAATGACGCGGCCATGCAGGTCATCGCGCGGGGCAAAAGCAACAGAATGCAGCAGGAAATCCAGCTTTCCCCAGTGCTTTCCGATACTGTCGAACAAGGCTTCTACCTGGCCGGATTCCCGAACGTCACAGGGCTCAAAAATCTCTGCCCCTAACCGCTCCCCTAACGGTGTGACATAGGGTTTCGCCTTTTCATTCACATAGGTCAGCGCCAATTCCGCCCCTTCAGCGCGAAACGCCTGGGCACAGCCATAGGCGATGGATTGATCATTCGCGATCCCGACCACCAGCCCCTTCTTTCCCTGTAAGATACCACCCATTGCACTGCCCCCAAACCTTAACGGATGGGTCAGTTTAAACGCACCCCTATTGTGCAGCGCAACATTAAATTGGAATGTCACAGAAAGATCATGAGCGAACACCCCTTTCAAACTTCCGAATGGATACACTTTAATCTTGCCTAACACGAAAAAACGCACTGAAAATACAATCAAGGATTTTAAATCTACTGTAGGAATTTTTCCATGCTGAAAGCCGCCATTGTATCCTTTGCCATCTTCACGCTCGTCGCCTGCCAATCAGATGATAGGGATGCCAGCGGCACCCCTATAAAATTAGCCCCCGTGCGAGAAAAAACTCTAGCAGAGGCAATCATTTGGCTGCCCGCCCCGATTATTCACAATACGACCCAATACACACAGACAATGAGAGACAATCAGCACCCGCAAGAGCGGCTGTTAATGTCAAGAAGCGGCAGTTTCTTTGGTCAGTATCTTGGTGGATACTACGTCTTCTTCTCAGAGCAATCAGCCTTAACCATTTACGACGAGGACGAATTCCTGCGATGGGCAATATCCAAAAATCTTAGCCACACCGAATTGGTGGACCGCCATAAATTCGGTTACATGGGTGCCCCAAATGGGGGATGGTATGCATTTTACAAGCTAGGTGCTTTGCCCTGCATTGTCGCGCGGGTAGGTGCAAATATGGGTCCAAGAGCCGCCGACCGGATGCCTTTTGACAGTATTATTGATGCCAAATTTTGTGGAACCCAGGACGAGGTCGATGAAGTTCTGGCGTTTTTGAAACGACCGCGCAGGGTGACGGATCGCGATGCCTTTAAGGCGCATGTTGAGGCGAACTCTTGATCTAAAGCAGTCCTTCAGCCCTTTAAATACTTGACCACTTCTTCGCCCGCCGCGCGGCCATGGGCCATGCAGGTCGTTAGCAGATAACCGCCGGTCGGGGCTTCCCAGTCCAGCATTTCGCCTGTAACAAATACGCCGGGCAGCGCTGTGATCTGGCTTTGCCCGGTCAGTGCATCAAATGAAAGTCCCCCCGCTGTGCTGATCGCCTCTGCCAGGGGGCGCGGACTTTGGATCGGTAGGGGTAAAGCCTTGATCCAACTGGCCAGCATAGCCGGATGCTTGAACATATCCGCGGGCACGCATTCCCGCAGCAGGCCGGCCTTCACACCGGTCAAACCTGTCGCCTTGCGCAGATGATTAGCAAAAGAACCACTGCCGGTGCTGCGCCCCAAATCAGCGGCCAAGCGTTGCACGCTGCGATCCGGTGTCAAATCCAGGGTCAGGACCGCGCCACCGGTTGCTGCGATTTCATCGCGCAGAGGGGCTGAGACTGCATAAATTCCGCTGCCTTCCACCCCGGTTTCGGTCACGACAAATTCGCCTGATCGCGTGATCTCCCCCGCAGATAAAATAACGGGTTTAACCGGCTCTCCTGCAAAACGGTTTCTGAAATGCTCGCTCCATCGAACATCAAAGCCCGAATTTGACGGCCGGAAGGGCGCAACTTCGATTCCCATTTCCACCAACCAGGGACGCCAGGACCCATCACTGCCCAATTGCGGCCAACTGGCCCCACCCAGCGCCAGAATGACGGCCTGTGATTCCTTAGTGATATACCCGTCTGGTGATTGAAACCTCAATGCGCCTGTTGCTGTCCACCCCAACCAGCGATGCCGTGTATGGGTTTTCAAGCCCGCAGCCCGCAGGCGCGACAGCCAGGCGCGCAGCAATGGCGCGGCTTTCATTTCCTTCGGAAATACACGACCGGACGATCCCACGAAGGTTTCCACCCCCAAACCCTGCGCCCAATCCCGCAAGGCCTGATTGTCAAAGGCCGTCAGGGCCGGAGTCAGAACAGCCGCTTTATCGCCAAGCCGCCCTAAGAATTGAGGCATCGATTCACTGTGCGTCAGGTTCAGGCCGCTTTTTCCCGCCATCAGGAATTTTCGACCCAGGGACGGCATCGCGTCATACAGATCCACGCCAATACCGTTGTTCAGAAGTATTTCGGCGGCCATTAAACCGGCTGGGCCGCCGCCAATGACAACGGCGGACTTGCTCATACTGCCAGGACCTCTGCTTCCGAGATTGGCCCAGGACGCAGCACTTTGGCTTCTGATCCGCTGGCATCAATGATCGTGCTGGGCATAGCGTATCGGGTCTTTTCCTCCAATACGCTAAACAACAGGTCCGGACCGATTTCCGCCGCCAAGGCCAGCGCAGCCTCTCCCGTAACAGCCTCTGATCCGCCACTTAGATTTGCACTGGTCGCCGTAAACGGACGTTCAAACGCAGCCGCCAACGCCAGACAAAAGGGATGATCCGGCACCCGGAATCCCAAAAGGTCCGATGTTGGCGCCAGTGATAAATATCTGTTCCCCTTGCGCCGTGCCAATAGGGTCACGGGTCCCGGCAATAGAGTCTCCGCCAGCCGAGACACCAAAGGAGATGCCTCAACTTCCAGAAGCGCGTGATCCGCAGAGGCGAAACAGACCGAAAGGGATTTTGCCTGTGATCGACGTTTTGCGGCGAATAAAGCATCGATTGCTGCGGGGTTCAGGGCATCAACGCCCAGGGCAAAGGTCGTGTCTGTTGGATACAGCAGGATCTTTCCCGCAGACAGGGCGTCAACGCTGCTTTCAACTGCATCCGTGATGGATAGCTCATTCAACCAGACGACACCCATGGTTAATATCGCTCCCGATACTCGCCCAATACGGCGCTGGGCGTTGCATCCCAATACCCTGTCTCTGCCCGATCCGCCCGCAGCAACAGCCCCGCCGCATAGGCAACCATGGCTGCGTTATCCCCGCAATAGGTTCGCGGGGCGGGCACAAAGCTGACGCCGATATCCGCGCACATTTCCGCCAAGGCATCACGCAATTCAGAATTCGCTGCAACACCGCCAGCGGCGGTTAACCGCTTGCGGCCCGTTTCAATCAATGCTTGGCGAGATTTCGCCACCAGAACATCAACAATAGCGCCCTGAAAGCTGGCGGCAAGGTCTGCCTGTTGGGCTTTTACCTCTTCCGGTTTCATTTTCTGGACCATAAAGCGCACGGCCGTTTTCAAGCCGCTGAAGCTGAAATTCAGGCCTTTTTCATGGATCATCGGTCTGGGAAAGGCGAAGGCGTCGCGCCTGCCGGTCTTGCTCAGGGCATCAATGAGAGGACCACCCGGAAAACCCAGTCCCAATTCAATGGCAACCTTGTCAAACGCCTCCCCCGCACAATCATCCACCGTGCGCCCGATGATGCGATATTTTCCAAACGCTTCGATATCAACCAACAGGTTATGGCCCCCCGCGACCGCCAGGCACAGGCTGGGCTCTATCAGTGTATCGCTGCCGATTTCCGGCGACATCAAATGCGCCTCGACATGATGGACGGAAATCAGGGGTTTCCCCAGTCCAGCCGCCACCCCATTGGCGAAGGCGACACCGACAGAAACAGAGCGGATCAGCCCATGCTTGTTATTCACGGCGACATAGTCGATATCGTCCGGCGCGACCCCCGCCTCTTCCAGCACTTCCAGATACAGTCGGTCGATGAAGGCCAATTGTTGACGCGCCGCCAATTCCGGCACGATGCCGCCATATTTCTGATGCATCAGGCTTTCGGTCACGACCTTATGCGTAACGATTTCCGGCCCACGCGCTATTGCAATGGCGCAATCATCACAGGCGGTCTCTACGCCCAGGATGATCGGTTGCGACTTGGTGGATACATGGCTCATGAAACTATTCCCTCACCGCCTTATTGTTTCGGGGGATAGGATGGCATGAAGGGTGTTTTCAATCCGTCCGCGCCAACCGCGCCATCCGCCGTCGTCGCGATATCAAAGGCCCGCAGCATCAAGTCTGCCTGGAATGGTTCGTCCAACAGGGGTGCGTCCCGCCCCACATCAAAAAGCACATGGGTTTTGCGATCAAACTTGCCTTCAGTTACCTGCTGCAAGGTCCAACTGCCAATCTCAATCGGCTCGACTGCGGCAATACGCGCACCATTCCGATAGGTGGCATGCCAGGGTTCGCGCTCAGCCGCCCAGATCACCACCCGGCCCGATGCCCCCGGATCACGACCGGCCCAAACCAGATCATGGGTCGGAATCATCGTCACCGGACACTGGGTTGCCAGGGCCAGTCCCTTTGCCGTCGCAATGGTGATCCGTGCCCCGGTCCAGGATCCCGGCCCTACCAGAACCCCCAGCGCATCCACACCTCCCATGACATGTAATGCACGGGCGGTATGCCTTGCCATAAAGCTGGATGTCGTGCGGGCGGCGTTTTCCGCCTCCAGAAAGACGACCTGTTGATCCTGGATGGCGGCAACATAGACGCGAGACGAAATGGCAGAGATTAGAATTTTTCGCATAAGAATTCAGACACTTTTACAGATCAAAGGCGAACGGCTGGGCCGCACTGAGGGTGATGATGCGGTCCTCTTCACCGGAACCAAAGGCGATGGCAATGGTTAGGGCATCCTGCGGCATGACATCGGCAATCCGCTCTGGCCATTCGACGGCCTTTATCGTTTCAGCTTCATTCAGATATCCCAGCAACCATTCGACATCTTCCGCACCGGGAACCGCAATGCGATACAAATCGATATGCACCAGTCGACACGGATCACCATGTTCATGCACCAGATCATAGGTCGGGCTGATCACATGGTCCTGTTCCGCCACCCCCAGCCCTTCGGCCAGCCCCTTGACGAAATGAGTCTTACCCGCACCCATTTCCCCCTGCAGACACATTACCGTACCCGCCGGAACAACCTGACCAAGCGCCCGCCCCAACGCCAGCGTTTCTGCGACGCCGTGGCAGTGTTTGACGATGCGATGCATGGGACAAGCCTTCTGATCTGATTGCACATTAGGGTAAATGCGCCGTTGCTGTAGCGTTTCAAGGTGAAAATTGTCAAGCACGCCAAAGAAAACGCCCCCTGCAGAGGATCTGCAAGGGGCGCTTTGCACCATAGTGAACAGCGGCTTAACCGAGTTCTTTTTCCAGGGCCGGCACGGCGTCGAACAGGTCCGCGACCAAGCCATAATCGGCAACCTGGAAGATCGGGGCTTCGTCATCCTTGTTGATCGCAACGATCACTTTGGAATCCTTCATACCCGCCAGGTGCTGGATGGCACCAGAGATACCAACGGCGATATACAGATCCGGTGCCACGACCTTACCGGTCTGGCCGACCTGATAATCGTTTGGCACAAAGCCCGCATCAACCGCCGCACGGGACGCGCCAACAGCGGCCCCCAGCTTGTCAGCGACCTTTTCCAGCATGCCGAAGTTTTCGCCATTCTGCATGCCACGCCCGCCAGAGATGACGATCTTGGCAGAGGTCAGTTCAGGACGGTCACTGCTGACCACGGACTGACCGACGAAGCTGGACAAATCCTGTGCACCGGTGCCAGACACGGTCTCAATGCTGGCGGACCCGCCTTCTGCTTCTACTGGTTCGAACGATGTCATACGGACGGTTATGATATCGGTCGCTTCCGCAGATTTCACCGTTGCGATGGCATTCCCGGCATAAATCGGGCGTTCAAAGGTCTTATCACCCAGGACTGCCGAAACTTCGGACAATTGCTGAATGTCCATCAGGGCAGCAACGCGGGGCATCACATTTTTACCGAACGTATTGGCCGGGGCGAAAACCGCGCTGTACCCATCGGCCAATTTCACAATCGCCGGGGCAACCGCTTCGGCCATCTGGTTTTCATATTCGGCGCTGTCAACCAACAGGACCTTGGTAACGCCTGCAATCTTTGCAGCGGCATCGGCAGCGGCCTGACAGCCTGACCCGATCACGGCGACATGAATGTCCCCGCCCGCAGCCTTGGCAGCAGCAATGGTGTTTAAGGTATGCGGTTTGATTTCCGCACCATCATGTTCGGCGATGACCAAATTGCTCATCTTCATTCTCCTTAAGGTGCGGGTTAGCTGATGACTTTTGCTTCGTTGCGCAGCTTCGAGACCAGTTCGGCCACATCAGCAACCTTCACACCAGCCTGGCGCGGGGGCGGTTCGACAACTTTGACCGTGGTCAGACGCGGGGTCGGGTCGACACCGAAATCCGCTGGGGTCTTCATGTCGATCGGCTTCTTCTTCGCCTTCATGATATTGGGCAGCGAGGCATAGCGCGGCTCGTTCAAGCGCAGATCGACCGAGCAGACGGCCGGAAGTTTGACCTTGATGGTTTCCAGACCGCCATCGACTTCACGGGTCGCGGTCGCTTCGCCATCGCCGATTTCCAGCTTGGACACGAAGGTTGCCTGGGACCAGCCCAACAGGGCTGAGAGCATCTGTGCGGTCTGATTGGCGTCATCATCAATCGCCTGCTTGCCGCATAACACGATGCCAGGGCCTTCCGCATCCACAATGGCCTTCAACAGCTTGGCAACGGCCAGCGGCTGCACTTCGCCATCATGCTGAACCAGGATGCCGCGATCTGCGCCCATGGCAAGCGCCGTGCGAATTGTCTCTTGGCTCTGTTGCGGGCCGATGGAGACAGCGATGATTTCATCAGCCTGACCGGCTTCTTTCATTCGCACAGCCTGTTCGACAGCAATCTCGTCGAACGGGTTCATCGACATTTTCACATTCGCCGTTTCGACACCCGTCTGGTCCGCTTTCACACGAATTTTGACGTTATAATCGACGACGCGTTTGACCGGCACCAAGACCTTCATACCCGCGTGCTCCTTTTTTGCAAATTACAGAGGGCTTCCCCCACAAAACTTAGCGGGAATGTGTAG
Organism: Hwanghaeella sp. 1Z406; assembly: GCF_048892425.1. Taxonomy (NCBI): domain Bacteria; kingdom Pseudomonadati; phylum Pseudomonadota; class Alphaproteobacteria; order Rhodospirillales; family Aestuariispiraceae; genus Hwanghaeella; species Hwanghaeella sp. 1Z406. The sequence goes on from NZ_JBLZHU010000003.1 coordinate 82,705, forward strand.
GTCGCTCCATCCGGGTGGTCAAGCTTGGATGGGGCTAAAATCACCTGCTTTGCGACATCCATGTGGGATTTTCAGCAAAATGGATGCTTCCAGTGACATGCCTGGCGAAACCATTATGCTGTTCTTACCGACCCCAGGGCCCGCGCTTTTCCGTCACGGGAATGCGGGATTTCCGCGTCGGCTGAACCCGGGGAGCGGAAGCGCGCTGGGATGGGGAGCCAACACCCATTTCCCGCGCCAATTCCTGCAGGGCGGCGATGCGGTTTTCCGTCGCGGGGTGGGTCGTAAACAGCCCATCCATGCGACGTGCATGCAAGGGATTGATGATAAACATATGTGCCGTGGCCGGATTGCGTTCCGCCGCCTCGTTGTCAATGCGCGCTGCGCCGGCGTGCAATTTACCAAGCGCTGAGGCCAGCCAGAGCGGATTGCCGCAGATTTCACCCCCCATGCGGTCCGCAGAATATTCGCGCGTCCGGGAGATTGCCATCTGGACCATGGCTGCTGCAATTGGCCCGACCAACATCACGATCAACGCACCCAATCCACCCAGCGGGCTGTTGCGATTGCCGCCAAACAGGCTGCCAAACATGGCCATACTGCCCAGGGCGGAAACAGCACCGGCGATGGTTGCCGTCACCGTCATGGTCAGCGTGTCGCGATTCTTCACATGGGCCAGTTCGTGGGCCATGACGCCCGCCAGTTCTTCGGGGGACAGCAGGCGGATCAGGCCACTCGTTGCCGCGACGGCCGCATTGTCAGGATTGCGCCCGGTCGCAAAGGCATTGGGTTGTTCCGTATCGATAATATAGACCTTGGGCATGGGCAGATCCGCACGCTTGGCCAGTTCCGCCACCGTATTGTACAGTTGGGGTGCGGAATGCTGATCGACCTGTTTCGCATTATGCATGCGCAGCACGATCTTATCAGCGTTCCAGAAGGCGATCATGTTGCTGATCCCGGCAAAGGCCAGCGCGAACAGCATCACACCCTGCCCGCCGATCAAATAGCCGCACACACCCAGCAGGGCCGTCATCGCGGCCATCAACAGCGCCGTGCGCATCGTGTTCATTGGTGTCTTTTCCTATCCTACAAAGTGTGGAACCCCCCTAAAGATGGGACGTTTTGGCGTCAGATCAAGATAGGTCAGGGGGCCGCAATCCCCTTGCCCTGCGCCGTTTTTCGCCTATATCTGGGGGTATGAGCAAACTATCCGGCCTATTCAAAACCTCAAAACCATCGGCGGCAAAGAAACCCGCCCCGATGGACCTGCCCGAAGGCGTCACACAGGACGACCTGAAAGGCGTCGACGAACGTCGCCTGGCCGAATTAAAGGCGGAGGCCGCCGGCGAACGCTGGCGCAAGGACGCCGAAGCCAAGGGCGACGTCGAAAAAGAAGTCGGTGGCCCAAAAGGCCTGGAACCCACCCGCTATGGCGATTGGGAAAAAGCTGGACGCTGTTTTGATTTCTAACTGGCACTTATTTCAGATAATCCGGCAGAGATATTCCCGGCAATAATCGCGGATCATCTGCTGGCGCGCCCCAGATTTCGTGGCGTGGCAGGACACCAGCCCAGACCCGTTCTGTTGCATAATCTTCCTCAGGATCGTCCGGTGGGCCGGTTCGGACCTTGGCGGCGGCATCGTCGATTGGCATTTCAACCACGGTTGTCGCCTTCAACTCCTGATCTGTGCTGGCGCGCAATTCGGCCCAGCGACCCGGAAACAATCCCTCCATCATAACCCGCAAGGCCTCTTCCTTCGCGTCCCTGTCCGTCATCGCCTTGGCGGTGCCGTACAGCATGGCGGTGCGGAAATTGGCGGTGTGTTCAAACGAAGTTCGGGCCAGCACGAACCCATCGAAATGGGTGATTGTCACACAGGCCGGAAGCCCTTTCTTCGTTGGCTTCAACATCCGGCTGGCGGATGAACCGTGCCAATACAGAACATCGCCCACCCGCCAATGCAGCGTCGGCGTCACATAGGGCTGGCCGTCAATGCTGTAGCCGACATGGCACAGCGGCGTTGCGTCCACGATGGCATAGACGGTTTCCTTGTCATATCGCGCCTTTTCATGGGACCGGCGAATTCTGGACCGATCCGTTGGAATAAAAGCGTCCGAACTGTCCGTCATTTAGGGTCTTCCTCACTCAACAGTCATTTCATACAGATTCATCAGTGACTTTGCGCCGATCTGATCATACAGCGCCCGGGCACGGTAATTGTGATCCTGGGTCAGCCACCGCATCACTGTCCAGCCCCGATCCCGACAGATTTGTTTCAGATGCTCAAACATGATCAATCCAATACCCCCACCCCGTGCGTCGGGAGCGATGAAAAGGTCATCCAGGAACCCCATCATCATGCCGTGCAGAGGCCTTGGCATTTCGCGATAATGGGCCAGCCCGATCAGGCGACCCTGCCGCTCTATCACCAGTCCCTCAACGACATGGTTGGGGTCCAGAACCCAATCAAACACGATGCGGCGCTTTTCCACACTGCTGGCGACTTTGTAAAATTCCGCGTAGCCGAGATACAGCGGGTCCCAGCCCTTATAGTCGTCAGCGGTGATCGGGCGGATGATCAGGTCGGTCATTGAGTAAATCCTTATCAGACTTCGAAACTGTCGCCTGTATGATCGATAAATGGCTTGCGAGTAAGGGCCGAATTGGAAGATTGTATGGGTCCACTTAACAATTCGGGCATCCGGCAATGGCGCGGCGTGTTTCAGATGGCACCGTCCTCCCCCTATCATTGGACCGTCACGCGGCGGAGCCTATGCATCGTCAGCTCTATGACCAGATGCGGGCGCTGATCCTGGATGGGCGCCTGAAGGCCGGATCGCGCCTACCGTCCAGCCGGACCTTATCGCGCGAACTGGCGATTTCCCGAAACACGGTGACCGGGGCTTTCGACCAGCTTTTTGCCGAAGGGTATCTTGTGGGAAAGGTTGGGGCTGGATCCTTCGTTTCCGACGAACTGCCCGAAGATGCGCTATCCCTGCGCAAGGTGGATCAGAATCCAGGCGCGAGGAAACCCCGCCGACAAGGTCTGTCCCAGCGGGGGGCCAGACTGGCCGCGCTGCGCGGCGGGCGCAGCAATCGCGGTACACCGGCTTTTGCCATCGGCCTGCCGGATCTGGACAGCTTCCCGTTCGACGTCTGGTCCCGGTTGATGACCAAGGCCTGGCGACGGCCACCACGTGCCCTGTTGGCCCAGGCGGAACCTGCGGGCTATCTGCCCCTGCGCCAAGCCATTGTGGATTATCTGGCAACCGCCAGAGGGGTGCGGTGCGAGGCGGAACAGGTGATCATCGTCGCTGGCGTTCAACAGGCAATCGGCCTGGCCTGTCATGTTCTGTTGGATGAAGGCGACGTCGCCCTGATGGAAGAACCTGGCTATCCAGGCGTGCGCGGGGCCTTACTGGGGGCGGGGATCCGGCCCGCGACGGCACCGGTCGATCTGGAAGGCATCGATATCGATGCGGGCGAAGCCAAGGTTCCGGGCGCGCGCCTTGTCTGTGTCGCACCCTCCCATCAATATCCGTTAGGCGTCACCATGACCCTGGCGCGGCGGTTGAAGCTGTTGGACTGGGCGCAACGCACCGATGGCTGGGTGCTGGAAGACGACTATGACAGCGAATATCGCTATTCAGGTCGTCCGCTTTCTGCATTGCAGGGGCTGGATCGTGATGGACGCGTTGTTTATGCAGGCTCCTTCTCCAAGGTCATGTTTCCATCCTTGCGCATCGGCTATCTGGTGGTGCCGGCCGATTTGGCGGAACCCTTTCGGTTGGCCCGTGCCGCGCTGGACGATCATCCCTCCACCATCGCCCAGCCCGCCCTGGCCGCCTTTATCGAGGAAGGGCATTTCGCCGCCCATTTGCGGCGCATGCGGCGGCTGTATGCGGAACGCCGGGCCGCCCTGGATGCGATGCTGAAAGATCGCTTGGGGGACAGGATTATCATTGCCCCGTCAGAGGCGGGAATGCATCTGCTGGCGCGGTTCACACCCGATGTTGCCCCCGGTATCAGCGACCGTGAAATTCAGAGCCGCGCTGCCGAACTGGGGGTGGCTGTATCGGCGTTAAGCGCCTACTATGCCGACGAAACCACAGACCGGGGTCTACTGTTGGGATTTTCCGCAGTACCAATCGATGCGATGCCGGAAGCTGTTAACCGATTGATGCGTGCATTGGACCTATGAACGATACCACGACATACCCGCAAGACCCGTTCCATCCCGACAAAAAGGGGGGCGAGTTCGTCCTGTTCGACCTTGAATTCACGGCCTGGGAGGGAAGCCTGGAGCGGGGCTGGTCCGAACCCTGGGAGGCACGGGAAATCATCCAGATCGGCGCTGTCCGGGTGAAGGACGATGCCAAACTGACAGAGGTCGGTCGTCTGGTCATGTTGGTGACGCCGGTCAAAAACCCCCAGCTATCAGACTATATCATCGCCCTGACGGGAATTGATCAGGATGCCATTGATACCGAAGGCTTCGATTTTGAAGAAGCTTTGGATGTGTTCATGGATTTCTGTGAGGGAGCCCGCGCCATCCTGTCCTATTCGGGCGACCCCGATGTTCTGGCAGAGAACTGCAAACTGCACGGTGTCAAACCGCCGAAATGGGCACGCTTTGCTGAGATTTCAGAGATTCTGGGGCGGCGTGCAGGCCCTGAATTTGCGACCAGCCATTCCAATCAATTACCCAAGCTGGTCGGCCTGGAACCGGACGGCAAAGCCCATGACGCAATGGATGATTCGCTAGCCATCCTGTCAACACTGCGGGTCTTAAGAAGCCGCGGCGTTCTGTAATCCATGACCTAGTGTGGTGCGCGGTTATTTGGGATCGACCAGGACGCTGTTTGCGGCGCACCGGTTAGGAGCGTTTCGCGAAGCGATGCGGGGCATCGCAAGCGGAAGGCGACGCGGCCCGGAGCGCCACAAACAGCGCCTTTGGTCCCTTTATCGGCCCGTCGGACGGCGTCGAGAGCACTTGACGATGAACCACATCGCCTGCGCGCCCTCTCCTAGCCGACAGGCCGATAAAGGGATCCTGGTGATTCCAAATGTCCGCGCACCACACTAATAAGAAAAGCCCGCGCCATGGCGCGGGCTTTTCCATCATTCATCATGAAACGCGATTTCAGTGTTTCACATTCCGCCAGACATTGCGTTTCACCGCAATCATCAGGCCCGTGAAGACCGCCAGGAACAACAGCACTTTGATGCCAGTTTCTTTGCGGGTTTCGAAAGCCGGCTCTGACGCCCAGGTCAGGAACACGGCGACATCATGGGCCATCTGTTCCTTGGTGGCGGGGGTGCCGTCTTCATATTCAATCGAGTCTTCATACAGCGGTTGGGGCATCTTGAGATAGCACCCGGCGAACCATTTGTTGAAATAGGTTCCAGGCGGGCCTTGATGCTCTTCGAGACGGGTTTTGTAGGCCTCGTCTGATTCACCCGCATTTTGCGGCATGCACAGCATTTTATCTTCCAAGGTAGGCTCTTCTACATAACCAGAACCAACCAAGTGAGAGACATAATCCGTGCCACTGGCATAGCCTTTGATTTGCAGCATCGCCAGGAAGTTCTGCCCAATGCCGCCATAACCTTGGGCGCGGCTTTTCACGATCAGCGACAGATCTGGCGGCACGACGCCCCCATTGCTGGCTGCCGCAATTTTCTCGTTGCCGAACGGGCTGATGAAAGCATCTGACGGTTCTGCGGGACGATCAAACATGTCGCCATCATCATTGGGCCCATCCGTGACCTGAAAAGTCGCCGCAAAGGATTTGATCTGGTCTTCGGAATATCCCAAATCCACCAGATCACGATAGTGAACCAAATCCATACCGTGACAGGCGGCACAGACCTGCTTGTAGACTTGCAATCCCCGCTGCAATTCCGCCCGTTCAAAAGAGCCGAAGAAGCCGGTGAAGCTATAATCCGTTGTTGGCGGATGTGCGCCGGTTGCGGCCGATGCCTGGCCGCTGACACCCAGTGTCAACAGCGCTGCGGCAGCAAGTGATAATCCGAATTTACGCATCAGGACTTCTCCATCTTCGCGGCAGAGGCACCTGCAAACTGGGCACCGCTTCCGGCTTTCAGAACAGGTTCAGAGATGCTGGCAGGCAGCGGCTTGGGGCGTTCAATCCATCCGATCAACGGGGTGAGGATCAGGAAGTGGAAGAAATAATACATTGTCGCGCCCTGAGCGATCGTCACATAGGGCTCTTCCGCCGGCTTGCCGCCGACCCAGCCCAGAATGATGAAATCGATCAGGAACAGGATCACCGCCCATTTGTAAATCGGCCGATAGCGGCAGCTGCGCACCTTGGAAGTATCCAACCAAGGCAGAACAGCGACGATGATCAGCGAGCCGAACATGGCCAACACACCAGCCAGTTTCGCGGCAGCCCACCAGCCAAAGAAGATCTCATAGATCCACCAGCCGTCCACAAACGACCGCAGGATGGCGTAATAGGGCAGGAAGTACCATTCCGGCACGATATGCGGCGGCGTGACCAGCGGGTTCGCCTCGATATAGTTATCGGGGTGCCCCATATAGTTTGGTGCGAAGAACACAAAGAAGGCAAAGACCAGCAGGAATACTGCCAGGCCCAGCGAGTCCTTGGCGGTGAAATACGGATGGAAAGGCACCGTATCCTGGGGACCGCGCACCTCAACCCCATCCGGGTTGTTTGATTTCACGATATGCAGCGCGACAACGTGCAGCGCGACCACCGCGATGATGATAAAGGGCAGCAGATAGTGCAGCGCAAAGAAGCGGTTCAGTGTGGGATTGTCGACGGAGAAGCCGCCCCATAACCACTGCACAATCGACTCCCCAATCAACGGGAAGGCGGAAAACAGGTTGGTGATCACCGTCGCACCCCAGAAGCTCATCTGGCCCCAGGGAAGCACATAGCCCATGAAGGCAGTCGCCATCATCAGAACCAGGATCACAACACCCAAAATCCAGAGCAATTCCCGCGGATTCTTGTAAGATCCGTAATACATACCGCGGAAAATGTGGATATAGACGACGATGAAGAACATCGACGCGCCATTCATGTGGATATAGCGCAACAGCCAGCCTGAATTCACGTCGCGCATAATGCGTTCAACGGAATTAAAGGCCAGGTCGACATTGGGCGTGTATTGCATGGCCAGCATGATCCCGGTCAGGATCATCACCATCAGTACGACCATGGCAAGCGCACCGAAATTCCAGAAATAGTTCAGGTTCTTCGGCATCGGGAACACGCCATATTCGGCATGTACATAAGAAAACACGGGAAGGCGGGAATCGACCCACCGGATCACCGGGTTCTTGAAATTAGGGGCGGGATGATTGCTCATTTCAGAAGCCTCCGTTACCCGATTTTCACAGTGGAATCGGTGAGGAATGTATATGTCGGGACCACCAGATTCTTCGGCGCCGGCCCTTTGCGGATGCGGCCAGAGGAATCATAATGCGACCCGTGACAAGGACAGAACCAGCCATCATATTCACCGCGAGGCTCCCCATCAGCGGTGCCAAGTGGAATACAGCCCAGATGCGTACAGACACCGACAACAATCAGCCATTGCACTTCTTTAACACGCTCCGCATCCGTTTCCGGATCAATCAGCGTGCTGATATCAACATCTTTGGCTTCTTCAATTTCCTTTTCGGTGCGGTGGCGGATGAACACAGGCTTGCCGCGCCATACAACCTTGATAGCGGAGCCTACATCAATCTGGCTCAGATCCACCTCAATAGAGGCCAATGCCAAGACATCTTTTGATGGGTTCATGCTGTTGATGACCGGCCAGGCAAAGGATGCCGCACCGACTGCGCCAACACCGATGGCCAGATAATTCAAAAAGTCCCGCCGTCCCGAATCTTCTTCGTGATCCGAATCCGGCTGCGTTGCTTCCGCCATTTCGATTCCCCTCGAAACCCTTAAGAGCCTTTGGGCGTCCAAAAACCTCGACGCCCAGTGTCAACCATAGAACCTTCACCAGGAATATCGAGCCTGTTTGCGACAACCTGCCGCAACACTAACCATAGAGGATTTCACGAAATTGGAAATCCACCTTGATTTTGCTGGCTCGAACCCCCAGCCATGGCTTCGTATACTGTATTGTTTCCCGGATTGAAAGTGTCGCATGGTCACAATTGACAGGCTCAGGCAAATGCAGTCCCTATTGAGCCCCGTCACATTATCCAGGTGCCAGAGTCCATGCCCTTGCGCGTCGCCTTGTTCCAACCCGATATTCCCCAGAATGCCGGGGCGATTTTAAGACTATGCGCCTGTTTCGGCGTGCCGTTGGAGGTGATAGAGCCATGTGGCTTTGTCTGGACGGACGCTAAACTGCGCCGTGCGGGAATGGACTATATTGCCAGTGCCCATCTGACACGCCACGCCAATTGGGATGCCTTTCGTGCGGCCCGACCGGAACGCCTGGTACTGGCCACGACGAAAGGGGCGGTATCAGCCTACCAATTCGAATATCACACCAACGACATATTGCTGTTTGGGTCAGAAGGGGCCGGGGTTCCCATAGATGTTCATAATGCCGCTGGTGCGCGCCTGCGCATTCCGATGCGACCAGAGGCAAGATCCCTGAATGTTGCAATGTCTGCCGGCATGATACTGGCCGAAGCCTTGCGCGCAACCGATGGACTTCCCCAATAGGGCGCGACATTGTATGTAAAGTAATATTGACACAAAACACCCTGCTTAAATCAGGACATAATGGGAGAGCTGCGCATGACTGAGGCATTAGAGAGCCGGAAAACCAAGGCAACGGATTGGTTCCGCAGTCTTCGGGATCAAATCTGCGCCGCGTTCGAGCAGATTGAAACGGAACTACCCTCTGACCTGCCCCATGCTGACCTGCCTGCGAAAACCTTTGAACGCAAGGCATGGCAACGGCCTGATGAATCAGACTCCCAGGGCGGCGGTGGTGTCATGTCCGTGATGCGGAACGGCCGTGTCTTTGAAAAGGTGGGGGTCAATATTTCTGAAGTGCATGGCACTTTTTCCGAACAATTCCGCACCGAAATCCCAGGTGCTTTAGAAAGCAATGGGAAATTCTGGGCTGGCGGCATTTCCCTGGTGGCGCATATGCGCTCCCCCAAAGTGCCTGCGATCCATATGAATACGCGCATGATTGTCACGTCGAAAAACTGGTTCGGCGGTGGCACGGATTTGAACCCCATGGTCGAAATCCCACAGGATACAGCGGATTTTCATGCGGCCCTGAAAGCCACATGCGATGCCCATTCCTGTGCGAATTACCCGCGATACAAGGAATGGTGTGACGAATATTTCTATATCAAGCACCGGAATCAGGCGCGCGGTGTCGGCGGGATCTTCTTTGATTACCTGGATTCCGGCAACTGGGATGGTGATTTTGCCTTCGTACAGGATGTCGGAAAATGTTTTCTGGATATCTATCCGGCCCTGGTGCGCCGGCATTTGGGTGAACCCTGGACGGATGCGGATCGCGCCTGGCAGTTGGAAAAACGTGGCCTGTATGCCGAATTCAATCTGGTCTATGATCGCGGAACGCGATTCGGCCTGATGACAGGCGGCAATCCTGATGCGGTTTTGATGTCCCTGCCCCCTTTGGCGACCTGGCCGTAAACATCCTGCATTTCAGATCAAGAACCTACATCTGCGGAACTGCGGCGGGTAGCTGCGCGGCCAGATAATCCAATATCCGACGCTGCTGAAAATACCGGAAACAGTCTTTAAAGACCGTTGCATGGGGAACCTTGTTCTCGCAATCCATGCCATAGAGGGATCGACCAGATAGGGTGACATAGGTGACACCCGGAATCGCGCGCAACCACCCCATCACCTGGGGCGGCTCGAACCGATCCTGTTCGAACCCAAATACCAGCGCATTCAGTCGGGATGCCTGGGCGATATAGGCGGCCTGGCGGTCCCGCTCCTGCTGCCAGACGTCTTTGCGGCGTCCGGTATGCCCCGCGAATGCCGGGGCGAATGCGACCAGACCGGCGACTGGTGTCTGATCCCGTCGTTGCACCAGCAGACCGGCCCACCCCCCTGCCGATTGCCCCATGACAAAGGTGCGTTCGGGCGGAAACCCGATGCGTGCAATATAGGCCAGCAAGGCCTGAAGTTCATCAGCGCGGCGGATCACCTTGGGCACGCCATCGCCATCGGGCTGATTAAACCCCCCAATCTTGGTCGGGGTGCAAAAAGCATACAGCAGAATTTCATACCCCCCAATCCGCTGTCCCACCAAATCCGTCGCCGTCTTTGGAATATTGATGCCCGGCCTGCTGGTGTTACACGGATCAGGCTTGGATTCCGCGGTCGATCCATTGACATAAATAATCAGCACATATCGATCCGGATCCCGGAAGGCGAAGGGGTGTCCTGGCGTTATGCCAGCAGGTTGATGCACCATAAAACGGCTGCCTTCGCCCATCGGGGGCACAGTCGGATACAGGATCAAGGCAATGGCGATCATCAGGGCAGCAAACGCACTGCCCCCAATAGCGATAAGCCGGATCGATGGTTTTTTGAATTTAAATAAGGTCAAGCGCCTGCTTACCCCCCGTAATGCCGGACAATCTGATGGACGCGTGTGCCATAGCCGCCACCGAAAAACATAGCATGGGCCAGCAATGGCTCCAATTGATACAGCATTTGGCGCTCTTCAAAAAACAGGGGGTCGATGGGTCGATGCGCATGATATCGTTCAAAAAACGCAGCCCCGACGCCGCTGAACAAGGGCAGAAAGGCCAATTCAATCTCTGCATCGGCATAATAAGTGGCTGGATCGATCAGGGCTGCTAAACGCTGTTGTCGAAACAGGATGTTTCCAATCCAAAGATCGCCATGGATCAGGCTGGGCGGCCGGTTCATCGGTATCCATCGATCCAGCTGGGTGCAAAGCTTTTCAAGCCCCGCGAAGCAGCCATCGGGCAGACGCCCCGCCTGTTGTGCCAAATGCCCGAAAAACATCAATCGCTGATCGCGCAGGAATGACAGCCAATCCTCGCTCCAGGCATTGGGGCGTTGCACTGGACCAACTGGCGTTGGCCTGTCGAAGCCAAAACGCGCTGCCGTATGGATATGCAATGCCGCAAGGACATCGGCCAGCGCAGTCTGCCCCGTATTCGACAGGGCCTCCTGATCGCAGTCCACGAAGGTTAGAATCAGTAAATCCGGCGCCACATGAACGACATCTGGAACCGGGACCACACCCGTTTGGCGCAACCGGTCCAGCATAAAAGCCTCATCCTTCAGCGTCGCCTTGGGCAAAGTTCCGAAGGTAGGATGCGGCGATTGCCGTCGCGGCACCATATGCTTGACGACCAAATCCCGCCCATCATCGGTTGCAATACGGGTGGCCTGGGCTATGTTTCCGCCACTCAGGGGCTGACTGTGCCGGATTCTGGACCCCAGTGCGGCTTCCGCCCTGCGTCGTACATCAGGAGTCACGCAGTGCCTTGCAGGTGGCTTACCCAGCCACGGCATCCCATTTCAATCAGATCCAGCGCGTATTCATAATCAGTGATATCCCCATAGTAGGGATCGGGAACATCCACGCGACCAGCCTGGGGCGCCCGTTCCAGAAACATCTTTATCTTATGGTGCGCCGTGTTTGGACAGGCTTTCATCAAAATGGCGTGATGCCCCTCATCCATGGCCAAAATCAAATCGAATTCCTGATAATCTGTAGCCTGCAATGGTCTGGCCTTGACGCCGTTGAAATCATAGCCCCGCGCCTGACCCGCAACGACGGCTAGACGGCTGGGGGACTCACCAGTATGCCAGTCGGCAGTGCCGGCGCTGTCGACTGATATTCTATCGCCCAGGCCCGCATCCTCAGCCATATGGCGCAACACGACTTCCGCGCTGGGGGAACGACAGATATTTCCGGTACAAACCATAAGAACGCGATGGGGCTTTGTTTTTGTCATCGAATCGCCTCTCGTAAGACATACGAACCTTGGATATCATGACGTCACGATGACAGAAAGCAACAGCGCCTTTCCTATTGTGATACTGACCGGAGCTGGCATCTCGAAAGAATCCGGCCTGTCGACCTTTCGCGATGCAGACGGCATCTGGGCGACGGTTCGGATAGAAGATGTCGCCACGCCCGAAGCCTTTAAGACCGATCCGAACCGCGTGCATGAATTCTACAACGACCGACGACGCGGCCTGTTGGACCCCGCCATCAAACCGAATGCGGCCCATGAGGCCCTGGCAAGGCTGGAGCGGGAATGGCCCGCAGAGGTCTTGGTGGTCACCCAGAATATCGACGACCTGCATGAACGCGCCGGCAGCCGGAATCTGATCCATATGCATGGCGAATTACTGAAGGCCCGCTGCAGCAGCTGCAATGCCGTTTCTTTTTGGGATATGAATTTAACGGTCCAGACCAGTTGCGTTTCCTGTGGTCGCAAGGGCGGGATGCGCCCCCATGTCGTCTGGTTTGGCGAAATGCCTTTCATGATGGATACAATCGCGGAGGCGCTGGGGCGATGTGGCCTGTTTCTGTCCATCGGCACCTCTGGCAATGTCTATCCAGCGGCTGGATTTGTGCAAACCGTCCGCCAGGCCGGGACGGCGCAAACGGTCGAAATCAGCCTGGAACCATCGGAAGGGGCAAGCCTGTTTGATGATGGCGTCTATGGCCCCGCCACTGAAATGGTGCCCCAGGTCGTCGACCAGATATTGCGCTATACCGCATGAGCCTGAATACCCTGTTGAAAGAGGTACGCGCCTGTACCCTATGTGCCGACCATCTGCCATTAGGGCCGCGACCGGTTGTGCGTATGACACCATCCGCGCGGCTGATGATCATTGGACAGGCGCCGGGCACGAAGGTTCATGAAACCGGGATTCCCTGGAATGATCCATCGGGGGAGCGTCTGCGAGACTGGATGCAGATCAACCCGGACCATTTCTATGATGACCAAAAGGTCGCCATTATGCCGATGGGCTTTTGCTATCCGGGGCGCAATCCAAAGGGGGGCGATATGCCGCCCCGCCCGGAATGCGCGCCAACATGGCATGATCGGCTGCGCGCGCATCTGCCAAACCTGACCCTGACCCTGCTGGTTGGCAGCTATGCCCAACGGCGCTATCTGGGGTCAGGCCAGACCATGACACAGGCGGTTCGCAACTTTCAGCATCACCTGCAAGCAGGTATTCTGCCCTTACCCCACCCATCCTGGCGCACCGTCGCCTGGCAACGCAAAAACCCGTGGTTTGATACAGATGTGCTGCCCCTGTTGCGCGAAAAGGTTGCACAAACGCTGCACCTGGTTTCTTGAGCCCCCAACTTTACGGCCTGTAGCGGTTTTTCAGTAAGGTTTAATCTCTATCTCATTGACAGAAACTCCCTTGCCCGGCACTTTCCCGCCTTTGCTTCGTCGGGTATAGGTCCGCCGAAGTGTCCCTTAGCAGAAAGAGAGAACGAGGAGATGTCTGACTCGACCCAATCCGCAGTGATGAACACCTATGCCCGGTCGCCGATTGCGATGGAGCGTGGGGAGGGCGTCTATCTGTGGGATACGACGGGGCGACGATACCTCGATTTCTATGCCGGGATTGCCGTCAACAGTTTGGGCCATGCCCATCCGCATCTGGTGAAGGTCTTGCAGGATCAGGCGGCCAAGCTGTGGCATACATCGAACTTATACACGATTCCGGAAGGGGAGCGTTTGGCCAAGCGGCTGACGGAATCCTCCTTCGCCGATCGCGTCTTTTTCACCAATTCCGGCGTTGAAGCACTGGAAGGGCTGATCAAGCTGGCCCGCCGCTATCACTCTGTTTCGGGCCATCCGGAACGGTATCGCGTGATCACCGTGGATGGTGCGTTCCATGGGCGTTCTCTGGCGACGATTGCTGCGGCCAACAACAAGAAATATCTGGATGGGTTTGGGCCCAAAGTCGACGGATTCGATAATGTTCCGTTTGGAAATATGAACATGCTGCGCGATTCCATCACACCCGAAACTGGCGCGATCCTGCTGGAGCCGGTTCAGGGTGAAGGCGGCATTCGCCCGGCAACGCTGGATTATCTGAAACAATTGCGCCAGACAGCGGACGAATACGGTCTGTTGTTGATTCTGGACGAAGTGCAGTCCGGCAATGGTCGAACCGGCAAAATGTGGGCCCATGAATGGGCTGATATCAAACCCGACGCAATCGCTACAGCAAAAGGCATTGGCGGCGGCTTCCCGATGGGGGCCATTCTGTCGACAGAAGCAGCAGCCCAGGGTCTGACACCCGGAACCCATGGCACGACATTTGGCGGCAATCCGCTGGCAATGGCAGTTGGCAATGCGGTGATGGATGTCATCCAGGCCCCCGGATTCCTGGAGGGCGTTGAAAAGACGGGCCAATATTTCTGGTCCCGCCTGGAAGACCTGGTTGCCCGTCACCCCACAGTCTTTGCAGCCGCACGCGGTGCAGGCCTGATGCAGGGCCTGGTCTGTCAGCCCGATGTCAGCAACCTGAAAGTCATCGACGCCTTACGGGATGCGGGACTGCTGACCGTTGGGGCTGGGGAAAATGTCATCCGACTGCTGCCCCCGCTGATCATCACAGAGGCACAAATTGATGAAGCCATCGCACTAATCGACGCGGTGGCCGGGGCCTGGAGTAATGATGATGCAGCCTAAACATTTTCTGGACCTGGATCACTTCGACGAAGCGACCTTGCGGGCCATGCTGGATGCAGGCAATGCGGTGCGCAATCCAGCCCCGTCCGCTGCCAAACCTTTGGCAGGGAAGGTCCTGGCCTGTATCTTTGAAAAGCCATCGACCCGCACGCGAATCAGCTTTGACGTTGGTATGAAGCAATTGGGCGGCGATGTTGTCGTCATGACACCAGCAGAAACGCAATTGGGGCGCGGTGAGACGATTGCCGATACCGCCCGCGTTCTGTCCCGCTATGTCGATGCCATCATGATCCGCACAACCGCCGAGGAAAAGTTGCTGGAACTGGCAGAATACGCGACGGTTCCTGTTATCAATGGCCTGACGGACCGCACCCATCCCTGTCAGTTGATGGCCGATGTCATGACCTATGAACAGCATCGCGGTCCGATCACGGGCAAGACCGTGGCCTGGGCAGGCGATGGCAATAATATGGCCACCAGTTGGATCCATGCGGCCGCTCGGTTCAAGTTCAAGCTGCGTATTGCCTGCCCGGAGGAGCTTCAACCGCCCCGCGATGTGGTGGATTGGGCCATCGAACAAGGATGCAAGCTGGAAATTCTGCACAATGCGGATCATGCCGTGGCCGGTGCGGATTGCGTTGTAACGGATGTCTGGGTCTCCATGGGCGATACCGACGCGCCCGTGCGCCATAATCAGTTGAAACCCTTTCAGGTGGACGAGGCCCTGATGGCCAAGGCCGCCCCCGATGCGATCTTCATGCATTGTCTGCCCGCCCACCGTGGCGAAGAGGCGACAGAAGGCGTCATTGACGGCCCGCAATCGGTGATCTGGGATGAAGCTGAAAATCGCATGCATGCCCAAAAGGGCATCTTGCTGTGGTGCCTGAACCAGATCTGAGCGCCAAACTCTTAAGCATTAGAAAGAAGGTAAGCCATCATGGCCGATCCTATACACATGACTGAACCAAACAGCCTGGATACCGGCGGCCCAACCGACGACTGTATCCAGCCCTATATGATCGACAAGACCGGTCTGCATGGCCGCATGGTCAAGCTGGGCCCATCGGTCGATGCGATCCTGTCGCGCCATGGCTATCCCGATGCCGTGCAGTATATGCTGGCAGAAATGCTGGCTTTATGCGCCGGCCTGGCCGCCGCCTTGAAGTTTGATGGCGTTTTCACCTTGCAGACAAAGGGCGATGGTCCAGTGCCTATGATGGTCGCAGACGTGACCAGCGACGGTAAAATGCGGGGCTATGCCCAGATCAAAGGCGAAGTCCCGCCGCTACACGAAGCGATTGCCGCCCCGATCCCCAAACTGCTGGGTGAGGGCTATATGGCCTTTACCGTTGATCAGGGTGACAAAATGGAACGTTACCAGGGGATCGTTGCTCTGGAAGGAGCGACGGTTGCCGAATGCGTGCAACGCTATTTTGAACAATCCGACCAGTTCGCTTCGGCAGTGAACCTGTCTGCAGGGCGACGCCCGGATGGAACCATTGGGGCCGCCGCCTTACTGGTTCAGCGCCTGCCGGAAGAAGGGGGCGATAAAAGCATCGGCTATGCCGATCAGGATGCATGGCAACGCGCCATGGTGCTGTTGAAATCTGCCAAACCAGAGGAAATGCTGGATCCGGACCTGATCCCCAACGAATTGCTGTTCCGCCTGTTCCATGAAGACGGGGTGCGGGTATTTCCTGCCCGTGCGATCACGGAAGAATGTCGCTGTTCACGCGAAAAGATCGAGAATGTGCTGAAATCCTTGGAACCGGGATCGATGGAAGACTTAAAAACAGACGATGGAACCTATGAAGTGACGTGTGAATTCTGTTCCCGCACCGAAGTCTTCACCGATGCGGATCTGGGACATACATCTGCCTAACTGTCGCCGCATTGATCCGGGATGATTGCGGCAATCATCAGAATCATGAGACCAAGACGGAACGCGGCAAACATAAGGAAATGGCAATGATACGGCGTGGCTTTTTGATTTTAATGGCAGGACTGTTGGCGGCATGCACAACGCCAGTTTCAGTACCGCGCTATGCGGACATCACCTTTGCCCATCTTCCAAAGATCAAGCTGGATGTCGCCAAAATCACAGTGGTTGAGGCCTATCAGAACCAAACCACGGCCCCGAATGTCGACGGCGAATTCCCCGTGCCCCCCATGCAAATGGCCGCACAATGGGCCAAAGACCGCCTAGAGCCTGTCGGCACTAGTGGTGAATTGATCTTCACCATCAAGGATGCCAGCGTTGTTGAAGTCCCCCTGAAAACGTCGACCGGGTTGACCGGTCTGGTGACGGTCGATCAGGCTCAGCGATATGACGCACATCTGGTCGTTGAGATGAGCGCCCAAAACCCGGATGCGGGGACAACGGCGGCTTCTGCCACAACAGTGGAACGCAAACGCTCTGTTGCCGAAGACATTACCCTGAACGAACGGGAAGGTGTCTGGTACAAGATGACGGAAGAAATGGCGGTCGACCTGAACAAACAGCTAGAAGGTGGCCTGAACCAGTTTTTTGGGGCATTCCTGCGCTAGACCATCATGCTAGCTATTGCTCTAGCGCGTTCCTGTTAGGGATTGTAACGGGCCATAAAGGTCTGTGCGCCGATCCCGGAACACACCCCAGGATGCCCGCATGGAGCGGATCGCATCCAAATCAAACGTTGCCGTGATGACACCCTGGTTTTCGCCGTCAGCTTCAGCGACCAGACCGCCCGTCTCATCGGCGATAAATGACCCGCCATAGAATGTCATATCCGCCGTCTCATGCTGTTCCGAACCAATCCGGTTGCTGGCCAGCAATGGCATGATATTGGCCGCAGCATGTCCCTGCATGGTCCGTTGCCAATGCGGTTTGGAACTATAATCGGGCGCAGAGGGTTCACTGCCAATCGCCGTTGGATACAGCAGCACCTCCGCCCCTTGCAGGGCCATGATCCGGGCGCATTCCGGGAACCACTGATCCCAGCAAATGCCGACCCCGATCCGCCCAACGGCGGTGTCCCACACTTTGAAACCGGTATCGCCAGGACTGAAATAGAATTTTTCCTGATAGCCCGGATTATTCGGGATATGGCTCTTGCGATACAGGCCCAGCACAATTCCATCCGCATCCGCAATTGCGATGGAATTGAAGAAAGTGTTGTGCCAACGCTCAAAAAAGCTGATGGGCAGCACCACCCCCAATTCCTTTGCCAAGGCCGAAAAACGCGCGATCAGGGGATTCCCCTCCATCGGCTGGGCCAATTCCAGATACTTGGCTTTCTGATCTGGACAAAAATACGGGGTTTCGAACAATTCCTGCAACAGGACCAGCCCCGCCCCTTTCGCAGCAGCCTGACGCACCAGCGCCTCTGCCTTGTTCAGGTTATCCTCAATATCCCAACTGCAGGCGAATTGAGTTGCGGCAACGGTCAGACTGCGGGTCTCACTCATCGGTCTTCATACCCCATCAAAACATTCACGGCGTTGATGCCGATTTCTTCGACGGCATAGCCGCCTTCCATGACAAACAGAGTTGGACGGTTCAGTCCGGCGATCATCCGGCCATAGGTTTTGTAATCATCGCTTTCCAGTTTAAAGAACGAAATCGGATCGTCCTTGAACGTATCCACGCCCAGCGAAATCACCACCGCATCCGGGCCATAATCGTGAATGCGTTTGATTGATGTCGCCAGGGCATCCCCCCAGGCATCAAAGGCCGTACCAGGCGGCAAGGGATAGTTTTCCGTGAACCCTTCCCCTGCAGAAGCGCCTTTCTCATCGGCATAACCCAGGAAATACGGGAAGGCATCCTCCGGCCTGCCATGCAGCGACTGAAAGAATACATCATCCCGACCATAGAAAATATCCTGCGTGCCATTTCCATGATGGAAATCCACATCCAGGATGGCAACGCGCGACGCACCCTGATCCAGGAAGGCCTGGGCGGCGACGGCGGCATTATTGATGAAACAATAGCCGCCGAACATATCCGCAGCAGCATGATGTCCCGGCGGGCGGCACAGGGCAAATGCCGACTGGGCCCCTTTCGCAATCGCGGCCTGCGCCGTCAGGGCGACATTGGCGCTGGCCTGGGCTGCCTCCCAGGTGCCATTGCTGATCGCAGTTTCAGACGCCAGACAATAGTACCCGATCTTGCCATCGATGAAGCTTGGCGGTTTCACGCGCATACGCCGCGCGGGCCAAGAGGTCGCGATGGCTTCCCCTTCAAAGCCTGCCGCCTGCCATTCATCCCAGCAGCCCGCCAGAAATGCCAGAAATTCCCCATCATGAATGCGCCGGACCGGTTTCAGCCCAAAATCATCCGGTTCTTGCACCGGTCCCAGATTGACTTGCTGCACACGGGTTAAAATTCGGTCGACGCGCGCCGGACATTCAAACGGGGGCACCAGCAATCCACCATGCAATTCGGTCTTTGCATCCCGCAATTTATGCTTATCAGTTTGAATAGTCAGCATTTCCGACAGACTCCCCTTCTCAGATCGGTATATTTTAGCGTAGCATGAGCCAATTACGCATTGCGCGTAAATATCCCTTTAGGGATGGGATGATTAAAACAGGGAACTATATTGCGTGTATCATTTGGCCAGGCCAAAAACAGATACCGTGGAGGAAGCGCTGGCGGCAGCGATTTCATCCGTGGGGACGGCTGACTTCATTCCAACGGGACTGGACTATCTGCGATACATTGCACCGTTCAGAGGATGCCTTCTGACGCTGTTGAACGGCACGCGGCGACCCGTCCATCTGTATGACAATGTGCGCGTGGAACGCCGGTCAGAAGTTGTCGATCGCTATCTGGATGGGGCCTATCTGCTGGATCCGTTCTATGTGGCCTATCGGGACTATGCCCCGTGCGACGCCCTGCGGCTCAATGACGTGGCACCGGATCGGTTTCAGCAATCGACCTATTTCAAACAATATTACCATTCGATCCGATTGCGCGATGAAATGGCGATCCTGATCGACCTGCCCGCGGGTAAACATTTGTTCTATTCCATCGGTCGATTGATAGACGAACCCAGATTTACCGCACGCGAGATCACTGAATTCCGGCGCGTTCTGCCGGTTTTCAGTGCGCTGAACAGACGCCATTTCGTGCATGAAGCCTATAACAACGGCCCCTCTGATGAAGGGGTGCCCGCCGAGGAGATTGATGCCGCTCTGGCCCGCTTTGGAACCGATCACCTGACCGAACGGGAACGGGAAATCGCCAGTTTGATTCTGAAAGGCCATTCATCAAAATCAATTGCGCGAATAATCTCGATCAGCCCAGGCACAGTTAAAATCCATCGCAAGAACATGTACAGAAAATTGCAGATATCCTCACAAAGCGAACTGTTTTCTTTGTTTTTAAGCGCCTTATCCGGCATCGAGAGGGTCTGAACATGGGCCGGTCAGCCTGCGACAGACTGCACATACCCCCAGGATACTACCCCTAGGGGGATATTTACGGGGCCGCATGGGGCGGCGTACCGTTTTAACGCTAGAGATGACTATCGCATATCTTGTTTAAACAAACATGACACGTCAGATCATGTGACAGATAGCGATAGAACAATTCTCAACAGGGGACTTTAAAATGAGCGAGACAAGCACTCTTTCCGACGCATCGAAACCGTCTGGGGAAAAGTCGCAGCGGCCTATGGTCACGGCGGAGAACGTGACCAAAAGCTTCGGCAGTGGCAGTTATGCTGTCACCGCCTTGGACAATGTATCGGTAACGATCCGCGAGAACGAGTTTTTCACCCTGTTGGGTCCATCAGGTTGTGGAAAGACAACCCTGTTGCGCCTGATCGCCGGTTTTGAATTGCCCACCAAGGGGTCTATTTTGCTGGATGGTCAGGAAATCGGCCATCTGCCGCCCTATAAGCGACCGGTCAATACCGTGTTTCAGAACTATGCCCTGTTTCCCCATATGACGGTGGCACAGAATATCGCCTTCGGCCTGGAAATGCTGAATAAGCCCAAGGCCGAAATCGACGACACTGTGAAGAAGATGCTGGCCCTGGTGCAAATGGGCAAACTGGCCGACCGACGTACCGACCAACTGTCGGGTGGACAACAACAGCGCGTCGCGCTTGCTCGCGCGTTGGCCCCGCATCCCAAGGTATTGCTGCTGGATGAACCCCTGTCCGCGCTGGATTTGAAGCTGCGCAAGGAAATGCAGATCGAATTGAAACGCCTGCAAAGCGAAACCGGGATCACCTTCGTTTTTGTCACCCATGACCAGGAAGAAGCCCTGACCATGTCGGACCGGATCGCGGTCATGGATACCGGTCATATTCTGCAGGTCGGCGGTCCAAAGGATATCTATAATCATCCGGCACGCCGTTTCGTGGCGGATTTCATTGGCGATATCAACATCATGAACGCCGAAATGCTGAGCGTATCGGATGGACATGGTACGATCCGACTGAGCAAAGGCAATGAGGTGAAGGCCCGCCTTTCATCGGACACGCTCAAGCCCGGTTCGGTCAGTGTCGCCATACGGCCGGAAAATGTCCGCCTGTGTGACAAAAGTGATTCAAACTGCACCGTTTCCGGTACGATTTCCAACGTCGTCTACTTCGGGTCGGGCACAAATACCCACATCACCCTGGAAGATGGGACCGACGTTATCGCGCGCAGCAGTTCCGGTGGCGGTAATCCCGGCGAGGCGATCGGCCTGATCTTTCCCGACGAACACTTACAGGTATTGATCGACTGATGGACGCGCCGGGATCAAACGCTTCGACACTGGATAACGCAGCGCAGCGTTTGGCCCATGCCAAAGCGGCCCATGAAGACCGCGCCCGCAAGACTCGCCGGTTCCTGTTGTCGCCCGCAGTACTGGTCATCGGCATCGTCGGGCTGTTTCCCCTGACGATCACAATTCTGTATTCCGTTCTATCGCCCGACACCTATGGCGGTGTTGTCTGGAAACTGTCTGGCGAGGGGTATCTGCAATTCCTGTTCGAACGGGATATTTTCGACGATACGCTGACTTTCTCAACCTCCTATCTACAGATTTACGGTCGGTCGATCGCATTGGCCTTCTTCACCACGATCGGCGCGCTTTTGCTGGGATTTCCCACAGCCTATTTCATCGCCAGCAAGCCCCGGGAACAGCGCACGATCTGGCTGTTCCTGATAACCTTGCCGTTCTGGGTCAATCTGCTGATCCGCACCTACGCCATGTTGCTGATTTTGCGGGATGAGGGGATCATCAATATCAGCCTGATCAAAATCGGGCTGATCGATGATCCGATAAACATCCTCTACACCAGCACCGCCGTCTTCATTGGCTTGGTTTACAGCTATCTGCCTTTCATGGTGTTGCCGCTTTATGCATCCCTGGAAAAGCTGGACTTTAAATTGGTTGAAGCCGGATATGATCTGTATGCCACGCGTTTTCAGGTGTTGCGCAATATCATTCTGCCGCTGACCAAACCCGGCATTGTCGCGGGTTGCATTCTGGTCTTCATTCCGGGACTGGGTGCCTATATCACCCCGGAACTGCTGGGGGGTGGTAAGGAGCTGATGATCGGCAACCTGATCGCCCTGCAATTTGGCAGTTCCCGCAACTGGCCTTTTGGCTCAGCCGCGGCCCTGATCCTGATGGCCGTCGTGATGATCGCCCTGCTTGTCTATGTCCGATACAGCGGCAAGGAGGGGGCACGACATGGCTGAGACCAGTAAAGCGGCACCGCGCCGCCGCATGATGGATCTGCGCAAACAGCCCGGATTTGATCAGATCGCCTGGATTTGCATGTTCTTCCTGTATGCGCCGATCCTGGTGTTGATCACCTTCTCCTTCAATGACAATCGATCTGTTGTACTGTGGACCGAATTCAGCCTGCGCTGGTATGAATCGGCCCTGGCGAATGACGAAATTCGGCGCGCCACGATGATTTCCTTGCAGGTTGCGCTGGTCGCAACCGTATTTGCCACCACATTTGCAACAATGGCAGCCCTGGCAACCACCAGAGTGCCGCCGTTCAAGGGCCAGACCCTGGTCTATGCCATCATCAACCAGCCCTTGATGATTCCCGAAATCGTCACCGCCGTATCCACCCTGGCATTTTTCTCTTTGATCAAGCAACTGACCGGCGTGACGGGCATTGGCTATCTGATGCTGGCCCATACCGTATTCTGTATCCCTTTTGCCTATATGCCGATCCGCGCGCGGCTGGAGGATATGAACCTGGTAATGGAAACCGCCGCAACCGACCTTTATGCGACCCCTTGGCAGGTTTTCCGGCGGGTCACGCTGCCCCTGATGATGCCGGGCATCGTTGCGGGCGGCATGCTGGCCTTTGTTGTGTCGCTGGATGACGTGATCATCACCCTGCTGGTTGCAGGTCCCGGTGAAACCACCTTGCCAATCTTTGTTCTGGGACAAATCCGGCGCGGTATCACGCCGGAAATCAACGCAGTGTCCACCTTGTTGCTGGGCCTGTCGGTGTTGTTTGTTGCGCTGTTTTTCATTCTGGGACGAAAGCGCAAGTAACGAGGGGTGCGGGGACCATCCCGTATCTTGATAACAGAGGAGGGTTAAAAATGAAGCGTACTCTTTTAGGCCTGGCCACGGCGACAGCCGTCAGTCTGGCAATGGCGAGCAGCGCCTATGCTGCTGGTAAATTGAACATCTATAACTGGGGGAACTACACCAACCCCAAGCTGATCGAAAAGTTTGAGAAAGCCTATGGCGTCGAGGTGACGCTGGACGGCTACGATTCAAACGAAACCATGCTGGCCAAGGTTAAAGAAGGCAGCACGGGGTACGACATCGTTGTGCCGGGCGATTACATGATCAAGATCATGATCGGAGAAGGCCTGCTGGCCAAGGTAGAGCCCAACAAAATGGAAAACTTCAGCAATATGGACCCGAAATGGGTCGATGTCTGGTGGGATCCGGGCCGCAGCTATTCCGTGCCTTGGCAATGGGGCACGACATCCTTCACCGTTGATACCAAGGTCTACACCGGTGATATCAACACACTGAAGCTGCTGTTCGAACCACCGCCGGAACTGCAAGGCCGCATCAACATGCTGAACGACATGAATGATGTGATTAACGCCGCCCTGCGCTATCTGGGATATCCCCGCTGTAACGGCGACAAAGATCAACTGAGAGAAGCCACAGAACTGTTACTGAAGGCCAAGCCCTATTGGCGCACAATGGATTACAGCATCATCGAAAAACTGACCTCTAACGACGTCGATCTGTCGCAAAGCTGGAACGGGGCTGCCATGCGGGCCCGCGCACAGCGCCCCAGCCTGGCCTATGCCTATCCCAAGGAAGGTTTCACCGGCTGGATGGATAATGTTGCCGTCCTGTCTGATGCACCGAACATGGAAAATGCCAAGCTGTTCGTGAACTTCGTCATGGATCCGGAAAACGCGGCCCTGATTTCTGATTTCGCAAAATATGCGAATGGTATCTCCGGCAGCGACAAATTCATGGATCCGGAAATGCTGTCCGCCCCTGAAATCGTGATGCCGGCAGATGCGCCGACGCCTGATTTCGTGCAACCCTGCCCACAGGAAACGGTCGACCTGTATAACAAGATTTGGACCCGCCTGAAGCAGTAAAGCCTTTTCGAGACAGGAGGCGGGTCCTATAACCGGGCCTCGCCTCCTTCTTGAAAGTCAGAAAATTGGATATTCCCTTTATGCCTTCTGTCCCTCCATCGATGCCCAGCCAACGCCCCCACACTGCGCGGGAATTGGGGATCATGCAGGGGTTCCCGCCGCGTCCCGAAAAGCGACCGACATCCAGCAATTGGGATCTTCCCCCGTTCAATCGATGGTCTTTTCAGAATGTGCGCGCCTTATTGCCTACCGTTGATGTAGATCGCGGCACCGGACCGGTTCAGGACCTGCCCAGCGCCCATCAAGACGTATCGGGCGTCAAATTCACGGCCCTGGACGGCACGACCAAAACCATAAAACAGATGCTGACAGAAACCTATACCGACGGTTTCCTGGTCATGCATCGCGGTCAGGTCATCACCGAACAATATTTCAATGATATGCATCCGCGCAGCCTGCATCTGGCGCAATCAGTATCTAAATCCCTGGTCGGCACGCTGGCAGGCGTGCTGCATGGCGAAGGGAAGCTGGATATGGACGCGCCACTGGCCGACCGCATCCCAGAACTGGCCTATTGCGGCTATGGCGATGCAACGCTGGGCCAGGTGCTGGACATGCAGACCGGCGTGCGCTTTGTCGAAGACTATGGCCTGCCCGATTCCGACATGACGCGGATCGATATTGCCAGCGGTTGGCGCCCCCCGCATCCGGGTGAGCCTGTTCCAGCGATCCGGGATGTCATTCAGACCTTGCAGAAAGAGCGCCCCCATGGGGAGCGTTTTGAATACCGGTCGATCGAAACCGACATGCTGGCCTGGGTTCTGGAACGTGAAACCGGCACCAGTCTTGCGAAGCTGATGTCTGATCGCATCTGGTCCAAAATCGGCGCTGATCGGGATGGCTATTTCACCGTCGATCATGCCGGAACAGCCCTGGCCGACGGCGGCTTCAATGCCACACTGAGAGATTTCACGCGATTTGGCCTGATGATGCTGCAAGGTGGCCGTGTTGGCGATAAACAGATCGTTCCCAAGGTGTGGGTCGAGTCCTGTCGCACGGGCGAAGCCGCCAAATTTAACGATCCCTATCTGGCGACATCCCCCAACGGGGCCTATCGTCGTCAATGGTGGGTGCACGACGTGGACCGCGGCGACTATATGGCCCGCGGCGTTTTCGGTCAGTTGATCTATATCGATCCTGAAGCGGATTTCCTGGCAGTCAAATTATCGACCTGGCCGGATTATTTGATCCACAGCTTCGGACTTGATAGCCTGAATGCGGTAATCGCGATCCGCGATGGATTAACCGCCACCTGATCGTGGCTTGTGAACGTAAGGTGAGGACGATGACCGATACGGTATCGATTACCCTTTGGGCAACCAATCTAGGGCAAACTTTGAACGGGCCTCAGGACTGGCTGGACGCATTGGACACCGTTGCGACCGAAGCCAAGGCCGCAGGCAGCGACCTGCTGGTCGCGCCGGAATATGTTTCCGAACAATGGCTGACCTATTGTGGGCCCGATATCGACGTCACCAAGGAACCAGCCGCAATGGCGGAAGCCGCCAAGGCGATTATTCCCGGCGTTCAGGCCCTGGCGAACAAGCATAAACTGGACATTATGGCTGGGTCCTGGCCGGTTGCTGATGGAAAGGGGGGTTACAATAACGGTGCGCATCTGTTCACCGTGGGCGGTACCACCCCCTTCGTTCAGCGCAAAATGTGCATGACCCCGCCAGAGAAAGCCCCTGATAGCTGGGGCATCGTGCCCGCCAAGCAGATGCAGGTATTTGAGTGGAACGGTCTGCGGTGCGCCATCATCATCTGTCTGGATATCGAATTGCCGATCCTGTCATCCATGTTGGCACAGGCCGCGCCGGATCTGGACCTGATCATCTGCCCGTCGATGACGGAGAAAATGTCCGGCTATTCGCGTGTATTCAGCTGCGCCAAAGCGCGGGCAGTCGAATTGTTCACCACGGTTGCCGTGGTCGGCTGCATTGGTGCAACGCCGCTGGGGGAAGGACGCAAGAACGTCTCTGGTGCGGCTGTGTACCAGCCTTGTGAGGCGGAATTGGGCTTCACCGGCCGCTTTGCAGAGATCGGCCCCTTCCACGAGGCTGAAAAGGGGGATCCGCTGGGCCCGCGCCTGCATGCCAAGGACATTCCCATCGGCATCGTGCGCAAGCTGCGCGCGACCCAACCGGAAGTCTGGCCTGGCGCCTGGACAGGCGAGGGTGTGAGTATTTCTGTAACCGGCGCAAAGCCCGCGTTGAAGAAATCCGCTTAGGCTTTGACCCCTTAGATAGAGACGTTTCGCCGCGTCCCCTGCTTTCAGTCTTTTCGAAGCGCATTCGGCACGTTACATAGGAATTATGACAACACTAGCAATCATAATGATGGTCGTCGCCATGCTGGTCACGGTGGGGATCTTGTTCGTCGGGATCATTGGCATGGCCCGGGGTGGCGAATTTAACCAGAAATGGGGCAATCGCCTAATGCGATACCGCATCGTCGCGCAATTCATCGCGCTGGTGATGTTTGGTATCTCGATCATGCTTCTGCGTGCTGGCGGCGGTTGATCCCCGATGGTGACGCTGTCAAAGATCTATACACGGGGCGGTGATTCTGGACAAACGTCGCTGGGTGATGGATCGCGGCGCGACAAGCACGACCTGCGGGTTGAGGCCTATGGCACCGTAGACGAGGCGAATGCGACCATCGGGCTGGTGCGTCAGCACACGACAGGCCCCGTCGATGCCTTGTTAAGCCGCGTGCAGAATGATCTGTTCGATCTGGGGGCGGATTTATGCACACCGGAAGGCGAAGGACGCCGCCAAGAGGCCTTGCGCATTCAGGCCAGCCAGGTCAAGGCACTGGAAGATGCCATCGACGCCTATAACGAGCCACTGGAAACCCTGAAAAGCTTCATCCTGCCCGGTGGTACGCCTGCGGCTGCCTATTGCCATCTGGCGCGCACCGTGACGCGGCGCGCCGAACGTCTGGTCGTTGCCCTGGCGGGGGTAGAGGCCGTCAATGCCGAAGCGGTGAAATACCTGAACCGCCTGTCTGATCTTTTGTTTGTCCTGGGTCGACACGAGAATGACGGCGGCAAGGCCGACATTCTGTGGGTCCCCGGCGCGAACCGATAAGGGCCGACCGGTATGGCGGCCGCCGATACATGGGTCTATTACTGTCAAATCCTGCTGATCATGCTGTTGACCCTGTGCTGTGTGGCCGGGTTTGTCCTGCAATTCTATGCGTGGCGTCATCTGAAACCGGGCATTCCGCGTTTCGGTCATAAGGATGCCATGTTCCGGAAAAAGGACCAGTATTATGAGCCAGAGGGACTGAAATACATCGATTGGCAGAAAAAGATCATGCATGTCATGTTCGTGCTTTTCGCTGGCCTGATCATCTTGATTGAATGGTCAGCCCCCTAAAAATGATCCTGGAAGCGCTGGAATATCTGACCACCCCCTGTCCAAAATGGGTGCGGGATATGGGCTATCTGCGCGAGGCTATTGCCATCCGGCACCGCGCGCGCCGCTGTCATGCGGACTGGGCGCAGCATCAGACTAATACGAAGGATGCCATTCTCTCCGCAGTCCGTGCCTATGGGCATTTGCCAGACATCACCATCCTTGGTGCCGGCCTGTGCCTGGACGTCCCAGTGCAGGATTTATCGCCCCTGACTGACCGGCTGACCCTGGTGGATGCGGTGCGGTTAAGAGGTGTCCGCCTGCCCCGGAATGCGCGCTATCTGTGTCAGGATATCGAAGGCAGCGCCGCTGCCCTATATGCTGGAACGCCCCCCGAACGGCCACTGGCTGATTTTCAGGGACCAGGTCTGCTTATCTCGGTCAACCTGCTGTCCCAATTGCCGTTGATCCCCACCCGGTGGAGCGATGATCCCCTGCTGGGTCATAGAATTCTGCAGCGTCATGTTCAGTCTCTGCGCGATCACACAGGCCCCGCCTTACTGATCGCCGATGCCATGCGATGGACCTTGGATTCAAAGGGGGCCGTACTATCACAAGAGAATATCGCGCGGCAGGCCGGATTGCCGCCCCCGGATCAATCCTGGCGCTGGCCTATCATCCCGGCCCATGAAGCGGGAAAGGGCCCCCAAATTCATTCAGATGTTGGTGTCTGGCATCTATAACTCTTCAGAACGAGACTTGGTTCGTTTTTCTTTTTCGCGCTTCAAATCCCGCATCTGCCAGAAATAGAAGGCAAGCGCGCCGCCGAAGACTAGGCCCCCTTCCAGCAGAACCATGGTCAGACCGTTCATTGCGTTACTCCCAGAAAATGAGAGGCCGGGTTAAGACGCTGCATTGTCATGTTCAGCACGAAAGCAAAACTGACCCAGGCCAGATAGGGCACCAACAGCCACCCTGCCAGGGGATCTATTGGCAGATAGAGGGCAATCATCGCAACGATGCTGAGCCATAAGGCGCCCATATCAACCAGCGCGAGGCCAAGGCGGCGCATCCCGAAAAACAACGCAGACCATGCGGCATTCAGCACCATATTCAGCACAAACACGGCAACGGGCAGTGTTTCCGCACCAGGTTCTGCCACCATCCAGGCCCGCCAGGCTGAAACAGCAATCATGATATACAATACCAGCCAAACCGGCCCGAACAGGTATCCGGGCGGTCGCCAGGATGGCTTCTTCAAATCCTGATACCAGGCACCGGCGCGGAAAATTCCGCCGCTGGCCGCCGCTGTGAAGCAGATTGCAATGAAAATCAGAATTGTCCAGTCGAGTGCGATGACGCCCTCCTAACCGGCCTTTCCCACATCCATCATTACCGATGTCTGCAGGCGCTGGGCCGGATTGTTTGCGGAACGTGCCTGGCGGTCACGCTGTTCCATTTCCAGGAACAACTGCAATATATGCCCCGCTGGCGCATCCAGTACATCCGCCATACGTTGCCTGCGGCGACTTGGCAACCGTCCCGCCTCTGCCTCTGTTGCGGCACGCACCAGAAATTCGGTTTGCACAAGCGCCGGGTCGTGGAAACCTCTGGCCAACAGCGGTGCCTCTAATGTCGCGCTCAGCACCAATCCCAGTTTACGCCGTGTCGTAACAACGGCCCGATCACTGACAGAGTCATGATTGTTGCGCGCCACCACACGCCCTATTGCAGCATAGAGTTTGCGGGCCGCATTGATCGCGGGACGACAGGCCAGCGGCAATTCTGCAACCCCAGTTCCAGACCGCTGGTACAGGGTCTCCGCTGCGGCCAGGAGCCTTGCAATGACCTGGCCCAATTCCGGGCTGTGTCGGGGATCTGCCAGGAAGGCATCCGGGTCTAACCCAACCTCTCTCAACCAGGACTGGGGCAAATACAGTCGCCCTTCCCGCGCATCCTCCCCCACATCGCGGGCGATATTGGTCAATTGCATCGCGACCCCCAGATCACAGGCTCTCGCCAAAGTGTCTGCCGCGCGGTTGCCCATCAACAGGGTCATAATTGCCCCAACCGCCCCCGCGACCCGCGCGCCATAGCCATAGAGATCATCCAGTGTCTCATAGCGACGGCCTTCGACATCCCATTGGAAACCATCCAGCAGAGCCTCAAACAGGTCCTTGGGCACGCCATAATCCCGCACCGTATCCGCCAAGGCCCGATCCGCCGCAATACCTTCTGGATAACCGCCATAGACGGCATCCAGCCGCTGACGCAGACGCTGCAAGCCTCTGGCAGGATTGGTTTCCAGATCAACTTCGTCATCTGCCAATCGACAGAAAGCATACACTGCATAGGACGGCACCCGCATTGCCTGGGGCAGCAACAGCGACGCCGCATAAAAGGATTTTGATCCCGTCTTGATCAGGGCACGACATGCGGCCTGATCTGCTGAGTCGGAGAACCGACGGTTAGACGCGGGCATCGGCATGGGGCACCACCTGATCCAACACACGGGCAGACGTCAAAACGCCGGGAATGCCAGCGCCCGGATGGGTGCTGGCCCCGACGAGATACAGCCCGTCTATTTGTTCACTGATATTGTTCGGGCGGAACCAGGCGCTCTGCCAGATAACCGGTTCCATGCCAAATCCTGCACCACGATAGGAGAGTAACCGCGTTTGGAAATCCAGCGGCGTCATCATACGCGACGAGATGATGTGATCGCCCAGCCCCGGCAATACCGTTTGGGACAGATGCGCCTCAATAGCCTGGCGATAAGGTTCTGCTGTTTCAGTCCAATCGATATCTGCCTGCAAATGCGGCACGGGGGACAGGACATAGAATGTGTCACAGCCATCCGGGGCCAGGCTGGGGTCCGTCGCCGTGGGGCGGTGCAGATACAAACTGAAATCCTTCGCCAGGACTTTCCGCCCGAAGATATCCTTCAACAGACCTTCGTAGCGCGGCCCCAACAACATCATATGATGGGGCACATCCTCATACCGCTTGTTGGTTCCGAAATACCAGACGAACAGCCCATTGGAATAGCGCGCCCGTTCCAGCTTGCGGTCGGACCAGCGGTCGCGCCGCCCATTGGGCAACAGATGCTTGTAGGTCCAGGCACTGTCCGCATTTGAGACCACAATATCAGCCGAAATCCGCTCCCCCGTTTGCAGGCGCACGCCGGTGGCGCGATCTTGTTCGACGATGATTTCTGCAACATCAGCGTTGCATCGGATGCTGTTGCCTTGTCCTTCGATCAGATCGACCAGACCTTTCACCAGACTGCCTGTACCGCCCATTGCGAAATGAACACCATATTGTCGTTCCAGATGATTGATCAGGATATAGATCGCCGTAACCGTCGTCGGATTGGCCCCAATCAACAGGGGATGCAGGCTGAACACCATACGTAGTTTCGGGTCTTTGATATAGCTGGAAACCAGCCCGAAGACTGTTCGGTGACCCTTCAGCGTCAACATCTTCGGCACGACCTTGATCATGTCCAGGATTGAAGCAAAGTGCTTCATTCCCAGCTTTTCAAAACCAAATTCATAGACCTGCTTGCTGACCGCCATAAAGCGGCGATAGCCCTCTACATCGGTGGGATTAAAGCGCGCGACCTCTGCCTCCATCGCCGCGGCATCGCCGCTGTAATGGAACACGCTGCCGTCATCGAAGCGGATGTCGTAGAAAGGATTCATCGGACGCAGATCGATATGGTCGGAAAACGTCTTACCGCAGAGGTCCCAGAGTTCCTCTAGCAGAAACGGGGCGGTAATGATCGTTGGGCCCGCATCAAACCGAAACCCGTCCTGTTCAAAGACATAGGCACGGCCGCCCGGCTTATCCAATCGGTCCAGAACCGTCACTTTGTAACCCCGGGCCCCCAGCCGCACTGCTGCGGCCAAACCTCCAAAGCCACTGCCAACTACAACCGCGTGCGGTCGCTTATCGTCACGGCCATCAGGGGCACTTCCAGCACTGGGAGAGTACGGCTCTGTTCTCATTAGTTGACACTATACAATGTCAATAAATTCCGCAACGGTACAAAAAGTAAGCTTATTCCAACCTGGGAAGGAACCTCAGAAAGCACAGACAATCTTGCCGATATGCTCGCCTTTGGTCAGCCGTTTCAACGCATTGGCCAGATCGCCAAATTCAAAGGTCTGATCATCCAAAACAGGTTTTGTCTTATGCAGGGCCATTGCGGCCACCATTTCCTGCAACATGTGATGACTGCCAACCGTAACGCCCTGAAGCCGGATATTCTGGGTCACCACACGCCCCAACGGGAGGGATGCATCCGACCCTCCCAGAACACCAATCAGGCTGATTGAGCCACTGATGCGAATCGCCGACAGTGCCTTTTCCAGTGTCCCCGCGCCGCCGATATCGACGATATGATCCAGGCCGCGCCCATTGGTGATTTCCCGTGTCACACGATGCCATTCGGGGGTCTGTCGATAGTTGATCGTATGGTCTGCGCCCAGATGCGCGACCCGCTCCAGTTTCTCATCACTGGAAGAGGTCAGAATAACCTCCGCCCCCTGCATCTTGGCAAATTGCAGTGCGAACAGGGAGACGGCACCCGTGCCTTGAATCAGAACCTTATCCCCCGCCTTGACACCACCCTGGCCGACAACCGCGCTCCAGGCCGTAAGCGCCGCACAGGGCAGGGTCGCGGCCTCTTGCATCGACATATGGGGCGGGGCCTTCACTATGGCACTGGCCGGGACCGGCATTAATTCACGCATGGTCCCATCCAAGGGGCCTCCATGGGCGCCGGTATAGGTCTCTTCTGCGGGACTGCCATGCAGCCAATTGCGGCTGAATGCCGGGATGACGAAATCGCCGACGGTGAAATTCGTTACATTGGTCCCCACGGCGGCAATCACGCCCGCACCATCGCACAAGGGAATCAGCGGCGGCGTGCCCCCTTTGCGACCATAGCCTCCTTGCATCAGAATGCCATCACGCGGATTGATGGACACAGCCTCGATCCGGATCAACACCTCATCCGGCGCTGGTTCTGGATCCGACAGCGTGACCTGTTTCAGGTTTTCCAGTCCCCAGTCCTCAAGACGCATGGCTTTCATAAATCCCATTCCTTCCTGTATGCGGTTCCAGATTGACACCGTAGCGAAAATGCGGCGAATTCCCAACCACATACAAACCATACAATCCGTGGGGAGAAACAATATGGAGTTCGATTACGTCATCGTCGGTGGCGGCTCCGCAGGATGTGTTCTGGCCAATCGTTTAAGTGCGGACCCCAAGGTCACTGTGTGCCTGTTGGAGGCCGGGGGCGAAGACCGCAATCCGTGGATTCATATCCCCGCTGGTTACATCAAGACGATGGTCAATCCTTCGCTGAATTGGCTGTTTGAGACCCAACCTCACCCCAAGACCGGCAATCGCCCGATCCCGGTGCCACGCGGCAAAGTGCTGGGTGGGTCCAGCGCCATCAATGCCATGTTATATGTGCGCGGTCAGGCTCAGGACTATGATACCTGGGCCCAGATGGGCTGTCGCGGCTGGAGTTTTGAGGACGTCTTGCCCTATTTCAAACGTGCCGAACATCGTGAGCAAGGCGCTGATGCCTATCACGGTCAGGGCGGCCCGTTGAATGTGACGCTGCCAACCCAACGCTATGATATCTTAGACAAAGTGATCGCAGCCGGGGGCGCCCTGGGCTATCCAATGGATCAGGATTACAATGGGGCCGATCAGTCCGGTTTCCACTATTTTCAGGTCACCCAGAAGAACGGCACGCGATTCAGCGTCAAATCCGCCTATCTGAACCCGATCC
This sequence comes from Hwanghaeella sp. 1Z406, assembly GCF_048892425.1. Classification (NCBI taxonomy): domain Bacteria; kingdom Pseudomonadati; phylum Pseudomonadota; class Alphaproteobacteria; order Rhodospirillales; family Aestuariispiraceae; genus Hwanghaeella; species Hwanghaeella sp. 1Z406. The sequence continues at coordinate 116,203 of NZ_JBLZHU010000003.1, forward strand.
GCAGCCAGCGGAAGAATCTGCATGTGGAAACCTATGCCTTCGCCAAATCCGTTCTGTTCGATCAGGGGCGGGCGACAGGCGTTGCCTATGAAAAGGCCAACCACGAACATGAAGTCCATGCCAGACGGGAGGTCATCCTGTGTGCCGGTGGCATCCAGTCACCACAACTGCTGGAATTGTCCGGAATTGGGCAGGGTGCGCGGTTGCAGGCGCTTGGCATCCCGGTCACCCATGATCTGCCGGGCGTCGGGGAAAACTTACAGGATCACTATATCTCGCGCCTGTCCTGGCGATTGAAAGATGCCGACAGCCTGAACCGCCTGACACGGGGTCTGCCATTGATGGGCGAACTGGCGCGGTTTCTGTTACACCGTAAAGGGGCCCTGACCATGCCTGCCGGAATTATAGTGGGCTTTGCCAAAAGCAATCCGAATATGGACCTGCCGGATATTCAGTACCACATTGCCCATGCCACCTTTGCGGACCCAAAGAAGCGCACTTTTGATAAATTCCCCGGATTGACCATAGGCCCGTGCCAATTGCGCCCGGAAAGTTATGGACATGTCCACGCGGTTTCCCCCGACTATCGCGTGGCGCCTGAAATCCAGCCAAACTTCCTGAGCAGCGAAACCGATTGTGCGGTCCATGTGGCTGGATTGAAACTGGCCCGTGACCTGGTCAAAACCGATCCGATCCGGGATAACATCGACGACGAAATCTCCCCCGGTCCCAATCTGCAAAGTGATGAAGAGCTTTTGACCCATGCCCGTACTACCGGGGCAACGCTGTATCACCCCACCTGCACCTGCCGCATGGGAACCGATCAGAAGGCGGTTGTTGATCCCAGCCTGCGCGTGCGGGGCGTAACAGCCCTGCGGGTTGTCGATGCGTCCATCATGCCCCGCCTGATCAGCGGCAACACAAATGCCCCAACAATCATGATCGCAGAAAAAGCCGCCGATATGATCATCGAAGCCAATCGCTAACCTTCTGATTTCCGGGACAAGGCTTGCAATGCCTGAAGGGCGCGATCTGCATCCGCCTGTGGCACGAAGATATGATCATGGTAATATCCGGCAACGACATTGGCCGATATGCCATGATCGGTCAGGCAGGCGGAAAAGGCCGCAGTCAGCCCCACAGCCTCCAATGCAGAATGCACAGAAAGAGTAATTCGCTGAAAACCCGCCCCACTCACCCCCTCTTGTTCCGCTTCCCTTTGGGACAGGATCAGGGTATCCCCCTCGACCTCCCGAAAGCGCATCAAGGGCGGGACCGTTGTCTGGTATTCATGGGGAACGGTCACAATGCTATACACTATTGGATCCAGAACAGGATTCATATCCGCCAACAAAAGCGCCAGGTTGCGTTCACCGCTCATCATTTTCCCTCCCTACGCCGAACCACATGCATTTCAATTTCCCCCGCCGGACGGGTTGCCAGATGGCTGATCGGCCGGACCTTCTGTGGATTTGATGTTTCGAAGTCGTACCGCCGGATCAGGCGGCTCAGTATCAGTACCGCCTCCACCGTGGCAAACGCCGCCCCGATACAAATGCGCGGCCCCAAACCAAAGGGTATATAGGCGCCGGGCGGTTGCGTCTGCTCACGATCTGGCATGAACCGGTCTGGGTCGAACCGATCTGCGGCCTCCCACAACCCTTCGTGACGATGAATGATCCAGGGCGAAATCATCACCATCGCACCGCGCGGTGTCGGCACACCCTGAATCACTGTGTCAAACAGACTGACGCGCGGGATAAATCCCAATGGTGGGTAAAGGCGCAAACTCTCCCGAAAGACATTGCGCGCCGTGGCCAATTTCTTTGTCACCGCAAAGCTGATTCCCCCCGATCCAGCGACATTCTGAACTTCGTCGCGCAAGCGCTGCACCATTTCCGGCTGCTGCGACAGGATAAAGAAGGCCCAGGTCAGGGCGCTGGCGGTTGTTTCATGTCCGGCCAGGAAGAAAACACCAACCTGATCAATAATTTCCTCCCGATCAAAACCTGTCCCTGTGACGGGGTCACGGGCGGCAATCAAATCGCCCACGATATCCGCCCGCTTCGGGGCTCCCAGCTCCATTCGCTGATCTACCAGATGCCCCAAATGGGATCGGATCACCATTGCCGCCTCTTGCGCCAGGGGTGGTTGTACCATTGACGTCCATGCTTTTCCCAAAATCAGACTTTTTAAATCGATGGTCGCGACAGAGTCCTGAAAACTGGCCCAGGCGTCAAAAAATTCAAACGCAACTGAGTTTTCCAATTTTTGTGAAAAGATTGTCCTGGTAATGATATCCGCGGTCAGGTGGCTCATTTCCCGTTCCAGTGACAGGGGTTTTCCCTTGTCAGACAGGATATCCCATCGGGCTTCAATATCGGCAACCGCCCCGACCATAGCGTCGAAGGCGCGATTGACCCGCATGTGACTGAAAGCCGGGTCGACCATTGCGCGCTGTCGGGTCCAGGTTTCCCCGGTTGATATGAACAGGCCGTCATTGATCAAAGGGGAAAGAGACCCCACCATCAGATCACTTTTCGGGAAATTCTCAACCTCTTCGATCATCACGCGACGAATGGCGGCAGGATCATTGACCAGGATTATCTTGCGCCTGGAAAATCCCAAGGGCGCAACGCTGCTGTGATAGGCCTGTTTGGGGATCAGGGCCAACAGATCCCGATCCCCCGCAACCAGGCTGCGCATCAAGGCCATGACAGGCCCGATTGGGGTTGGTGCCGGCGGTCGGTATAAATCCTTAGTCATCTTTTACAATATTCGTGCAGTTTGTTAGAGGATAAACTCCCTCCCATTTCCCATCTATCTGGAGTACGCGAAAGCGCGCGAACAATTCCTCACTAAACCAGCCCCCGGCGCGAACCGCCTGTACCGCTTCCCCATGCCATTGGCGATAGGCAAAGGCATCCATGGCGGCTTTGTTTTCCCAAATCGTGAAAGTCACCTGATGCAGCCAGGGCACTTCCCCCAAACCAATTTTGAATTGCAATTGATCCTGACTGCGGATCGCTGCACTGATATTGGGAACCTGACGCCAAAAATTGAGAATGTGGCAGGGTTTGATTGTTGCCCGTGTCAAAACAGCAACGGATTTGTTTTCCGCCTCGATAGGCTCCTCCCCCACATCAAAGGGCCGTATGCCAGCCCACTGCCCCCGGCAGCGCACTGCAGATAAATATACCGTACAGGTTTCCACTGCATGGCGGCGATACCGTTGAAACACTGGGGCTGACGCAATCTGGGTCTGCGCGTCTTCCTGCGTGGCCCACGTTGCCAGAATTCCATACACGCCAAAGTTCGGATAAGGATGAAATCCCTCCCGCGTGCCAGACCCTAAAAGTTTGTGAAACCCGATCCCCGGTACGGACTTCAGCGGATAGCGAGCAGCCAGCATCTGCGAAAAGGCCCACAGTTTGTTGGAAACCCCCTTAAACCTGAAAAAAGAAAGGGTTATTACCTGCATCGCCTCGCCGGATATGGTTGTTTCCAGGATCGTCGCACCCTTTGCAAAACCGTGCAACATGTGGCGAAATCATCTTACAGTATTGGTGTAAGGGTTCGAAGTTTGAAAGATTCCCTCATAAGGGGACGACACTTCGCATTTTATACCCGTAATAAGAACTGATTTTGGGGAGTTTTCTGTGGCAATACCGTTTCCGTTTTCCGCCCTGGTTGGGCAGGACGAAATTAAGCTGGCGTTATTGATCGCCGCAGTAGACCCCTCAATCGGGGGCGTTTTGATCTTTGGTGACCGGGGAACTGGAAAATCCACCGCTATTCGCGGGTTGGCCGCCCTGCTGCCAAAAATGCAGGCAGTCGCCGGATGTCGCTATTCCTGTAGCCCGGATGCCCCGTCTGACCTGTGCCCGGACTGTTCTGGGGAAAAGAAGAAAGCCTCTAAAACTGTTGAGATTTCTGTTCCAGTTGTCGACCTGCCCCTGGGTGCGACCGAGGATCGTGTGGTCGGCGCCCTGGACCTGGAACGTGCCCTGACCCAGGGCGAGAAGGCCTTTGAACCAGGGCTGCTGGCAAAGGCCAATCGCGGATTCTTGTATATCGATGAGGTGAACCTGCTGGAGGATCACCTGGTTGACCTTTTGCTGGACGTTGCTGCATCAGGGGAGAACCTTGTCGAGCGTGAAGGACTGAGCATCCGCCATCCCGCCCGCTTTGTCTTGATTGGCAGTGGCAATCCGGAAGAAGGGGAACTGCGCCCACAACTGCTGGACCGGTTCGGATTGTCTGTGGATGTGACAACCCCAGGCGATGTCAAAACCCGTGTTGAGGTTATAAGGCGACGCGATGACTTTGAGTGGGACCCGGCCGCCTTTCGCGATAAATGGATGAAAGAAGAAGACAAAACCCGCAAAAGCCTGATGCGGGCAAAGAAGTTACTGAAAGAGATTTCCGTGCCCGACACGGTATATGAGAGAGCCGCAGAACTCTGTCTTGCCCTGGGCACCGATGGTCTGCGCGGTGAGCTGACCTTGATCCGGGCCGCGCGCGCGCATGCCGCCCTGCATGGAAAAAAGACCGTAACCATCCAGGATTTGCGCAGCGTGGCTCCCCTGGCCCTGCGCCACCGCCTGCGCCGCGATCCCCTGGACGAAGCAGGATCCGGCACACGGGTACAACGCGCCATTGACGATGTTTTCGCCCCATGACGGGTCTGGCGCTGGATATTGCCTTTCGCGCACCAGCATTGCCGGATGATGCCTGCCGGGCTGCCCTGCTATTTGCAATAGACCCATTCGGTCTGGGGGGCGTGTGCCTAACCTCTCGTGCAGGGCCTCAGCGGGAGGCCTGGCTGACTTTTCTGCGTGCCCGATTGCCCCCGGACATGCCGGAACGCCGCCTGCCCAACGCCATCGCCGATGACCGATTGTTGGGAGGGCTGGATCTGTCCGCGACCCTGTCGTCCGGTAAGCCAATCGTTCAGCGGGGCCTTTTAGCCGATGTGGATGGTGGCCTGCTGATCATTCCAATGGCCGAACGCCTGGACCAGGGCACAGCCGCGAAACTATGTGCAACCCTGGACCAGGGGGAGGTACGGCTGGAGCGGGATGGCCTGACCGCCTGTCACCCGACCCGATTTGGGACAATCCTGCTGGATGAACGCACAGAAGATGAAGAACCCCCGCCAACTGGGTTGTGTGACCGTCTTGCCTTCCTTGTGGCATTGGACCCGACACAACAGGGTGATCCCACAATGTTCGAAGCTGCAGACCGGGATGCGATCCTTCTGGCGAGGGAGATTCTGCCAGGCGTTGAAATCGCACCGGAATATCTGGATGCGATCTGCGGAACGACCCTGGCCTATGGTGTTGCCTCCGCCCGGGCAGCCCTCCTAACTCTGCGGGCCGCCCGCGCTGCTGCGGCTCTGGAGGGGCGCAGTCAGGTCACGCAAGACGATGTGGCCCTGGCCGCCAGATTGGTCATCGGTCCCCGCGCGACGCAAATGCCCGCCCCACCAGAAGAGCCAGAGGCCGAGCCTGAAGAGGCCGAGCAGCCGAAACCACCACCAAATGACCTGCCGGAAGACCCGCAGGATGAACGCGATGCACCGCAAGATCCGCTGGATCCAAGCGCGCTGCAGGAAATGATGATTGAGGCAACTAGAGCCTCTCTTCCTGCCAATCTTTTGGCATCCCTGGCCTCAGAATTGGGCCGTGGCAAATCCGGACAGGGCGGGCGCAACGGCCAAACCCAAATGGGAGATCGCAGAGGACGCCCCATTGGCACACGACGCGGCATCCCAAAGCCAGGCCAGCGGCTGAATGTGTTGGAAACCCTGCGCGCCGCCGCCCCCTGGCAGCCCCTGCGCCGACACCAAAGGGCCAATGATGCAAAATCCGGTACGGTGCCGCGTATGGAAATCCGTCGGGATGATTTTCGCATCACCCGCTATAAGCAGAATGCTGAAACCGTCACAATTTTTGTCGTCGACGCTTCCGGCTCTGCTGCGGTGAACCGACTGGCAGAGGCCAAAGGGGCGGTCGAATTGCTGTTGGCGGATTGTTATATTCGCCGCGACAGCGTTGCCCTGATCACCTTTTCAGGCCGATTGACAGAGGTCGCCCTGCCGCCCACACGCTCCCTTGTAATGGCGAAACGCCGGCTGACTGGACTGCCGGGCGGGGGCGGCACGCCAATGGCAGCCGCCATTGATATGGCCGCCGACCTGGCACTGGCTATTCGCCGCAAGGGGCAAACGCCAACGCTGGTATTCATGACCGATGGCAAGGCGAATTTAACCCGCGAGGGTAAGGGAGATCGGGCACAAGCGGGTCAGGAGGCAATGACCGCCGCCCGTCAGTTGGCTGCTTCTGGCATTGGTACGCTGATGGTGGATATCAGCCCCCGCCCAAGCACGCCTGCCAGAGAATTGGCTGCTGCGATGCGGGCGAAATACCTGCCTCTGCCCTTTGCGGACCCCGCGAAACTGTCTAACGCCGTGAAGGGAGCGACGGACCATGTTTGAGCGGGATCGTCTGTCGCTGGACATTCATGGAAAGGACTGGCCCCTGCGCCAGCACAGCCGAACCGTCACAGCGGGGGGATTATCCTGGCATGTGCAGATCATGGGAACCGGTCCGGTTTTATTGATGCTGCATGGGACCGGGGCGTCGACCCATACCTGGCGTGCGCTGATGCCCGAACTGGCGCAGCATTATACCATCGTCGCACCGGATCTTCCTGGGCATGGATTTACCGGAGCCCCCACACGGCAGGATTTAACAGTCGGGGGCATGGCCCGTGCCGTTTCCGCCCTGCTGAAGGTTTTGAACCTGACACCAGACCTGGCTGTTGGTCACTCTGCGGGGGCGGCGGTCCTGATCTGGGCAACATTGGAGGGTTTGATCCATCCCAAGGCGCTGATCGCCATCAATGGGGCCCTGCTGCCATTCAAGGGGGCCAGCGGTTGGATATTCCCGACGATGGCGCGGTTGCTTTTCGTTAATCCCTTTACCCCCCGTCTGTTTGCCCGTCAGGCCAGCGCGGAAGGGGTCGCCCGCCTGATACGCCAGACCGGATCAACATTGGATGAAGGCGGGATTGATTATTATCGCCGCCTGATGCGCAGCCCCGCCCATTGCGCCGCCGCCCTGGGCATGATGGCAAATTGGGACCTGCGCCCGATGGGCCGCCTGTTTCCCAGATTACAGACACCCCTGCACCTGATTGTGGGGGAAGAGGACGAGGCGGTAGATCCAGATGATATGGAAATTGTTCTGAACAAGGTCCCCAAAGGTACGGGATACCGCCTGCCAGGGTTAGGACATTTGGCCCATGAGGAAGACCCGCACCAGATTATCGCCTTGATCCGGAAGATCGATAGGGACCTTCAGGGCACCGACCCCCCAGCGGCATGACCGCTGGACCAGGCCCATTGGAAATTGTAACCGCCCAGCCAGCCAGTGACATCCACAGCCTCCCCGATCACATACAGGCCAGGGACCGTCTTTACCTCCATTGTGCGCGATGACAGGGCATTGGTGTCCACGCCCCCCAATGTCACCTCAGCCTTTGCATATCCTTCTGTTCCCGACGGCGTGACACGCCAGGCATTCAGGCGGTCCCCCAGGGCAACCAGGTCTTTATCAGCGATTTCGCCAATTGGGCGCTTTGGCAGGTGATCGGCTGCAAAGGCGGATGCCAGACGCGCCGGGAGAAGTTCTGACAGCGCCGTTTGTGGCTCAATCTTTGCCCGTCCGCGCTTACGCTGACACAAATAATCCGCTGCCGATTGATCGGGCACCACATTCAGCGTGATCTCCTCCCCTTCGCGCCAATAGGAGGAAATTTGCAGGATCGCCGGGCCGGACAGGCCACGATGCGTCAACAGCATTGCTTCGCGAAAGCTGCGATTGCCACACTGGGCAATACAGTCCAAGGCAAGCCCGCTCAACGACTGCATCAGCGCCAGGTCCTGCGCCGCCACTGTCAGGGGGACCAGGCCAGGTCGCAAATTATGCAGCGGCAATCCGAATTTCTGCGCAATATCATGGGCAAAACCGGTCGCCCCCATCTTGGGGATCGACAGGCCACCGGTTGCCAAAACCAGAGCGGGCGCTTTAAACGCACCGTGATGGGTCGAAACCGTAAAGCCATCAGAATGGCTAACATCTGTGACGCTATGGCTGGTCCTGATATCGACCCCGACGACCTGACATTCCGCCAGCAACATCGCCACGACGGCGCGCGCAGAGCCATCGCAAAACAATTGCCCCAGGGTCTTTTCATGCCAGGCGATTTTGTGCTTTTCGATCAGGTCCAGAAAATCAAACTGGGTATAACGCGCCAGGGCGGATTTGCAGAAATGCGGATTGCCAGACAGAAAGTTTTCCGCAGAACAGCCGATATTGGTGAAGTTGCAGCGCCCGCCGCCTGAGATCAGAATTTTTTTCCCAACCTGATCGGCGTGATCCAACACCAGAACCCGCCGCCCCCGCGCACCCGCCGTCATGGCACACATCAGACCAGCCGCCCCAGCGCCGATGACAATCGTATCGAACTGCAGTGTCTGCACCAGGATTTACCACCAATTTTAGGAAGAATGGTTAAGGACAAAACCGATAAATTAAACGCGATACTGATCACCTGTATAACAAGGAACATGCCTGTAAAAGATTAAAATCTGGAGCAATATTTTATATATTTTTTGCTATAAATTTAGCTTAAGGGAATCATTTCCGCATTTTTATAGCGAAATCAATATTAAAATAGTATAATCTGCACCAAAATGTTATTTTATAGTAAAATCGCTATCAAGGCATACTATGATTAAGAGTCCCGACCAAAGAATATCGACGCCGGCTGAAATGGGAACCGTGATCCATCGGCGGAGACGTGCGCTTAAACTCAGCCAAGCCACACTATCCTCCATAAGCGGTGTAGCGCAACCGAACCTGTCTAACATCGAGCGGGGAAAGAGCTCGGCCACACTCGATACATATCTACGCCTGCTCACCGCCCTTGGCATCGACCTGTATGGAATTCCGCGATCATGAAACTGGATGTCTGGCTTGAAGGCAAAATGACTCCCGTTGGGACGCTAGAAAGGCTGGCCGACAAGACGCTGCGATTCACGTATTCCAACGATGCGACCCTTCCAATTTCCGCATCAATGATCGTCAGACAAGCATCCTATAGCGATGCAGCCTGCGTCGCATACTTTGGGAACCTTCTGTTCGAAGGCCAGGCATTGGAACACGTTGTTGCAACTCATGGCCTTGATCGCGATGACATCGGAAGCCTTCTGTATCACCTTGGTACCGATTGCGCTGGTGCAATATCAATTACGCCAGAAGGAACGGGACCGGGCAAATACCCAGGTCGATTCCCTCATGACTATGAAGAAATTGACCACAATCGGATGCGGACAATCATCACCTCGCTGCATCGGCATGGTCGGTTACCGGATGGCGAACGAGACCCATCCCCCGTGGCTGGCATCCAACCGAAGCTGGCGGTTGTCTATCATGACCAGAAATTCTACCAACCCAAAATCGGCAGTAAGGCGCCAACAACGCATATCCTGAAAGTATCCCCAAGATCCGATCTGGCAATCGCAAAATATGAGGCTGCCCTGTTGGGATTCGCTACAACAATTGACATCGTTTCTGCTGAAACCCAATTCCTGGAGTTTATAGGAGATGACGGCGAAGAAATTGGGGCTGTGTTGTCCACCAGGTTTGATAGACGTGTCGATGACAGCTGTATCTCCCGTCTGCATTGCGAAGACTTCTGCCAGGCGCTAGGCCTTTCCAAAGTTTTAAAATATGAACGAAACGCCCAGCGCGACGATCTCCGTTTCTCAGCAAAAGCCATAGGACAGATCGCTTCTCAAACTGCCGTCCCAGCAAATTTTCAAATCGATTTCTTTAAGCAGACATTGTTCAATCTTGCGGTCGGTAATACCGATAATCACGCAAAAAACGGAACCATTCTGTATCGTGGGAATTATGGAGTATTGGCACCGCTTTATGACGTTGTCCCGATCACGATAAACCCGCACTTTACGCACCAACTTGCTTTCAGAATCGGTGATGCTAAATGGACCGAAGACGTCACAGTCGATAACATCGAAAAATTCATGGGAGATATTGGTTTTCGACGAAAAAAGTTTGAAAAGAGATGGCTCGATATTCTGTCTCACATCGCGAAAGAAAGCGTGCCATATTTTGCGGCACAGGGGGGAAAACCGCTCGCAGATGGAATTGCAGCACAATTGACCGTCCTTCAGGAAGCCCTCAAACTCAACTTGAACATTCCTGAGCGGGACTATTTTCCGAGACCAATTCGGGATCAAGGGTGACATATCGAATTGTTAGATAAGGCGGTGTCCGAAAAGGACTGCGGTTTCGCAGAACGCGATTTTCTAGCCACCAACAATATCAGATTCCAGCAAGACACTGGTGAAGGTTCGAGATGAAACATACAGTCGCCAGCAACGCGACCGGATTAACCGGCCGCAGCGCGCGACGAAGGAATGGTGGGCCATGTAAGATTCGAACTTACGACCTGCCGATTAAGAGTCGGATGCTCTACCAACTGAGCTAATGGCCCGTACCGATTTTGTCGAACGGTGGCGCGGTATAGCGTCTGTGGACGGGCTTGTCGAGACCGAAGATGACCTTAAAGGCCATTGCTTTCGCCCTGTCGACCAATACGAAGGTCGCGATGGACATAGACATTCATAATCAACGCGAATCCGAACATCACCGCCAGCAGGGCAGACCCGCCATAACTGACCAGGGGAAGGGGCAAGCCGACCACGGGAATAACGCCCATCACCATGGCGATGTTAATGAAGACATAGAAAGAAAATGTCACGATACAGCCCATGGCCAGCAAACGGCCAAACTGGTTACGGGACCGCAAGGCGATGCCAAAGCCATATACCATCAAAACCAGATACAGCGACATCAGCGCCAGGCACCCGATCAGGCCGAATTCTTCCGCAAGCATCGTGAATATGAAGTCAGTCTGTTTCTCTGGCAGGAAATTCAAATGACTTTGAGACCCTTTGGTAAAGCCGCGCCCGACAATGCCCCCCGCCCCCATCGCAATTTTAGACTGCAGGATATGATACCCACTGCCCAGCGGATCAGATTCAGGGTTCAGCAACACCAGGACACGGCGTTTCTGATAGGGGTGCATCATGCTCCAAATCAAAGGACTGGCCGCCAGACCGGCAATCCCGACAACGGCGAATTTCCACCAGCGAACCCCTGCCAGCAGGAACATCACCACACCGCCGCCGCATAAAACAATGGCAGTTCCCAAATCAGGCTGGCGCAACACCAACAATGTCGGGGCGGCGATAAACAGGGCGGGAACGATCAAAACGCTGAAACGACCGACATCCTCGTAGGACAATTTATGAAAGTAGCGGGCAAGTGCCAGCACCAGCGTGAATTTCATTAATTCTGATGGCTGGAATGTGCCGATAAAGGGGATCGCGATCCATCGCGTAGCGCCGCCCCCGACAGCGCCCTTGATTTCCACGATAACCAACAGCAGAAAACTAAGCATATAAATAAGATAGGCATAACGCATGATGATGCGGATATCGACCAGGGCCAGCACCAGCATCCCGACAGAAAACGCCAGATACTTTGTCAATTGACTATGTGCCCAGGGGTCCCAGGACCCATTGGCCGCCGAATATTGCATCGCCAGCCCAACCCCGACACACAGGCCAATCAAAAGAAACATGATCCAATTGATCTGCCAGATCTTTTGACCCAGGGTCATTTCCGGTTGGCGCAACTCTCCATGGCGAATCGCCATCAGCCTGCCCCCTCGGATCCGGTTTCATTGGTTTTGGCGTCCGCCGTTGCAAATCCCTGCAGGCGCAGAACCTCTTCTAAAACATCGCGCGCGACAGGCGCAGCGGCACGTGATCCCCCCTCTGCATGTTCAACGACAACCGATACGGCATATCGGGGATTGTGAACCGGTGCAAAACCGACAAACAGAGCATGATCCCGCAAGCGCCAGGCAATATCATCGCCGGACCGAATGCCGGCATCGCGCTCCGCCTGGGAAATTCGACGAACCTGACTGGTTCCCGTTTTGCCGCCCATCGTCAAGTCGGCAAAGCGAAGGGCTGATTTTCGTGCCGTCCCATGAACCCCATTGACCACCGCATCCATACCGCGAAGAACGATTTCCAAATGATCCGGATGAAATCCGGTATCTTGAAAATCTGGGCGGGTGGCATCCGGCGGCGGGTTAATGGACCCGGCAGCTTCCGTTGCAGCCGCCAGCTTCTGTTCCGGCGACATCTCTTTGGAGGGGATATTTTGGGCATCATCCGACAGGGGTTTCCCATCCAGACCAAACCCTGGCACAGGAAAGGTCATACGCGGACGCACGGCCTTGCCGCCATTCACAATACGCGCCGTCATGACTGCTAGTTGCAGGGGAGTCGTTAACACGAAGCCCTGACCAATACCGACGACCAGTGTCTCCCCCATATGCCAGGGCTGTCCGCGTTCTTCACGTTTCCACTTGCGGGTTGGAATCAGTCCTGATCGTTCGCCCAGCAGCTCAATTTCAGTAGGAATGCCCAGCCCCAATCGGGCACAGACCTCTGCAATCCGGTCCACACCAACCCGTCTTGCGACATCATAGAACCAAACGTCACAGGATTGTTCCAGGGCCGAAACCATGTCCATGGAGCCATGGCCATAATGCTTCCAGCAATGGAACCGGCGATCCCCCAGTTCCATAAAACCGGGGCAATAAACGGAATGATCAGCAGCAATACCATTTTCCAGTGCCGCTAGGGCCACGGCGACCTTAAACGTGGAACCAGGTGAATACTGCCCGGCAATCGCCTTATTGGTCAGGGGACCATAGGGATTCTTCACCAGTTTCTGCCATTCGGTGGCTCCGATCCCTTCACTGAATGCGTTAGGATCGTATGACGGCACGGAAACCAATGCCAGGACATCGCCATTATGCACATCCATCACAACGACGGAGGCCGCCTTTTCATCCTTCAGACGATTTGCGGTGAATTCCTGTAACCGCATATCCAGTGTCAGGCGAATTTCACGGCCGGGTTGACCTTCCTGGCGGTCGATTTCCCGGATCACACGTCCCAGCGCATTCACCTCAACCTTGCTGGTGCCAGACGTTCCGCGCAAAGCAAGGTCATAATGCTTCTCAATGCCATTCTTCCCGACACGGAAGCCTGGCAATTCCAGCAAAGGGTCGCCGGTTAAGTCCTTTTCCGATACAGCCGCCACATAGCCCACGACATGCGCCATATTCTCCCCATAGGGATAGTGTCGGATCTGTCCGACATCAATACTGACCCCGGGAAGGTCGGGTTGATTGACCCCGATCCGGCTGACATCTCTCCAACTGAGATTCTCTGCAACAGTGATTGGAACGAAGGCCAGGCGGCTTTGCGCCTCTTTCAGCACCCGCGCGATGGTATGGTCCTTTAAGTCAATCAGCGTTGCCAGCTTGTTAAGCACCGCCTCTATGCCGCCAGCCGCCTGAGCCTGTTCCCGGACCAACACGACACGATAGTTCTGAACATTGATCGCCAGGTAGTCACCAGCACGATCCACGATAAACCCTCTGGGCGGTCCAATCAGGCGAAAATTGATGCGGTTCTCTTCCGCCAGCATGGCATAGCGTTCACTCTCCAGCACTTGAAGGTAATAGAGACGCGCACCAAGCCCGCCCATGACCAGGGTCTGTCCGCCCATAAACAGGGCGGCCCGGCGGGTAAATACTTTGGCCTTGGTCTTATCCGGATTCATTGTGTGCTAGATCCTATGCATCCGAGTCTCGTGCAGGCACCGCTTTATGGGCTTGTGATAACAAGGCAGCCAGTGGTGGATACAACATAATCGTTAACAGCAAACCAAAGGTCGCCCCCAGTGGATCAATGAACTGACCGGCCAACATGACATGGATCATCCATGTCACCATTGCGCCGCCAAATGCGATCAGCATAAAGCCCCACCATACGACACCAAAACTCTTGCCATGAAAGAAACGGCGTTGAGATACAACGACCAGATAGGTCAACAACAGGATAAAGGACGTGATGCCAATTGGCGCCCCGGTTAACATATCCTGCAGGGCGCCCAGCAACAGGATGTAAAACGTGTTCAACAGGTCCGGTCGATAAATCGTCCAATAGTAAACCGCGATCAAAGATAAAGCCGGGGCGATAAGGGGTAACATCGGCAAACGGGTCGGCACCGCGCTGACGACAACGATGACCAATGTGCACAGCAGGGGCAGCAAGCCGCGCGCAAAGTGATCCATTTTGTTAAAAAGTCCGGTTCTCATCGCCGTCCCATTCGTGATCCGGCGCCTGTGCCGTTCACCGATGCACTTTGGTCAGATTCTTAGAGCATCATGCGCTCGCATGAGCTCATACATGATGCTCTAGCCCAATGCAGAAATCGTCTTAGTCACTTTGTGACGTTTGGCCAGACCTGATCATGCCGTCCCCTAAAATGCCATCCAGCCCGAATTCCATCAACCGGACCAGCTCCGGGCGCTCAGACGTGGCATAAGGCATGACCCGAACGCCATTCTCATCCACGCTTGAAATAACGCCAACCGGCAGGCCCGGCGGAAAGGCCGCTGCATCACCCGACGTCACAACCCGTTGGCCCAGTTTCAATTCAGAATTGGCGGCCCCGTAAATCAATCGTGGAACGGCCGTGTTATCCCCGGCCAGAATTGCCCGCGCACGCGAACTTTCGATGACAACAGGAATGCGGCTATTCAAATCCGTGATCAACAGAACCCGCGAAGAGCGGCGACCAACTTCTGCGACGCGCCCGATCAGCCCGGCACCGGTCACGGCAACCTGTCCCTTTCGAACGCCATCCTGAGACCCGACATTCAACAACAGGGCCCGAACGAATATTCCCCCTGTACCGATGACGCGACCGGTTACAAATCGTTCTACATCCTGGCGCTGAAATGCCAGAAGGTCACGCATCTGGGTATTTTCAATTTCAAGATTTCGGGCAACGGCCTGCCATTGCTGCAGGCGCGCAACCTCTTGGCGCAGACGCGCATTGTCCTGATACATATTGGCAAATGCATCAATGCGATCAACCAAGAGATTGGCAGCATCGATCGGGCGCGCCAGGGTATCTAGGATTGGGGCAGCAACATCGGTGACCTGCGTGCGCGCCCGTTCAAATGCAGCAGGATCGGTTCGCCCAATGATCATCAAGGCGACGGCCGACCCCAGGAACAAGAGAAACAGAATCCTTTGCGCTGCCGTACGAAGCGGCTGCGCCGTTCTGATTTCCGGCCCTTTCGCGCGTTTCGCCAAGGTGGCCCCCGCCCTTTCAGATTCTATAAAACCAAACGACTCGCCAGAGAGTCGACCTTTTGAAAGGCAACCAGTTAATTATACATACTAATCAAGACGTTCTTCAAGGTTCGCATCTCTTCCAGACACCGTCCCGTCCCCAAAGCGACGCAGCTTAATGCTTCGTCAGCGATCGAAACAGGAAGACCCGTGGCATGACGCAGAACATAGTCCAGGTTGCGCAGCATCCCGCCGCCGCCAGTCAGAACAATCCCTTTATCGACAATATCAGCAGCCAGTTCCGGCGGCGTCTGTTCCAATGCGACTTTCACCGCCTCGATGATCGCGCCAACCGGTTCAGCCAGGCTTTCAGCAATTTGGCGTTCTGAGATGTTCAATTCCTTTGGCACACCATTCATCAGGTCGCGCCCTTTGATCTCCATCATTTCGCCATCGCCCTCTTCCGGCGGACAGGCCGAGCCGATCTTCTTCTTGATGCGCTCTGCAGAACCTTCCCCGACCAGCAGGTTATGATTGCGGCGAATATAGGCGATAATCGCCTCATCCATCTTGTCACCACCGACACGCACGGATCGGGAATATACGATCCCGCCCAGGGACAGAACCGCGACTTCCGTCGTGCCCCCGCCGATATCAACGACCATGGAGCCCGTTGGCTCGGTTACCGGCAGATTGGCCCCAATTGCTGCTGCCATAGGTTCTTCGATCAGGAAAACGCGGCGTGCGCCGGCGCTTTCTGCAGATTCCTGAATGGCGCGGCGCTCGACCGCGGTGGATCCGGACGGAACACAGACAATGACCTGCGGGCTGGCAAAGCTGCGGCGGTTATGGACCTTGCGAATGAAATGCTTGATCATTTCTTCGGCGACTTCGAAGTCGGCGATCACACCATCGCGCAATGGGCGAATGGCCTGGATGTTTCCAGGGGTTCGGCCCAGCATCATCTTCGCCTCGTCCCCAACAGCCAAGACCTGCTTTTTGCCCTTCACATCTGCGATTGCAACCACGGACGGTTCATTCAGGACAATACCGCGCCCTTTCACGTAGACAAGAGTATTGGCCGTGCCGAGGTCGATTGCCATATCGGCGGACAGAAAACCAAGTAACCGAGAAAACATAGTGGGTGCCTTTAGCCTCTAACGCTGTGTGATCCTATTTATCAGGATCTGACAGTGGGATTGTTTCATGCTCTGGTTAAGGGATCTGATGTGGTTTATAAAATTGGACCGCCTATTCCAAGCTAGGTCTTCTGGATGTACGCTGATTCATGCGACGCGGCAATTCTTTTCTCCGCAGAAAATCAGGCAAAAGTAAGGCATTTAACCAGATTGAAACCGTTGCTGTTGCTACTGTCTTTCTATAACCGGAACGGCGGGGCGGTCGTCTGTGCGCAAGATGCCAAAGGTGTCATGATCCTGCCATCGGCCATTTATGCATAGAAACTTGCGCGCGCGCCCTTCCAACTGGAATCCGGACTTTAGCAACAACTGGCGGCTGGCCTCATTATCAATCAGACATGCCGCCTCCACCCGGTGCAAATTGAGCTTGCGGAAGGCGAAATCCAGCGTGATTTGAAGGGATTCCGACATATAGCCCTGGCGCGCATATGCTTGCCCGACCCAATATCCAATGTTGGCGGATTCCACCACCCCATGGCGGACATTCGCTAGGGTGATCCCCCCAACCAGGCTTGAGGTTTTACCGTCAAATATAAAGAAACCGTAGCCGATACCCGAGCGCCATTCCTGTTCAACCCGATGAACACGGCGACGGAATGCCGCCGCAGTCAAGGCATCGCGCGACCAGGCAGGTTCCCATGGTTCCAGAAACGCCTTGGACTCTCCCCGAACCTTCAGCCACTCCTTTTGATCGGCCCATTTGGGGGGGCGCAAATAGACCCGTGGCCCAGAAAAGACACATCGTGGGGGAGAGCTTCGGAAAAAGTCAAACATCAGTCCCGCCGTCAGTTCAGGCGCAAACGATCTGAGATACGCTCATAACTTTCAAGCTGAGAAAGCGGCCCAATCGCCGCCAGGCTAAGCGGCGAGGCAAACACCCGCCGCGCCATAGCGGTCAAGGCATCATGGTCCACAGCGTCCAGCGCCTTGAGTTGATCTGCTTCGGACACTGGATGACCATGCGCCAGCATCTGATTTCCCAATTGATCGCTGCGGCTGTTCGTGCTTTCCCGCGACATCAGCAAGGACGCCTTGGATTGCGCGATTGCACGACTGATTTCAACTTCCGTTAGAGTGTCAGCCAGCGCACATATTTCGTCCGTCACAACGGGGATAAGTTCGGCAACATCCTTTTCGCTGGTACCGGCATACAGCCCAAACATGCCGCTATCGGCAAAAGTCGAACTGAAGGAATAGATTGAATAAACCAATCCACGCTCTTCCCGGATGGACTGAAACAGGCGAGATGACATGCCGCCGCCAAACAAGGCGGACAATACACCAGCCGTGTAATAGTCCTGACCTTCGAAGGAAGGCCCCTCAAACCCCATCAGCAGATGAACCTGTTCGCTGTCGCGGGCTTCGCGATACTCTCCCCCCCGATAGACTGCGCGGGGATTATCAGTCTCTTGTGCCGGGCCCAGATTCTGGAATTTCTCTGCCGCCAATTGGGCGAATTGTTCATGATCCAGTCCACCAGCGGCACACAGGACCATATTCTCCCCCGCATATCGCTTTGCCATAAAGTCACGGATTGCATCACGGGGCATATCGCGCACCGTATCAACAGTACCCAAAACAGGCCGCCCCATCGCCTGGCCGGGATAGGCGACTTCCTGGAACCGATCATAAATCACGTCATCGGGCGTATCATGACACTCCCCGATTTCCTGCAGGATGACGCCCCGTTCCCGCTCTAATTCCTGTGGATCAAAGGTTGAATTTTGTAGAATGTCGGCAATGATATCCAGGGCCAAAGGTAAATCATCGGCCATGACCTTGGCATAGTAAGCGGTATTCTCGCGCGACGTATAGGCATTCAGCAACCCACCAACCGCTTCAATTTCCTCGGCAATATGGCGGGCACTGCGCCGTTTTGTGCCCTTGAAAGCCATATGCTCCAGGAAATGCGCGACACCATTTATCTCCGCAGGTTCAACCCGCGCCCCGGCCCCGACCCACACGCCGACACTGGCGGTGCGCAGACCTGGCATCGGATCGGTTGCAATCCGCAAACCATTGTCCAGTGTTGTGATCTGGGGATCACTGGTCATTGCACACCCGCCCGATTAGACCCACGGCGCACATAATCCTGAACCGCACTGACGGAATTGGGCAGACGATCATAGCGCTCTTCCCGGTCAAACAAATCCAGCAGACGCGGGGGTAAACTGGGATGCAGCCCCGTTGCCTGCTTGACCACATCAGGGAATTTCGCGGGATGCGCCGTCGCTGCGACAACAAGTGGCACGCTGGGATCATGACGACGGGTCCAACCTGCGACAATGCCGATTGCGCTGTGCGGATCAACCAGTTCGCCAGTCGATTCCAAGACCGCCTTGATGGCTGCTATCGTCTGTTCATTAGACAATCTGTGACTGGAAAACAGTTGCAAAGCGTTTTGCCAACGGGGTGTTTCGATATTCAGATATCCCGACGCCCGGAAGGTTTGCATCAAATGGGCCGTCGCCGCGCCATCCCGGTCCATCAATTCAAACAACAACCGTTCGAAATTGCTGGAGACCTGAATGTCCATAGAAGGCGAATGGGTTGGCACCACATCGCGCATCGACATGTCGTTGCTTTCAAAAAAGCGAGTCAGAATATCGTTCTCATTGGACCCCACAATCAGTTGGGAAATGGGCAAACCCATCTCCCGGGCCGCATAAGCTGCAAAGACATTCCCGAAATTACCGGTTGGAACAGAAAAAGCGACTTCCCGATCCGGTGCCCCCAGCGACAGGGAGGCATGCACATAATAGACGATCTGACACATGATCCGCGCCCAATTGATCGAATTGACGGCAGACAGATGCATGTCATCCCGAAATTCCAGATCATTGAACAGGGCCTTTACGACATCCTGACAATCATCAAATGTCCCATCAATGGCGATGTTGTGCACATTGGATGCTGCTACCGTGGTCATTTGACGGCGCTGCACGTCCGAGCACCGCTGATACGGATGCATGATGAAGATATCAATCGCATCCCGGTCGCGACAGGCCTCGATAGCCGCGGACCCGGTATCACCCGATGTCGCACCAACGATACAGATCCGTTCTCCCCGTCGGGTCAGGACATGTTCGAACAAGCGTCCAACAACCTGCAAGGCATAATCCTTGAAGCTGAGTGTCGGGCCATGAAACAGTTCCATCAGCCACGTGTCAGCGCTGAGCTGCTTTAGCGGGGCAACGGCATCATGATCGAACCCGCTATAGGCATCGGTGGCGATGTCGGCGAAATCATCTTCTGAAATGACATCCCCCAGGAAGGGCATGCAGACCCGCACCGCCAATTCGTCATAGGGCAGGCCGCGCATTTCCCGCCATTCCGCAGCGGAGAATTTCGGCCAGTCGGATGGGACATACAAACCGCCATCCCGTGCCAAGCCGGTCAGCAAAACATCGTCAAAACCTAAATCAGGCGCAGAACCACGGGTCGAAACATAGCGCATCGCTGTATCCTATTTGGCGGGAACCGATGATGTTGCGACCTTTGACTCTGTGGTCGTGACCGGAATCATTCGCATATCCCGCTGCGGGAATGGAATGCTGAGCCCAGCGGCTTCGATCTGTTCCTTGGTCCACCGGGTCATATCCCACTTCAGCCCCCAGAAATCGGCGCTGTTTGCCCAGAACCGCATGGTGATATTGACCGAATTGTCGCCCAGGGTCGTGACCATGCATTGCGGCGCCGGATCCTTCAGGACGCGATCATCCTTTTCCATAAGACCATTCAAGACAGTCATCGCAACGCCAATATCATCCTCGTAGGATATGCCGACCACCAGATCCATCCGGCGCCGTCCGTTGCGGGAATAATTTGTCACCTTTGCATTCCAAATGCTGCTGTTCGGGCAGGAAACATAAACGCCATCAACCGTCGTGAATTGGGTCGTGAACAGGCCGATTTCATCCACCGTCGCTGAGACGGGACCAGCATCAATAAAATCACCGACCCGGAACGGGCGCAGAATCAGCAACATGATTCCGGCGGCAATATTCTGCAGGGTACCTTGCAGGGCCAGACCGATTGCCAAACCAGCGGCACCTAAAATCGCAATAATGCTGGCCGTCTGAACACCAAACTGGTTCAGGATCGCGATGATCGTGATAATGACAATCAAATAGCGCAACAGGCTTGCGAACAGTGGTTTCAAGGTACCATCGATCCGCTGGTACTTGTTCAGACTGCGTCGTGTCCAGCTTGACAAACGCCCCGCCAACCACAGCCCGATAATCAGGATTATCAAGGCCTGCAGAATGTTGCTGCCATAATCCAGGGCGGTGGGCACCAGCCAGTTCCAAACTTCTTCCATTTGTTCGGTCGAAAAATCCATCATCTCTATCCTTCCAGGTACCGTCGATGCAAATGACGCTTAAACGCCGTTGCGTCCAACGTGCGACCGGTTGCTTGGGTGATCAATCCATCGGCTTCCAGGTACGATCCTTTGGTATGAATGGCATCACCAAGCCACTGCATCAAGGGTGAAAAATCCCCGCGCGCAAGGGCTTGTGGGATTTCTGAATTGGCTTTGTGGGCCGCCTCCGCCAGTTGTGCGGCCAGCATCGCCCCCAATGTGTAGGTTGGGAAATACCCGAAGGCCCCGTCATACCAGTGAATATCCTGTAGGCAGCCACGACGATCATCTGGCACATCCACGCCCAGCAGTTCTTTCATCCCCTGATTCCAGGCGCCGGGCAGATCCGCCAATGGCAAATCCCCCGACAAAAGCGGTCTCTCTAATCGTGTGCGCAAAATAACATGGGCGGGGTAGGTCACTTCATCCGCTTCGACACGAATGAAATCCGGTTGAACCCATTGTTGCAGGCGTCGAAAATTCTCCGGCGCATAGGCGGGATCCGGGCCCAGAACATCCGATGCCTGAACAGCCAACCAACCCAGAAATTCTGAAGACCGACTGGCCTGCATTTCGACACTTAGCGACTGGCTTTCATGCACCACCATGCCCAGGGCTTGTCCAACAGGCTGTCTTGTCCAGGCGGCAGGCAATCCAGCCTCATAAGCGGCATGACCACATTCATGCAGCACTGCCATGACCGAGGCCATCGGGTCATTTTCGCGATAAGAAACGGTGATGCGCTGATCCCCGCGATACCCGGTTGAGAAAGGATGTGCACTGACATCAATGCGGCCTGCCTCAAAACGAAAGCCGGTTGCGCCTGCCAGGCGCTCCACCAGTTTCTGCTGCTGCGCCACTGGCACTGGTTTTGGCAGTACGGGCAATCCCTTTTGCGCCTGACGCGCGGTCACAGCTTCCAGGAAATCTGGCAGAAAAGCAGCATAATCATTAAACACCGGGTCAATATCAGCCGCCCGTACTCCCGGCGCATAGGATTCCAGCAAGGCATCATACGGATCCAGGTCCAAGGCCTGCCCATAGGCTTGGGCGCTTTCCTGGGTCAAATCTATCACGATCGACAGCTTGTCTGATACGACAGCAAAATCCGACTTGGCCCTGGCGTCGCGCCAGACATGCTCACAAGTACTGGTCGCATTGCTGATGGCCGCGACAAGATCGTCGGGCAGCGCTGTTGCAAATCTATGGTCCCGCCGCATTTCGCGCAAATTTGCGCGCTGCCAGGACTCCAGATCTTCCTGTTCTGCTGCGGAGAACAGATCCTCCATCACTGGGTCGGTTAGGGCGCGATGACCCAATACCCGTAATTCGGACAATTGCTCTCCCCGTGGCGACGCCCCTTCCGTGGGCATCATCGTGGCTGCATCCCAATGCAGGACGCTGGCCACTTCACCATATAGGGCAATCTGGCGAAACCGCGCTTCTAGTCTCTTATAGGCGGAATTCTGTTCCATCGCGGCATCAGGCATCCGATTGAGGATCCTGCTTCGGCGGGCGGTGATACAAAACAAATATGACCGCCAAGGCAATCGCCAGGAAGAACCATGTCAGCGCATATTGCAGATGATTATTTGGAATATCCAAACGCCACTGACGCCCCACTGGAAAGAGACCCGGTACCATGTCATTACCATCCACGACATAGAAGTTTGGTAAGGATGCGCCAATCTGAGTCCCCATCTGGGTACTGTTGATCGAATACCACATGTTTCGTTCCGGCTCATTCTCCGGAAGGAATACATGCTGCAGCCCCGTGATTGGACGCTGGAACCGCACAATGCCATTCACCGTGGTCTGACCATCGATCAGACCTTCCTCGCGTGTGGACTGTTCCTTTTTATCGAAGGGAACCCATCCGCGATTGACCAGGATCACAGGAGCGCCAGGCACATCATCCCGCTGAAACGGTGTGATGACATGCAAGCCGGGATTTCCATTCAGTGATCGATTTAACAGGAACATCTCCGATTCATTCAGGAAATGGCCTGTCATTTTAACCTGCCTGAATTCCATGTCGTCCATCGACAGGTCGCCCTGCGGCAATGTCTCTGCAGCCATTGTCGAGCGTTCCTGCAACTTTGAGATCAGGTCCGCCTTCCATTCCATCCGCTGCAGTTGCCAGACACCCAGCGACACAAGAACGATCAGTGAAGGGATCGTAAACAGGGTCGGAACCAACTTTAGACGCGAGAGCATGAAATGTATTTCCTTTTAGACGCAGAACGTCGAAATTTATGAGTTTTCCGGGCCGTCTGTTCCGCTATCACTGGCCTGATTCACATATTGCAGCGCGATCAGAAGACCTTTCGCACGGGGCATCAAAACCAGAGTCAGGAGTATCACAACCGGAACCGTCACCAGGATTGGCACCCAAACAGCGGTATCAAAAGCCAGCAGCACCCATGCGCCAAGCCCGACCCCGATTGCCCCAATAATCAGGATCAGAAACGGCACCGCACCATCACCAGCATTTTCAAAGTCATATGTCAGGCCACAAAAACCGCATCCCTGTGCAACCTGCAAGAACCCTGAAAACAACCGCCCTTCACCACAGCGCGGACAACGCCCCTTATACCCGGTCTTCCAGGGAGACGGGAGATCATAATGCGAATGAGCCATCGTTGGGGGCCTTTCAGGTATGTTGAAAACTGCAGCAAGGCACGTCTGTATAAAAGATCAGTTTTCAAACAAAGGGCCAGGGCGCCGCCATGACATCCCTGACCCCCTGATAAAAAGCAGACGTGTGAGGTCAGCCGCCCCACCAGTAGACACAGACAAACAGGAACAACCACACCACATCAACGAAATGCCAGTACCAGGCGGCCGCTTCAAAGCCGAAATGCTGTGTTGGCGTGAAGTCACCACGGTTCACGCGCACCAGGCAGACTGCCAGGAAGATTGTTCCAACCAGAACATGGAACCCGTGAAAGCCGGTCGCCATATAGAAGGTTGAAGAATAGATACCTTCGGTAAATCCGAAGGACGCATGACCATATTCATAGGCCTGTATGGCGCTGAAGCATGCCCCCAGGATGACCGTAAAGATCAACCCCTGGATCGTTCCTTTGCGGTTCCCTTCGCGCAAAGCATGGTGCGCCCAGGTCACCGTGCAGCCCGACAACAAAAGGATCATGGTGTTCAACAACGGCAGATGAAATGCATCCAGGGTTTCGATGTGAACCGGTGGCCACTGCCCCCCGGTTGCTTCGACACGTGCGAACTGGATCGGATCGGCGGTAAAGATACTGACATCGAAATACGCCCAGAAGAAGGCTGCGAAGAACATGACTTCCGATGCGATGAACAGCGCCATACCATACCGAAGGCCCAATTGAACCACTGGCTTGTGGTCGCCGCCATTGGCTTCCCGCACGACGTCGCGCCACCAGAAATACATCGTCAACAGGACCATAATCAGCCCGATGAGAGTGCCCGCCAGGCCAATGGAAATGCCCCCCATCATATCCGGATGGAGATACCACACCGTCCCAAAGGCCAGTATAAAGGCGCTTAACGCCCCAAAAGCCGGCCAGGGACTCGGATTTACAAGATGATAATCGTGATCGACCGCGTGATGATCGGCTGCCATGGTCTTCAACCCCCATAGTGATCCGCATTGACCCGTCCCACCACCGGAACGCCCAACACCAGACTCTTGTTTACGCCTCTTACCCTATGCCACGTGATGTGACACAGAACCACATTCTTCCACCGCGTCAATTGACCGGCTGGACACTATCAAGCGCTGCTGTGTTTTCATTTTCAGCTGCAGCCTTCTTGTCTTCCGACTCTTCCACATCCTTCTTACGATAGAAAGTATACGAAAGCGTGATCGTATTCGTATCATCCAGGTTACTATCTTCCAGGATGCCGGGGTCAATATAAAAACTGACCGGCATGTCTGCAACTTGGCCCGGATCAAGCGCCTGTTCCGTGAAACAGAAACATTCGGTCTTCACAAAATACTGTCCGGCCTTCAGCGGCGTGACATTGAAAGTCGCCGTGCCAACGGTCCGTTCATTGGATACGGATTCCGCCCTGTAAAAGGCCATGCCGGTTTCCCCGACCCGCACCGTGATCTCTCGCTGTTCCGGATTGAACTGCCACGGCAAGCCCTTGTTCATCGACGCATCAAATCGAATCGTAACCTGACGATCCGACACAGCATCCTGGGTTGGTGCCGTGCCGACCTGGGTCGTTCCACCATAACCCGTTACGCGGCAGAAGAGATTGTACAGTGGCACGGAGGCGAAGCTCATCCCCACCATAAAGCCGACGACCAATACGCAGCCGATCATCAGCCGTTTGTTTTTCCGTGCAATGTCGTTTTCTCTGCTCATTGGACAATCACCCGCCTGCTGATGCGTCAATACCCGCCTTGATGCGGACGACGGACACCACAAATACAATCACCACCAGGGCCGCCACAGACAGGGCGACAGCGATGTTCCGACTGCGTTGGCGGCGACGGATTTCATCGTCCGTCATCGTCAATGTGTCTTTAGACTCAGTGGCCAAAACAACCGCTCCTCAAAAACGTTACCCGATCAAGCCAACGCCACGATCCAGGATCATCGCGCCAAACAGGGCAAACAGATAGAATATCGAATAACCAAACATGCGCTTGGCCGATTTGTCACTGTCGTCCCGCCATACTGCGATTGCCGACAGGATAAACAATCCTCCCAACACCGCTGCGGCCATACCATACAACGGACCTGCAACGCCCAGCCAATAAGGGGCAACGGCACAGGGAAACAACAGCAGGGTATAGATAAACATCTGCTTTTTGGTTTCACGCACCCCCGCGACAACAGGCAGCATCGGTACGCCAGCATCGGCATAATCGCC
This sequence comes from Hwanghaeella sp. 1Z406, assembly GCF_048892425.1. Taxonomy (NCBI): domain Bacteria; kingdom Pseudomonadati; phylum Pseudomonadota; class Alphaproteobacteria; order Rhodospirillales; family Aestuariispiraceae; genus Hwanghaeella; species Hwanghaeella sp. 1Z406. The sequence continues at coordinate 141,965 of NZ_JBLZHU010000003.1, forward strand.
CCTGCGATAAAGCGCCAGGGCCCAGAAATGCGGCGGCGTCCACAAAAAGATCAACCCAAACAGAACAACGGATTCCAGCGACACGCCGCCCGTCACTGCGGCCCAGCCAATCATCGGCGGGAAAGCACCGGCAGCACCGCCAATCACAATATTCTGTGGGGTAGAGCGCTTGAGCCACATCGTATAAATGAAGACATAGAACAAGATCGCAACCGCCAGCAAACCAGCCGCGACATAGTTCACCGCCAATGCCATGATCACGACGGACCCCAGCGACAGCACAGTTCCAAAGGCTAGTGCGTCATCCGGGGCAACCTTACCACGGGGGATCGGACGACCCCGCGTGCGCACCATGATCGCGTCGATATCACGATCAAACCACATATTGATGGCACCCGCTGCACCAGCGCCGACAGCAATACACAGCACAGCAACCGCCGCCAGAATCGGGTGAATGGAACCAGGCGCAACAAAAAGACCCGCAAAACCGGAAAACACGACCAGAGACATAACGCGCGGCTTCAACAGACGCACAAAATCACGGACCTCCGCCCCTTTGGAGGCAGACAACCCAGTCTGATCGGACAATCCCCGATTTATCAGGGCATTCCCTTCCAGGGTGGCGGATTGAAAAGTGGTATCACTCACGCTGTTTCAGTCCCAATCATGGTTCGTTTCGGTAGCGGCATCGACCATACGATGGCTTCCTGGCGACGCCCGCCAAACAATGGCTGGGCAAACCAACCCCGCCATTGGATTCTGACCAATGGCGGGGAAATCCTGGCTTAGTGGCCGCTGCCACCCCCAATGCGGGGCAGCGTGCTGAATGTATGGAATGGGGGCGGTGAACTGACCGTCCATTCCAATGTCGTCGCACCTTCACCCCACGGATTGGCCGCCGCCTTGCGGCCTGCAACCAGCGTGTAGATCACCACGATGACAAAAAACAGTGTCGATGCGAATGAGATATAGGCCCCGATCGATGAGATCAGATTCCATTCGGCAAACCCATCCGCATAATCGATGTACCGACGCGGCATCCCGGCCAGCCCAAGGAAATGCTGTGGGAAGAAGGTCAGGTTCACGCCAACGAAGGTGGTCCAGAAGTGCACGTAACCAGCCCAGGTCGGGATTTCCCGTCCGGACATTTTGCCCATCCAGTAATACATCCCCATGAACAATGCGAAGACAGCGCCCAATGACAGAACATAGTGGAAATGCGCCACGACATAGTAGGTATCATGCAACTGCAAATCCATGCCGGCATTCGCCAGAACAACACCGGTCACGCCGCCAACGGTGAACAGGAAGATGAAGCCAATCGCCCACAGCATCGGCACGGTGAAACGGATGGAACCGCCCCACATTGTTGCGATCCAGCTGAAAATCTTGATCCCGGTCGGGACAGCAATCACCATTGTTGCCGCAGTAAAGTAGGCCCGCGTATCGACATCCAGACCCACCGTGTACATGTGGTGCGCCCAGACGACAAAGCCCACGACCCCGATTGCGACCATGGCATAGGCCATGCCCAGATACCCGAAAATGGGCTTCTTGGAGAACGTGGAAACAACGTGGCTGAGGATGCCAAAGCCAGGCAGGATCATGATATACACTTCCGGGTGACCGAAGAACCAGAACAGGTGCTGGAACAGGATCGGATCCCCGCCGCCATCCGGACGGAAGAAGGACGTGCCGAAATTACGGTCCGTCAACAGCATCGTAATGGCGCCCCCCAGAACCGGCAGCGACAAGACCAAAAGGAACGCAGTTACCAGCATTGACCAGGCGAACAACGGCATTTTATGCAAGGTCATGCCAGGGGCACGCATGTTGAAAATCGTCGTGATAAAGTTGATCGCCCCCAGGATCGAGCTGGCCCCCGCCAGGTGAAGGGCGAAAATCGCAAAATCCACAGCGGCGAGATCATGCCCGGTAAACAATCCCTGCCCGGTGCTGGAAAGCGGCGGATACATTGTCCAGCCGGTTCCGGCGCCGCCACCAATCAATGTCGACAACAGCAACAGCGCAAATGCAGGAATCAACAGCCAGAAAGAGATGTTGTTCATACGCGGGAAGGCCATATCCGGCGCGCCGATCATCAATGGCACGAACCAGTTCCCAAAGCCCCCGATCAGTCCGGGCATAACAACAAAGAACACCATGATCAGACCATGCGCGGTGATCACCGTATTCCATTCATGCCCGCCCGACATAATCTGAACGCCCGGTTCCTGCAATTCCATCCGCATATAGATGGAAGCCGCACCCCCGATCAGTCCTGCAATAATCGAGAAGATAAGATACATCGTCCCGATGTCTTTATGGTTGGTTGAAAACAACCAGCGAGCAATACCCGTCGGGGCTCCGTGATCATCATGCGCTGCTGCGGCATATCCCATCGAAATTCTCCGTCTTCCCTTTTCGGCCCCAGGCAATACTGGTGACCTAAATTACATGGTCCAGGCGTCGAACGCGCCCGGCGCTCCGTTATTCGACCGCTTGGGCCGGCGAGGTGGCAACAGCGCGAGACACCGATGGCGCTTGTGCTTGTTCGACCGGATCATATTTTTCCCGCGCCTGTTCAACCCAGGCCGCAAATTCCGCCTTTGGCAGAACCTGAACCTGAATGGGCATGAATGCATGCGCATCCCCGCACAATTCAGAGCAGAAACCGTAGTAAATGCCAGGCTTGTCAATCTGGGTCCAGGCTTCGTTCAAACGACCGGGAACCGTGTCCATGCGGACGCCAAAATCGCTCATGGACCAATTGTGGATAACGTCTGCTGATGTCATCTGAAGGCGAATTTTCGTATCAGCAGGCAACACGAACATTTCATCTGTCGCCATCAGGCGGTGGACATCCTGTTCCTTCGCCTCTTCTTCCGTCGTCGCAGCAATGCGCGCTTCGATGAAGAAATTGCCATGATCCGGATATTGATATTCCCAATACCACTGATGCCCGACGATCTTCACCGTCATTTCCGAATCCTCAACTTCATCAGTTGCATATAGCAGCTTGAGAGAGGGGAAGGCCATGACCACCAGAATCAGAACAGGGATACCCGTCCACAGAACTTCCAGCATGGAATTATGGGTTGTCTTGGACGGCACAGGATTCGCGCTTTCACGGAACCGCCAGCAGACATACAGCAACAGGACCAATACGAAAATTGTAATGACCGTGATAATCGGCAACAGCCAGTAATTATGAAAATCGGCCATCTGGTGCGCCAAGGGCGTAACCGGATCCGGTAACCCCATTTGCCAAGGTTCTGCTTTGGCAGCCAAGGCTTGACCGGCACTGGCAATGGACCCAACGCCCGCTGCAGCCAAACCGGAAAGAATCGTAAAGAGCTTCCGCACCCTTAATCTCCCGTTTCCCCCGCGATATTCAATTGAACCAACCGTTCAACCGATCGCGCGTTACACCATGATCGTAAGAAACCCTTAACAGTGTCGGACCTGCGAGCCTTGCACGTCGTGTCACCAGATTTCCTACCCATCTCCATACTATCGTGCTCTGCGTCTCATTCAAGGTACACAGACTGTGGGACCCCACGTCTGACCCAAAAAGACGGACTTGCGAGTTAAACACCAGCCCGGCCATGAAATCAACGAATTTCGCCTAATTTCGGGGCATCCAGCCCATGTTCATATCCCAAGCTTGCGCCAACTTTGGGTAAAATTAAAGACGCGGAACCAATCAGCGACAGATTGTAGCACCTGACGATCCTGAGAAAATTCCGGCCGTCAATCGTCTAAACGGCTGTGTTTTCGGGCCTGGCGCAAACCGAACCAAACACCGATCGCAATCACCGGCACCGCAATACCCTGCACCAGCGGTGGGTAAACCGGCAGCCCGAACTCCATCAGCGCCTTTGCCGCATATCCAACCAATCCCACAGCATAATATGTTATCGCGGCCACAGACAGGCCTTCAACGGTCTGTTGCAGGCGCAATTGCATTTTGGCGCGCCGATCCATAGAGGTCAGTAACCCCTGATTCTGACGCTCAAGTTTAAAATCAACACGGGTGCGCAATAAGTTGGCGGCACGGGTGGCGCGCCGGGACATGCTGGCCATCCGATCTTCTACCGATTCGCAGGTTCGCATCGCAGGGGCCAGACGCCGATCCAGGAATTCCTGAATGGTCTGATATCCTTCAACACGCTCCTCGCGCAATTCTGTCAAGCGCGACCGAATCAATGCGAAATACGCTCTGGATGCCGAAAAGCGATAGCTGTGCTGGGAATTCAACCGTTCAATCTCTGCGGAAAGCTGCATCAATTGGATCAACAGCTCTGATTCACGGTGCGTGGCCCCCGTTTGTTTGGTTAAGTCCGGCTTGCTTCCATCGGGCCCGGATTCGACCAGGGATGCCGTTTCCGCCGTCAGTTTTGCCAAGCCACCGTCAATTCGGGTCAATTCCGGTCCGACTTCTCGGGCGGCAGGCAAGCCCAACAGCGCGAAATTCCTGTAGGCCGCAATTTCCAGCAATCGCTGCACAACACGCCCCGCCTTCGCCGGGGGCAGATCATAGGGTTTCAGGAGGATTCTATTATGACCATCGCCATGAATGCGCAAATCCGTCCAAACCTGTGCCGAATTCCCCGAAAGTATGCTGTTGACCAGGCTTTCCGGCACGAACAGGTCAGATAGCAGCTCAGGATCCGGATCGGGCCCTTCAACAGGAAGTATCGCGACATGAATGGCCAATAACACCTCCCCCGGCATGGATTCCAGCCATTCGCGCGGCAGAAAGTCAGAAGCGGGCTTTTCAAACGGCACATCAAAAGACCCATGGCGCAGCACCGTATAGGAGGCAAATTCAGTATGCCGTTCGAACCGCAACCGGAAAGGCCCAAAATCCGCTGAGAAATGGTTCATATCGCGATGCGGCGGATTGACGCCGTATCGATCACACAATGCTTTCAGGTGATCGAAAACGCCTGATCCAGCACCTTCGCCCAGAACGGTCGCATACATGCTGGTCTGTACCGGCGGCGTCAGCATCTCAAAAGGACGGGCGTGCAATTCGTTTGTCAGGGCATATCGCAATGGGTGTTCCTTCGGAAACGCGAATTTCCGCACACCATCATTTACCAGCCCTTGCTGTTCGGACACATCCGACAAGCTCCCTTCCGCGGGAGCGGGATGCTTGTCGATTGGTGCTTGGGTCTTGCCCATGGCGGTCCTGCTCCTATCTCAAATAAAGCAACACAATTTTACCTAAGCGCCCCAGGTTCCCGAAATGTCAGGAAGTCTTGCATACCCCGTTGCGGCAGGTAACGCTATGATCGTCGCAACCATCCTTTGAATTTTATGCTCACGTGTAACATATATGCGCCAACACCGTGTTTAGATCAGTGTCTGACCTGATTTACAGCCGTCCACGCCCGATCCATTTAGGCCAGTCAGTCTGTGGCCGAACAGTTAAAAGGGAATGATCATGTCTGATATCGCCATCACCGACGACCTGTTTTACGGTCGCACCGAACTGGACCAGGGACGGGTGGAACGGCTTGTCGCCGACAGCCTTAAAGGCGCTGAAGATGGCGAATTATATCTGGAATATGGTCAAAGTGAGAGCCTTGTGCTGGACGATGGGAGCATTCGCAGCGCCAGTTTCGATACTTCTCAAGGCTTTGGCCTGCGGTCTGTCGTGGGTGAAGTCTCAGGCTATGCCCATTCCGGCGAATTAAGCGAGGCGGCGATCAAGCGCGCGGCGACGGCGGTGCAGGCTGTGCATGGCGGCCATGGCGGCGTTCTGGCTGATGCCCCGCCCCGCACGAATATGGCGCTGTATTCCGACGTAAACCCGCTGGAAACATTGACCTTTGATGCAAAAGTCGGGCTTTTGAATGAAATCGATGCCTATGCCCGGGCAAAAGATCCCCGAGTCAGACAGGTCACGGCCTCTCTGTCGGCAGAATGGTCTGCCATCCAGATCGTGCGCCCGGATGGGGAGCGCGCATCCGACATCCGCCCCTTGGTGCGCGTCAATGTAAGCGTCGTCGTCGAACAGGATGGGCGCATGGAAACCGGCAGCCATGGATGTGGCGCGCGCATGGATTTCGCGACATTTGTCTCCCCAGACAAATGGCAGGCACAAGTGGATGAGGCCTTGCGTCAGGCACTTGTCAATCTGGAGGCGATCCCGGCCCCGGCTGGCGAAATGACGGTTGTTCTGGGACCGGGTTGGCCCGGCATTCTGCTGCACGAAGCGATTGGGCATGGCCTGGAAGGGGATTTCAATCGCAAGAAAACGTCCGCCTTTGCGGGATTGTTGGGTCAGCGCGTTGCGGCCCCAGGCGTGACGGTCGTCGACAATGGCACCCTGAAAGACCGCCGCGGGTCCCTGACCGTCGATGATGAAGGCACACCGACCAGCGAAACCGTGCTGATCGAAGACGGTATTCTGAAAGGCTATATGCAGGACCGCATGAATGCGCGCCTGATGGGGGTTAAATCGACCGGAAACGGTCGCCGCCAATCTTACGCCCACTGTCCAATGGTGCGGATGACCAATACCTATATGCTGGCGGGCGACAAAGACCCTGGGGAAATCCTCGCCTCCGTAAAGAACGGCATCTATGCCACCAATTTTGGCGGTGGTCAGGTTGATATCACCAATGGCAAATTCGTTTTCTCCTGCACCGAGGCCTATAAAATTGAAGATGGGAAGATCGGTGCGCCGGTGAAAGGTGCGACGCTTATCGGGAACGGCGCAGATGCGCTGACCAAAGTCTCCATGATTGGCAATGATCTGAAACTGGATGATGGTGTCGGCACCTGTGGCAAGGAAGGTCAAGGCGTTCCTGTCGGTGTCGGTCAGCCCACCCTGCGTTTAGACGGCTTGACCGTGGGCGGAACCGGATGATTCTGGACCAGGACTAAGATTTAGCGGTAGAATGCGCCCGTAAACAGTAAACTGGGAATGGGTTAATCTGAGTGCCGGATGAAGGTTATTTTATATGGGTGCATGGAAACGCGTAATGCTGGCGGCCCTTATTATGGGCGGCATGGCTGCCTGTGATGACGCGGATGATACATCTGCGCAAGAGACGACAAACCAGTCTGACCCAAGCGGCATCAGTACGGCCTGCCTGAAGGAATTGCCAGAGCCCAGCGTGGACTCCCAAACGCCCGCCCGGTTGAACCTGACACTCAGCGATTTCGTCTATTCATTTGAAGAAGGGCGACATCGCTTTACCCATGACCGCCGCTTTAAGGAATCAGCGGGAATAGGCCTGTTCATCTATCGCGGTAAGGTCTGCGTCGAAGACGGCACATCCTGCGCCGATGCCTGTGTGCGCTATCGCATTGAACCAGGCGGCAGCCTGACCCAGCGCGATCATCATTTCGCAACACCTTTGGACCCGGATCGCATTACCCTGCAATACTGGGCCCGCGACGATGCGGGACATGTCATGACACTGAAGCAGGAAATCCAGACAAAGGGCAGGGCGGCAACTGTCATGCCGAATTAGGCACCTTTCTTAAATCGCTTATATATGACGGGAATAACCGACAGAACGGCCAACCCTGCCAAGGCGATAATGATTTCCGGTGTCAGGACACTGCCCAATGTAAAGGCCTGCCCGGAATCGAAGATACTGCCCAGCCCGGTCCCAACCTGGGCATAAACAAAGGTTCCTGGAATAATGCCCAAAAAGGTTGCCGCGATGTAAACCCGCACAGGCACAGCCGCAAAAGCGGGCGCGATATTGACCAGAAAGAACGGGAATATCGGCACCAGCCGCAAGACCAGCAGATAATTAAACGCATCCTGACGAAATCCGCTCAGCAGCCTGTCAACCCGACCACCGGCTTTGTCTCGTAAGGTGTCTCCCATCGCGGTCCTGGCCACCAGAAAGATGATCGTGGCACCGATCGTCGCCGCCACAACCGTGTACAAGGTCGCAAGAATACTGCCAAACAGGAAGCCGCCCGCAACCGTGAATACCGTGGCACCCGGCAGCGAGGCGGAAACCATGGCCGCATACAGCACCATATAAACCAACACGGCCACTATGGCGTTAGCCGCGACAAAATCCTGCAACTGATCCCGATTTTCCCGCAGCGCGTCAAAACTGACATACCGCCCAAGATCCAAGGCAAAAAAGACAGCGAAAAGCCCCGCCAGAATCAACAGTGGCATGACGCGTTGCCACAGGGGTTTCTTCTTTGTGGGGTTTTCAGGGTTCACAGTGCTGCTCATTATCTTGTCTCGGATGATTGGCGATGTTCCAGGCCATCATCTAGTACGTCCAGCGACAATCCACTAATGACGTTACATGACAACTGCGTGAGGCATCGAGCCTGCCCCCTGATGCGAGGGCAGTAATATCGCCGCTGCCGCTTCTGCCGCTTCCCGGCCCTTCTTGTCAAAATGCGCGCTGAAGAAATCCAGATGATCCGCGTGATCATGAAAATGATGCGGCGTCAGCACCACGGACAGGACCGGCACGCCTTCATCCAACTGCACGCGCATCATGCCGTCGATCACCGAACGGGCCACGAAATCATGTCGATAGATACCCCCATCGACAACCAGAGCGCAGGCGACGATTGCATCAAACCCACCCCGCCGCGCCAATCGCTGACACAAGAGTGGGATTTCATAGGCGCCTGGCACAGTGAATTGTTCCACCTGCGCACCTGATAAGCCAACCTTCGGCAAATGTGAAACGAAGCTGGATGCCGCGCGATCCACAATATCGGCATGCCAGCGCGCACGAATTACCGCGATTTTGGGGGCCGTATTCTGATTGTCATGAGGCGACGTCATATAAATTTCCTTTCCGAACGATCCTAACCCAGCGGGGCGCACGGAAAGACGCAACACAGACCTGCCCCGACCATAGATCGCTGGGATCTGCGCACGCTTCCGTTCTCTACCATCCGGACTGTAACCGTCGGCGTCGGTTTCTCACCGACTCTGCTGACCTTTCAAACTGCCCAAACGGAATAAATTCCCAAACGGGCAATTTCAAAGCGCTCGCGGGCTTGGCCCATCCGTCCTGCCAGACGTCAGACCTTACCGCCGGTGGGGAATTTCACCCCGCCCCGAGAACATTTCAATCAGATTAGACCGAAGCCTGGGGGCTTCGCAAATGCTTAAGAAACTTTCTGTGAAATGCCCCATAGCCCGGCGTCTGCTCCGCGATACGGTCCTGAAACAGCGTATGAACCTGGCCCAGCCGATGAAAGGGAACGGCCATAAAGGCATGGTGTTCCGTGTGATAGGGCATGTTCCAGGCCAATGCCCGGACCAGCGGATTGGTCAGGGTCGTGCGGGTATTTCGAAACATATCATCAACCAACGGGCACAGCCCATGTTCCGCCAGCAGATACAAACGCAAGAACGGCTGGGCCAACACGACGGGAACCATCCAATAGATCACCAGGAACCAGCTTCCCAGCCACAGCGACAGCACCGCTGCACCGGCATAAAGGGCCAGATAGACTTGCGCCTCCCGCTGCACCGTTTGAATGGTGCGCCCGGTCAGGAAATCCTCCATGCCCCGTCCCAAAGCATGCATCACCAGGCCCGTCACCGCAGCCCGCCAATAGGGGATACCGGTCACATGCCACAGATACTGGCCCAGGGTTTCGATCCTCTTGCCCGCCAGTTCGGGATCTTTTCCCGGAATTTGCGTGTATCGGTGATGTTGTAGATGAAACGCCCGAAAATACTGCGGTGGCAGGATCAGCACCCACCCGGCAATGGCGGCGATGGCATCATTTAACCAGCGTGTGGCAAAGGCTGTGCGATGCACGCATTCATGGGCAGGCGCAAATAGAAATACCAAGGCGACACCCAACAGAAACTGCAATGGCACAGCCGAAACCCATCCCCAGACATCCTGAACCTGCCATGTCCCGAAACCAAGAAGACCGATCAGGCCAAAATGACCGATGACCTGCACCAAACCACGGGCATCTGATCTTTGACTCAATGCCTTCAGCGCCAATCGGTCCGCATGGCTTAGATCAGTTTTTGTCGTCATGTATCCTCTCGCACCCATTGTAACAGAATTAGACCCAGGATCAGGAAGGGAATGATCGTCGCCATACCAATGCGTTGGCTGTCCGTGATATCAATCACAACAGCCAGAAGCGCCGGGCCCAGAAAGGCGGTCGCCTTACCGCTAAGCGCATAGAGACCAAAAAATTCCGTGCGCAACGCGGCGGGCGCAATACGTGCCATCATCGACCGGCTGGCGGCCTGGGAGGGCCCCAGAAACAGGCCAAGTCCCATCCCCAATGCCCAGAAGACGGATTTATCCGTCACCATCAGCATTGCTATCCCGATCACTGCGATCGCCCCGACCGACAGGGTGATCACAGGCTTCGGCCCCCATTTATCATCCAGAAAGGCAAAGCCCGCCGCGCCCAGTCCCGCCGTGACATTCAGCGTAAGCCCGAACATCAGAACCTCATCGCTTTCCATCCCGAAACTGACCGCCGCAAAAATACCCCCGAATGCAAACAGCGTGTTCAATCCATCGGTATAAAACATCCGGGCGATCAGGAAGCGCAGAACCTGTCGATATCGCCCCAGATGCCGGATTGTCCCGATTAAAGTCGAGATACCTTCGCGAATGGCTGTTCCTGCCGAAATGCCGGTATCCTGTCGATCCGGCGTCCAAAGGAATAAGGGAATCGCAAAAAGCGCCATCCAGACCCCGGCCAGAACAGGGATCGCCCGGATATGCTCGCTGCTGTTTTTGTCCAGCCCAAACCAGGCAGGGTCAGGCTGAACAAAGACCACCAGGCTGATCGACAGGGCGGCAAGCCCCCCGCCGTAACCAAGCCCCCAGCCCCAACCGGAAATCCGGCCCGTCATGCCGTCCGGGGCAACATCGGGCAGCATGGCATTATAGAATACCATCCCCAGCTCAAAACAGATTGTGCCCAAAACCATCAATCCCAATGCCAGCGGGACTGCGGAGGCATCGGGCAAGGCCCACCACAGCGCCGCTGTTGCCGTCGCCCCGATACCGGTCAGAACAAACAGCCAGGGTTTGCGCCGCCCGGCCTTATCCGACACCGCCCCCAGAATCGGGGCAGAAAAAGCCACAATCAATGCCGCGACAGAAGTGGCATACCCCCATTGCGATGCTCCCTGCTCCGGCGTTTCCGCAACCGCCTGGGTAAAATAGGTGGCAAAGACAAAGGTAGAAATCAGGGTGGGAAAAGCAGAATTGGCCCAGTCATACAAGCACCAGCCCCAAATTGCGCGTTTATCCGTCTTTTGGTTCATTTCTTTCCCGATCCAGCCTATAAGATTGCCCACAGGGTTTAGCACAGCAGGAAGGAGCATCCCATCATGATTGTCACCACCACCGAGTCCATCGAAGGTCGCCGCATCACCGATTACAAAGGCATTGTCAGCGGAGAGGCGATCATCGGCGCAAACATCTTCCGGGATATGTTTGCAGGCATTCGTGACATTGTCGGTGGCCGGTCCGGATCCTATGAAAAAATCCTGCAGGATGCCAAAGAGGCGGCCATCGAAGACATGACCGAACAGGCCAAAGGCCTGGGGGCCCATGCCATTGTCGGCGTCGACCTGGACTATGAAGTGCTGGGCAAGGAAAACGGCATGCTAATGGTGGTCGCCAACGGTACCGCCGTTACCTTAGGATAAACGCACCATCCTATATCAGTCGCGGCGGCGATGGGTTTAGGTCAGTCGCGGCGGCGACGGCGCGCCCGACGGCCGCCATCTGATCCATCGTCACCGCCTGCCCCGTGGCTATGGCCATGGGCAGGCTTATCCGTGACCCCGGCCAGCGGGCCCAGCTTGGCGACCACCTGATCCATGGTCGGCGGTTCGCCAGGGACATAGCCATCCAGGGCGTCACGGATTGCCTTCAGCACGACACCCGTTGTGCCACAGCAACCGCCCACAATCCGTGCCCCGGAATCCCGGGCCAGCCGTGCATAATCCGCCATCAATTCAGGGGTTCCGGTATAGGTGAAGGCCCCATTCTTAAACTGTGGCACCCCGCAATTGGCCTTTGCCACCATGATCGCGTCCGGACCGATGGCTTCGCGCATGCCCAGAATCGACAGCACATTTTCCGTCGCACCCAAGCCGCAATTTGCCCCGATTGCTGTTGGTGCGGTCGGCAGGTCGATCAAATGGCGATAGGCATCCGCTGGCGTGACACCCATCATGGTGCGCCCAACCGTGTCGAATGTCATGGTGGAGACAACAGGCCGCCCCGTTTCTGCCGCGCCTGCAACCGCTGCTGCGCTTTCTTCCCGGGACGAAATCGTCTCAATCCACAGGATATCCGCGCCGCCATCAATCAGACCGCGCGCCTGTTCGGCAAAGGCAGCCTTGCCCTGTTCAAATGTTACCGGGCCGACCGGTTCAAACAATTCACCAGACGGGCCGATAGAACCCGCAACCACCACAGGACGCCCGGCCTTATCCGCCACGGCGCGCGCGACCTGGGCCGCAGCCTTCGCCAGTTCATAGGCGCGATCCTGGGCATCATGCAGTTTCAGCCGGAAACTGTTTCCGCCAAAGCTGTTGGTCAGGATGATATCTGCGCCCGCATCGACGAATTCCTGATGCACACTGGCAACCCGGTCCGGATGGTCGATATTCCAAAGCTCTGGTGCATCGCCGGACTGTAAACCGCGCTCAAACAGATTGGTGCCCATCGCACCATCGGCGATCAGGTGGCTGCGCTCTTGCAACAGTTTCAGGAACAGATTCTCGCTCATAGGTCAGATACTTTCTGTCAGTGGTGTCACGCGGTCGCGATTGCCAGCGCCCGATCCAAATCCCGGATCAAATCTTCTACCGTTTCCAGCCCGATGGACAGTCGGATCACATCGGGTCCCGCCCCTGCGGCTGTCTGCTGTTCTTTCGTCAATTGATTATGGGTTGTGGAGGCCGGATGCAAGATCAGGGATTTCGCATCGCCAATATTTGCCAGATGGCTGAACAATTCAACCGCATTGACCAGCTTGCGCCCGACCTCATACCCACCCTTTAATTTGAAGGTGAAAACCGATCCCGGCCCTTTGGGCATATATTTGCGTGCCAGGTCATAATAAGGGCTGGACGGCAGACCGGCATAGCCAACGGACGCAATCGCCGCATGGCCGTCCAGATAATCCGCCACAATCCGGGCATTGGCGATATGACGGTCCATCCGCACCGGCAGCGTCTCAATCCCCAAAATCGTCAAGAAAGCATTCATCGGCTGTTGCGTCGGACCAATATCGCGCAGGCCAACGGCATGCCCATATAATGTATAGGCCAGATTGCCAAAACTCTCCGTAAAGGTCAGGCCATGATATTCAGGGGCTGGCGTTGCCAGGCTGGGGAATTTCTCTGGATTGTGGAAATCGAAACTGTCACAATCGATTACCGCGCCGCCCAGCGCCGTGCCCTGGCCCGACAGGAACTTGGTTGTCGAATGGGTCACGATATCCGCGCCAAACTCCCCCGGGCGGCACAGATAGGGCGTTGCCATCGTGTTATCGACGATCAGGGGAATGCCCGCGCCATGGGCGATGGCAGCAATCGGCTCCAAATCCACCACGACACCGCCTGGATTGGCCAGGCACTCGACAAAGATCGCCTTTGTCCTAGGCGTCAGCGCCTTTTGAAAAGCATCAGGGTCGCTGGGATCTACAAAGCTGACCTGCCATCCGAATTTCTTGAAGGTATGGCCCATCTGGGTGATCGACCCGCCATACAGCTTTGACGACGCGATAATGTGATCGCCCGGCCCCATCAGGGGCAGCAGCGCGATCATCTGGGCGGCATGGCCGGACGCGGTTGCCGTCGCGCCAATCCCCTTTTCCAGGGCCGCGAGGCGTTCCTCCAGCACCGCAACGGTCGGATTGGTCAGGCGGGAATAGATAAAACCAGGCTCCTGCAAATTAAACAGGGAGGCCGCATGATCCGCATCGTCAAAGACATAGGACGTGTTCTGATAGATCGGTACCGCCCGCGCACCCGTCGCGCTGTCGGGGGCCGCACCAGCATGCAGCGCCAGGGTCTCAAATCCATATTCGTCTTTTGCCATCAGGGCCTCGCCTTTTTCCGTCCCGCCCTGTTATAGAAGAGGGCACGTCCCCCGTCGAGGGGGCTGGGAAAAGACAAAAGGAGCCGCACTGAATGAATACCGTAAAAACCTACAAGGCGACCTGCCATTGCGGTGCGGTTGAAATGAAGGTGACCTTGCCAAACGGGATCACCGCGCCCAGCCGATGTGATTGTTCCTATTGTCGACGGCGCGGCACAATCGTTGTCGAAACTGGTCTGGAAAATATGGAAATTATGAAAGGCGCAGAGTCTTTGACGCTGTATCAATTCCATACGGAAACAGCACAGCACTATTTTTGCAAAATCTGTGGCATTAATACCCACCATAAACAGCGCATGAACCCTAATCGGTTCAGCATCAATGTTGGCTGTTTGGAAGGCATCAATCCGTTCGACCTAGGCTCCGTTCCAACAAATGACGGCATCAACCATCCTTCGGATGGCGATGGGTCATAGGATGATAATGCCCCCTGCTCCTAAAATTGTCGCCGCGGGCAGTTTGAAACATGCTTTCACTTCGGACGATTCCGTCTTTGCGGATTATGTCCCTGACCCTGACTTTGAGTTCGGCGCGTCCGGCACCGTCGCTAGAAGGATAGAGAATGGCCTGCCGTGGGACCTGTTCTGTTCAGCCAATGCGGCGCATCCAGATCGCCTACATGCGGCGGGCCTTGCCAGTCCCAGCAAGATATTTGCGACCAATTCCCTGGCGCTTCTGATGTGCCGCGATATTCTGGACACAGGCCCGGACGACGCGGTTTCCTTGCTCAGGATGCCTGGATTGCGCATCGGCATGTCGACCCCGGCAGCAGACCCCAGTGGCGATTACGCGCTGCAACTGTTTGATCGACTGGCCCAACGCGCCCCGCAGGGTGATGCAGAGTTACGAAAGCGCACACATATTGTTACCGGCGGTGGGGAGGACACACCGATCGTCCATCCCGATGGCGTCTATGTTGGCGTTGTGCAGCAGGACAGGGTGGATCTGATGCTGGCCTATCGCACGATCTGCCTGGAAGCCTGCAGCAAGGAACCGAACCTGACCTATCTGACCTTCCCGCCAGACATTGAGGTGAGGGCACGCTTTGCCGCCGTCTTTAATGTGGCATCACCGGAGCTTGGCGCAGCCCTGTTACACTATCTGGTTGGACCTGTAGCACAGGCACGGTTGGCACGCTTTGGGTTTGGACCGCCGGACTGACCCCTGATCTTATTCAGCCAATCGCCAGACCCCGGCATTGCGCAGATCGGTATCTTCCATCAGGCCCGTCGTTTCCCCCGCATAGCGCGCAATCCGTTCCAGCCCCATATTGGGCAGATAGAATCGCCCCGGATCACCGATCAGGATTTCGCGCCCCTTGGCTTTTAATTCCTTGAGCCAGGGCAGCACCAGATCGGCGATCTGCTGGTCATAGAATACATCACCCACCAGGATCACCTCATAATCCTTGCTGATGCGCCCGATCACATCTTCGGTCACGATATCCAGAAATACGTCGTTCAGGTCGGCATTCATCTGCATCGCATCTGCCGCGACGGGGTCGATGTCATTGGCGATCACATCAAACGCCCCGGCCATGGCCGCTGCAATCGCCACCATGCCGGACCCAGCGCCGAAATCCAGCACCTTGCGCCCGCGCACGACTTTCGGATTGTCCAGAATATAGCGCCCCAGTGCCTGACCGCCCGCCCAGGCAAAGGCCCAATAGGGCGTGCCGATGCCCAGCGCGTCCAACTCATCCTCCCCCATGCGGTAGAGTGGCACATCGTCTTGCGCCAGATGCAGCTTCATCTCCGGCAGCAGGCGCGGTGACATGATCTTGGTATTCTCACGGATCAACTGTTGCACGATCAGACCGCTACCATGCCCAAAGCCAGACCAAGGGTGACCAGCATCCCGGCATGACGATTGCCCTTGAAATGCTTCAAAAGGTTTATCGGATCGTCGAAATCCAGGGTTTTGATCTGCCAGGCGAAATGCAGCGCAGCAGCAGCCCAGCCTGCCCAGAACAAGGGTCCAACCACCCCGTGCAGCCAGGCCGCCGTGGCAATTAGGGCCAGGGTCAGGACCAGAAACCCCGCGATGATCGGGCGGGTCTTGCTGCCGAATTTCAGCGCCGTGGATTTCACCCCGATTAACACATCGTCTTCCTTATCCTGATGGGCATAGATCGTGTCATAGGACATGGTCCAGCAGAAGCCCGCCAGGAACAACAGTATGATCTGTGGTTCGAAATGTCCGATCAGCAGGGCACCTGCAACCAGCGCGCCCCAGTTGAACGCAACCCCCAGGAAACATTGCGGGAAATAGGTATAGCGCTTCATGAAGGGATAGACAGCCACCACGCCCAGGCTGGCAATCGCCGTGATGGCGGCAGGCAGGGTGAACTGCGTCAGCACCGCCAACCCGACCAGCGCCTGAAGAACGATAAAAGCCAATGCCTGTTTCACGCTGACCTGACCCGATGGAATGGGCCGTGTCGCGGTGCGGGCAACCTTGCCATCGATATCCCGGTCGGTGATGTCATTCCAGGTACAACCCGCGCCCCGCATGGCCAGCGCGCCAATGCCAAACAACACCCCATACCACAGCAACATCAAAACACTGTGCCCGGACCCATGCCCAAACAGCGCAACGCCCCACCAGCACGGCAGCAGCAATAACCAGGTCCCAATCGGGCGGTCCCAGCGGGCCAGGCGCGCATATGGCCTGGCAAAGGGTGGCAACCAGCGGTCCACCCAATTGCCTTTGGGAATATCCGTCCGGTCCTGCGAAGAAATTTCTGTCGGCGATGGCGTCATAGCGCTTACTGATCCTTGCTCTTTCAGGCTGAGGCAGAATAGTCTGCGCCATGGCTACATCAACCCGCCTTTTTGTGACACAAGACCTGACCCCGGATCAACCGGTCGTCGCGACATCAGATCAGGCCCATTATCTGGGCCGGGTGCTGCGGTTGCAGGCGGGCGCATCGGTTATACTGTTCAATGGCCGTGATGGGGAGTGGTCGGCAACCCTGTCTGAAATAGGCAGATCAACCGGGCTTTTCACCCTAACGGAACAGATACGCCCCCAGATTGGCTCACCCGACCTGTGGCTGGCCTTTGCACCCGTCAAGAAAACACAAACGGATTTCATCGTTCAGAAGGCAACGGAGCTTGGTGTGTCGCGTCTGATCCCATTGCTGACAGAACGAACCCAATCGGAGCGGGTCAAAACCGACCGGCTGCGCGCAACAGCAATCGAGGCCGCAGAGCAATCTGAGCGACTGGATATTCCAGAAATTTCCGAACCAGTGCGGCTGGATCGGTTAATTCTGGAATGGCCGAAGGAGCGCACGCTGTTTGTTTGTGCAGAGGCAGGCACCGCCATCCCGCTGGCAGAAGCCGCGCAAGCCCGGAAATCTGGCGCTGTCGGATTTGTGACCGGACCGGAAGGCGGTTTTTCCGCTGCGGAACTTGACTTTATGCACCAGTCGCCTTTAGTCCTCCCCGTCGGCCTTGGTCCGCGCATCCTGCGGGCGGAGACGGCAGCGCTGGCAGCCTTGGCTGTCTGGCAGGCTGTTGCAGGGGATGGGATAAGCCGTCCACCCCGGCGCGGTTAAATACAGCAAGGGCCCCGGTGAGAGGCCGTTTTTGATGAGGAAATGCGCCGATGTCGTCTCCCACCGCGTCCGATGAAACGCTGGTCGAATCCAAGTCCCAGCTGATTGATTATATTGCGTCTGGCGAAAAGCCCCAGACGGATTGGCGCATTGGCACCGAACACGAAAAATTCCTGTTCTGCACAGACAGCCATCGTCCCTTGGCCTATGAAGGCCGCCCTGGCGTGAAGGGGCTGTTAGAGGCCCTGTCCGGCCCGGAATGGGAACCCGTTCTGGAGAATGGCAACATTATCGCCCTGAAAGGCGCGGATGGTGCCTCAGTATCGCTGGAGCCAGGCGGACAATTTGAATTGTCCGGCGCGCCGCTGGAAAACGTCCACCAGACCTGTGCCGAAGTCCATCGCCATTTGGATCAGGTCGTCGCAGCCTGTAAGGAAGTCGGCGCCGGAACGGTTGGCCTGGGCTTTAATCCCCTTTGGAAGCGCGATGATATTCACTGGATGCCCAAGGGTCGTTATAAGATCATGAAGGCCTATATGCCTAAGAAGGGCAATCTGGGCCTGGATATGATGAGCCGCACCTGCACCGTCCAGGTGAATCTGGATTTCGGCTCTGAGACCGATATGATTGAGAAAATGCGGATCTCCTTGGCCTTGCAGCCAATGGCCACCGCGTTATTTGCCAATTCTCCCTTCACCGAAGGCAAGCCAAACGGATTTCTGAGCTATCGCAGCCACATCTGGACCGATACGGACCCAGACCGGTGCGGCATGCTGCCCTTCGTCTTTGAAGACGGGTTCGGCTATGAACGCTGGGTCGATTATGTCCTGGATGTGCCGATGTATTTTGTCTATCGCGATGGCGTCTATCACGATGTGTCGGGGAAAAGCTTCCGCGATTATATGCAGGGCAATCTGGAAGGCTTTGAGGGGCAATTGCCCACCATGACCGACTGGACAGATCACATGACAACGGTCTTCCCGGAAGTACGGTTGAAGAAGTTCATCGAAATGCGCGGCGCCGATGGCGGCCCCTGGGGCAATCTCTGCGCCCTGCCCGCGCTATGGGTCGGCCTGATCTATGATGCTCAGGCACAACAGGAAGCGGCCGACTTAATCAAGGATTGGACCGTCGCAGAAATCTCCGCCATGCGCGACGCCGTGCCGAAACAGGCAATGGGCGCAAGATTCCGCGACGGGACGGTGCGGGATGTTGCCCGCAAGGTGCTGGAAATTTGCCAGGGCGGCTTGAAGCGTCGTGCCCGACTGAGCGCAAGTTCCGGCCTGGACGAAACGCAATATATCGAACCGTTACACCAGATCGTCACATCGGGCCGTACATTGGCGGAAGACCAGTTAGAAGCCTATCACACACGCTGGAATCAATCCGTCGAACCGATTTACGAAGAATTGAAATACTGAGCCGCTGCGTCAGGCAATAATATCGGGTAATAGAAAGCCGTTCAGCCGGGCCATTTGATCCTTGATCGCCAGCTTGCGCTTTTTCATTCGAATCAACTGCAACTGATCAAAAGGGGCGGATTCGGAGACCCGGGCGATCATTTGATCCAGATCGCGATGCTCTTCTTCCAGGGCCGCGATCCGTGCGCGGATTTCAGATTCTTCAACTTCGTCCATAACAGCCTTCAAGAAACAGGCAACCCGCCGGGTTAGGCGGGCCGCGTGGTATCACCTGTGAAATTATCATTCTATGCGGGCGGACTATAGCAGCCTCTGATGCAGGAATGAAGCATGTCCTTGCATACATTGGACGGCACCGTCACTCTATGGCTATGTCACAGGATTCCTTGCCCGAGAACGACACGTTTCGCCAGTTTTGCCTTACCCTGTATGAAGCAGAGGGGGTGGAAGAGGCCTGTCTGGATTTGCAGGATCGCTTTGACCTGGATGTCACGCTGATCCTGATGTGCTGTTGGGTTGGTCAACATGGCGTGCGATTGTCACCTGAGTCTCTGGCCCAGGCGGAACAGTCAATAAAACCTTGGCGAGAAACAGCAATCGACCCTATCCGCGCCCTGCGGCGCCGCCTTAAGGAAGCGGTTGGTCCGATTGATCCAGAGCGCGCGGCATCCGTGCGCGACCTGATCAAACAGGCCGAACTGGCAGCAGAATTTGTCCAGATGGATCATTTGCTTCTATTGCTGGAACATCTGCCCGGGCGTGATGCCCGAATGGCGGAACGTGCCGGTATCGTTCGCGGGAATTTGTTGCGGTATACGGCGATCAAAGGCGTCGAAACAGACAGGCTTCCCCGCACGGCGCTGGAGGCGCTGGTGGCCCAGACCGTAAGGCCACTTTACCAGGATGAAGAAATTGACGACGGGATAGACACAGAGACAATCGACACCGGACCAAAGGATTCAAAATCCTAGTCTTTTACGTTGGTGGCCAATTCTGCATTGCGTTCCCGCAATTCCCCCAGAAGCGATTCCACCTTCCCACCGCCACGGCGAATTACAGAGACGAATTCTTCTTTCTGGGTGGTGACCATCGAAACCCGCTCAACGATAATATCGATGATCTTGTTCTGACCATCCACCTTGTGGACGATCCAACGGACCTCAACCGGCGGCTCACCATTTGTGCGTCGAATTGCCACCGTCACTTGCTGCATATCCCCGCGCAGAGACTTGGTGTCGATCAGTTTAATGGCTTCACCGGAATAGCCTTTGAACATGATGGCGTATTTCCGGACGATATTCTCTTCCAACAGGGAAATGAATTCCTTCATCTCTTCATCTGTGGCGCGACGCACATAGGGCCCCAGAACGCGACTTGCGACTGTTGGAATATCCATGCCCTCTTGCAACAAATCGCGAAATAGGTCCGCGCGTTCGGCGTTGGAAATGTTTTCGTCAGTCAGCGCTGTCAGGGCCTTATCAGCGAGTTTCATAATAAACGCGCCGGCATCCTGATCGGCATGAGATGAGGGGGGAAGTCCAAGTCCCATCAAAACAAAGAGAACAACACCTGCAGATACACTAATGAAACTACGACGCTGCATTGTCACTCCACGTTTAATTTAATGCGCTTGGAGAGGGGATTTCAGCCTGCGGCACACCTTCTTCCGCAGGAGAGATCTCTTCATACCCAATTGTCGGGATCGAGTCGTTATTATCCATCCCGTTCCTGATCATACTCTGACGCTGCTGGCGATACAGGCTGCGGACTGTTGCATAGAAATCCAGCGAATTTTCCTCTAACGCTTGCATCTCACGGTAATTCCGGGAGCGGCTATCAATCAGTTCAACACCAGCACGGATCACCGTGTTGTACTCGATCCACGTCCGGTCCGAATGATATCCCCACCACCGGAAAGGATCGAGCCCGGAATCCACAATAAATCCAGCCAGAGCCCGCGGCGAAGAAGGGCCCAAGAAGGGCAGCATTATGTAGGGGCCTTCATCCACACCCCAAACCGCCAGTGTCTGGCCAAAATCTTCCTCATGATACGGAATGCCAGCAGCGCCAGCGACGTCAAAAAGCCCGCCGCCCAAAAGTGTATTGGTCAGGAAGCGCCCCATCGTCTGGCCCGCACGCTCCGTCTCACCCTGCATCAAATCATTGGCAAGGATCACAGGCGTTTTCAGGTTCCGGATAAAGTTTCGCACGCTATCGCGGACAAGATCAGGCAGCAGAAAGTCATAAGCCTTGGCAATCGGGCGAACAATGACCTTGTCCAGCGCCATATTGAACTCAAAAATCGCTTCGTTTAGGGGTTGAGCCGGATCATTGGCTTCTTCATAAATTTCGCGCTCTACTGGGTCGGTCGGCGCGGTTGCGCAACCAGCAAGACCCATTGCGAGAATGAGACCCAGCCCCGCACGCCGCAAAACAGAAAGGAAATCAGAGCCAGTCGACATTCTATTAAAAATCCCTCAACCCAAATGCCGACTTTATACCCCAAAAGCCAGCTTAGACGTATGCCACTTCTCTAATATAAGATATTGGCATTACGCAACAAATCATATCCATGCCGTTCTACAAAGATATGAAAACCCATCCTGAATATGTCGTTCTAATCTGGCAGACCAATCTATGATCACGTCCACCTTGCCCTTGCCGACACACCCGAAAACTCAACACTCAGTACAGACCTGAAATCCCTCAAATAACTGTACATTCAGGGTCTAGCACACAGGCCCGGAAGGCACCACAGAGCAAACCACACCACCTATATTTCCCTGAGTCACTGTTGCATTTATGCCAACCCAAACAGGGCATGGCAGGTCCTTTTGGCTTGCCCTTCCATCCGCTTCTCCAGCACACTGGGTTCGCGCCAGAAAATCAAACAACCGGCAGGATTTACGACGAATGGCTCATTCTACACACCCTGTTTTCGATGACTCCCTGATCAGCAGCGCAACACCTTCTGTGATCGCGGAATGGACGGATTATAACGATCATTTCAACGTCGCATATTATGTTCAGGCCTTCGATCTGGCAGCACAAGCATTTCGCCATGATCAGGGTATTAACCTGCCCTTCGAAATCAAAACCAATCGGGTGTCTTATCTGCGCGAGGTTCCAGGCGGGCGAAAGCTGACGCTGACCACTCAACTCATCGGTTTCACTGACAAAGGATTGCATACGGTCCAGGCACTCTATGCTGAACCGGAGCGATATCTGGCGGCCGTTGAGGAGCGCTTGGAAATGCCCATTTCAGGCACGGCTGAAGACATTGCCCAAATCACATCTGCTTTAAAACCTATCCTAGACGCGCATGTGAAGATTGCGCTTCCTGAAGCCTGGAACACATTCTAAATTGATATAAATGATGATAGGCTCCACTCAGAAGAGTTGATTATCATTTGCCAAAATGGTTGAGGGTCGGGGACAATTTGATAGCATAATACTATAAATGCATATGTCTTCCGCGAGATAACCAGAACGGGCACGGCACATCCTGCAGGGCCAGTTTACAAAAGTCACTGAGATGGAACCAATATGCATGGATGAATGGTTGGTATTCTAGTATGTCAGAGTAATAATCAGGACCTGCGTGTTCAGGCGGCGGATGGGGTCTGCCCTGACCAGCGAAAGGTTGTTCATAAAGTCTGTTCTGGGGAGGATGAGTTTCGGTGCAGTATTCTGAAGGGATTGAGTTGGCGCAGGAATATGCAGAGCGTGCGCTGGAAATCATGAAGTCCAATAATATTCCCGCCACGCCACGCAATTTCGCGATCTGGTACACCTATGTTAATGAAAAATACCCCGATCTGAAAAAGACACTGGATGTCCTGATCAGCAATAAGCAGATTTTCACGTCGCAAAAAAATGATGAAGTCTACGACAAATTCTTCACAAACTCAGATGAAGGTGTCGCGCTTCAGGAAACGTCACAAAAAATAGAAAACCAGGTCGGGCGTGTTCTGGAGATGATGGGGGATGCCTCTGGCGGCGTAGCGGATTTCGGCAAGACCCTGACCGAAAGTCTGGGTGCTTTGACAGATTCGAAGGGCCTGGCAGGGATTCGCGAAGCGGTACAATCGCTGGCGCTGGAAACCCAGAAAATGCAGAAATCAAACTCTACGCTGCAATCGAAACTGAAAGAGTCATCTCAGGAAATTGCCAGCCTCAGGAAGAACCTGGAGGATGTTCAGCGCGAGGCGATGACGGACGCCCTGACAGGAATTGCAAATCGCAAGATGTTCGACACGACCCTGCGCCAGCGTGCGATGGAGGCGATGGAAGATGGCGAGCCGTTGTGTCTCGCCCTGGCGGATATCGACTTTTTCAAAAAATTCAACGACACATATGGACACCAGACCGGGGATCAGGTTTTGAAACTGGTTGCCAATATTCTGCAAGGCAATGTGAAGGGCAAGGATCTCGCAGCGCGATATGGCGGGGAAGAATTCGCGCTGATCCTGCCCACAACGAAACTGTATGATGCGAAAACCGTCTGCGATCACATCCGAAACGCGGTTTCCACCAAACGCATCCGAAACCGCACCACAGGTGAAGAAATGGGCAATATCACCTTATCCATTGGTGTCGCCCTGTATCACCCCGGAGAATCGCTGACCGATTTTATCAGCCGGTCTGATGAGGGGCTGTATTTCGCAAAGGGTAATGGTCGCAATCAAACCGTTCTGGAAACCCAGTTGGAAGTCATTGACGCCGATTAAGATCCACCGAAGACGCTGCAATCGATTTTCCCGAACATCATTCAGCACCATGCCTTGCCGTGCCCAGCCGATTCTGGTCTTGTCTGAGGCCTAGTATATCAACGCAACAGGGTCGCATCCGGGGATGTGCGCCCAGGCGGGAGGGTCGGCCGTGGCGACGGTCGCGCCAAACAGCAAGATTGAACGGTTTCGACGGCTGATCAGGAACGATCAGATCCGATTGGGGGTGCTGGCGATTTTTATCGGTGCCTTGGGCGGCGGCACCGGGATCGCTTTCCGGGAGGCGATCGGCCTGGTGCAAACGCTATTCTTTGGATTTTCCAGCGACCGTTTCCATTCAAATGCAGCAGGGGTATCTCCCTGGATCATCCTTCTCGCCCCGGCGGTCGGCGGAATTCTGGTCGGTTTGATCGTCTATTACCTGATGCCGGATCGCCGTCCCCAAGGCGTCGCTGATGTCATGGAAGCCTCCGCTTTTCGCCGCAGTAAGATGAGCAAACGCAGCGGCTTTGGCGGCTTTGTCGTTTCCGCCATTACCATTGGATCGGGCGGGTCGGCGGGTCGCGAAGGGCCGGTTGTTCATTTCGCCGCCTTTCTGTCGACCCTGATTTCACAGATCCTGAAACTGGACCCGGAAACCCGTCGCCTGCTGTTAGGGTGCGGTGTGGCGTCTGGTGTGGCGGCCAGCTTTAACGCGCCGATTGCAGGCGTGTTCTTCTCTCTGGAGGTGGTCATTGGGTCCTATGCATTGCGCAGCTTCGCCCCTGTCGTCATCGCATCAGTTGGGGGCACCCTGGTCAGCCGCTCTTATTTTGGTGATTTTCCGGCCTTCACCATCCCGGTACACGAAATCGCCTCGTTCTGGGAATTCCCCGCCTTTGCGATTCTTGGCTGTATCAGCGCTGGTGTTGCAGTCGCGCTGTGTGTTTCCATTGACATCGTCCGGCATACGCATAACCGATTGAACATCCATCCCATTCTGCGCCCAGCGCTGGCAGGCCTGGCCGTTGGTGGGATAGGCCTGTTCCTGCCGCAGGTCATGGGCGTGGGATATGAGGCAACGGACGAAGCCTTAAATGAGATGCTGCCCCTGACCATGCTGATCACCCTGCTTGTATTCAAGACGGCAGCAACGGCGATGACGCTTGGCTCCGGCTTTGGCGGGGGGATCTTTTCGCCATCGCTGTTTCTGGGCGCGATGTTAGGAGGGGCGTTCGGCTTCGTCGCGACAGGTATTTTCCCGTATCTCTCTTCCGGGCATGGGGCCTATACATTGGTCGGTATGGGCGCAGTAGCCGGTGCCACATTGGGTGCCCCGATATCAACGATCTTCATCGTCTATGAACTTACCCGGGATTCCGCGCTGACAATTGCCGTGATGATCGCCACGGTCATCGCGACACAGATTTTTACAGCGACGTATAAGCGCTCTTTCTTTCACTGGCAGTTGGAAGCACGCGGAATCAATCTGATGGGCAGCCGGGAATCCCGAATTATCCGACAAACCAATGTCCGGGAAGTGATGGAACAGGACTATGTTACGGTCCAACCTTCCTCTCTGCTGCCGGAAATCCGCCAGAAACTGACCGCCACCCGCTACAGCGAGGTCTTTGTCGTTGATGAGGAAGGCTGTCTGGTCGGGACCATCATCTTAGGGGATTTGGGGGCGGATGCCTTTGAACATCTCCATGACTCGGACTTGCGCGCCATTGATGTCTGTCGCCGGACACCGCCCCTGGCCACCGTCGATACGGACCTGGAAGACGCGATGAATTTACTGGAAGAGTGTAACGAGGAACATATCGCCGTGGTCAATAATCTGGATGACAAGCGTTTGATGGGGGTTTTGCACGAACATGACGTGATGGCGCGCTATCACCAATGCATCCTGGATACCCGGCGGGAGGAAGCGATATGAGCGGCCCGACGCCCCCCACCATCCCGGCCCCCAATCTGCCGCAGCCCTTGCGTCCAACAACATCTGATCTGCCAACCAAAGGCATTGCCTTTTCGATTATGGGGTCATTTCTGCTGACCCTGAATGATACGATTGCGAAATTCCTGACCGCAGACTGGCCGGTCGGAGAGATCATGGCGCTGCGTGGTACTGTCATTCTGTTCGTGATCATTGGCCTGTTACAACTGAAGGGCCGTATGAGTGCGTTGCGCATTCAGAACAAGACGGCGATGGGCGTTCGGGCGCTGGCGATCACGGCGGCGACCTTCACCTTTCTGACCGCGCTCAGCCTGATGCCGATGGCGGACGCACTTGCAATCGTCTTCATCTCGCCTGTCTTCTCAACCCTGCTGGCAATTGTTATTCTTCAGGAAACCGTCGGGTGGCGACGTTGGATTGCCATGGCCGTTGGATTTGTCGGTGTCTTTATTGCGCTTAATCCCGGTGGACTGTTATCGGACGCGCCTGCAGCCTATGGCTGGCAGGTGGCGATGCTGCCCCTGGTCACGGCTTTACTGACCGCGATACGCGATGTCTCGTCGCGCCGACTGGTCTCAGGCGATGATTCGCTGGCCATTATGTTCTATACAGTGCTGGCGGTTGTGATATCAGGCTATACCACTGTGACAGCCGGTTCGTGGCAGATGCCGGGCCTGTTTGATATCGCCCTGATCCTGGGCGCTGCTGCCTTTATGTTCGGGGCGTATTTCTTTCAGATTGAAAGTTTCCGCTTCGCGCCTGTCAATCTGGTCGCCCCGTTCCGTTATATCAGCCTGATCTTCGCGGCTGGAATGGGGTATGCGATCTGGAACGATATCCCGACTTGGAATATGGCCTTGGGCAGTATCATTATTGTCGCCAGCGGCCTGGTGATCTGGTGGCGGGAACGGCAGGGCGCAGCCAATCCAACTGAAGCGGAGAAAATGGAACCCCGCCCATGAAACCCAGAATCAGCATGATCACGCTGGGCGTGGATGATCTGGAAAAATCAATCGCCTTTTATGAAAAAGGCTTGGGACTGCCGCGCATGGAATCCCCACCCTCCGTCGCCTTTTTCACCTTGAATGGAACCTGGCTAGGCTTATTTGGCCGCGACTCTCTGGCGGAAGACGCCAATGTGCCGTGCGAGAAAGCCAATTTTAACAGCTTCGCCCTGGCCCATAATCTGGGTTCCGAGGCAGAAGTCGATGCCCTGTTCGCAGAGGCCCTTGCGGCCGGGGCGACGGCTGTAAAACCCCCTCAGAAAGTTTTCTGGGGCGGCTATTCCGGGTATTTCAAGGACTTGGACGGCCATTTGTGGGAGATCGCCTATAATCCCTTCATGTGGGTTGGCCCCGAAGACACAGAATGATCCCATATTTTCTGTCCCTCCACCAACGGGTGGGGTTTTCCGCGCGCGCCCGAAGGCTATACTAGACCCTATGTCAGACCCACTGGATTACGATGATATCGACTTCCCCGCTGTGCCCAGCGGCCCGGCCCCCGCCTATCCGGGGCGCAGCAATTCCGCGCCACCGCCCTGGCTGGACACTCTGAATGATGCCCAGCGTCTGGCGGTGGAGGCGATTGACGGACCCGTCCTGGTGCTGGCGGGGGCTGGCACCGGCAAGACCCGCGTGCTGACCACCCGGCTTGCGCAAATTCTGCATCAGGGCAAGGCGAAACCCTATCAGATCCTGTGCGTCACCTTCACCAACAAGGCCGCCAAGGAAATGCGCGAGCGCGTCGCCCATCTGGTTGGCCCGGCGACAGAGGGCATGTGGCTGGGAACCTTCCACGCATTGGGCACCCGCATCCTGCGCAAGCATGCTGAACTGGTCGGCCTGAAATCCAGCTTTACCATTCTGGATACCGACGACCAGATCCGCCTGTTAAAGCAGGTATTGGAAGCCGAAGGCGTGGACGAAAAACGCTGGCCCGCCCGCATGCTGATCCATGTCATCCAGCGCTGGAAGGACAAGGGCCAAGTCCCGGAGCGTGTCAGTGCGTCCGAATCCGGCGACATTGCCAATGGCCGTGCTGTTGAAATCTATCGCCAATATCAACAGCGGCTTAGTACCCTGAATGCCTGTGACTTTGGCGATCTGCTGCTGCATAATCTGACGATCTTCACCAAACACCCCGAGGTGCTGGAGCGGTATCGCCATCTGTTCCAATACATCCTGGTCGATGAGTATCAGGACACCAACGTCTCGCAATATCTGTGGCTGCGCCTGCTGGCCCAGGGCCGCAAGGAAGGCGAAAGCCAGAATATCTGCTGTGTTGGCGATGATGATCAGTCGATCTATGGCTGGCGCGGGGCGGAGGTTGGCAACATCCTGCGTTTTGAGAAGGATTTTCCCGGCGCGAAGGTCGTGCGGCTGGAACGGAATTATCGCTCCACCCCCCATATCCTCGGCGCGGCCTCTGGCCTGATTGAGAAGAACGAGGGACGACTGGGCAAGACCCTGTGGACCGACCGCAATGACGGCGACAAGGTGCGCGTGCGTGGCCTGTGGGATGGCGACGAGGAAGCCCGCCTGATCGCCGATGAGGTCGAAGCGCTGCAATTGAAGAACGAGCCGCTGGACGAAATCGCCATCCTGGTCCGCGCCGGATTTCAGACCCGTGAATTCGAAGAACGCTTCATCACGCTGGGCATCCCCTATCGCGTCGTCGGCGGCCCCCGGTTCTATGAGCGCGAAGAGATCCGCGACGCCATCGCCTATCTGCGGGTAATCCACCAGCCCGCCGATGATCTGGCCTTTGAGCGGATCATCAACAAGCCCGCGCGCGGCATTGGTAAAACCACACTGCAAGCGCTGCACAAGGCCGCCCGGGCGCAAGGCCTGCCGCTGTCCATCACCGCCCAGCGCATGGTGGAAACCGACGAGTTGAAAGCGGCTGCCCGCAGCAAGCTGTTCGCCGCGATGGACATGTTCGACCGTTGGCGCCGTCTGTCCGAAGGCGTTGATCATGTGGAACTGACCGAAACCGTGCTGGAAGAAAGCGGCTATACCGATTTCTGGAAGCAGTCGAAAAAGCCGGAAGCCGCTGGCAAGCTGGAAAACCTCAAGGAAATGCTGTCGGGCATGGAGGAATTCGACGACCTGCCCGCCTTCCTGGAACATATCAGCCTGGTGATGGAGGTCGAATCCAACACGGTCGGGCCCATGGTCTCGGTCATGACGCTGCACGCCGCGAAAGGTCTGGAATTTGAGACCGTCTTCCTGCCGGGATGGGAAGAAGGCCTGTTCCCCCATCAACGCGCCATGGATGAAAGCGGCCTGGCCGGGCTGGAAGAAGAACGCCGCCTGGCCTATGTCGGGATCACCCGGGCCAAGCGCCGCTGTGAAATCAGCTTCGCCGCCAATCGCCGCATTCACGGCTCCTGGAATGCCGCCCTGCCGTCGCGCTTCATCGATGAATTGCCCCAGGACCATACCCTGATCGAGGCCGACCGCGGAGTCTATGGCGGCATTGGTGGCGGCCGCGCCGAAGACCGCGCCGCCTTCACCCAGGTTGGCTATGGCCGCAGCAGCAGCTTCGGGGGCGGCACGACTGGCGGCGGATTTGGTGGTGCGAAAGCCTCAGACTTCGATTCTGGTTCCACTTACTCGGCCCCCACCTATTCTTCTCCGGGCGGCGGCCCCGGCTGGCAACGCCTGAAACAGCGCGGCCTCAGCCAAACCCGCGCGCCGGTGATCGATGCCAGCTACAGCAGCAGCACCGACCACGATTTCGGCACCGGCGAGCGCGTCTTCCACCAAAAATTCGGCCCCGGCACCATCACCGCCATAGACGGCGACCGCTTGTCCATCGAATTTGATAAGGCAGGCAAGAAGACGGTAGTGGCGAGCTTTGTGGAGCGGGGGTGAAGGGCTAAGGGTATTTACACAAAGGACTGCATTGAAAGCATCGCTATACTTATTTAAGAGTAAATAAAATCAGCACGTTAGATAAATCTAATCTATTAAAAATTATCAATCTAAGAAAATTAAATACACTTAGTTACCTCCAAAGAGTAACTTCTGTTACTTAAAACAGATTGATAGAACTGCACATCTAAATGTCCAATTTTACAGTATTCTTTTATTTTTTGCTTTTCTTCTCCTGGCATGAGCGCACCAAAAATTACACCCTTTAATAATCGAGCCGGAAATACCTGTATCCCTGGTCCTTTTTCAAAATCTAACAAACGCCACTCTTTTTCATAAGACCAATTTTTTGCTTTAGTTAAAACAGTTTTTTCTAATCTTTCTGTTTCTTTATCTCTTAATGGATTCACTACAGGAAGCTCTTTCCGGTAGATAACTTTTTGGGCGCGAGATACAAAGAAATGTGTGTTATCATCGATAAATTCTAAACAATATCCTTTGTGAGAATCTGAATAATGAGACCACATGAGTATATCATCATTGACCTCTGAAAGACTAAATATACCAATCTTATTCATTGAATTGAAAATACCTCGTTCAACTTTCTCTTTGAAGTAAGGGTCTGTTCGAGCTTTCAATCTCAACTTACTCGCCTCGTTCCGTATCTTTGTTGGGCTCCAATTAATCGCTCGTGCTGCAACTACATTTCTAAAATAAGAATCTTGCTCTGCAGGAGTACCCTCAAACTCAAAACTTGAGCGGCAATCAAAGGGGTCATTAAACTGGTTTCGTGATGCAAAATACAATTCTCTTTTGGCAAAAATGTTTTTTGTCCAATCAATTGGAACATCATTGATTTTACGGTATTTATATAAATGTTGAATTTTGTATTGCTCCAACGATTTTACTCACCGCCAAATGTTCAATTAGAAATTTTGCATTAAAACATATTAAGACCGACAACATCATAGAATATGGCCATCAAATATTTAAGGATGAATTTTGAGCGCTCGTCCTCATGTTAGGGGTAACCTTAACAACAACGGGAGCCCTAAATGGCTGATCCTAAGAAAGTTGCTATCATTGTTACCTCGCATGCCAGTATGGGCGATACGGGGGAGAAGACCGGCGTTTGGCTGGAGGAATTTACGACGCCTTATTACCATCTGCGGGATGCAGGTCTGACGGTGGATGTGTTCTCCGTTGCGGGCGGCGACATTCCAATTGATCCGCGCAGCGTGGAAGGCGATGCCCAAAAAGAGGAAAGCGTCGCGCGCTATCTGAAGGATGAGAGACTGCAAACGACGGTGAAGACAACCCCCTCTGTCGATCAGATTGATCTGGACGGCTATGATGCGGTGTTCTTTCCAGGCGGTCACGGAACCATGTGGGATTACCCACCCAACGGCGCCATTGCGGAAGTTGTATCGCAAGGGCTGGATGCCGGGAAAATCATCGCCACAGTCTGTCATGGTCCCGCCTGTCTGGTGAATGCAAAGACCAAGGCGGGGGCCCCTGTCGTCAAAGGTCGCCGCGTGACCGGTTTTAGCAACAGCGAAGAAAAGGCCGCCGGTTTGACCGATGTCGTGCCGTTCCTGTTGGAAACGAAATTGCGGGAACTGGGGGCGATGTACGAAAGTGTCGACGACTTCCAGCCCTTCGCCATTCGCGATGGGGACCTGATCACCGGTCAGAATCCGGCCTCGGCCAAGAAGGTCGCCGACTCGCTGATTGAGGCTTTGACGCATTCAGCAAAACGCCGCGAAGTCGCGTAACTGCGCATATCGGAGTCTGATCGCGTCTCACCCGCGATTGGACTCCCTTAGCGCCGATACATCAGCAGCATTGTGCATCCGCCCTTGGACCCGGCCTCATGCATTGCGCCGATGGCGCGCTGACAGTAATGACCGGGGCCATAGCTATGCTCTGCGTCATAGAAATCGCCATCCAGGACATAGATTTCTTCCAACTGGTCATGGGCGTGATCCGGGGTATAGGCACCGGGATCGATTTTCATCAGCGCCGTGGACACGCCGGTCTGGCTGTCCTTAAAGATCGGTTTCATCCAGAAGCCGGGCGAGCCGGTTTCCTGCCAATCGTTTAAAGTCGTATCGATGCGGTGAGAGCCAGAGTGCTGGCGGTCAATGGCGGTCATCATGTTGCTCCTCTATTGGCGCTCGAGCATCATGCGTTCGCATGAGCTCACACAGGACACTCTAACCATTTGTTTCTTTAGCAAATGCGTCGTCGCAAACAATTCCGTTTGCTCGGGATTTGCGCTAGTGTAGGAAAAACGGTGGTCTGTGGGAAGAGGTCTGCAGGACACAGGATTTTGTCTTTCTCGGCTCAACATGGATACAGCACGATGACCCATTTCACATTGGTACACGGTGCCTGGCACGGCGCGTGGTGCTGGGATGCCCTGTCCAAGATCCTGATGGCACGGGGCCACACTGTGTCCTGTATTACCCAGACCGGATTGGGGGAGCGCGCGGGGGAGTTGTCGCCGGATATCACCCTGCAAACCTTTGTCGATGATGTGGTGGCGCATATTCAGACCCGGGACATTCGCGACACGGTGCTGGTCGGGCACAGCTTCGGCGGTATTGCCATTACCGGGGCTTCGGCCGCCTTACCGGACCGGATATCGGAACTGGTCTATCTAGATGCGATGGTGCCCCTGTCTGGCGTCGCGCCCCGGGAGACGGTTGCCCCGGATGTCTGGGCCGCCCGCAAGGCCGGTGCGATCATGGTGGGCGAAACCCTGTGCCTGCCCCCACCCAAGGCGATTGCCATGGGCCTGACGGACCCGACTGAGGCGGCCTATATTGAGACCCGCATGACCCCGCATCCGATCCGTACCTATGAAACGGCGATCACATTCAACGGCCTGCCGAACAATGGCGTGCCTGTCCGCTATATCCGCGTCACCGATCCGATCTACCCGCCGCTGGAATCCCATCGCCAGCGCGCTGTGGAGATGGGCTGGCCCATGCAAGACATCGCCAGCGGCCACGACTGCATGGTCAACGCGCCACAGGCCCTGGCGGATTTACTGCAGAAATAAACCCATTTTCAGAGCCCCCTGGCACAAACGCTCCAATCGCACGTGCTGCTCTGGACCCCGGATCAAGTCCGGGGTGACAAAACGGAGTGGTCGTCATACCGCCTGCGCTAATCCTGTGCTGGGGATTTTAGAAGAAGGAAACCGCAAAGGACGCTGAGGACCGCAGAGAGCGCAAAGACGACTACACCGCCGTCTTACCCGCGCAGGCTGGTATCGAGAATCGAACACACCAATTGCACCCGCTGCTCTGGAGCCCGGATCACGTCCGGGACGACCGCAACAAATGTCATGCCCCCAGCGCCCTTTGCGCCTTCTCCGCGCCCTTTGCGGTAAATCTTCAACAAACCCCGTCTCTCCCGCGCAGGCGAGTGTCCAGGGCCACACGCACCAATCGCGCTTGCCGCCCTAGGCACCGGATCAAGGTCCGGGGTGACGATGGTGCAGACAAAAGCACCCTCACCCTGAGGAGCGTAGCGTCTCGAAGGGGGGCCCTGCTGCACGCACCATCCTTACAGCACCGCCTCAGGATGAGATTGGGACGTTTTGTGGACGTGTCAGTTTCACAGGGCTAGGCAAGTCCTGCGGCGTCTTCCAGGAAGGTGACAATTTCCGGCACGCCCTTATTGTCTTTCAGATTGGTGAACAGGAAGGGACGGTCGCCGCGCATCTTTTTCGCGTCCCGATCCATTACCGACAGGTCCGCACCGACCAGCGGGGCCAGATCGATCTTGTTAATCACCAACAAGTCCGACCGAATAATCCCCGGCCCACCCTTACGCGGAATTTTATCACCGGCCGAAACATCTATTACATAAATTGTGATATCAGCAAGATCCGGCGAAAATGTCGCGGCAAGATTATCCCCCCCGGATTCGATCAGCAGCACTTCCAGTTTAGGAAATTTCGCAACCAGATCGTCCACGGCGGCTAGATTGAGGGACGCATCTTCGCGAATGGCGGTATGGGGACAACCACCGGTCTCAACACCAACAATCCGATCCGGCGACAGCGCGCCGCTGCGGGTCAGGAACTCAGCATCTTCCCGTGTGTAGATGTCGTTGGTGATGGCGGCAATGTCATAGCTGTCGCGCATCGCCTTGCACAGCCGATCCATCAGCGCCGTCTTGCCAGAGCCGACCGGACCGCCAATGCCAATGCGGACCGGGCCTGTATGGGAAACGGGTTTCGTCATGATCTAAACAACCTCGTATACTGGGTTTCGTGAAACATTGCGGCCAGATCGACCGCCACACTGGCGCTGGAAATCCTGTCGAATGGTGTTTCCATCGCCTTTTGCGCAAATTTGGTAATACATGGCTTAAGGGCCATCAAAGCCGCCACCCCATCCCGCTGACCCAAGGGAATAAGGCGCTGGCCCGCAGACACCAGATTGGCAACCGCACCATGCATCCAGGATTCAACAGCGGTTTCCAGCGGAATGCCCGCATCTGCACAGGCTGCACCAAAAGCAACGGCATGAGGAATTCCGACATCAGGCATCGTATTTTGCAATGCCGACAAGCGGGGATAGTGTGTCCCTTCCAACTGCAGCGCCTTGATAAAGGCACGGCCCTGGTTGACGGACTCGGCTGCCAGTTCCGACGCCCCCCTTAAACTAACCGCTTCCTCCAACACCAAGGCCAAGTCCATGTCATTGCCGCGATGAGCGGCACAGAGGAAGGCCGCGTCGGCCTGCAGATCACCAAATTCCAAAAGAGCCCGTATGAAGGATTCCAGGCTGGTGCGGTCGGTCACCTGGCCTGTCTCCACCAGCCATTCCAACCCATGGGAATAACTGAACGCCCCCACCGGAAAGGCGGGCGAGGTCCACAGCATAACCGTCTGCAACCAGTCCGGCGCGCGTGTCACGATCCAACCCTTACAGATTGGTGATCATGATTGTGGGGATGGCCGTGTCCGTGGTCGTGCCCGTGATCATGATGATGTCCATGCCCGGTGCTGGCGGCATCATAGGCCCCGGCCTCTGGTGTGAAGGGGGCTTCGTGACGCTTTACCGTTGCCCCAAGCCCTTCCACCATTGCCTCTATCACCGCATCGGCGCGAAAACGGATCGTGCCATCGTCCAGGATTTGTACCGGGAGATGCCGGTTGCCCAAATGCCAGGCCAGACGGGCGGTTGCCGCTGGACTGACCCCCAGAGCATCGGCCACCGGTTCCGACGCCTCCACGATTCGAATCATGCCGCCATCCTGCAGGGTCAGCCCATCGCCCTGTCGCAATGTTACGGCCTTAGGCAGATCCAGTAAGAAGGCTTCCCCCTGATCATCCTGCAGCTTGATGCGCCGCCGGTTGCGTTGATCCAGGTCCAGCGTGGCACTGACAGCATTGCCATCATCCACCCAGCTGCCTGCCATATGTCGTTGCGTTGCGCGCCGCATCACATCCTCAGAACAGGAAATAGCGTTGTGCCAGGGGCAATTCCGCCGCTGGCTCACAGGTCAACAGCTCACCATCGGCCCGAACCTCGTAGGTTTCCGGATCGACCGTGATTTCCGGCAAGGCATCGTTCAGTGCCATATCCGCCTTGGTCACGGTCCGACACCCTTTAACCGCCAAAACCTGTTTGGACAGGTTCAGGGAATGCTTAAGACCTGCATCAACCCCGGCTTGAGACATGAAAGTGACGCCCGTTGCCCCCAAGGCACCGCCCAAACTGCCAAACATCGGGCGATAATGCACCGGCTGTGGTGTTGGGATAGAGGCATTCGGGTCGCCCATAGCCGCAGCGGCAATCATACCAGAGCGCAAAACCAGATCCGGCTTAACGCCAAAAAACATCGGCTTCCAGAGCACCAGATCCGCCAGCTTTCCAACTTCGATAGACCCGACATGCTGGGACAATCCATGGGCTCTGGCGGGGTTTATGGTGTATTTGGCGATATAACGACGGGCGCGCAGGTTATCATTGTCACCCGTTTCCCCGTCCAGACTGCCGCGCTGCATCTTCATCTTATGGGCTGTTTGCCAGGTTCGTGTAATAACTTCGCCAACACGGCCCATTGCCTGACTGTCCGACGCGATGATGGAAAACGCGCCAATGTCATGCAGGATATCTTCAGCCGCGATGGTTTCCTTGCGAATCCGGCTTTCCGCGAAGGCGACATCTTCTGGAATGCGGGGGTCCAGGTGATGACAGACCATCAGCATATCCAAATGCTCATCAACTGTATTGCGAGTATAGGGCCGCGTTGGATTGGTTGAGGAGGGGATCACATTGGCCAGACCACAGACCTTGATGATATCTGGCGCATGACCACCGCCCGCCCCTTCCGTGTGGAAGGCATGGATGGTGCGTCCCTTGAACGCGGCAATCGTGTTCTCGACAAAGCCGCTTTCGTTCAGCGTGTCTGTGTGGATTGCGACCTGAACATCGGTTTCTTCCGCAACACTGAGGCAGCAATCAATCGCCGATGGGGTGGTGCCCCAATCCTCGTGCAGTTTCAATCCGATGGCTCCGGCAGCAACCATTTCGATCAGGGCATCCGGGCGGGACGCATTACCCTTGCCAAACAGTCCGACATTGACCGCCATGCCATCTGCCGCCTCCAGCATTCGGGCCATATGCCAGGGGCCGGGTGTTGCGGTTGTGGCATTGGTGCCCTCCGCCGGTCCAGTGCCGCCGCCCAGCATGGTGGTCACGCCGGACATTAGCGCGTCTTCCGCCTGCTGCGGACAGATCCAGTGAATATGGGCATCAATCCCACCGGCGGTAACAATGCGCCCCTCGCC
The DNA here is from genome assembly GCF_048892425.1 of Hwanghaeella sp. 1Z406. Taxonomy (NCBI): domain Bacteria; kingdom Pseudomonadati; phylum Pseudomonadota; class Alphaproteobacteria; order Rhodospirillales; family Aestuariispiraceae; genus Hwanghaeella; species Hwanghaeella sp. 1Z406. The sequence goes on from NZ_JBLZHU010000003.1 coordinate 178,435, forward strand.
CGCGATGATTTCTGTTCCAGGGCCGCAGATTATATCGACGGCTGGTTGCACATCGGGATTGCCCGCCTTACCGATGGCGGCGATCTTGCCGCCCTTCAATCCGATATCAGCCTTATAGACGCCGGTGTAATCCAGGATCAGGGCATTGGTGATGACGGTATCCATCGCGCCTTCTGCGCGGGTGGCTTGCGATTGGCCCATGCCGTCACGGATCACCTTTCCACCACCGAATTTGACTTCCTCGCCATAGATCGTGCGGTCACTTTCGACCTCGATGATCAAATTCGTATCGGCCAGGCGCACCTTATCGCCTGTGGTGGGGCCATACATGTCGGCATAGGCCTGTCTGTCGATTGAATATGCCATGACTTATTTCCCCCCATCCAGCGGGCCCTGAACCGCACCATTAAATCCGGTCACGATCCTCTTGCCCGCATAGGCGACCAGAGTGACGTCTCGACTTTGCCCTGGCTCGAAGCGCACGGCAGTTCCGGCTGGAATATCCAACCGAAAGCCCCGCGCTGCCGCCCGGTCGAATTTCAAGGCCGGGTTGGTTTCAGCGAAATGATAATGACTGCCAACCTGAACCGGGCGGTCCCCGCCATTTGCGACAGTCAGCGTCAAGGTTTCACGCCCATCATTCAGGGTGATTTCACCGGCGGCACAAAGGATTTCTCCTGGAATCATGATATCTCTCCTTTGCCTCAGCGGATTGGGGTGTGAACGGTGACCAGCTTGGTCCCATCGGGGAAGGTTGCCTCAACCTGGACCTCATGGATCATCTCTGCGATGCCATCCATGACTTGATCCCGGGTGATGACCGTGGCCCCATCGCGCATCAAATCGGCCACAGCGCGGCCATCGCGGGCGCCCTCAACGACATAGTCACTGATCAGGGCAATCGCCTCTGGATAGTTCAGCTTCACGCCCCGCGCCAATCGCTTGCGTGCCACTTCGGCCGCCATAGCGACCAGCAGCTTGTCTTTCTCTCTGGGTGATAAGTTCATTTGCCCCGTCTCCTCCCATCAACAATGAATCAAGGCTGGCAGCCGTGCGGGGCGGCCAAAAGCCTGGTGCCGCAAGACAGACCATACCTGCATATAGCGCGCCCGCATCGCGGCTGGATCCTTGCCTAGGAACCGCAGCAGCAGAAGCGGCCCCATCACGGTCGCCCCCGCAATCCCCCCTGGCAGGTCCATCAATAAGGGTCGAACCCTATCGCGCAATGTTTCTGGCTGTGGCGCGGCACAGATCAGGGTGGCCATCGCCGTTGCCCCGTTCAAGCCGAAGGGGCTGATCGCAACAGCCGGGTTCAGGACAAAGGCATCACGCCAAATCGTCCTGCCTGCCAATGTCAGCCTCCAGTTTTCCTGAAACTGGCACTGGCGCACGGTTTCACCCATGGCGCCGCGTCCGAAAATCACCATCTCTCCGGCCATGACATGGGCGGTTTCTGTTGCAAGATCGATCCTGGTGGACCGGACCAGACGCGCCCCTTCGAATAGAATCGTCTCCTGCGGCAGATATTCCAGGCAGCCATTCGCACCAGCCTTCAAAGTCAGCGTGACTCTGGCCGGCTCCGCATCCTGGGCTCGATATACCTTCTCTGCAGCCTGGGCCAAGCTCAATACCTGCGCATTTTCTTCGGCATTGATAGAGACGTCGATCTGATCGCCCCCGACAAGGCCGCCAGAGACCGTGGTGATCGCCGCTGTAATCACATCATTCCGTGCGGGCCTTGGAAACAGCACGCGCATGGGATGGCTGTGATACAGATCGCTCAGCCCCGTCTGATCGCGCTTTGCATCATGACGAAAGCCCAAAATGACCGCGCCCCGCGCCCGTTGCGCGGCGGGTTTTGTGGTGAGTGTTAAGGCGATATCTCCATCCATCACAACACGCTACCCCTAGAATATGTCTCAGCGCAATATGTTGCAGCGCAAAACCGTCATCCTGGGGCGTTGGGATCTGCTATAGAAGTTGAAGAGGCGGCAAACGCATGGCACTGTCCCTTCCATCATGAGGACCGTTCTACATCACACACATGCACCCAACGTTTATGCGTCCGGCCCCTTGGATAGGGCGGATCGTCTTCGTGGCGATCAAGAGGCGTTGACGCTTGCCATCAGCAGCGAGACTGCGCGCCTGTTCCCTGTATGGCGCGGTAACAATCTGGTGCAGATGGGGGACACAATACGGGGCTGGACCGTGCAGGCAACGCGCACGGATCTGATGCAGCACGCCAAGTTGTCCGTTTTTCTGGGTTTGGATTCCACCGGCGCCCCCCATTTCGCCATTGATTTGTCTGATTTTGAGGAACCGCCCGAATTTGAACCCGGTACCGCCTTCGAAGACCTTCGGAAAGTTGGTCCGATGCTGGGGGATGATGATGGGGCCATATTGGCTTATGCTCGTGGCCTGGTGCATTGGCACCGCCGTCATCTCTTCTGTGGTGTCTGCGGCCGCCCGACAGACTCCCGCAAGGGGGGGCATGAAAGACGCTGCACAAATCCAGACTGTGGCGCGCCCCATTTTCCCCGCACGGATCCCGCCGTCATCATGCTGGTGCATGATGGCGCTGACCGGATCGTGCTGGGCCGCCAGAAGGACTGGCCACCGGGCCGATGTTCTGTCCTGGCAGGCTTTGTTGAACCGGGTGAAAGCCTGGAAGACGCAGTCGCCCGTGAAGTCATGGAAGAAGTCGGCTTACCAACCACCGATATCCGCTATAATTCCAGCCAGCCCTGGCCCTTCCCATCTTCCATTATGTTGGGCTTTAGCGCCCGCGCGACAGCAGAAGAAATGACCATTGCGACCGATGAAATCGAAGAGGCCCGTTGGGTTTCCCGCGCCGAAATCGCCGCCAGCCCGGAAGACGAAACCTTCGCCCTGCCCCGCCGCGATTCCATCGCCTACCGCCTGATCCAGGACTGGATGGCCCAGGGCAACTAAGCCCCTTTCATCAGATTTCAAATGCCCGCCCTGTTCTGCCAGCCGCCCTGGACCCCGGATCACGTCCGGGATGACAATGTTGCAGACAAACACACTCTCACCCTGAGGAGCGTAGCGTCTCGAAGGGTGACCTTTCTGTAAGCACCGGACTTGCAGCGCATCCTTCGAGACGGCGCTATCGCGCCTCCTCAGGATGAGAATGGAGTAAAGGGTGAGACCGGGCCATTCGCGCAGGCGGGTATCCAGGGCCGACCGCACCAATTGCGCTCGCCGCTCTGGATCCCGAATCAAGGCCGGGATGACGACAGTGGGGAACGCAGAGGGCGCGGAGAAACGCAGAGGGCGCAAAGGCAAATTCAGGCTCGTCTCTCCCGCGAAGGCGGGAGTCCAGGGCCACAAGCACCAATCGCGCCCGCCGCCCTGGATCCCGGATCAAGTCCGGGATGACGTAAAAGTGTATGGGTCGGCCGCTCTGCGTCCTCTGCGCCTTCTCAGCGTCCTTCGCGATAAATCTTCAAAGGTGGCAAAGCTCACACACTCTTCCTCACTCCTCCGCGCGATAATCGGCCTGGCGATAAGTGCCCAGCAGTTTGATCTTGGTGGTGAAGAATTGAAGTTCCTCCATCGCCTGATCGACTGATTTATCTGCAGGATGTCCCTCAATTTCTGCATAGAATCGTGCGCGGCTGTCGTCGCCGACGCTGATATAGCTTTCCAGCTTGATCATATTCACCCCATTGGTGGCAAAGCCGCCCAGGGATTTGTACAGCGAGGCAGGCACGCTGCGCACCGTGAAGACGAAGCTGGTCAGACAGGGACCGGACCTTGGGTCTGGTTCAATGCGGGTCCGCGACATCACAATGAAGCGAGTTACATTGCCGATCCGATCTTCAATCCGGGGACGCAGGATATCCAGCCCGTAGGTTTCCGCTGCTAGAGTGGAAGCAATGGCTGCAATGGAAGGGTCATTCAGCTTCGCCACATCCTGCGCGGCCCCGGCTGTATCGGCGGCGATGACCGGCTTGATTTTGAGTTCCCGCAACGTGTTGCGGCACTGCGCCAAGGCCTGTTCGTGACTGCGCGCTTCTTTCACGGTCTCAAAGCTGCCGCCTTTCGGAACCAGAAGGCAATGATGCACCGGTTGGAAATATTCCCCGATGATGAACAGGTTCGACTCGGGCAACAGATGATGAATGTCCGCCACACGCCCGCCCAGGGAGTTTTCAATCGGGATCATCGCCAGGCCGGCACGCCCTTCCTCGACAGCGGCAAAGGCATCCTGAAATGTTGGACAGGGCAAGGGTTCCATCGCCGGAAATGCCCCGCGTGCCGCAAGATGGGAATAGGCCCCCAACACCCCCTGAAAAGCGATGACAGGATTATCCTGTGCCGGATTGACAATCGCGGTGGGAGAGGGAGTCGACATCGTTCTATGGCCTTCCTGAAAATACGAAACGGAACCCAGGGCCCCGGTAAATGCACCAGTGCCATGCTCTAAATCCAACACTGTCACCCGCAGGGCTGCGGCCAGCTTTGGCATCATGCTGCGCTTTGGCGCGGTCTTACCTGTCTCCCACAAGGCGATGGTCGACTGGGTGACGCCCAGTCGTTTCGCCAGGTCGCTCTGGCTTAACCCCGCCGCAAGACGGGCCCCTTTCACTGCCGAAGACAAGCTCATGGCGAGGCATTAAGCGTCAAAATACCTTAAGTCAATATTTTTATTAATCATAAATATGAGAAATACTAATTTTTATCATAGGCTCGCATGAAACTCATGGCCTGATTCAATAAGGCCATGCGGGCCGTATCACCGGTATCACTGTCTGGATGGTGAATGGTCGCCAACTGGCGGTACCGGGCTTTGATTTCCGCAGCTCCAGGACGGGAATTTGGCGGGAAGCCCAGGACGAAATGGGCTTCATCCTTGGTGCGCACCGCATTGGGCAGACGGTCCCCAGCCAGAACCTGAACCGCCGCGCGCAACCGATGCAGTTCAGCCTTCAATTGGGCGTGCTCGACCTCGCGGGTCGGGTGATGGCTGGGCTCCAGCACCATACGCAGGGCACCGCTGTCCAGCGCCAGGGCCAATCCCAATGCCTTACGCAACAGGACCGGATCATATCCATCCGGCAGTCGGACCTGCAGGCGGGGCTTTCGCCGCCAGGGCTTGCCCTTATCCGGGCCAGACTTCAGGGTCACCGTTTCGCGATCAGAGGCTTTTGGATCACCCGGATCTACCGCCGCCGCAATCATCGATTCAGGCAGCATCAGAATGACCGACCGCGCCAGGTCCGCCGCGTTGACGCCACGCGCTTCTGCAAGGGCAAGGATCTGATTTCGAAACCGTGTGCTGCAGGGAATGGTATAAGAGCGTTTGTGGCCTGAATTTTCATCGGGCGGGACTATATCGGTTTTGGAAACAGTCTCTTGGCTCATCACCCCTTGTCCCTAGCCTGAAACGCGCCAAATTGGCAATGATTTGCAGCGTCTCTCGACAAAGAGGCGGTTTCCTGCATGATGAACCATATCCTGAGGCCTTTTACATCAAGGTCCGAAATTTGAGAGAAGGAGGGCCAAATGGCCGTCGTTGAGATTTACACCCGCCCCATGTGCGGATTCTGCTATCGCGCCAAGAAGCTGCTGGACAGCAAAGGCGTCAGCTATTCCGAATATGACATTTGGGGCGAAGGCAATCACAAGGAAGTCATGGCCAAGCGCGCGCCGGGTGCCCAGACCGTACCCCAGGTTTTTATCGATGACGTTCTAATCGGCGGCTGTGATGATTTGATGGAAGCCGATGCCAACGGTAAACTGGACAAACTGTTAGGCACTGCGGCCTAATCATGCGCTGATGGATCTAAGCAAGGGAGACTGAGATGAAAGAGACATTGACCGTGGGTCTGGTCCAAATGACCTCGACCACATCGATTGACCAGAACATCAAGATTTCCAGTGATTTGATCCGACAGGCGGCGGCGCAAGGGTCAGAACTTGTCGCCCTGCCTGAAGTTGTGAACCTGATGCAGCGGGATCGATCACAATCGTCGAAGGTTGCAGCCCTGGACTCTGAAGATGCCTCTCTGGCGGCCTATAAGGCATTGGCGCAGGAACTTGGCATCTGGATTCATGCTGGGTCGCTGGTCATTCGCCTGGCCGATGATGATCGCTTCGCCAATCGCGGTTTTCTGATCGATCCCACCGGACTGATACAGGCGCAATACGACAAAATCCATATGTTCGATGTCGATCTGGCGAATGGTGAAAGCTATCGGGAAAGCAACGGCTTTCGCCCCGGCACCCATGCGACCCTGGCCCAGACGCCCTGGGGCGGCTATGGCATGGCGGTGTGTTATGATCTGCGCTTTCCCCATCTGTTTCGTGATCTGGCGAAGGCCGGCGCGCGCATTCTGGCGGTGCCCGCTGCCTTCACCCGCACAACAGGACAGGCCCATTGGCATACCCTGTTGCGCGCCCGGGCGATCGAGAATGGCTGTTTCGTCGTGGCACCGGCGCAATGTGGCGACCATGAGGATGGCCGCAAGACCTATGGTCATGCCCTGATCATTGATCCCTGGGGAGAGGTTCTTGCCGATGGCGGGGAAGCACCCGGTGTCGTCACGGCAACACTGAACCTGAACCGCGTTTCCGAGGTTCGGGGAATGGTGCCGTCGCTGAATAATGATCTGCCTTACGATAAACCCCAGGAAGTCGCGCTAAACGCCGCCGCGGAGTAACTATTCGCGGGGCTCTCCACAGAAGCCACGGACGGCATCGCCAATGCGGCGGATGTCAGTGCTGTCACGTGTTGCTGGATCCGCAGGGGCCCCATCTGCAATGCGAAACCCCGTAATGCTATAGGGCATGAAGGATACAACAGACCCACCCCGGCCCTGAGCGGATGGGATATTCTGTATGCAGTCCCCGGCCATTTTGATCGGTGTTCGCCAGAAACCCAACGCATAGCGACCGGCACCGTTTGGATAAGAAACCCCTGTTGGCAGGCCTTTATCTCCCTGTGTATCCAAGGCATCGGTAACCATATCGCGCGACAGGCCTGTCAGGGTTTTGCCCCCCGTACTGTGTCGCAGAACCAGGATCAAGCGCACCAATTCACCCGTCGTAGGGTATAAACCGTTCCCCAAATCGGGAACCCGATGTTCGGCCGTATCCCCAACAGTCATCTGCATTTGCAGCCGCGCAATCCCGATTGCCTTGAACAATCGATCCTGCAATATCCAGCGCAAGGAGGCCCCCGCCCCATCCTTTAACTTGACCAGTCGATCCAGCGCCAAAGACAGGACAAAACTGTCCGATGTCCGAAACCGGAATACTGTGCCCGGTGCCCAGGGGTAATATGGGAATTGCTTCGCCACCGCCAGTTTCTCATCAACCGTTCGTGCCGCGCGGATTGCCTGGGCAGAGGGATCAGAATCCGCCGCAACGAAATTCACTGTCCGTTCCGGAGCAATTTCGCCAAGCCCACTGGCCATATTGATCATATCCAGTATTCGAGTACGCCGCCATTGCGGGTGATTGGCTAATTCAGGCACCAAATCCCCGATCGTCATCACCAGAATATCATGGCCTATACGATGGGCCAGATGGGATACCGCCACAAACGCCAGAAAACTGGGCGTCATGCTGGATATGCCGTGACGCATTTGACGGCAGAAGGGATACAATCCATGCCGCGTATTACAGCCAGACAGATAAACTGTTTCATCCACGATCAATCCGCTGACCGAAACCGCACCTTTCGATCCCAACGGGCCGTTGAAACCGGAAACAGCATCAACCCCAAAGCGTGCCGCCAGATCTGCCCAATCCTTATATTGGGGCGCACTGGACATCCGATCCTCATAGGCGGCGATTCTACTTTGCGCGCCCTCCACTTTGCCTGGGATAAATTCCGTCGACAGGGTCCCCCATATATCCGCTTCACGCTCCGCAGCGGTTTCCTGAGAAAATTGCAGAACCATATTGGAAACAGGCTTTCCATTGCCATACAGAAAACTGGCCAACCCATTGCGCACAGCGCCAAATTTGCTGTCGACAATACTGACTGGCAACAATGCCCTGGACTGACCGCGATCCCCCGGCTCAGTCCATATTCTCCCAACACCAAATAACAGCGTAAACCGCCGCCGCTGATCGATGACAACAGTTTCGGGCGCGGGAACGGGAACGATGCGATCTCCATGGGTGATGAGACCCAGCGTCTTTTCCGGCAGCGTCAGCTGCGACTCTCCCAATGCGCCGATGACATTAATCAGAAGGGCGCTTTGCCGCAGGGTCAACTGACCCTGAAGCGCTTCTCCTTTCCCTATTGATCGACTCCCAGGGAGAAAATTTCTCAAGGTCATAGGGGATTTGAGCGCTTCAGGTAAAAAGAACACGTCCGGTCCCAAGGCGCGACGCGTGTCATCCCAAGAAAATTTTGACAATTTAGCATCAGAATCGAGGTCCCTGGCCGGGGAACCATAATGTTTCTGGATGCCGGTCTCTTCCGCCATGCTGCAGCGCATGAAAAATGGTAAAAAAACCGTGCTAATCAGCAGGGACGACAAAGTCAGTGAGCAAAATTTAAGCATTACAAAAATCCTCTACCACTGTGATTTTCCGCCGCAGCCTGCACATTCGCAACAAAGGATTTTTGATTAAATCGCCAGAAATCGGGAGAAATCAGAGAGAATTTCCGACCAGGCTATTTTTAGGGCGGAAAATTGCCTAATATTTGTGCGTTGCAACACGATAAGAACGCTTGATTTCGAATGTGTTATCTGTCAATTATTGCACTGCAACATGATCCGCCTAATCATGTTGTGACGTGAACACTGCAGTTTGTGCTTTAGCACTGTAAACCTGCGCTGTTACGTCCGTATTGGGCGTTTCCTCCCTAAACTTGGGCCGCGTTTCGACGCGGTCCTTTTTTTTGCAGGCATAACGCATCGCATGAGCAGCAATTTCTGAGGGAGGGGGAGCTATACCGCCCAGACCATCACCCGGTTGTGGCGTAAACCACCCAATGGCCCGCTTCTGTCAGACATGCTGTTTCACGACCGGAAACCGTATTACCGTCGACATTCACCTGTGCATCATATTCGCGACATATACGACCCTGCGCATTCAGGAAGGTACGCATGGGGGTGATGCTGCCATGGGTGCCGGTGGATTTGTTCTGCCACGTCGCCGTTTCCCCGGCGGGAGCCTGTGTCAGGCTTTGATATGCCGTCTGCTGCATGGAGGTCCTGTCATACCGGGTCAGGTTATCCGACAGCAGTTTCCCGCCATAGGCACCCGCAGCCCCTAATCCCAGTGCCCATAACAGCCGGGTATCATCATTGCCAAAATACTCATACCCGATCAAACCGCCCACAACCGCGCCGGCAACAGCACCGATTGCCAGTTTATCGTCCCGGGATAATTCTTCCTGTCCGGTCGTACACGCGACCTGAGAAAATAGAAGACTGCCAGACAGCACCAAGGCGCACAGCCGTTTCGCTATCGGTCGCTTACTGGGATGTGGCGTTAGAGTGGATGCAAAAGCCGGGACAATTGCCCCGCAGGTCGGATGGTTCTTCATTCCGTTTCTCCTGGCAAAAAGGCGGAAAATCCTTCTGGGCCGCCCCTGTTCACCATCTGACCTACCAGAATTTGCAACGAAATGCCACTGTAATTAAGATTTTAAGACTTCCCGTAGACTGGCTGCTCTACCACGGGGGGCGCAATGGCGGTAGACGTTGGCACCAGAACACGGGAAAGATCGGGTACCAGAATGCGCAACGGACGACTGCCCAGTGCAATTTCCATTGGCGCCTGACCGATCAGATCACCATCAGACTGAATGGGTTCCCCAACCGGGCCATCAATACGCACCCGCCGCGCCCGCAACAGCGTCGCATCCGGCAGTTTAGCGACACGATTGGTCAACAGGGCAAATCCATATCGAACCAACGCCCATCGACTGGTACCCTTCAACAGCACGACACTGATGCTGTCATCACCCAGCCTGGTATCAGGGGATATCACGAATGGCCCCGCATAGTGACTGGCATGGGTCACAATCGCCAGTCCCGCCTGATGGGTGTGGCCGTCAACGGTAACCGTGATCGTGGTTTCGGCGTTACGTACAATTTCCCGAACCGCCGCCATCACATAAGCCATTTTGCCAATAATGCGTTTCAGCTTGCTGTTTACTTCCGCGACCACGCGCGCGTCGGGACCTGCGCTGACCATCAACAGGAAGCCACGCGCGCCCGCCAGAGCTGGATAAATCTCAGCAACGCGCCCCTGTGACGGCATTTCTGCGGCGCGCTTCAACTTCAATCCCAGGCCTAGTTCAAAGGCAAAGACATTTGCAGTTCCCAGAGGAGCAATGGCCATCGGGATCGGGCGCCCGATCAAACCATTGGCGACCTCATTAATTGTGCCATCCCCGCCTGCGGCCACGACAACATCAACTGTGGCAACATCAAGTTCCGCTGCAATATTCGTCGCATGACCGGGCCCTTCGGTACGGCGCAAGACGACATCATGACCGCGCGCGCGCAAATGCTTCAAGAAACCACGAAGACGACCGCGCTGACGAAACCCTGCAACAGGATTATAAATAACCGCCACCCGCCTGCGAATCGGGTCCGCAACTTCCTTTTTATTTACCACTGATAAGGTTCTCCATTACGACGAAACAAGGGAAATAGAGTGTCTTAGATGTAATTTCTATTTCTTTTTTGTTAAACTTAGGTGAAAGAAAATAAGAATTACCATAATTACTTATTTTCTTCACACTACACCCGTATTCCCTGCGGATCGAAAGATTTAAAGGCGGATACGGATATGCACGGGTTTCGCGGCGTCAGTCGTTATCGCACAGTATGGATCTCTGACACCCATTTGGGAACCAGGGGATGCAAGGCGGAATTCCTTCTGGATTTTCTGCAACATACGGAGTGTGAAACACTTTACCTGGTTGGCGACATTATCGATGGATGGCGCCTGAAGAAATCCTGGTATTGGACCGCAACACAAAATGACGTTGTACAAGAAGTTCTGAGGAAAGCCCGCAAGGGCTGTCAGGTAATCTATGTTCCTGGCAATCATGATGAAGTGCTGCGCGACTACACCAACCTGTTTTTTGGGGGCGTGTTGGTCAAGGATGAAGCAATCCACAAAGGTGCCGATGGACGCAGCTATCTGATCATCCATGGGGACAAGTTCGATTCCGTTGTGAAATACGCCAAGTGGTTGGCCTATCTGGGGGATTGGGCCTATACGATCCTGCTGTCGACCAATCATTACTTCAACCAGGTGCGACGTTGGTTAAACCTGCCCTATTGGTCGCTGTCTGCATTCTTGAAGCAAAAGGTCAAGAACGCCGTCGAATTCATCAGTAAATTCGAAGAAGCCGTCGCGCATGAGGCCAAACAACGCGGCGTGGATGGTGTGATCTGTGGTCACATCCATCATGCCGAAATGCGCGAAATCAATGGAATATTGTACTGCAATGATGGCGATTGGGTCGAAAGCTGTACTGCCCTGGTGGAACATGCCAATGGCCGCATGGAAATCATCCAATGGACGGACAACACAGCACATGTCCCGGTCCTGCAGGACCATAGAATGACTGCGAAGGCACCTGTATGAACGCCGTGACATCAAAGAATATCAGCGTGACAACGGCGCAACCCGATATCTCCGCCGTGCCGGGCCAGCGGCTGGTTATTGTCAGCGATGCCTGGTTGCCACAAATCAATGGCGTGGTGCGCACATTGGATCGCACCCGACAGGAAATGGAAAAGCTGGGGCTTGAAGTGCATGTCATCGGCCCGGATCGTTTTCGGACCATCCCATGCCCGACCTATCCAGAAATCCGGCTGGCGATGAATGCCTTATGGGCCCTGCCGAAAATGCTGAAGGACCTGATGCCGGCTGCCATCCACATCGCAACCGAAGGTCCGCTGGGATCTGCGGCAAGACGCTTTTGCAAAAAGCACAAGCATCCCTTTTCCACCAGCTTTCATACCCGCTTTCCAGAATATATTCATGCCCGATGCGGCCTGCCGGTTTCCATCACCTATGCCTGGATGCGGAAATTTCATGGCGACGCATCGGTGACCATGGTCACCACGCCGACCATGCGCACCGACCTGGACAGTCGGAATTTCAAAAACCTGGAAATCTGGTCCCGGGGCGTTGATCTGGAGCTGTTCCGTCCGCGCCCGAAAGACATTCTGGATTTCCCCCGCCCAATTTTCATGAATATCGGCCGGGTTGCGGTGGAGAAGAATATTGGGGCCTTTCTGGAATTGGGTCTGCCCGGCACCAAGGTCGTCGTTGGTGGCGGCCCCCAACTGGAAGAACTGAAGGCCGCGTATCCTGACGTTAAGTTTCTGGGGCCCAAGACGGGCGAAGACCTAGCGCGCCACTATGCCGCCGCCGATGTTTTCGTCTTTCCCAGCCGAACGGATACATTTGGGTTGGTTCTGCTGGAAGCCCTGGCGTCCGGGGTGCCGGTCGCGGCCCTGCCAGTGCCAGGCCCCATCGATGTGATTGGTGACAACAGTTGTGGTGTTCTGGATGAAGACCTGCAACGCGCCGCCATGCGGGCCCTGGAAATTGATCCTGCCCTGTGCCGTCGTCATGCGGAAAAGTTCAGCTGGGAAGCATGCTCCCTGCAATTTTTGCAAAACCTAACGGCAAATCAAAAGCCAAAACCTGACCAATCATCCTAAGCCATTTTGCTTATTTGGTCGCCAGCAACTGAATCCCGGATTTACCAAAAGACCAGGTTCGCTTGTGCATCACATCCGAAAAGCCAACGCGCTTTAAGAAGGGAACAATATTTTCCCGCGTGAAGTACAGTTTATGATCGGGTGCACCCAAAAACCGGGTCACAGCACCATCAGGCGTCAGATATTCTTCCAAATCCGGCGTTGTTAGATACAGTACCCCGCCCTTGCGCAACAATTGAAACAGGCGTGCAGCAAAATCGAACGGGTCGATCGTGTGCTCGATGACTTCAGAACAATAAATTGCATCGAACTCCCCGGGCCCTGAATACGCCTCCAGTGATGTGCAATGGAACGGAATTTCTGGAAACAGTTCAGCGGATTGACGGGCAAGATTCTTGCTGATTTCAATGCCTTCCGGCAGAAGCCCGATTTCTTTCGCCATGGCACAGAACAGACCGACATTGCTGCCGACGTCCAGTACCCGACTTCCACCCGTCATGTGGCGTTTCAACCATTTAGCACGGGATTTGGATCGGCGGGCTTTGCTTTTCCACTTCGGCGTCATAACACGCATATAGTCGCCGCCAATTTCGTCCTGGATGTCATCAATTTCATCCACGGACGGCATATGCTGCAGGCAGACAAAACCGCTGTCGGGGAACCGTATCCAAGTCACTGTGCCCCCATCCGGATCAGATTGGACACAAAACTCCTCGATACGATCCGATCCGGAAATCGGACAGGTAAGCGTCACTGTTTGAGAGGTCATGGGCGATCAACTATGTAGACAAAAAGAATAACGATGGCGCAAATATTCGCGCCGATTATAAAAAGACCATCCAGCGATCCCGCCTTAATCGGCACCCAAAAAACCGCCACCAGGATCGGCAAAAGGCAAACGCTGATCGCCAGGAGTATTTTAGGAATGTTCATTCCGACTTAAGCCTGTTCCAGCATAAAATTCGACCCTATCCATTGGGTAGCACCGCATCCGCAACACCCGGCATAAACCCAGCACCAAAGCATTCCTGATGCATTGCCTTGCGTATACCGCACTATCCCCAGCCTGTCCACGTCCGCCTGATGATTTGCCACCGCTTCATTAGGATGGGTTACCGGCGTGACGCCCCGTGCGACCCATGCTATAGGGCGGATATCGTGAAAACCTTAAACCAGCGAACCGGGATCAACGGTGGCACAGAACGACTCCCAGACACAAAAAACAGGTAGATTTCGGTTTGATCCGGTCACCAAGAAACTGACCTGGCGCCTTTGGCGTGACTATATGTCCGAACATCTGCGCATGATCATCCTGGCGACCTTCTGGATGTTGTTGGTGGCTGTGGCCAGTGCCGCCCTGGCAAAGCTGATTGAACCCGCCTTGAACGAGGCCTTTATCAATCAAAGCGAAGTCTGGATCTGGTATTCTGCGCTTGGCTTTTTTATCGCATCCTTCTTCCGCGGACTGGCAAATTTTATGCAATCCGTGCTGATGCAAATGGTGGGTTTGCGGATCATTGAAAAAATGCAGAACCAGATGTTCCGATCTCTTCTGCATATCGAGATTCGATATCTTGAGCAGGAGGGAACGGCGCGCCAGTTATCGCGCTTCACGTCCGATTGCTATGTTCTGCGCGATGCCGTAACGAAGGTTTTTACCGGTTTTGGACGCGATTCAATGACGCTGGCGGCAATGATCGGGTTGATGGTTTATCAGAACTGGCAATTGTCGTTGTTTGCCCTGTTCTTCTTTCCAATCAGCATTTTCCCCATCGCCCGGATCGGTCGGCGCCTGCGCAAAGTATCCGAAGCCACCCAGGTGGAATTCGGGCAGATGACATCTGTCCTAGACGACAGTTTGAAGAATGCCCGCCAGGTCCGGGCCTATTCCATGCAGGAATACGAAGCCAAACGGGGATCCGGCGCATTCCTGACCACCTATAAGCTGCTCTTAAAGGCGGTGCGCACTCGCTCGCTCAGCTATCCCATCATGGATACGCTGGCGGGATTCACCTTGTTTAGCATCATTGCCCTGGGGGGATATCAGATCCTGGCGGGGGAACAGACCGTCGGGTCATTCATGTCCTTCTTTGTCGCGGTCTTTGTCGCCTATCAACCCTTGCGCAGCCTGGCCAGCCTGAACAATTCCCTTCAGGAAGGTCTGGGGGCGGCAAAGCGCAATTTCGACCTGATTGATCATGTGCCCGCCATTCAGGACGCGCCCGATGCGGTGGAAATGACCCCCGGCCCGGGTCGGGTTACCCTGAAGGATGTGCATTTCGCGTATGATGCGGATGCACCGGTTCTGGATGGCATAACGCTGGACATCACGGCGGGTGAAACGGTCGCATTGGTTGGGCCGTCGGGTGCTGGAAAATCTACGATCCTGAACCTGATCCCACGGTTTTACGATGTGACCGCCGGACACGTCCTGATCGATGGTCAGGACATTCGACAGGCGACCCTGACGTCTGTCATGGGACATATCGCCTTGGTCAGCCAGGAACCGGCATTATTCAACGACACGATCCGCGCCAACATTGCCTATGGCCGTTTTGGTGCCAGTGAAGACGACATCATTCAGGCGGCCAGGGACGCTGCCGCCCATGACTTCATTCTGGACCTGCCAGATGGCTATGACACGATGGTTGGCGAGCAGGGATTGCGCCTGAGTGGGGGCCAACGCCAACGTATCGCAATCGCCCGGGCGATGCTGAAGAACGCCCCGATCCTGCTGCTGGACGAAGCAACATCGGCCCTGGACGCGGAATCCGAACAAAAGGTACAGGAAGCCCTGTCCCGCCTGATGATTGGGCGCACCACGATTGTCATTGCCCACCGCCTGGCTACCATCCGGCGCGCTGATCGCATTTATGTCCTGGATAAAGGAAAAGTTGTCGAAACCGGCAGCCATGCAGAATTGATCTCACAGGACGGCCTGTATGCCCGCCTGTCGAAGATTCAGTTCCAAGACCAACCCAAAGAACAGAGTGAAGACCAGCCATCCGCCCCCAGCGTTGCCGTGGCTCAGGATTAGGGCAACCATGTCACTGATCAAGGCTCTTTCCAAACAGGCATGGGTACACAGATTGATCTGCAGTCTGCTGGCGGCCTATATCCGCTTTGTGCGACTGACGACCCAATGGACCGTGGAAGGAACCGAGGCGCGGGACCGTCTGTTTGCCGAGGGGAAGCCCTATATCATTGCATTATGGCATAATCGTATCTGCATGATGCCCTATGCCTATGCGGAAAAAGCCGATCAGTTATGTGTGGTCACGTCTGGTCATCGCGATGGTCGGCTGGTCCTGGATACGATGGAGCGTTTTGGTTTTGATGGTATTCCCATTGACAGTAAGGACGGTGCCAAAGCCACCCGCGTGATAATCAAGCGATTGAAAGCGGGGGGCCATGTCGGCATTACGCCCGATGGCCCGCGCGGTCCCGCCTTGGAGGTGAAGGAAGGCATTATCTTCATTGCCGCGATGGCGGGCGTTCCAATCGTCCCGGTCAGTTACGCTGTTAAGAAACGCCGCATGCTGAATACATGGGACCGTTTCCAGGTCCCCTTGCCGTTTAATCGGGGAATCTGCCGATGGGGAGAGGCCATCATCTTGCCTGCCAAGCCGGATGCAGAAACCCGGGAACGGTATCGCCAAATGCTTCACACAACCCTGCAGGATCTGACTGCGTCTTGCGACCGGGATATGGGGCATGTGCCATGATCGCCCGCAGCCTGTATCGCATCAGCACAGTCCTGGCGGCCCCATTTATCGCGCGTTACATGAAACAGCGCCTGGCCGAAGGAAAAGAAGACCCCCATCGCTTTTGCGAACGCCAGGGAAAGGCGACGCTGCCCCGCCCTAAAGGACCGTTGATCTGGATTCATGCCGCCAGCAATGGGGAGGCCATGTCAGCCCTGCCCTTAATCGATCTGTTATTGGAACGAGATCCCAACGGGCATGTTCTGTTGACCACCGGCACCGTGACCAGTGCCCGTCTGATGGCCGACAAACTGCCGGCCCGGGCGATGCATCAATTCGTGCCGGTCGATCGATCCGCCTGGGTCGCGTCCTTTCTGAGCCATTGGAAACCTGATGCCGGGATTTGGGTGGAATCCGAATTCTGGCCTGCCCTGATCTGGGAAATGCGGGCCGCTGGCAAGCCTGTCGCCCTGGTCAATGGTCGGGTTTCCAAACGCAGTCTGGCCCGATGGCGACGCATACCTGGCATTGCCGCCGATTTGCTGGCCGGATTTTCCCCCTGCCTGGCACAATCCCCGGCCGATGCGGATCACCTAAAGGATCTGGGCGCATATCAGGCGGAATGTGTTGGAAATCTGAAATTATCCGTTGCGGCACTGCCTGCTGATGCGGATGCCTTATCGGCTGAACAGGCTGTGCTGGATGGTCGACCTGTCTGGCTGGCAGCCAGCACCCATCCCGGGGAGGAAGACATCGTTGCGGAAGCCCACGAGAAACTGCGTGAAACCGTCCCATCCGTGGTCACAATCCTGGTTCCCCGCCATCCAAAACGGGGCGGTGAGATATCTGAGCGCCTGACCCGGCGCGGCCTTAAGGTGGCCCAGCGCAGCATGGGTCAAACGATATCGGGCGAAACCGATATTCTGGTTGCCGACACGCTGGGCGAATTGGGCCTGTTTTTCCGACTGGCGCGGGTTGCCTTTATCGGGGGCAGCCTGCAGGGCAATCATGGGGGTCACAATCCCATCGAGGCCGCCCGGCTGGGCTGTGCGCCCCTATACGGGCCAGACATGGCTAATTTCAGCACGGTTGCCGCAGATCTGGATGCCGCAAAGGGCGCCGTCACCGTAGCGAATGCAAAAGACCTGGCAGATCACGTTGCCCGACTGCTGACCGATGATCAGGCCCGCAATCAACTGGTCATTGCCGCACAACGGGTTGCACAGGAGGGGGAAGGGACCGCCCTTCGTGTGCTGGCCAGACTGGAGCCGGTTTTACCCCCCGTCACACCCCGCCCGAAAGGGGATGGGTGATGCATGCGCCGGATTTCTGGTCTCAATCTGATCCCGGCATTCTGTCACGGCTGCTGTGGCCGACATCCCTGATCTGGAGCGGCGTTAGCGCCCTGCGCCATCGATACATTTCCCCCGTCAGAATGGACATACCCGTCTATTGTATCGGAAATGTGACTCTGGGGGGCGCTGGCAAGACACCCGTTTCCCTGGATCTGGCACAGCGGTTGATCAAGCAGGGCGCGCAACCGCATTTTCTGTCCCGCGGCTATGGCGGCAGTGCTTCAGGCCCGCTGCGGGTGGATCCGGCCCATCACAGCGCTGCACAAGTCGGGGATGAACCACTGTTGCTGGCCCGGATCGCGCCCACCTGGATCGGGGCAGACCGCGTCGCATCCGCACGCATGGCCCAGAAGGCTGGTGCAACGCATTTAATCATGGACGATGGATTCCAGAATCCAGGCCTGCACAAAACGGCATCCCTGCTGGTGGTCGATGGCGCGGTTGGGTTTGGTAATGGCTGTGTCTTTCCAGCCGGCCCCTTGCGTGAACCGGTTGCGTCCGCGCTGGCCCGGACAAACGCAGTGCTTATTCTTGGGGATCAGGCCGCGCCGCATCTGAAAAGGGATCTGAGCGGATTTCCTGGTCCGATCCTGTCGGTTCATGTGGTGGCGGATCGACCTGATGCGCTGCCGATTGGGGCAAAATGCATCGCTTTTGCTGGAATTGGGCGGCCGGAGAAATTCTTTGCAACCCTTCGGGGGCTTGATCTGGACCTGCTTCTGACGCAAGAGTTCCCGGACCATCATGATTTTAGTTCACAGGATATTGAGGCACTTGAGAAACAGGCCCAAACGCTGGGGGGAACCCTGGTGACGACAGAGAAAGACGCAGTACGGCTTCCAGCAGCGTTTCGCAGCCAGGTGGTTTCGGTCCCAATCACTTTGGACTGGCCGCCCAGTGTTGATCCTTTGTCTCTTCTGACACAGGGGCGCGCGCATGCTGTTTAAGCAAGCGCAACAGCGCCGGGGCACCTTTCGCGCCGTCACCTATTACATCGAATACTGTATGGCACGTGCCGTACTGGCGCTTTTGGCGGCGCTGCCAAGAACCGTTGCCTCCGCAATAGGGGGGCGATTGTTTCGTCTGGTCGGCCCCTTTCTGAAAGCAGACAAGATCGCCCGCCGCAATCTGGCGCAGGCTTTTCCAGATTGGGATAAGGCCAAGATTGATGCGACCGTTCGGGATGTTTGGGACAATCTGGGGCGGGGGGCCGGGGAGTTTCCACACGCAAACAATCTGAATGTCCTGGATCCCGACGGCCCTATTGAAACAATTGGTCTGGAACATCTGTGGGAAGCAAAGCGCAAGGGCGCTTTTATGATGGTTTCCGCCCATATGGCGAATTGGGAGTTGGCAACAACCGTTGCAAGCCAGCATGGATGTCCTATGACCGCCATCTATCGCCCGGCGGATAATCCCTGGATGGATCGATACTTTCGCGCTATCCGCAGCGGCTTTACCGGAAAACTGCTGCCAAAAGGGCGCAGTGGCATGCGCGATGCTGTTATGACGCTGAAGGAAGGGCGACCCCTGGCCCTGTTGCTGGATCAAAAGCTGAATGAAGGGATGGCGGTCCCTTTCTTCGGGCGCGAGGCTATGACGGCAAGTGCGCCCATTGAAATGGCCCTGCGTCAGGGCGCGCCAATTCTGCCGGTACGGATTGAACGCATTGAGGATACCCGGTTTCGAGTCACCATTCACCCGCCCCTTGTTGCGCCTGATACAGACGATAGACACGCCAAAGTGCGCGCCATTCTGGTACAATATAATACGCTGCTGGAAGCTTGGATCCGCGAACGGCCCGGTCAATGGTTCTGGCTGCATAAACGCTGGCCAAATTAAGCCCCGCACCGGAGTCCTGGAATGACACAGAGCCCTTTCAAGGATCACTTTTCCAGCACGGCAATAGATTATTCCAAGTTCCGCCCCGACTATCCGCCCGCTTTATTCAATGATTTAGCGGCCCGCGCACCGCAACGTCGGCTGGCCTGGGATTGTGGATGCGGGGGTGGTCAGGCGACCAGACATCTGGCGCGCCTGTTCGACAGGGTTGTCGCAACCGATCCCAGTGCGGCACAGTTGTCGACTGCACCACAATTTCCCAATGTCACGTATGGCACAGCCCCTGCAGAGCATGCGCCCATTCTGCAGGATCACAGCGTCGATTTGATCGTTGCCGCACAAGCCGCGCATTGGTTTGACCTGCCTCGTTTTTACGGGGAAGTCCGCCGTGTCGCAGTCCCTGGTGCGGTGCTGGCGCTGATCACCTATCGTCCGACACAAATTGTCGACCCAGCCGCAAATAGGGCGCTGCAGGATTTTTACACCACAACCGTTGGCCCCTATTGGCCCGCAGACCGCCGACATGTCGAAACCGGCTATCAATCACTTGATTTTCCCTTCCCGGAAGAGCCCGGACCAGAGATGAAAATTGAGGTTCGGTGGGACCTTGAGCAATTGGTTGGCTATGCTGGAACATGGTCAGCGGTAAAAGAATATCGCGGCCAGTGTGGCGAAGACCCGCTGCCGTTCTTGCGGCAAAGCCTCGCTTCGGTATGGGGCGCGCCGGGTGACAAGAAGACGATCTTCTGGCCGCTTTCCTATCGCATCACCCGCCTGCCCTGAGATGCGCTAGAAATCTTTCGGCATCGGCCCCACGAACAGGGTTGCGTCCAGCCGATTATCAAACCAATTGATACGCCAATCCAAATGCGGCCCGGTGGCGCGGCCCGTCGCGCCGACAGTGCCTATTTCATCACCCTTTTTGACCTGTTGCCCAAGCGCGACTGAAATGCTTTTCAAATGCAGGAAGGTGGACGCCAGCCCCCGCCCATGGTCAATCATCAGTGTCCCGCCTGAGAAATACAGATCCGGTTCCACCAGGGTCACAACCCCATCCGCAGGCGCGACAACGGGACTGCCCTCCGGGGCTGCGACATCAACGCCATAATGCGGCTGTCTTGGTTCACCATTCAGTATTCTTTGGCTGCCATACACACCGGTAATTGGTCCCCGCGCCGGCCAGATCCAGCCACTGTCATACCAGGTTTCCTGGCTGTTCTGCGCCCGTGCAGCCCGAACTTTTGCCGCTTCAGCAGCGATCCGGTCCAGCACGTCCTGGGGGGGTGTTACTTTCTCTTCCGGCAATCCATCCAACCGCTGAACATCATACTCACGGGACTGGATATTCATTGGATAACGCTGTTCGGTGCCATCGGGCAGGACCACGGTCAAGACGGTATCGGCGGGTTCATCACGGTGAAAACCAATCAGAAAACGACCATCCGGCCCGACGATCACATCATGATCGTCATAGCGCACCTGACTGCCCGGCGGGACTGTCCCTTTGGCAAAGCCACCCTGGATCAGGGTACCATCCAGCGAAAGTGTTTGTTGCGCATATCCCGTTATTGGCAGGAAGAGAGCGAAAACAAAAAGAATCCGGCGAGCGAATGGAGATATCATTTAAACAACTCCGGTTGGACAGAGGTCGGGATCGGCGTTTTTGCCGGTTTCCTGGATTTTTCACCCTTGCCAGCAGGGGCGACACTTGCCCCGTCTGTGACCAGGGCAGAGACACGCGTATCTTCCTGAAACTCAATCTCAACAGCCATGCCGCTGCGCACCGCATCCCCTTTGGTGATCAATCCGCCATCAGCGCCCCGCACAATGGCATAGCCTCGTGCCAGCGTGCCCTTATAGCTGAGTGCCTCAACAGCCGATCCCGCGCGCGCCACACGGTCCTGCCAGCCAGTAAACCGACGATCCATCGCTGCCTGTATTCTGTCGCCTGCACGCATTTCCAGCGCCTTACGATCCGCCCTGGCGAAAATCGCCTGTGTCGTGCCGTAAAGACGCTGTCCCTGGTCAGAAACCTGTGCCATCGCACGGGACACCAGTTCTGCAGGGGACCGCAACCGCGCAACGCGGGTCTGCAACCGCTCTTCTGCCGCCCGCACCAAACGAGGGGTGGATTGATCCAGCCGTTCTGTCAGATCATCCAGTCGCTGCATGGCCGGTTCCATCAATCGACGGGGCTGGGGCAATCCCCGCGCCAAGCTTTCCACAAACCGAGTCCGGTTTTCGATATTCCGGGTACCGGATTGAATCATCCGATGCGTGAACCCTGCTAGATCCGCCATTAATTCCGACCGAACCGGCACAGCGATTTCCGCAGCGGCGGTTGGCGTTGGTGCACGTTTGTCGCTGGCATAATCGATTAATGTTGTATCCGTCTCATGCCCGACAGCGGAAATCAGCGGGATGTCACTGGCAGCGGCCGCGCGCACAACTATTTCCTCATTGAAGCTCCACAAATCCTCCAAAGAGCCGCCGCCCCGCGCAACGATCAGGACATCCGGGCGGGGGATTGCACCGCCAGGGGTAATGGCATTGAACCCTTCGATCGCAGCCGCCACCTGCGCTGCTGCACCGTCCCCCTGAACCAATACCGGCCACAACAAGACATGGCGCGGAAACCGGTCGGCCAACCGGTGCAGTATATCGCGGATCACCGCCCCGGTCGGCGATGTGATCACACCAATCACCTCGGGCAGGAACGGCAAGGCCCGTTTGCGGCTTGCATCGAACAGTCCTTCTTCGGCCAGGCGACGCTTGCGTTCTTCTAATAATTTCAGCAGCGCGCCCTCGCCCGCCAGTTCTATATGATCAATGACGATCTGATATTTCGACCGCCCGGGATAGGTCGTCAGGCGGCCCGTCGCGATGACTTCCATGCCGTCTTCCGGTCGAATATCCAGCTTGCCCGCACTGCCCCGCCAACAGACAGCATCGATCACTGCGTCCTGATCCTTCAGCGCCATATACAAATGGCCGGAGGCCGCCCGTTTGAAGCCCGAAATCTCCCCCCGAACCCGGACATGAGAATAGGCGTCTTCCACCGTGCGCTTAAGCGCCTGGGACAGTTCGGACACAGAAAGTTCTTGGACATTGCGCATCATAGCGCCCTTAGAATGACATGCACCGCGCCAAGATTAAATCACTTGTTTGGTGGAAATTTATGCACGCTTAAATGGTCTTTCTTTTGTGTGTTAAATTTTAACATCAATTATACAACTTTTACGTGCTTATATTATTCAATTCTCTTGCATGATATTTCAACATTTTCTAGTAGATACTTATCTTTGCAATCTAAAGGGAGAGGGTAAAATGACACTTCGCGCACAAAAGAGTGGCCTGAAAAAACTAGTTTCAAATAATGGAATTTCGATTTGGAGCTATCATTGTACCAATCATATACTTGATGTGATGATAAAACCGCGATTTTTTGCAAGGCTTTCTGATCCCTTTGAACCAGGCGATATCATCTTGGTCGACTGTCCTGGATACTATGAAATACTGCGGTTCCTGGGATACCCACCGCGTCCGGTTCATCGCCCCGGGGGCGGGGTACTACAGGTTGAAACCAAGCAGGAATCCGGCTTGATGACGTTACGAATTGTCGGGCGCGGGTTAAGACGGTTTGTCAATGCCGGGGAAAATGCTATTCCGGGATTCTTCGGGCCTGATTCCGCCAGCATGTCCCCGCAGGTGCCGGAACCAGACATACCGGCTGAAACGGATCACAGCGGTGCAATGATCGCATGATCCAAGGTCCGAAGACGGCGGTGCCAGATCGGCCCGCCGTCATCGTGTTCCATGCTGGGTCGGCGCGCCTGATCAACGTCGACGTCCAACCGCATTTAGATTGGGAGAAACCATATGCGTTGTCTTGTCATCGGCTCTGGAGGGCGTGAGCACGCATTATGTTGGGCCCTTGCGGCATCGCCTCTGTGTGACGCATTGTTCTGTGCGCCGGGCAATGCAGGTATCGCCCAGGATGCCCAATGCCGCCCGGTCGCCGTCGATGATTTTGACGGAATTGAGGCCCTGATTGCGCAAGAGGCGATTGATTTTGTCGTCGTCGGTCCCGAAGGGCCCTTAGTGGATGGTCTGGCAGATCGCCTGCGCGCGAAAGATATTGCCGTCTTCGGGCCCAGTGCCGCCGCCGCCGCACTGGAAGGATCCAAGGGGTTTAGCAAAGACATCTGTGCAAAATACAACATTCCAACCGCCGCCTATGGTCGGTTTACCGATGCGCAGGCTGCCAAGGACTATATCCGTTCCCAGGGTGCCCCGATTGTTGTAAAGGCCGATGGCCTGGCCGCCGGAAAGGGCGTCACCGTCGCAATGACCGTCCAGGAGGCATTGGATGCGGTGGATGCTGCCATGGTGAACGGCATCTTTGGTACCGCTGGGACGGAAGTGGTCGTCGAGGAATTCATGGAAGGGGAAGAACTGTCCTTCTTTGCGCTGGCGGATGGTGCAACGGCACTGCCCTTGGCATCTGCCCAGGATCATAAGCGTGTAGGCGACGGTGATACCGGGCCCAATACCGGCGGCATGGGTGCCTATTCCCCGGCACCTGTTTGTACGCCAGAGATGGAAGCCCGAATCATCCGGGAGATTCTGACCCCGACAATCGATGCAATGCGAGCAGAAGGCGCCCCCTTCCAGGGCGTGCTTTTCATCGGCTTGATGATCACAAAAACCGGTCCCCGGGTGATTGAGTATAATGTCCGGTTCGGAGATCCGGAATGCCAGGTCCTGATGATGCGCCTGCAATCAGATTTGCTGCCTGCCCTGCTGGCAACGACCAATGGCACATTGCGCAATTTTGATCTGCGTTGGCACGCGCAGTCTGCCATGACCGTTGTGCTGGCCAGTCAGGGTTATCCCGGCACCTATCAAAAAGGCACCGTGATCCGCAATATAGAGGGCGCAGCGGCCGCACCCGACGTCGTCGTGTTTCATGCCGGAACCGCGCGCAATGACGCCGGGGAGCTGATCGCAACCGGGGGCCGTGTGCTGACCGTGACGACGATGGCACCGACAATTACCGAGGCAAGAAACCGCGCCTATGCCGCAGTTGACCTGATTGAATGGCCGGAAGGGTTCTGTCGCCGCGACATCGGTCATCGCGCGCTTAATCGTGAATAAGGGATACAGGCGATGCCGGACGCCATTGCACGCAGCCTGGATAAAGTTTCAATTCTGCTGGGCCTGCCTGTCTGGATAATTCTTCTGACACTGGTCTTTTTGATCGTCATGACGATTGGAATACGACTGTTGGCGCGCAACAGTGATGATTCGGAATCCAAACTGGACTGGCGCCGGGACCCGGACGAAATGGCGGACATCTCCCCCAATCTGCGCCGGGCGCGGATGCAAATGATCGGTGCGGGCCTGGGAATGGTGGCACTGCTTTTCATTGCCCTGCTTAGCCTGCTACAAGACTGACACGCTGATCCACCCAAGTGCACAGCCCAGAAAATAGAAAGACATACCATGACCGTTGAGACCGATCCGCTTGTCCTGATTCAAGACCTTGTTGAGCGCGCCCTGAAAGCAGGCGCCGATTCAGCGGATGCGGTCGCCGGACTGTCGACCAGCATCAGCCACGCTCAGCGGCTTGGTAAAACAGAAAAACTGGAACGTCAGGAATCCCAGGACCTTGGCTTGCGGGTGCTGATTGGTAAACGCCAGGCGATAGTTTCTTCCAATGACTGGAAACCGGACGGATTGGCGCTGTTGGTGGAGCGTGCCATCGCCATGGCTAAAACCGTCCCGGAAGACAGCTTTTGTGGCATCGCAGATCCCGATCAGATCGTTGGCGACAATTATCCGAAGCTGGAAATGTTTGATCCACAGGAACCCAGCGCCGAGACCCTGATCGCCCGGGCGACGGAAACAGAAGATGCGGCCCTGGCCGTCGCCGGGATCACCAATTCTGAAGGGGCAGAGGCCTCCTGGGGCCAATCCCGCATCGCATTGGCCGCCAGCAATGGTTTTGCCGGGCGCTATCAAGGCAGCAATCACAGCATTGCCGTGTCCGTTCTGGCAGGAACCGGTACTGCCATGGAATCAGATTATGACTATTCCAGCGCAATATTCGGATCTGACCTGACCGATCCGGTAGAAATTGGCCGCAGCGCAGCAGACCGCGCCTTAAAGAAACTTGGCGCGCGCAAGCCCCCTTCGGCAAAGGTGCCGGTCGTGTTCGACCCCCGCGTTTCCGGAGGGTTGGTGCGCCACCTGACCAGTGCAATCAACGGGGCTGCGATTGCCAGGGGCACCTCCTTCCTGAAAGACAAAATGGGTCAGGCAGTCATGTCATCGGGAATTACCATTGTCGATGATCCCCACCGTGCGCGCGGCCTGGCGTCCAAACCCTTTGATGCGGAAGGTCTGGCAAACAAGCGCCGCAATCTGGTTGAAAATGGCATTCTGCAAACCTGGATTCTGGATTTGCGCGCGGCCCGGCAATTGGGGTTAACATCGACGGGGCACGCCAGTCGCGGCACCAGCAGTCCCCCATCACCATCGACCACCAATCTGCATCTGGAGACTAGCACCGTTTCCCCAACAGACTTAATATCCGATATCAAAAGCGGGTTCTATATCACCTCAGTGATGGGTATGGGCGTGAATATGGTGACCGGTGACTATAGCCGCGGGGCTTCCGGCTTCTGGATCGAAAACGGACAGATCGCCTATCCGGTGAACGAAGTCACCATTGCTGGCAATCTAATGGACATGTTCCTGGCAATGACGCCAGCGGATGATCTGGATTTCAAATACGCCACCAACGCGCCGACCATTCGCATAGACGGCATGATGGTCGCAGGAACTTGATTGATTACAGTGAGCGCCGTTCCAGATCCGTCCCCTGAACGGAGGCGATGTCATTCAGTCGTGCTGGAACCTTAAGATCAGGTTCGACCTGTATCTTGGATTCCGCTTCCGACGCCCTTTTTAACCATCGATGCGCCGCCGTCAGATCACCATGTTCAGCCTCTTCAAGCCGCGCCCATAGCCGACACAGAACTGGCGGAACAGGATCCCCCAGGATATCCGTCGCCTTCGCCAAATGGGTGCGGGCCTCCCCCCACAGGGAGGCATCCAGGGCCGCATCGGCTAAAGCGATATGACTTTCCGCCGCATCCGGTGACAGCGACAGCAAAGTCTCAAACCGTTTCACCTTTGCAATCGGGGTGGCATCACTTGCCGCCAAATTGCGGTATGCCTGTGCCAGAACCGGCGTGGGCTGTTGTTTCCAGGCGGACTCGATCAGTTTTTCCGCCTTTCGGGTATCGTTGCCCTGCTGCATCAAATCGGCAGCCAAAGCAACGGCAGCGTCATTGGACGGGTCTGCCTTCATCGCCTTTTTGACAATTTTCAGCGCGTCCCCATTCTGACCGGACTCCTTAAGGCGCGCGGCCTGACGCAGGGACAAGCGTGCCCGCAATGGTTTTGCTTCCTCGGTAGATAATGCCCCGGTTTTTTCCGCATCTTCCAGCGTCGCCAGAGCGCGATTCCAGAAACCGGCTTCCATTTGCAGGTCCAACAATTCCAACAGCACCCATTTCGCCGATGGCCGCAGCTTGCGCGCATCTTCCGCCAAAGCCAGCGCGCGTTCGGAATCTCCGTCGCGCAAGGCCTGTGTCATCAATCCCCGAATGCCCAGGAAGGACACTTCCGGATTGCCACGCATATCTTCGAAATACTTTGTCGCTGCCTGATTATCGCCGTTCAACTGGGCGGATTGGGCCTGCAACAATTTCGTCAGCGGCGCCTGGGTCAATAGATCCGTGGACCGTCGGGATTGACGCTTTGCCTCAACAGCGTCGCCGGCTGCAACAGCAACCATGCCCAGCGTCAGGGCGCGATACCCTTTCATTTCCCGAATGGCTTTGCGATGGGCGCGCCATCGACCGGGGAAGCGAAACACAGTCTGGCGAATCCGCTCTGCATAGACCAACAGCAAAACAAACAACAGCACGATCAGGGCGAAAACCCCGACTGGCATATCAACCGCCCAGCCCTGCCAGTCAAAGGATACACGTCCTGGATTCGTCGCAAAGAACACCGCCAAGGCACCAAGGACACCAATCTTGATCAGAAAGAAAAATACGCGCCACGTCATGACGGATCTCCCGATTTGGCAGGTTCGGGTTCAGGTGATGTCGCAGGGGCCGGGGCAGGGGCAGGGGCAATCGCCAGTCCCGCAGCAACGGCATCGCGCAAATCCGTCAATGCAGCCTCAGCCGCCAATCGCGCCTCAGCCTCATTCAGCCAGGCCGCGATGGTTTCAGACGTTTCCCGTCCCTGGGACAGGGCGGCGACAGCGCTGGCCAGATCCCCCCTGTTCAATGCGGCTTCTGCGCGGCTGACTGGCGGGGCATCTGCAGCTTCCCCTTTCTTCCGGATGGAAACCAGGGACCGCGCCCCCTCCATCAAAACATCCAGGACATCGCCATCGGTGCGGTTGACCTCGGACTGCATCGCGGGTGCATTCTGCTGAAAAGCAGACATCAACGCCGCACGGGTTACCACACCCCGGGTGGCATAGGGCTGCAATTCGGCAACGGCACTCTTGATAGCCGCATCACCCCTGGCCAAACCAGTCAACCGATCCAGGGCATGAGTAAACGGACGGCCCGCAGATAAAGCGGATTCTACATCGCCAACGGCCAAAGCAAGACCGGCCTGGGCTGCGCCTTCCAGAGCGGGGCGGGCTTTCAGAGCTGCGATATCTTCTGCATTCTGTGCCGCTTTCGCATCCACGCCGGCCAGACCAGCCGTGGCACGCTCTGCCTCTTTGCTGACCTGTTCCAGCATGCTTTCAATAACGCCCATACGCTCCAACAGGCGGGCGCGGGTTGTCTCATCCCGTTCGACCGATGCGGCAAGGGCATTGCGCGTTTCCGTCAGGGCATTAGCCGTTTCTTCACGGATCGCCTGCAAGGATTCTGCCGCATCACTTAATGCCTCAACATCATTTTCCAGACTGTCCAATCGGCTGGAAATGTCCCCTGGGACGACCGCGCCATCCCCCGTCGCGACCGGGCGTGACTCTACCTGTGACAATCGATCAGAAATCGAGGAGAGCGTCGCCTCTATATCAGAGGGGATATCCCCGGAAACTGCCACCGCGGGCGGCTCCACATACTGCGCCAGATGTGTATCGACATAGGGGCCCCAGACGGGCCGTGCAACAACCGCGACGAGCGCCACACCGGCGACCAACAAAGCGAGCTTTCCTGAACTGTTGGGGCCAGACTCACCTGCGCCAGAGGCGGCCGTCGGTGTTGATTGCGATGGAGCATCTGATTGTTGTTCAGCATCGGGACGATCTTCATCATCCAGT
The DNA here is from genome assembly GCF_048892425.1 of Hwanghaeella sp. 1Z406. Classification (NCBI taxonomy): domain Bacteria; kingdom Pseudomonadati; phylum Pseudomonadota; class Alphaproteobacteria; order Rhodospirillales; family Aestuariispiraceae; genus Hwanghaeella; species Hwanghaeella sp. 1Z406. The sequence continues at coordinate 207,386 of NZ_JBLZHU010000003.1, forward strand.
GCTTCATCAGGCGTCGCCTCTGCAGCCTGCCCCCCCGCGTCTTCAGTCCAGGGAGACATCACTGGTTCAGACACCGCCGGTTCAGACGCCTCCGGATCAGATGCGGTTGGGCGCTTTTCCGCAGGCATGGCGACACTGAGGTCAATCTGATGGGCCGAGGCGGCGGTTATGATATCGCGCCACCGGTTTTCCGGGATATGGCCCCGGTTCTTCCATCCCTGTACCGTACTGACCGCGACATCCAGCTTGTTTGCCATGGGGCGAATACCCCCAAAAGCATCAATTACGGCATCGGTATCAAAATCACTGACCGCTTCTGCGACGTCAATAGATGCATCATCCTCATTCGAATCGGTTTCAGGGGTACTGATTTCGGGGGCATTCTTTTCATCAACACCCTCGTCGCTTTTCTTGTCGTCAGCCATTGTCATCATCCTACCCAGTTGATTTCCGACCCCAAACAAGGCCTTGATCTCTGCGATCAGGGCGGGCGTATCGGGTGTTGCCGCACGCTTGATCCCCAACCATTCTATTCGCGCCGCAGCCTGCGCAACAGCGTCACTTAAGCAAACCGCCGAAACCGTACGCGCACAGGGTGCACGTCCTTCGCCTTGAAGTACAGTAACAAACGACTCCGCCGTTCGGGGAGAAAAAAATGTCACCGCAGCAATGCGCCCCGTATCCAATGCCGAGCGACAGGCTTCGCTGAACGCCTGTGTTTTTACGGATCGATATAGGGCAACACGCTTGACCGTGTAGCCCAGCGATTCCAAATCACCCTTTAAATCACCCGCCGTAACAGAGCCCGCCGCATGAAACAGGGCGCCGCCTTGAACCGGAAAGCGCGCGCGCACGGTCTCTATCAAGGCCTCCACATCGCCGCCGGATGCCTCAATATCCTCAAACCCTGCCTCGGTTGCGGCCTGGGCACTGCTGGCACCAACCGTCACGACTGGTAGGTTGCGCACCGAACTGATCCTGGCGAAGGCCCGAACGCCATTCGCGGATGTAAACAGAATCACGCGGCAATCCGTCAGATCAACCACGACATCGGAGACAGGCTCAATCCGCAGCATCGGTTCGACCAGCGCATCAAATCCCTCTGCCCGCAAGGCATCGACCAATCCAGTCGCATCCTCTACCGGTCTGGTAATCAGGATCAGGGGGCGGTCCACCTGCGCGACATCCAGATCAGTCGAAGAAACCATCACCCATCTCTTTCAACAGGGCATGCCCGGCGTCCTGCGCCAGGGTGACAGCCTGATCCACGGGCCCTGACCGTTCCACCGTCAACAGGCGCGCGCCATCTTCCCGGGCAACCAGGCCCCGAAACCGAACCGTCGACCCACTGATTTCAGCAAGACCGGCAATGGGCGTGTGGCAACTGCCATCCAGGACATCCAGAAAGGCCCGTTCCGCATGAACCCGAAGCTGGCTTTCACCATGATTCAACGGGGCGAACAATTGGGCCAAATCAGATCGCGCGCTGGCAATCGTGACCCCCACCGCACCCTGGGCACAGGCTGGCAACAGGGTTTCGACCGCCAGCGGGGCCGTTGCCAGATGCGCCATGCTCAAACGATTCAGCCCTGCCATTGCCAGCAAAGTCGCATCGGCGACGCCTTCTTCCAGCTTGCGCAGACGGGTTTGCACATTGCCCCGGAACAAGACGACTTCTAAATCCGGGCGCTTTGCCAGAATCTGAGCTTTCCGACGCAGAGAGGATGTTCCAACTTTGGATCCGGGCGGCAAGGCCTCCAGACTATCGGCCTTATGGCTTAAAAAGGCATCGCGGACATCCTCCCGCTTCAAAACACATGTCAGCGATATTCCCTCGGACAGCCAGGTTTCAACATCCTTCATCGAATGGACCGCCGCATCACACCGGCCATCCATAATGGCGCGATCCAGTTCTTTGGTGAACAACCCCTTACCCCCAACCTCCGCCAAGGCCCGATCTTGAATCTGGTCGCCAACCACCGTGATTTCAGCGATTTCGACCGTCAAACCGGGATTTGCCGCAATCAATCGATCGCGAACATCATAGGTCTGCAACAACGCCAGGGGTGAGCCCCGCGTGCCAAGGGTGACGGAAGTCGGTACAGTCTTGCTCATAAAACAAACCTCACACAGTAAACCAGGACATGGATTATCATGCCCAAATGAGACAAATGCCAAGAGAACCTGTAGCGCATCCGGACGTCATAGGCTACATCCTGACGGTGATGAAATCAGTTGCGTTCGAATTATCTGTGTGAGGAACCAAGAATGTCAGGCCATGTCGCAATTTTAGGGGGCGGTGCCTGGGGCTCTGCCCTGGCCTGTGTTGCACGCCGGGCGGGTCATCCGGTCCATGTCTGGGTCCGCGACGCCGAAACAGCGGCTTGTATTCAAGACGGGTCAAACCCCATCCGCCTGCCAGGTATCCCCCTGGCGCGCGGCATTACCGCCGGAACAGACTTGGCCTTTGCCGTGTCGGGTGCAGACTGTATCCTAATCGCGGTCCCCGCCCAGGCCCTGCGATCCGTCGCCCGGGCAGTCGCCGCCCATGTGCCTTCAGGCATGCCCATTGCGATTTGTGCAAAAGGTGTGGAACGCAAAAGCCTGAAGCGTATGTCGGAAGTCCTGGCGGAAGAAATTCCTGCTGCGCGGGCCTGTATTTTCTCTGGACCGACCTTCGCCGGAGAGGTCGCAAAGGGATTGCCCACGGCGATAACACTGGCGGCACAGGATCTTAAAGCCGCTGAAATTATCCAGACCGCCGTTGGATCCGGCAGCCTGCGCGCCTATCTGTCGGACGACCCGATAGGCGCGGAAATCGGTGGTGCCGTGAAGAACGTCGTCGCCGTTGCAGCGGGGATCGCGACCGGGCGCGGCCTGGGGGAAAATGCCCGCGCTGCCCTGGTCAGTCGGGGCCTGGCGGAAATGATGCGCCTGGCCGTGGCCGAAGGAGGACGGGCGGAAACCGTCATGGGCCTGTCCGGCGCCGGGGACTTAATCTTAACCGCGATGAGTGCAACATCCCGGAACACTTCTTTTGGCATCGCGCTGGGGGAAGGCCGGTCCGCGCAATCAACCCTGTCCCAGCGCAGCGCCGTGACCGAAGGATACTGGACAGCCCAGGCCGTTGTTGCCCTGGCAGCGCGTGCGGGCATTGAAATGCCCATCGCCCAGGCCGTCAATTCAATCCTTGGGGGCGATGTCGACATTGACGAAGCGATTGGAAAATTACTGGAACGCCCCGTCACTGTTGAATTCTGATGTTACAGCATCATGCACTCGTATGAGTTCACACATAATGGTTCTACCAAAAGCCCTATTCAGCCGGGACGCCAGGTTTATCCCCAGATACCACGTCTTCCCTGTTTTCAGGTGTTTGGGTGCGTTTGGACCGGCGGCTTAAATTGTCGCGCATTTGCAGCCAGCAGGGTGTGACAACCAGGGTCAACAATGTCGCAAAGGCGAGACCAAATACAATCGCCGTAGACAATTGCACCCACCACTGTGTTGACGGTGCCCCATGCGACACATGACGGGTTACAAAGTCAATATTGACCTGCATTGTCATAGGCAACAGTCCCAGGATCGTCGTCACCGTTGTCAGCATCACTGGCCTTAGGCGCTGTGCCCCGGTCCGCAGTATCGCATCCCGCACCGTGGCGGACGATTTCTTCAATTGATCAAATGTATCAATCAACACGATGTTGTTATTCACGACAATCCCAGCCAGGGCGATGACGCCAATTCCACTCATAACGATGCCAAAGGGCTGGGAAATAACCATCAGGCCGATCAGAACCCCAGCAGTCGACATGATGACTGCAAACAGGATCAGGAAGGCTGAAAAGAAGCTGTTGAACTGGGTCACAAGAATGATCGCCATCAGGAACAGCGCGACGGCAAAGGCCTTGACCAGGAAGTCCTGAGCCTCCTGCTGTTCTTTGTCCTCACCCTTGAATTCCACAAAGACCCCATCTTTCAGGGGGCGTGATTCAAACCACTCCCGCAAATCCTTCACAATTGTATCGGGCAACAGTCCTTCCGCCACATCTGCACGGACGAACCCAATGCGGGATCCATCAACACGGCGCAGAATACCGGTATTGGGCTGGGCCGTGCGCGTAACAAAATTCCCAGCAGGAATGCGCCCGGACTCCGTCGTCACACGCAACCGGTCCAACTGATCTATGGACCGGAACTGCTCCGGGAACCGGGCGACAATATCGACCTCTTCATCGCTGTCATCAGGGCGATAATCAGAAATCTTCAGGCCATTTGTCACCAGTTCAATAAAGCTTCCCAGAACACCGATACTGGCGCCAAACTTCGATGCCTGCGCCCGATCAACCTTGTATTCCCATTGGATACCCGGAATGGGCCTTGAATCTTCGATATCGGTCAGCCCGTCGATACTGTCCAGTTTTTCGCGAACCTGTATGACAGCTTCATCCAACAGGTCAATATTCCGGGCCGTTAATTGAATCTGGATTGGTTTCCCGACCGGAGGACCGGATTCCTCTTCACGGACCTCAACAATAATTCCAGCCAGATCGGCGGTGCGCTCGCGAATATCTGCCTTGATATCCGCCGCCGGGCGCCGCAACTCCCAGTCCTTAAATTCAATCGATATCTTACCGATGACGTCTTCTGCTTCGTCATCCCGAACCGGAAAATTGCCGCTGGATACATAAACAGATTTAAACTCGCCCGTTTCGGCTCCCAAGGCCAGAACCCGATTCTCAACCTGGCGGGTCAAGGCATCTTTCTCGTCAACAGCAAGATTGCCCCGGGCATGTACATTCACAATCATCAGTTTCGGTTCAATTTCCGGGAAGAACTCAACGCCATGGCCTTTGACCTGATAGAGTGCAACCGTCCCCACCAGCGTGCCTGCCGCTAACAACAGCACCAGCCAGGGTGCCCGCAGACAGAGGGACAGGACAGAAACGTAAACACCCGTCAAACCGCCGACCTTGCTGGGATCCATGGTCTGGTCAACATCGCTGTCGTCAAAATTTGAAGGGCCGGCCAGCGCCTGAGCCTTTTCCGGGTCCCCTTCGACACGTTCCAGCAGTCGCCCGACAACACCGCCTAACCAATACCCCAGAACAACCCCCAGCACAGCACCAACCAAACCCAGAACGGGCGCGATTGGGGTATTTGGTCCCATTATTTCAATGGCTATGTCAGAGACGATCCCAAATCCCACCACAGCCAGCGCGAGGGTCATCACCACACGCACCACCACGGCCAGATTGGCCCCAAGGACGGGTACGAAAATTAATGCCATCGCCAGCGACGCCGTTAATGTTGCAATCAACGTAATGGGCAGGAACTTCATGAACTCGCCGACTACACCGGGCCAGAACAACAGGGGAAGAAAGGCCGCCAAGGTAGTCGCCGTGGACGAGATAATGGGCCAGGCCATCCGTTTTGCCGCCATGCCGTAAGCGGTCTGCTTGGGGACGCCTTCCGTTAGTTTCCGATCCGCAAATTCTGTGACCACAATCGCGCCATCAACCAGCATCCCGACGGCGAGGATCAGCGCGAACAATACGACCACATTGACCGTCAGCCCCATAATGGAAAGGGCCATGACCCCGGCCAGAAATGATCCCGGAATAGCCAATCCAACCAACAGGCCACCACGCACACCCAGCGCGCCGACAACCACAATCATCACCAGCAAGATCGCAGATAAAACATTGTTCTGCAGATCCGTCAGCATGGTTCGGATGTCTTCGGATTTGTCATTGGAATAGCCAACGGTCAGACCGTGCGGCCAATACGGGCGTTCCTGCTCAACAATTTCCTGCACGGCGGCAATCGTCTCAATGATGTTTTCCCCCGTGCGCTTCACGACTTCCAGGCCCAGGGCCGGATTGCCATTGACCCGCGCAAAGGTGGTGGGATCCTTGAAACTGCGGCGAACCTGCGCAACATCGCGGACCCGAACGATGGCGTCCCCACTGTTCACGATAGGCAGGTCCAGAATGTCATCGGCAGATTCAAACAGACCCGGCACCTTAATGGCAAAGCGCCCGCTGCCGGTATCCAGCGCACCCGCGGCAACCAGACGATTTGACGCCCCGACCCGGGCCAAAAGATCTTCAGGTTCCAGGCCATAGCTTTCCACCAGTACAGGGTCTATCAGAACCTCGACAACCTCTTCACGCTCTCCCGTGATGTTGACTTCCAGAACGGTTTCCAGGCCTTCAAGCCGATCCTGCATGTCCCGTGCAATCCGCAACAACATGCGTTCCGGCAAATCACCCGATAAGGTGACGACCAGCACGGGAAACAGACTTAAGTTAACTTCATTGACGGTGGGATCATCTGTATCTTCCGGCAGATCGGGACGCACCAGATCCACCTTATCGCGCACATCGCTAAGCGCCGTATCAGAATCAAATCCTGCTTCGAATTCCAAAAGAACGTTGGCCCCACCTTCATATGCGGTGGAGCGCATTTCCTTTGATCCCTCAATCCCGCGCAATTCCTGTTCCATGGGGCGCACCAGCAGGCGTTCTGCATCTTCCGGCGAAATCCCCTCGTGATGCATGGAGACATAGATGATCGGGATATTGACGTCTGGATCAGATTCTTTCGGGATGGTGATATAGGATATTGCGCCGGCAACCAGAATGAATGCCAGAAGCCCCAGAACGGTCCGGGAATGTGACAGGGCGGCGCCGATAATGCTCACGAACGATCTCCCGTCGTGTCGCCGACACTGACCGCCGGGGCGGGATTGGCCGGTGAGCTGGGATCTGTTGAAAGATCATCCGCCTCTACCGCCTTCACCTTAACACCGGGCGCGACAAATGCCTGTCCAACAGTGATCAGTGTCACCTGTTGCGGCAGTCCATCGATCCACATGCCATCGGCCGTATCCTCAACAATGTCGATTGGATAGAAAATGACCCGGCTTTCCGCATCAATGGCCTTAACGCCTACCGTACCCTGATCATCCAATGTCAGCAGCGCTGGGGAGATCAGATGTGCCATAACCTGCTGCGCGGGTAACCTGACTTTTGCCGTCACACCGTCCCGCAGGACAGCATTTTCATTCTCAACTTCCAATTCCACTTCGAATGTCCGGGTAGCATTATCCGCCGTTGTCGCGATCCGGCTGACGATTCCGGTCAGGCTTTCATGTGACACCAGGTCAATCGGCGCAACGACCCCCATTTCAATGCGACTGATTTCTCGCTCGGACACCTGAATGGTTACAACGATGGGGTCAAAATCAACAATCCGCGCGATTTCATCGCCCCGCTGAACATAGTCCCCAACCTCAACTGCCCGGGATTCAATGATCCCATCGAACGGGGCTTCCAGCGTGGTGCGCGCCAAGTCCACCCGGATTTCCTCCAGTGCTGCCTTCGCAGAAGACAAGTTGGCCTCAGCTTCCGACCGGGCCGATTCTGTTTGGAACCCTTTGCCTGCCAATTTCTTTGCCGCGTCATATTCAATCGTGCGCTGGCGCACCAGGGCCTCTGCCTTGTTCAACTGGGCATACCGATCACTGGGCGCCAGTTTCACCACCAAAGCACCCTTATCCAGGCGGCTGCTGACTTCCGCCCCAATTTCTATGACACGGCCTTCTGTTTCCGCACGCAATACAGCGCGCCGATCCACTTCAGTCCGACCGGTATAGGTCAGGATCGCCCGATGCGGCACAGCTGATGAATCCTTGATACGAACCGACGGCAGCTCCTTTGGAGCAGAGTCTGCCGGAGCGTCCGCCGCGGCATTCTGCGCCTCGGTCGTGCCCTGGGCGCTGGCGAATGGGTCATTTTCCATCTGCCCTGAATAAATCCAAGCCACCGACAGGACCGCCAAAGCCACTGCTATGATCAAAGAGGGTTTCAATCGCACCTTCATCGGTCTTCCTTTGTCAGGTCCAGGAACCACAGCCAAACGCTATGGTTCCCAATTCAGGGTCACTGTTATTCCGCCGCAGATGACAGGGGAGATTTTGCGTATCCCGCCACTGCTATGAACGCCTCTCTATTGGCAACCAGATAGTCCAAGGAAGCCTGATATACGGCCATCCCAAATCCCAACACCAGACTGCGCCCCATCGTCTTTTCAAACTGCGTGCCACATTCCGCCATATGATCCAGTTTTTCCCGGTAATAGGCGATGCGGGCATCAATCACGCGGGCAATCCAGTCTGGGCTCTGCCAGTCTGCAAAAAACAATACGAAAAGCAGGTCAGATTTGATCTTATCCTCGCTGGGAATCTTTTCGCGCATCGCCGCTTCCAAATGGGACCACCCGGCATCCGTGATGTGATACACCTTCTTGGCCGGTCGCTTTTCCTGCTGATGGGCCGTGCAGGTCACAAGGCCTTCCTTGGTTAATTTCGTCAACGCGGGATAGATCGAGCCGAAACCCCCTTCTGCAAAGTGACTGAAGGGTCCCTCTTCAAAAGATTTCCGGATTTCATATCCGCTGGCATCCCCCAACATCAGGACGCCTAGACAGGTGGTTTTAATATCCATCATTCCCCGTGTGCTGAGCGCACGATTCTTTCCCAAACGCAGTATCGCCTTCGGGCAGAAGGGAAATATCCCATCTCAATTTCTATATCAAGTAAAAATATATCAAATTGATATATAGCGGATTAGGGTGTGCCTTCAGTTCTCTTTGGCTTCTTCAATCCAGGGAATTGCTGCTATGGGCACGCCCTCCTCAACCAGCTCTTGGGCTTCTTCACCGGTCGTTTCGCCATAGATCCCGCGTTGTTCGGTTTCGCCATAGTGAATTTTCCGGGCTTCTTCGGCAAAGCGGGTCCCCACATTTTCGTGGGTGCTTTCAATTTTTTCCCGGAATTCGCGTAACGTTTCCCGGGTTTTGCGCATGACTTCCGCCTGAGCCGACGATTGCGTTTTGCCTGAAGAAATATTCGGGCGGCTCAACGCCTTTTCAATCTTATGGCTGCCACAGACCGGGCATTCGATATCCTTGGCGGCATTCTGTGACTCGAAAGCGCCAGAATCCTTGAACCAGCCTTCAAATTCATGATCTTTCTGACACCGTAGCGTAAAACAAATCATCGTTTCGACCATTTCTCTATCAACGCCTCTTTGGGCAACGCCTCTTTGGGCATAAGATATGATTTGGCCCCGAACGCCACCGCTTGCAAGAAAAATTCCAACTATGGGAGCCCCCATGTCAGACCATTTAGTAACGAAACATGCCGGATTTCAGGACCCAAGCCCCTGGATTATGCGCTGGGCGGATTTGGCCCCGACGGGCATGTCCGTTCTTGACCTGGCCTGTGGGGGCGGACGTCATGGCAGGCTGTTCTTGGACCGTGGATTTCCTGTGACCTTTCTGGATCGAGATATCAGTGCGGTTTCCGATCTAACCGATCAGGCCGGGGCGACATGCCTTCAGGTTGACCTGGAAACAGGCGCGCCCTTCCCCTTAAGGGCACACAGTTTCGGGACCGTGGTTGTGACCTGCTATCTGCATCGCCCTATTCTGCCCGATATCTTAGACACGGTCGCAGCCGGTGGCATTTTGTTGTACGAAACTTTCGCCCAGGGCAACCAGGCCTATGGCCACCCGGCGCGCGAATCCTATTTGCTAGCGGAGGGTGAATTGCTGGATGCCGTGCGACAGAAATTCACGGTGCGCGCCTACGAACATGGTTATGACGCCATACCAAAGCCTGGCATTCGCCAACGCATCTGTGCAATCCGGAAATCTTAAGGTTTCAGCTTGTATCCGGTGGCCAGCAGGCGGGCCGCGATTGAATAGAGAACCAGGAACAGCCCGGCCGTCACTGCGGCGCTGAGCCAGGGATCTGATTCCAAGCGTCCGGTTGCGGACCAGCGAAAGCCATCCACCAGATAGTAAATCGGATTAATCTGAAAAACGGATCGCCAGGGTCCTTCCGGCACAGCGCTGAGCGGGAAGAACGTGCCGCTGAGAAAAATCAACGGCAGAACGACGAAGGTTTCCTTGCCAGAGAATGAATCCCATTTCTTGGAGAAGACAGCGCCAATCAGGCCCAGCATGGAAAAAATACCGCCTGCGATGCACAGAAAATACACCGCTGCCAATGGATGGACAGGCAGGCGCAGCCCGAACAAGGACATAACCAGCCAAATGAAAAGGCCTATGGAGACCGAAACCGCAATTGCTGTCGCCAGATAGGCGGTCAAAATCTCCATCGGTGTCAGGGGGGCCCCCAGGATATCCTGCAGCCCGCCGCTTTCCAATTTGTCGAACATGATGGAATAGCCTGTGGTTTCCAGCGCCCGCTGCATAACGGCAGAAATCACCAATCCGGCCCCCAGAAATTCCAGGAAATTCCATCCATCCACCGCCATACCCTGTTCCCCGGCGGCCAGGGAAAAGACCGTAGCGAACAATGCGGCCTGAATAGCGGGCCCCACCAGTGCCATACCAAACCAGCGCAATTCGCGAATTGCCTCGCGTCGCATCAGGCCAAGCAAGCCCACCCAATTGACCCGCCCGAAATGACGCGGCCGGGGAATGGCCCCAAAAATGGACGCAACACGCGCCACTGGGTCGGATGAAGGTGCAGACATGCCCGCGTTGCTTTCGTTAATTTTTCAGCTTGTAGCCGGTTGCAACCATCCGCCAGGCAATCAGCGCCAGGACCAAATTTATGCTGAACATAACCAGCATGCCCAACCATGTCGGTGCATCCGCCACGCCAATCATGCCGCTGCGAAACCCGTCGATCATATAGAAGAACGGATTGAAATACGCGATGGTGTGAAATGGCTCGGGCAGTCGCTCAATCGAATAAAAGGTGCCGCTTAAGAATGCGAATGGGGTGATGACGAAATTGGTGATCGCCGCCATATGATCGAACTTATCCGCCCAAATCCCACCGATGATCCCGATCAGGCTGAGCATCAGGGACGCGGAAACCGCGTGATAGGCGACCAGTCCCCAATTGGCGACATGAAAGGGCACGAAAATCCACATGAACAACCCGGTCGTCATCCCAACAAGCAGGCCCCGGGAAACCCCGGCCAGCGCATAGGCTGACACCATCTCTATGGAATTGATCGGCGGCATCAAGACATCGACAATGTTCCCTTGAACCTTGGATATGACCAAAGAGGAAGATGTATTGGCGAAAGAATTCTGAACCATCGCCATGACAATCAGACCGGGTGCCAGAAACACGGGGAACAGGACGCCCCGAACCATCTCAACAGCATGCCCCAGCGCCAGGGAGAAAATTGCCAGAAACAGCAAAGTCGTCACGACCGGCGCGGCAATCGTCTGGGTCGCGACATTCAGAAAACGCCGCACTTCCTTCATATACAGACTTTGCCAGCCAATCCAATTGACGCGCCCAAAGCTGCGGGGTCCCAGATGTCGGCCAGCCTTTGATGTACCGCCCTGGGATACGCCAGACTGTTCCGGCGTATTCGACGCAGCATTCGGGGTTATCTCGCGAGTCAAACTCATGGACAGGCCATCCTGTATCGGTTTCTAGGAAGTGTGCTAGAACCTAATACCCCACCCCTGAAACACAAGCCCCCTGTTGGCACAACCCCCTGAAGAGCGGGATCTAAACCGCTACAACGCCGCTTTCGTCGGCCAACAGATCGAAGGATGCGGCCATCAGGGCCTTGGTATAGGCGTCCTTGGGCTGATCAAAGATTTGTGCGGATGGGCCGGATTCTACGACCTTTCCATCGCGCATCACAATGACCGTATCGGCCATCGCACGCACGACTTTCAAATCATGGCTGATGAACAGATAGGCCAGCTTGTGTTTGCGTTGAAGGTCACGCAACAGATCGACGATCTGTGCCTGAACCGACATATCCAGGGCCGATGTCGGTTCGTCCAGAACCATGAAACGGGGCCGCAGAATCAAGGCCCGGGCGATGGCGATGCGCTGGCGCTGGCCACCGGAAAATTCATGGGGATAGCGATGGCGGCTTTCAGGGTCCAACCCGACCTCTTTCAGCACATCAACGACCATCGCATCGCGGTTTTGGGCATTTTCACCGATTTTATGAACTTCCAACCCTTCGGCGATGATTTCACCCACCGACATGCGGGGGCTTAGACTGCCATAGGGATCCTGGAACACCACCTGCATGCGGCGGCGCAGGCCCCGCAGGGCGCGGCCATCCACAGCCTCAATAGGCACCCCCTCAAAGGCAATCCCGCCTTGAGACGAAATCAGGCGCAACAGCGCCATTGCCAGGGTTGTCTTGCCCGACCCGCTTTCCCCCACAACGCCAACCGTTTGACCTTCATGGACTGTGACATCGATGCCATCTACGGCCTTGATATGGGACACGGTGCGCCGCATCAGCCCTTTCTTGATCGGGAACCAGACCTTGACCCCATCGCCTTTCAGGATCAGCGGCGCGCCTGGCGCAACGGGTTCTTTCTTCCCCGTTGGTTGGGCTGCCAACAGCGCCTGTGTGTAAGCATGCTGCGGGGACTGGAACAGGGCGGTGGTATTGCCGGTCTCCACAATCTCCCCCTGTTGCATGACGCAAACCCGGTCGGCGATGCTTCGCACGATCCCCAGATCGTGGGTGATGAACAGCATCGCCATGCCGGTTTCCTGTTGCAGGTCCTTCAACAGTTTCAGGATCTGCGCCTGGATTGTGACATCCAGCGCGGTCGTCGGTTCATCGGCGATTAACAGGTCTGGCTCATTCGCAAGCGCCATGGCGATCATCACCCGCTGGCGCTGCCCGCCTGATAATTCATGAGGATAGGCACTCAGCCGGCTTTCAGCATCGCGTATCCCAACCTTTTCCAGCAGTTCAAGCACCCGCGGGCGAGCCTTCGCCCGGTTATAGCCCTTGTGAATGATCAGTGCTTCGGAAACTTGCTTTTCCACGGTATGCAACGGATTCAGGCTGGTCATCGGTTCTTGGAAGATCATTGCGATGGCATTGCCCCGGACCTTGCGCAATTCGGGTTCCGCCGCGCCCAGCAGGTCCTTGCCCTTAAACAGAATGCGACCATTGGGATGGCTGGCGGCTGGATAGGACAGCAATTGCAGGATCGACAGCGCGGTTACAGATTTCCCGGACCCGCTTTCCCCCACCAAAGCCAGCGTTTCCCCCTTGTGAATGGAAAACCCAACATGACGCACAGCCTCTATCGTGCCACCTGGGACCTGAAACGCGACAGAAAGGTCTTCGACTGTCAAAAGCGGCTGAGCCTGAGTGTCGTCGGTAGGGGTCATGGCTGTGCCTGTTTCTATTTAGCTGTTTTAGTATCAGTTTTCCGGGGATCGAAGGCGTCGCGCACACCCTCCCCGATGAATACCAGCAAGGTCAACATGATCCCGATGGTAAAGAAGCCCGTCAAGGCCAACCAGGGCGCCTGCAGGTTTTCCTTACCCTGCTTCATAAGCTCCCCCAGGGATGCCGATCCCGGCGGCAGGCCAAATCCCAGAAAATCCAAGGCCGTCAGGGTCGTCACCGACCCCGTCGTGATGAAGGGCAAAAAGGTGATGGTCGCCACCATGGCATTGGGCAAAATATGGCGCAGCATGATGGTTCGATTGCCAACGCCCAACGCCTTTGACGCACGCACATAGTCAAGATTGCGCGCTCGCAGCGTTTCCGCCCGCACCAAGCCGACCAGCGCCGGCCAGGAAAACAGCATCATCAGCAATAACAGCCACCAGAAATTCGGCTCCACAATAGAGGCCAGGATGATCAACAGATACAGGGTCGGCAGGCTGCTCCAAATCTCAATCCCGCGCTGGCCCAACAGATCAATCAATCCACCGAAATAGCCCTGGATCAGGCCTATCGCGATCCCGATCACGGAACTGACCGCCGTCAAGGCCAGACCAAACAGAACTGAAATGCGAAAACCATAGATCAGGCGAGCAACAACATCGCGGGCTTCGTCATCGGTACCCAGCCAATGATTGGAATCCGGTGCCGTCGGCGCAGGGCCGGTCAGATCATAGGCCGGCGTATTGTTGCCATAGGGAATCAAGGGCATCAGATACCATCCCTTTTCCCGGATCAGGTCCTGCACTGCGGGATCGGTATAGACCGCCTCGGACTCAAAAAAACCGCCATAGGTGGTCTCTGGCACCTGCTGCACAATGGGGACGTAAAAGCTGCCATCATAATAGACCAGAATGGGTTTATTGTTGGCGATCACATCCGCAAATAATGAAAAGACAAAAAGCACGAGAAACAGGATCATCGACCAAAAGGCCCGCCTGTTATTCTTGAAATGATCGATACGCCTGCGGGTGATGGGCGACACCCGCATACCCAGAAAACTATAGCGGGGGATGGTGTCTGCTTGCGGGGAACCAGTGGCCTGTGACACAGATCAACCCTCCCGCTTTTCAAAGTCTATGCGGGGGTCCACCGCGACATACATCAAGTCACCGACCAGCCCCATGATCAGGCCCAGCAGGGTAAACATATACAATGTGGCGAACATGACCGGATAATCCCGGTTGATCGCCGCTTCAAAACCAAGGGCCCCCAACCCATCCAGGGAGAAAATAACCTCAATCAGCAAAGAGGAGGTAAACAGGATGGAAATGAAGGCTGCGGGAAATCCCGCAATAACGATCAGCATCGCGTTGCGGAAGACATGACCGTACAGAATGCGTCCTTCGTCCAGACCCTTCTGGCGCGCGGTGATGACATATTGCTTGTTTATTTCTTCCAGAAAAGAATTCTTGGTCAGCATTGCCAGCGTGGTGAAGGCCCCGACAATCATGGCCGTCAATGGCAGGGCCAGATGCCAGAAATAATCAACAATTTTGCCCCACAGAGTCAGGTCGTCAAAATTCTCTGAAACAAGACCCCGCAGCGGGAACCAATCAAAATACTGCCCCCCCGCGAACAGGATGATCAACAAGACGGCGAACAGGAAATTGGGGATGGCATATCCAGCGAACAGAACCGCGGATGTCCATGCATCAAACTGGCTGCCTTCCCGGATGGCCTTGCGGATCCCTAACGGAATCGCAACCAGATAGGTGATGATCGTGGTCCACAGCCCCAATGAAATTGAAACCGGCATTTTGTCCAGAATCAGATCGATCACCGTGCGATCGGTAAAGTAACTGGTGCCGAAATCAAACTGCAGATAATTCACAATCATCGTGAAAAAGCGCTCGTACCAGGGCTTGTCAAAGCCGAACTGAGCCTCCAATTGCGCCAGGAATTCCGGCGGCAAGCCCCTGGATGCGCGGGTTTGATTGTCCCCGCTGGTGGCTGCACTGTTTTCAGATCCGCCTGCCAGATCCCCAGCCCCACCAGAGACACGCTGTAGGGCACCGGGAGCATTCCCCTTCAGTTGAGAGATGATCTGATCGATCGGGCCGCCGGGTGCTGCCTGAATAACGGCAAAATTCAACAGCATGATCACGAACAGGGTCGGGATGACCAAAAGCAATCGGCGCAGGATGTACGCGTACATATGGGTTAATCCCTAATCAACGTGATCACGACCAAGCAGATCATCGCGGTTCACTTACGCCCGTTGCGTTCAAGGGCCGCATCCAGGTCCGCATCAACCCACCAGAAATTAGGGGATGTTCCCTGCATTGGCGTTTTCTCCGGAAAGCCGAACCGGTTCCAATAGGCAATTCGGTCGACCTTGCTGTGAAACATGGGAATAACATAAAAATTCCACAACAAAACACGATCCAACGCATGCGTCCGCGCCACCAGCACATCCCGGCTGGGGGATGCGATCAGCTCTTCAATCAAGGTGTCAATTGCGGGGTTCTTGATCCCGGCTGTGTTGCGACTGCCTTGTCGATCCGCCGCTGCGCTGCTCCAGAATTCACGCTGTTCATTGCCGGGTGAATGAGACTGCCCCCAGCTGCCGATGATCATATCAAAATCGAAACTATCCACCCGCGACTGATACTGGGCTGCATCGACGACACGAATGGAAACCTTGCCGCCCAGTCGTTCGACACCGCGTACCAATGACTGGGTATGGGGGGTGAACAGGTCCTGATTCAACAGTACTTCGAATTCAAATGGCGCGCCTGTAGACGTTTGCGTCAGGACACCATCCTTGATGTCCCATCCTGCTTCTTTCAGCAGTTCAAGGGCTGTGCGCAATTGCTGGCGGCTGTTCCCGGACCCATCAGTGACGGGCGGCTGATAATCTTCCGTAAACACACGTGGCGGCAACTGATCGCGCAACGGCTCCAGGACCTTCAATTCTTCCGGTCCAGGCAATCCCGTCGCTTCCAGATCAGAATTCTCAAAATAGCTGTCGGTACGGGTATACGCGCCATACATGATGGTCTTATTGACCCATTCGAAATCCCACAGATAGGTCAGTGCCTCACGTACTTTGACATCAGAGAAAATAGACTTGCGGGTATTCATGACAAAGCCCTGCATGCCGGTCCCGCGTTCATGGGTAAATTCACGCTTGATCAGGCGACCATCTTTTACCGCAGGCACATCATAGGCAGTCGCCCAGAACTTCGATGAATTCTCTGACCGCCAATCTATAGTGCCTGACTTCAGCGCCTCCAGCATAACCGTTCGGTCGCGAAAATACTCGTATCGGATGGTATCAAAATTGTTCTGCCCAACATTCACCGGCAGATCCTTGCCCCAATAATCCGGCACACGCTCTATCGCAATGGATTGACCGGGGCGCACCGCGCTAATTTTATACGGACCGGACCCCAAAGGCGGCTCCAAGGTGGTTTTATCAAACTCTCTATCTTTCCAGTAATGTTCGGGCAGAACAGGCAACTGGCCCAGGATCACCGGCATTTCCACATTCTCGCCAGGCACCATGTGAAACTGTACAGTCAAGTCATCCAGGGCTGTGACTTCTTCAACATTGGCATAGTAATAGCGATACAGCGGGCTGCCCTTCTCCCGCAGTGTATTGAATGTCCATATTACATCGCTGGCGCGAACCGGAACCCCATCATGGAACCGCGCGGCATCGCGCAATTTGAACCGGACATCGGTGATCACACCTTGTGCATCACTCTCCACCTCAATCCACTCTGCCAGCAGGCCATATTCACTGTTGGGTTCGTCCATGCTGGTCGTCATCAGGGTATCGTATATGGCGGAACTGCCCGCCCCAGGATTGCCCTTAATGATGAAGGGGTTCAGGGAATCAAATGTGTCTGGCACACCAAACACCACCGTCCCGCCCTTGGCCGCATCCGGATTTACATAGTCAAAATGCTTAAAATCTCCGGGATACTTAATCTGGCTGTGAATTGCCCAACCATGGGAACGGACGACCTCTTGTGCATGTCCGACCGACGGTCCAAAAGCATATCCAATTAGAAAAAAGGCGAAACAAGCATGTTTCAGGGTACACAGCATATATCCAAAGTCTCCCGGTGCTGCCGTTATTCAATCCGACTTAGGACATTAATGTGGCGCAGATCATCAAAAGCGCAAGCGTTGCGGCGCGAATACCTTAGAATTGCCTTGCAGTGGACACTATCAGGGCAAAAACGCCCGCAAGGCCGCGTCCCGCAACTGTGTGCCAGATGCCGCGATGACGCTGCCGTCTGAATCAATGGTTAGTGGCTGTCCGTTCCAATCTGTCATCGTCCCCCCCGCGCCGACAATCACCGGCACAAGGGCGCAGTAATCATAGGGTTTCAACCCGGTTTCAATGACCAGATCTATCGATCCAGACGCGATCAGCGCGAACGCATAGCAATCAGCACTGAATCGGGTCAAAGCCACCGCATCTTTCACTGCCAAGAAACCGTCCTCATTAGGGCCGTTCAGAAAGAAGTCGGCATCTGTCGTATAGAATATGGCCTTATCAAGATCAGATTTCTTGGATGTTTGAACAGCCGCGCCATTATAGGTCGTGGGATAGCCCAGGGCCCCGATCCAGCGTTCTTCCTGAATTGGCTGATCAATAACGCCCAATATAGGCACACCATCGACGCAACAGGCGATCAGAGTGCCAAACAACGGCATGCCGGAAATGAAGGCTTTGGTACCATCAATTGGATCCAGAACCCACACGGCAGGCCCATCCAACCGGGTGGAGCCATATTCCTCCCCCAGAATTCCGTGGTCTGGAAAGGTTCTTTCGATTTCTGCGCGCATCGCCGCTTCAATTGAGCGATCCGCGATCGTGACGGGACTGTCATCCGCCTTGGAAACAATATCCAATGGCGTGCGAAAATACTGCTGTGCAATCGGCCGGGCGATATCTGCCAATCGATGTGCAAGGGCAATCCATTCTTCAGGGCAGCGTTCCATGTTTTCGATACCAGTCACGGTTTTCCCTCATCAAAGCCGATAGCAGTCGGGTAAAAAAACGGGCGGCGAAGGATGCCTCGCCGCCCGTATGATTCTCAGCAACACCGACCGCTTACGGCAGGGGGGCTGGATTTGTACTCAAAGTCCGCAGATAGGCGATCAGATTTGCGCGATCTTCGTCTTTCCGAACACCACGGAAGCTCATCTTCGTGCCCGGCGCATAATCCGTCGGGGCATAAAGGAAATGGTTCAGCGCATCATAATCCCACTCCCCATCGAGTGCCTGGAAAGCAGCGGAGTAACTAAAATCGACGCTGGCTTTCTTGCGCATCACAACATCATAAAGATCCGGGCCGACCTTGCTGCCGGCGCCTTCTTCAAAATTGTGACAGGCGACGCATTTCTTTGCGACTTTTTCACCATCAGCAATATCGGCAGATGCCAACATTGGCAAAATGTCGCCAGGTCCTGCAGGCTCAGCCGGTTCTGCGGCCGCCGCCACCTCCGTGCCCGTTGTCGGCTCCGCGATCACAAAGGCCTGGCCTTCGACGCCTTCCGGCAATTCCACATGATACAATGACTCCGCTAAAATCCCGGAAACCATGGCCAACAGGCCAGCCGTCAGGACTGCTGCGGAAATCTTGTTGATGAAAAGCGCATCTTGTTTCATTGATGATCCCCGATAATTGCCGACATTCGCCGACCTGTATCTGCGTTTATCGTCTAACCCCACACACTTTAACCACAGTGCCCGTACAGTCTAGCCCAAACCAGTCTCGTGATGAGATTGCCAAGTCTGGGGAGCGATATATCCTGTCCGAACCCGATAATCAACGGTACCAATAAGCGGCGCGTCGTCGCAGTATTCAAATCACCCAGTTTTTGTGTTCCAGGAACCTGATTCCATGTCAAATAATCCAATTGTTCTGATCCCCGCGCGCCTGGCGTCGACCCGTCTGCCAAACAAGCCCTTGGCCGATATCGGCGGAAAGCCAATGATTGTGCAGTGCATAGAACGTGCGCTGGAAGCTGATTTGGGGCCAGTCGCCGTCGCTGCGGGTGACCCGGAAATATATGATGCGGTACAGGCGGCCGGCTATACCGCCATCCTGACCGATCCCGCCCATCCTTCAGGGTCTGACCGGATATATGAGGCGGTTTGCCGCCTTGATCCGGATGGGCAGCATGATGTTATCATAAATGTACAGGGTGACCTGCCAACATTGGATCCGGTATCGATTCGCGCCGCAATGGCTCCGATTCAGCAATCGGATGGGGTGGATATCGCGACCATCGCAGCCGTCATCGACCGGGAGGAAGAGCGATCCAATCCTAATGTTGTGAAAGTCATTGCCGGTTTCCCAGAGGTTTCAGATCTGGATTTTACAATCGCCCGGGCACTGAGCTTCACCCGTGCGACGGCCCCGTGGGGGGATGGTCCGCTGTATCACCATATTGGCTTATACGCATTTCGCCGCCCGGCCCTGGCCAGATTCGTGGGATTACCACCCGGTATTCTGGAGCAACGGGAGCGTTTGGAGCAATTGCGTGCCCTGGAGGCCGGGATGCGAATTGATGTCGCCCTGGTGAGGACGGTGCCTCTGGGCGTGGACACACCAGAGGATCTGGAACGCGCGCGGGCCATTCTGATGAAAAACAACCTGGCCCCCTGACAAAACACGTTGCTGTAACTGCCCGAATCACGGTCCTGTTGCGTCAGTTATTCCAACAAACAGATACTATGAGTTCACTGAACCGGCGGAGAGTGATGAAAAAGACGGATAAGTCACAATCCATGTTGTCTCGTAGCAGAATACCGCTAAGGGTCGCATTCGCAGGTGTCTGCCTTTCCGGGCTAGTGGGATGCGTCGGCGGGAATATGGGTATTTCCAGCGACCGGGGGCCAACCGCGGGTGTCCAAGCGGTATCGCCCAGCGACCGTACCGCCGTGGCACCAGAGGGGGAGTTGCCCCCCAACGTGTTGACAATCCCCGATCTTCCGGTCCCGCCCGGCTCTCAAGTTGTACTGACGGATACGGTTATTGTTGGCGATGATCTGTCCTGGACTGGGCAGGTTGTTTTGGTCGGCGATGCCAGCCAACCAGTCCAGATTGTCGAGTTCATGCGCCAGAACATGCCGCAATACGGCTGGGTCGAAACTGCGATCGTACGATCACGCCGCACTTCGATCACCTATGTTAAGGGGGATCGATTCGCCACTGTTCGCATTTTGCCGCTGACCAGTGGGGTTGAAGTGGATGTGGTCGTGGCCCCGGCTGGACGCACCGCGGAAAAAACAACGACCGGATCACAGGGCTTTATCTCCCAGCCCCAACCACCATCACCACAACAGCGCACAACACCCGGCCCGGTTATCCTGACCCAATAGCCACCATCGCATTGCCGCAATACAGGTTGCGCCACTGGCCCGGAGACAGGCCGTTGGTAGCGCGGAATTGTCTGGTAAAATGGCTTTGATCGGCGAATCCCGCAGCCGCAGCGACATGCGCCAATGGCAGAGCATCCCGCATCAGGTCCTTGGCAACCTCCAGGCGGCGCTGAATGAGGAACCGATACGGACTGGTGCCAAAGCGCCGCTTAAACATCCGCGCCAGGGTGAAACGGTCTAAACCACTGTCTCTTTCGACCTGTGCCATGCGGTGGGACTGTGTCGGCGCGTCACTCAGCCGGTCATGCAGCCGCTGAACAATCACCGCTTCTATTTGTGATGACTTGGAAGCACGAAACCGCCGCATATTATCGCTGTTTTGAAATAAGGCGCCCGCCAGCGCCACCATGGCATCCACCGCCGCGAAATCCTTCGCCGCCCGATCCGGAGTATCGGCAAGGGCTAACATCTCCAGCACCGCCAACCGTAGAGCGGGATCTTGCGTCACAGCCTGTTTGTTGAATGGTAACCAGTCTACACCATGCGCTGCGGCGATATCCTGAGGGGACACGACAAATGACCGGTACCCGAACGCCGTATTGTCGCCGGAACGTCCGTCATGCAATTCATCTGGATGTATGACGAAGATATCCCCTGGCATCGCGTGCCACGTTTCACGACGGTATTCGAAACTCTGGACACCAATTTCCGTGCATCCAATCGTATACGTATCATGGCGATGCGGGGAGAATGCAACGTCCTGGAAATAGGCATGCGTCCATTGTAGGCTGCCATATGCAAATCCCGTCTTAATCCAACTTTTCTCCGCTCGCGCCACGTCGCACCCGCTGCACAATTGTTCAAGACGCCCTTTCCGAAATAGGCCATGAATACTGTGCACTGCAATGGGAAATGACAAATGTTATCAGATCTGATCAGCCTGTGGCTGGCCGCCATACCGTTAATGCTCAGTCCGGGACCGGCTGTTTTGGGGGTGTCTGCCATGGCATCGGCTTATGGATTGCGGGCGGCAGTCCCCTATTGGGTGGGTATTGTTATTGGCACAGTGTCGGTTCTTCTGATCGTCGTGCTGGGCATCACCAGCGTTTTCTTCGCCATACCAGGCGTCAAACCAGCTTTGGTAGGGCTTGCCGCGATTTACATTCTCTACCTGGCCTATCGGATTGCCACAGCACCGGTTGCCAGTCTGAAACGTGACACAGAAAGTCGCCCCAAATTCACAGCCGGATTTATCATCGCTGTCGCCAACCCCAAAGCCTTCGCCGTGTTTGGGGCGTTATGCGCCAGTCACACCATCGTGCCGACACAGCCGGTACTGGATGGGGGGCTGAAATTTATCGCCTTATTGATCATGGCGGCAATCGCCAGTGGTTCCTGGCTGTTATTCGGATCCCTGCTGGCAAGATATCTGCAAAATCCAACCCTCAGCCGGGTCGTAAATATTTTCTTTGCCCTGTTATTGGTCCTGTCTGTGCTGAAAGCATTAAGCAGTTTTATCTGACTGCCCACGATGGGCGCGCCGTAGCCCCAGGCCTGCGGCAACGGCCAGGATGGCAGAGGTGGCAAAGAAATACAGGCCCGGCGCGACTTCGACTTCTGCCACCCAACTGGATTTCAGTGTCACAACGACGACAGCCAGGACCAGCACATCCAACATCGTCCATTTCCCAATCGCATCCAGAAACGCAATGCCCCGGCGTGCGGCAATGCCGGATCCTTCGGTGAACCGCCACAGGCCATAACCGATGATCAGTTTTGCCGGGGGCAGGACCAGCGTGAAAATCAAGACCAGAACGCCAATTGCCGTTTCATCCTGCTGAAACAACCCGCTGACGATCCCGATCAGGGACACATCATTCTGGAACATGAACAATTCCGTGACATGCAGGACGGGCAGCGTCACTCCAGCACCCCATAATCCCAGCGCCAGAATGAACCCAAGCCCCGTCAACCGATCCATACCTGATGCATGTTTATGTAATGGCACCGCCGTCTCCCAGCCTCATTTCGCAATTCGAAATGGAGTTCTGTTTACGGTTAGAATGCGCCTGCGACAAGAAGGGGTTTGTGAGCCTGCGGCGAGTGCGATAGAAGCGCGACATTCAAGTCGTGATTTATGAAGGATATGCCGCTATGTCGATACTGGAACCATTGCCTTTGGACATCGCCGAATCGAAAATCCTGCTGCTGGAGGGTATTTCCGAACGCGCAGTTGATCATTTCACTGGCTTTGGGTTTCGCAAGGTTGAACGGTTGACCAAGGCATTGACCGGCGATGCGCTGTCAGAGGCGCTGGCCGATGATGTACGGATTCTGGGTATTCGGTCCCGCAGTCAGGTGACGGAAGAAATCCTCAGCAAGGCGGAAAAGCTTCGGGTTGTCGGCTGTTTTTCTGTCGGGACCAATCAAATTGACCTGGATGCGGCGCAGCGGCGCGGCATCCCGGTATTCAACGCGCCGTTTTCAAACACCCGCAGCGTGGCTGAACTGACCCTGGCGGAAAGCGTCATGCTGTTGCGCCGGACCTTTCCACGCTCCACCGCCGCTCACGCCGGAACCTGGGATAAGTCCGCGACGGGCAGTATGGAATTGCGCGGCAAGACATTGGGCATCGTCGGATATGGCAATATCGGGACACAGTTGGCGGTTCTGGCCGAAGCCATGGCGATGCAGGTGATCTATTACGATCACACCGACAAGTTAAGTCACGGTAACGCCCATCCGATGGAAAGCCTGGATGCCCTGTTGGAAAAGGCCGATATCGTTTCATTGCATGTCCCGGAAACGCCCCAGACCAAGGATATGATCGGGGCGGCGCAGTTTGCGAAGATGAAGCCAGGCAGTTATTTCATCAACAATGCGCGCGGCACGGTCGTGGATCTGAATGCCCTGGCCGACGCCCTGAAATCCGGCCATCTGGCAGGCGCAGCGGTTGACGTATTTCCGGTCGAACCCCCTTCCAATGCAGAACCCTTCACCTCCCCCCTGCAGGGCCTGGATAATGTTATCCTGACCCCGCATGTTGGCGGGTCCACACTGGAAGCGCAGGAGCGGATCGGAGAGGAAGTTTCCCGGAAACTGTCAGAATATGCGAATAATGGCTCAACCGTCGGGGCGGTTAACTTCCCACAGGTTCAATTGCCGCCGCGCAAGGACGTTACCCGCTTCATTCAGGTTCAGCGCAATCTGCCGGGTGAACTGCGCCGTCTGAACGATGTTTTCGCCAATCGGAATGTGAACATCGCCGCCCAGCATTATCAGACCGAAGGGGAAATCGGTTATGTCGTGCTGGATGCGGAAGGACGGGTCGCCGATGCAATGGACATTGTTGCGGAAATCAAAACCCTGCCAGGAACCTTGCGCGCACGGGTGCTGCGGTAAAGCGCCTGCTATCCAAGTTTTTTAGAGCCGGGAAAGCTTTGCGTGAACAACCATGCCCGGAATTCGTCCGCCGGCATCGGCTTTGCGATCGCATAGCCCTGGACAAAATCGCAACCAAGGTCGCGCAGAAGCGTGACGACCTTTTCGTCTTCCGCCCCTTCTGCCACCGTCTGGATGTTGCGCGACCGACACATGGCAATTGAGGCCGATACGATTCCCTGGGATTCCTCTGATTCCAATAGATCCGTGATAAAGCACTGATCGATCTTGATCGTATTGACGTCGATCCGCTTGAACTGTTGCAGCGACGAATATCCCGTTCCAAAATCATCAATCGCTATTTTATAGCCAATTGCTCTGAGATCTTCCAGGGCACGGCTTGTCGCCTCGAAATCCTTGACCAAACCTGTTTCCGTCAGCTCAAGTTCCAACCCGTTGAACGCGCTGCCAAGGCGCTTTGGCAATGAATGGAGAATATCCAGGATCTCTTCATCCACCAGATCATCGGCGGCAAGGTTCACCGACATATCAATCGGTATCCCCACCTTTCGCCAGTGCTCCAGTTCCTGAACGGTCTGACTGAGCACCCATTTGGTGACGCCACTGATCAGGCCTGACTTTTCAGCCAAAGGAATGAACCGGTCCGGCGGCACATAGCCATGCTTGGGACTGTTCCAGCGGATCAGCGCCTCGGCGCTGTAGATCATGTTATCCTGAAGGGACTGTTTAGGCTGATAATGCATCGACAGGCATCCACCCTGATCAAGATCCTTATACAGATCATCCATCAGGGAAAGATTACTTTGGCGTTGTAATAAATCAGCCGCATCAAACGTGGCAACCCCATGAATTTCAGTTGCCGCCTTTTCACAGGCAAAAAGCGCCTTATCAAAAGGGGCCTGTTGATTCAGGTCATTGCTCTCAACCTCTGCTACCCCGATTGCCGGACGCACCGGAAGCCGCACATTGTTGATCCGGATATAGCGCGGAATGGCCTTGGCAAGAGCCGACAAGAAATCAGCGCCTTCCAGCAATGATCCGGGACGAACAACGCCAATCGCCGTGGAACTGATATGTAAGACCGTTGCCGTATCATCGAGCAATCGTTCCTGAAAATTTGTAAATACCTGAATCGCCGACGCCTTGGCCGTCATAAACCCAAAGACTGCCTGGATGTCAGAGTAATTGCGGATGCTGATGACACAGACAATATATTTTTCAGGCACTTTTTTGTAAGGTGCCGCATGGATACTGAATTTGCTGGCATATTGCAGGCCGGTCGACTCATCAATCTCTGCCAGGCCTTTGACGCGTTTGTTCTCGGCGTTCAATAGCGCCGCTACGATGCCAACAAATGTGCCAATCGAAACATAGAAGGCGCACCGTATGATCCAATTCTCGGTCGTTTGCGGCAGGCCCCGTGCCACATCCAATGGCATATACGGCCCCAGAAGTAGAGCCGCAATCAATCCCACCAGAATACCGCCTGGCATATTGAAAATCATACCCGCCAGGGCAATTGGCATCATCATCAGATAGGGCCACACAAATTGCGTTCCCCCACCGATGAAAACGACATGGGTGGAAATCCCCAAAGCCAATATGATGGATAGAATTGCGATAATCTGTCCACCAGGCCCGACATTCGGATGCATTTGAAGTCTAGCCATTGTGGAAAATGACCGTGGATGTCGAATCGTCATCTGCGTCTTTCATGAAGAAATAATCGATGTGAAAATGCAGGGTTCGATCATTCGATTTTTACTATATCAGAAATAAAAAATATTAATATTTTAATATTCATTTTACATGATCTAAAAATAACTTAAATTGCTTATGTGTTGATATTGTTCATCTTTATTTTTTACATTAACCTTTTTTTGCTAATGTTTTTATACCGAAAGCCACATATTACGGCGCTGAACATTGATAAAGTAATGTCAATGTTCAGCGCCGGTGAGAATAATCCTGTGGCCTGTATTGGCCGTTCTTCACTTTGTTGCGGAAAGGCAGCCGCGTAATCCGTCCGCTATATCCTGCATCAGGGTAAAATACAGATCTGTACCGGGCGTAAGCGCCGCCCCCAATGGGTCGAGTACTCCCGACGCGATACCGCTGTCATTTGTCACTATTGAAACCAGTTTCGATGGAAATTGAGGCTCCGAGAAAATGCACCTGGCACCGCTGGTGCTGAGTGTTTCCTGCAATGCCTGAACCCGTTCTGCACTGGGATTTGATTCCGGGTTAAGCGTCAGCATGCCAACGGCATGAAGGCCATAGTGATCCTCGAAATAATGATAGGCGTCATGAAACACAGCAAAGGGCTGGTCCGCGATGGGTGCCAGTGCAACAGACAGGGTCTTATCCAGGACCACAATCCGCGATTCCAGGCTCTTCGCATTCGCCTGGTACTGCACGGCATGGGCGGGGTCCCTTTCAGCAAGGGTTGCTGCGATGGCCTGCACCAGTGCGATGGCATTCTGCGGATCCAGCCAGATATGAGGATCTACGCCACCATGGTCATGCCCTTCTTCATGGTTATGTTCTTCCTCATGATCATGCCCTTTCTTATGATCATCATCATGGCCTGCATCATGGTTTTCGTCATGATGTGCCTCCCCAAAGTCGTGCTTGTCCCGGGGTGGCAGGACCGTAACACCGGGCGACTGCAACAGGGCGACGGAGACCGCGTTAAGACCCAATGTCTCAACAGGTTTTTTCAGGAAGGTTTCCAAACCGGGCCCCACCCAGAATATAACGTCTGCCTGCTGCAGGGCTTCCGCTTGGGATGGTTTCAAGGAATATGTATGCGGCGATCCTGCCCCCGTCACCAGCAAGCTTGGCGTTCCAACACCCTGCATAACACCAGCGACAAGGGAATGGATCGGTTTTATCGACACCACAACCGATGGCGATGTGTCTGCAACAGACACGGATGCAAGACCGCTCATCATCAGCCCAAGTAAAGCCGCTAATCCACTGATCTTGTTACCCACCCTTCGAAGCATCATAACCGCGACTCCCAGTGAAATGTTACATCATTACATGAATTGCGTTACGGTATAACGTATGATAAATAGTCAATCAAGTGGGAATACCCTGTGCCAGCGCACGAAGTGATCCAATGCCCGCTTTTGACCATCATCTGCCCTGATATGCGGAAAGAACCACATTATGCCAGGAAACAGCCATGCAATAGATGGCTTGCCAAAGCAGTCTACACCCCCTGTTTCCTCACTGTATTCCAAGGGTCAGAAAATGGCCGATATATTGGTACAGGCACAGCAGATTGGCGTTCAGCGAAATGGCCGGTGGCTGATCCGGGGCATTGATCTGACGGTGCGGAAGGGGGAAATCATCACTCTGATCGGCCCCAACGGATCGGGGAAATCCACAACGGTGAAGACGGTTCTGGGGGTGATCAAGCCCGACGAGGGATCGATCACCCGTGCGGCCAATCTGCGCATTGGCTATGTCCCCCAGCGACTGGCGATAGATTGGACCCTACCCCTGACCGTTGATCGGTTGATGTCTCTGACTGGTCGGATTTCCAGGGCCGACCGGCGGGCGGCGTTAGAAGAGGTTGGGATCGGGCATCTGGCCCAGTCAGAAGTCGGTGCCTTGTCGGGTGGTGAATTCCAACGGGCGCTGCTGGCCCGCGCCCTGGCCCGCAAACCCGATCTGTTGGTGCTGGACGAACCTGTCCAGGGTGTCGATGTCGCGGGGGAGGCAGCCTTATACACCCTGATCGATGAAATTCGCCACAAGATCGGCTGTGGCATCCTATTGATATCGCATGACCTGCACGTGGTGATGGCGGCGACCGATACCGTCCTGTGCCTGAACGGCCATATGTGTTGCAGCGGCACCCCGCAATCTGTTGCGGAAGATCCGGCATATTTGCAGCTGTTCGGGCCGCGCGCGGCGTCTATTGCTGTCTATGCCCACCATCATGATCACACCCACCTGCCAGACGGGCGCGTCCGGCAACAGGATGGCCGCATTACCGAAACCTGCCATGAACCGCACGATCATTCCCATGAAACACCGAAAAGCGGGGGGAATGGCCATGTTGGATGATTTCTTCACCCGCGCAATAATCGCAGGCATTGGCATTGCGCTTGTTGCTGGACCGTTAGGCTGTTTCGTGGTCTGGCGGCGTATGGCTTATTTTGGCGATACGCTGGCGCATTCGTCGCTTTTGGGTCTGGCGCTGTCTTACATATTATCCATCAATTCGACCCTGTCTGTCTTTCTGGTTTCTGCGCTGATCGCCCTGTCATTGTTATACCTGCAACGCCGGGCCAGCCTGTCCTCTGATTCGATCCTAGGGCTGCTGTCCCATTCGGCCCTGGCGCTGGGGCTGGTTTGCATCGCCTTTCTGACCTGGGTCAGGCTGGACCTGCAAGGCGTGCTGTTTGGGGATATTCTGGCCGTGTCGAAGACCGATATAGCGGTTATTTATGCGGGTGGAGCGGCTGTTCTGATCGCCTTGATCGTGATCTGGCGTCCCTTATTCGCGACCACGGTGAACCGTGAACTTGCAGAAGCGGAAGGGGTTGGACCGGACCGAATCAACGCCTTTTTCGTTATCCTGCTGGCCCTGACGATCGCAATCGCAATCAAGGTGATTGGCGTCTTACTGATCACCGCGCTGCTGATCATTCCAGCTGCTGCGGCCAGGCGGTTCGCCACCGGCCCAGAACAGATGGCCGTGCTGGCCGCCGGGATCGGGGCCTTGTCTGTTGTGGGTGGATTATTCGGATCGCTGGAATGGGACACACCTTCTGGCCCATCGATTGTCGTTGCGACCTTTATTGCCTTTCTGGTTAGTTTAGCACTACCCTCTGTCGCTCTTCGACAGCGCCTGCGTCGCCTCTGAAAGAAAGTCATGCTATGAACCATTCCCATCAGGACACCTCACCGCCCCGTGCGCTGACGAAAAATGAGGCATTGGTCTATGGCATCCTGAATGCAACGGATCAGCCGCTCAGCGCCTATGCCATTCTGGATCAACTGCGCGATGATGGGCTGCGCGCGCCGGTTCAGGTTTATCGTGCGCTGGACCGATTGCTGGAATTCGGCCTGGCCCATCGGCTGGAAAGCCTGAATGCCTTCGTTGCCTGCAATCACGATCACCCAGAAGAGGCAGCCCAGACTGCGTTTGCAATCTGTGAATCCTGCGGCAAGGTAACGGAATTTACCGATCCTTCCCTGGACGAGTATCTGGCACATTGGGCAAAGTCAGAAAATTTCACCCCGACTAGAACGACCCTGGAACTACGGGGCCTGTGCGCGGCCTGCCGATAGAAGTCAGTTTTAGCCAAAAAGCCGGGAGGTTGTTAGCCAGTCCGTCATGGCCTCTATCCGGTCAAGGCCCCGCATATCTTTGTGTCGCATCAGCCAGACATCGCGCGTCATTGTTTCCATGGCGGTTGGCCCCTCAACCCTGATTAGGCGCTTATCTGAACCAGCAATAATATCTGGTAAAATTGCACATACGGGCATTTCTGTGACTGTCGCAAATGCCGTTTCCAAATCATGCATCAAGATGCCGGCGGGCCGACCCTTGTATGATTTAGCGACTGTTTCAGTCCATTTGGCCTGCGGCAAATGACCCACCACCGGATCATAAGTCAACCATGGTCGATCCCCTAAAGGTAAATCGGGAAAGGCCCGTGTCGTATAAGCAGAGAAGGACATGCGCCCAATTCTTTGGGCCAATACGGCGTGCCCTCCCTCCCTTGGCTCACCAAACCGGATTGCCAGATCAATTTCTCGACGGGTCAGGCTAAGATTTTTGTTTTCCGGCATAAGACTGATTTGAATATTGGGATAGGCTTCGATGAAGCGACCGATATTCGGCACAATGATCCTGGTCAGGATGAACGGAACGGCGGTCAGTCGAATTGTTCCCCCCAGGATCGACTCCTGCCCCAGCAGCTTATCAGCCTCCTTTGCGAACCGTTCCATCCCCTCTGCTTGTTCCACCAACGCGGTCGCTGTTTCCGTCAGTCTCAATATTCCATTTCGATCCCGCAGGCATAGGGGCGTGCCTGACTTTTCTTCCAGCCCCTTCAATCTGCGGGAAATTGTTGTGGCATTGACCCCCAACAGAGAAGCCGCCGCCGAAACGGACTGCCCCCGCGCAATGGCCAGGAGGATGCGATAATCATTCCAATTTTGATCCTGCATAATTGCAGATGATAGATGCAAATTAACGCATTGAAAATGCAATTTCGCAGATTGAAGTTTAGACCTCATCAACAGGAGGATATCATGCTTCACACGATACTGTTTCAAGACAACCCAAACGCTGACCCAGACATTCGTACACGCCACATGGCCAATCACCTGGATTTTCTGATGCAGAATAAGGGCATCATTCAAGCGGCAGGCCCATTGAAGGACAAGGATGGGTCAATCACAGGTGGGCTGTGGCTTGTGGACGTCAATTCCACTGAAGATGCATGGCACCTGATTAAGTCCGACCCGTTCTGGCCGACCGGCCTGCGCGATACGATTGAGGTGAAGCAATGGGTGCAAGTCTTTGCTGAGGGCCGAAAGCTACTGTGACCCATACCATCTGCTGCCCCCTAGAATACGCGCCTTTCATCAGCTGATCACTTTATTTAAATAAGCGCTCAAAAAAAAGAATGGACGCTGATTGCCATCCTCTGTTATCCTTTAGATTGGATAATAAGAGGCGGTGTGCGTGCCGCGCGGATGGGTTATGGCAAATCAGTATGATGCGATTGTTGTAGGCGCAGGCCATAATGGCCTGACGGCGGGCTGTTATCTGGCGCGGGCTGGCCTGAAAACCCTGATCGTTGAGAAGAACGATTGGATCGGTGGCGCGGCGGTCAGCCGCGAATTGCATCCCGGCTGGACCTATTCCAACTGTTCCTATGTCTGCAGCCTGCTGCGCCCCGAAGTGGCACGCGACCTGGATCTGGGTCGCCATGGCCTGCAGGTGACCCCCTATGAGGGCGGCCTGTCCTTTATGGAGAATGGCGACTATTTCGGTTATTATGCGGACCACGATGCGCTGCGCCGGGAGATTAAGCGCCATTCGCCCCGCGATGCGGATGCCTATGACCGGTTTTCCCGCTTTGTGCTGCAGCAATGCCGCTTCATTCGCCCCCTTTTATTGCGCAGCCCGCCAGACCCTGTGCGGATGCGCCCGCGCGATATTCAGGAATTACTGTATTTGCTGAAGCGGTTCCATGATATGGGCCCGCGCCAGATGGCCGATACGCTGAGATTCTACACAGCCTCCGTCGCAGATTTCCTGGATGAGTTCTTTGAATGCGAAATCCTGAAGGCCCATCTGGCTGGCAGTGGCATTATCGGCACAGGCCTTGGCGTTTATTCGCCGGGAACGGCCTATGTCCTGCTGCATCACTATATGGGGGAAGTCGATGGCAGCATCGGTGCCTGGGGCTTCAGCCGGGGCGGCATGGGCGGCGTCAGCCAATCCCTGGCCTCTGCCTTCAAGGAAGCAGGCGGCGAAATCCGCGCGGGCAACGGCATTGAGAAATTCCTATGCCGAGAGGGCGAGGTGATCGGGGTCGCGCTGGACAATGGCGATGAGATTACGGCGAAAACCGTGGTCTCCAACATGGATGTCCGCCGCACCTTCCTAAATCATGTGGAAGACGGTACATTGAGCGATGATTTCGTCAAGGCCGTGAAGCGGTTCAAAATCCGCGGTTCTTCAGCCAAGTTGAACATCGCCCTGGATGGCATGCCGGACTTCCCGTCCCTGCCGAAGGGAACAATTCTGACCCAGGGCGACATGCATGCCAGCCAATCGCTGGACGAATTGGAACAGGCCTATGACGAATGGAAGGCAGGGCGCTGGTCCAAGGACCCCTATTTCGACATGCTGATCCCCTCCCTGATCGATCCGACGCTGGCCGCGCCGGGCAAGCATATGATGACGGTCTTTGTGCAATATGCCCCCTATGAGCTGGCGAATGGCGAAAGCTGGGATGGGCCGAACCGGGACGCCATGGCCGAATCCGTGATTTCCAAGATTGCGAAATACAGCCCCAATTTCCGGGACCTGATCGTCCATAAGGAAGTGCGCAGCCCCTGGGATATCGAACGGGAAGTCGGCCTGACAGAAGGCAATATCTTCCAGGGCGAACTGACCTTCGACCAATTGCTGTTTAACAGACCGGTGCCGGGCTATGCGCAATATCGGTCCCCGATCAAAGGACTGTATATGTGCGGATCTTCCACCCATCCCGGCGGTGGCGTTATGGCGGCCCCCGGTGCAAATGCGGCACGGGAAATCTTAAGCGACCTGGGTCGCGGGCAGCGTGCGGCATGAGCAACTATGACACCATCATCATTGGGGCAGGACATAATGGCCTGGCGGCCGCAACGCGACTGGCCCAGTCCGGACAAAAGGTTCTGGTTCTGGAGCAAGCAGCAACACCAGGTGGCGCCATTGCCCAGAGTGAATTGGAACCCGGTGTTTTCGCACCCCGCTTTGCCCATTTGCTGATGGGACTGGGCACACCGGAAATCAAGGCTTTGGGCCTGCAGGATCATGGGTGCACACCCGCTGTAAGTGACATGCCAACCATTGCCTTGTGCCCGACAGGTCGACACGTCGTGTTGCAGGGTGGCACAGTCCATTATGCCGATGGCACCCCCCATCCAGACGCCGCCCAATATCAGGCCTTAACCAAACGACTGACAAAATTTGCAGCGGGCATCGCGCAGATTTCAAGACAGGCCCCGCCAGCCCTGACCGGGGGCGGATGGCGTCAAGCGCTTGATCTGGGAAAAATCGGCCTGAACATGCGGTTGCAGGGCAAGGATGACCTGCGTGAATTCATGCGGGTCGCGTTGTCGAATGTCTATGACGCCGTTCTGGATGAAATCACGGACGGACCTTTGGCCGGTGTTCTTGGGTTTGATGCCATCCTTGGCGGTCACATGGGTCCGCGCGCGCCGGGTACGATGTTGAGCCTTCTGACCCGCATGCGGGAAGGGGCGCGGCGCAGCCTGCCAAAAGGGGGCATGGGCGCGCTGGCGGCCAGTTTCACCAATGCCGCCATCGCGGCGGGCGTTGAAATTCGCTGTAACAGCAAAGTCTTTGAAATCAGCGTGGCCAATGATCAAGTGACCGGCATTGTGCTTCAGGATGGCAGCAGGCTGGCCTGTGATCAGGTCCTGTCCAGCCTGGATCCGAAAACCACGATGCACCTGTCCCATATTCTCCATTATGATGCGGAAATGGTGCGTCGTGTCCGGCATATTCGCACCAAGGGTGCTGTCGCGAAGGTCAATCTGGCCCTTTCCAACGCCCCGAAAATTACGGGTCTGGATGAAAGCCTTGCCGCAGCACGCTGGGTGATGGCCCCGTCCATGGATGCCTTGGAACTGGGGTATAACGGCGCGAAATATGGCCGTCTACCAGACGATGTAATTTTCGAAGCCGTGGTGCCCAGCCTCAGCGATCCTTCCATCACGACTGGCGGCCATCATGTCCTGTCCGCTATCGTCCAATATGTACCCTACGAGTTGAAACAGGGCTGGGATACCAACAGCAATACCGATCTGGGCAATCGCGTTATCGCCGCCCTGGATAAGGTCGCCCCCGGACTGGCCGATAGTGTCACCGCGCGGGAAGTGATCAGCCCCCAGGATATCGAGATCGAAACCGGCGCACCGGGCGGTCATTGGCACCATGGCGAATTAATTGCCGATCAGATGCTGATGATGCGCCCCGCCCCTGGCATGGAACGCTATGCCCTGCCGGTATCGGGCCTGTTTCTGTGCGGCGCATCGGCCCATCCCGGTGGTGACGTTACGGCGCTGCCGGGCCTGAATGCCGCCGATGCGGTGCTGGCCGGTTTGAAACGGAAGGCTGCGTGATGAACAAGGTTCTTAAGAATTCAACCATGCGACAGACCCCCGTCCAGGTGCCACGCGGTTTGGTGCCAACCCCTTTCCACGCGCGTCTGGAACCTGCGAATATCACCCAGGATTGGATGGGCTGGTCCGGGTTCCTGTCTGCCCGCAAGTTTCAATCGGTGGAAAGCGAATATTTCGCGATCCGCAATCAGTCGACCCTATTTGATCTATCGCCCATGCATAAATACAGAATTGAAGGGCCCGACGCCTTAACCGTGGTCAATCGTCTGCTGACCCGGGATGTGCGCAAGCTGAAGGACAATCGTGTCGGCTATGCCGTCTGGTGTGACGAAGATGGCAGTACCATTGATGATGGAACCATCTTCCGCTTCACCGACACCCATTTCCGCCTGTGCTGTCAGGAACCGCAATATACCTGGCTGTGTGATGTCGCCTGGGGTTTTGATGTCACCCTGACCGATGAAAGCGAGACCGTGGTTGGCCTGTCGATGCAGGGGCCAACCAGCTATTCCGTTCTGAAAGCCGCCGGTTTTGAGGGCACAGAGGGCATGAAGCCTTTTGATATTCAGCATTTCGATGGTGACATCATGATTTCCCGAACCGGGTTTACAGGTGATCTGGGATACGAACTGTGGGCTGACGCAGAAAATGCGCTGCCCCTGTATGATCGACTGATGAGCGCCGGTCGGAATTTAGGGTTACGCCCGATTGGCTATGACGCACTGAATATGGCCCGCATTGAAGCCGGGTTTATGGTGACTGGTGTTGAGTTCCAATCCATTCATCATGCACTGCGCCCGACCCGGGGGCGCACCCCGTTTGATTTGGGCCTGGATTGGCTGGTGCATTTCGATAAGGGGCATTTCAATGGCCGCCGCGCCTTGCTGAAGGCTAAGGAAACTGGGCCACGTTATGCTCTGGTCGCCCTGGAAATCGATGGGAACAAGCCAGCCCATCAGGCCTTGGTCTATCACAAGGGGAAGACGGAGGCCGGCCTGATCACGTCGGCCCTATGGTCGCCGATCTGCAAACGCAATCTGGCGCTGGCCATGCTGAAGGCCCCCTTTGGCATCGATATCACGACGGATCTCAAGGTTGAGATCTATCATGACAAGGAAGGGAAGTATGACCGCGCCATGGTTCCGGCGAAAATTGCGGACCGTCCCTTCTTTAACAACCCGCGCCGCGCGGCGACACCGCCTGCCCTGTGCTAACCAGCCTTGTATTAAGTTCAATATTTTGGAGACACCCGTTATGAAGTCGCTTAGCAATTCAGCCGCAACCATCCGCGATTATGACAACACCCATTTCATGCACCCCTGGGAAGGAATGGCGGAGTTTGGCAGCGCGGATCGCACCATCTCTGCCTCTGCGGAAGGCATCTATGTCTATGACCAGAACGGGCGGAAACTGATCGACGGGCCCGGCGGCATGTGGTGTTCCCAGATCGGATATGCCAGGCAGGATATGGCCGATGCGATTGCAGATCAGGTCATGAAGCTGTCCTATAATTCGCCATGGAACACGGCCAGCGCGCCACCGGCCTTGCTGGCCAAAAAGCTGGCGGATCTGGCACCGGGCGACCTGAACACCGTGTTCTTCACCACCGGGGGTTCAACAGCCGTCGATACCGCCATCCGCTTTATGCATTTCTATAACAATCGCCTGGGTCGTCGCGACAAGAAGATCGTCCTGTCGCGGGTACGCGCCTATCATGGATCGACCTATTTGTCGGCTTCCGTCACCGGGCGCGATCAGGGCAGCAACAACCTGGATATCGAAAAAGACCGCGTGCGCCTGTTATCCGACGTGAATCCCAATCTGCGCCCCAAGGGCACATCCCTGGACGATTGGTGCGATGCCAAACTGGCGGAGATGGAAGCGCTTATCCTGGAAACCGGTCCAGACAAGATCGGTGCCTTCATTGCCGAACCGATCCTGGCATCCGGTGGCGTGATCATTCCCCCGCCCGGCTATCACAAGCGGACGCTGGAACTGTGCCATAAATACGATATTCTCTATATCTCTGACGAGGTTGTGACGGCCTTTGGGCGCTTGGGGCATTGGTTCGCGTCGAAAGATGTGTTTGATATTCAACCGGATATGATCACCTGCGCCAAAGGCATCACGTCAGGCTACCTGCCGCTTGGTGCCTGCCTGATATCCGACCGGTTGCTGGAACCGATCAGCGGTGAAGGTCATGAGAACACATTCTTCAACAACGGCTATACCTATTCAGGGCATCCCGTTTCCTGCGCCGCTGCCCTGAAGAATATCGAAATAATCGAGAACGAGAAAATTCTGGAACATGTGCGGGCGATTTCCCCCCGGTTCATGGAAAAGCTGAATGCCCTGCGCGATCTGCCCAATATCGGGGATACACGGGGAATGGGTCTTGTTGGCTGTGTCGAAGCCGCCGTAGACCCAAGTGACGATCAAACCCGCGCTGAGCGTTTGCAGGCATTTGGCAACAAGGTCGATCAGAAATGTGAAGAACTGGGCCTGATCGTGCGTCCCTTGGGCCATATGTGCGTTTTCTCGCCCCCTTTGGTTATTACTGAGGGACAAATAGACGATATGTTCGCTATCCTGTCGGAGGCGATACGTCTGGTCGCGACCGAGTTTTAAGCGCGACCACCGGTTCCTGTCGGCATTCGGTCGAAGGGAATCAATTTAGGGAATGACAAGAACAGGGAGACTAAAAATGCGATTTACCACCATCAAAGTGGCGTTGGCCGCCGCGACTGCCGCATGGATTCTAGGGGGATCTGCGCAGGCAGCTGATCCGGAACTGGTCGTGTTCGACTGGTCCGGTTATGAAGACCCGGAATTCTATAAGGGTTTCACAGAAGCAAATGGAGCAGCCCCGACTTTTGCCTTTTTTGGCGATGAGGAAGAAGCCTTCCAGAAACTGCGCGCTGGTTTCCAGGCTGATTTGGCCCATCCGTGCTCTCAAAGCGTATCGCGCTGGAAAGATGCCGGTTTGATCAAGCCAATGGATGCCAAGCGTATCGATAATTTCGCGGACCTGAATCCTGGTCTGCGCGACATGCCCGGCTTTGTCGAAGGCGATAAAGTTTGGATGCTGCCGATCGATTGGGGGAACACCGCGCTGACCTATCGCACCGACCTGATCAAAGAATCCGAAGTTCAATCCCTGAAGGCCTTCGCCAATCCGAAGTTTCAGGGCAAGGTCTCTATCGGTGACAATGTGGATGACGCCTATGCGCTGGCCTTTCTTGCGACCGGCGTGACGGATTGGACCAAGGCCACTGACGAGCAGTTTAAAGCCGCCTCTGACTTCCTGCGCGAAGTGCACAAAAATGTCCGCTTCTATTGGCAGGATGGTGCAACCCTGGCGCAAGCCATGGCTTCGGGTGAGGTTTCCCTGGCCTGGGCGTGGAATGAAACGCCGGTTCGTCTGCAGGCTGAAGGGCATCCGGCTGCGATGAAACGGGATACGGATGAAGGACTTTCCACCTGGGTCTGCGGGTATTCCATGATGGAGAATGGCGGCGGCAGTGAGGACAAGGCCTATGCATTCCTGAATGCTTGGCTGTCTTCACAGACTGCAGATTATCTGGTCAATGCCTGGGGCTATGGTCATTCCAACCAAACGGCTATGAATGCAATGGATCAGGCAACATTGGCCAGCATGGGCTATGACAATGTCGATTCCTTCCGGGATAAGACCTTGTGGCAAGCCCCGGTTCCGGCCGAATTGCGCGAAAAGATGATTGCTGAATTTGAACAGATCAAGGCTGGGTTCTAATCCATTCCTGGTTTGTGTGGTTAAATTGAAATTGCTGTGGGCGCGAAGGGATCATACCCTTTGCGCCCATAGTCTTTTGGGAGAGGACAATGCTGGATGACGATTTAAACTATGATGATCGCCACATCGCCTTTCTGGAGGCTTTGTGGGGTGAGGGATTCCTGAGCCCTGGCGGACCGGAAGAAGTGGCGCGCATTCTGGCCGGGCTGGATCTTACCGGTAAGACCATTGTGGATGTCGGCAGCGGCGCAGGCGGCATTACAATTGCCCTGGCCGGGCAATATCAGGCGGGCAAAGTCATCGGGCTGGATGTGGAAGAACCCGTCTGTGCCCATGCCAGACGTCGTGTTGCCGATGCGGGATTGACGGAGCGCGTCGAAATCCGCCAGGTCACACCGGGCCCTTTTCCCCTGCCCGATGCCTCTGTTGATATCGTTTTCAGCAAGGATTCCATCGTCCACATTCCCGACAAGCACGCCTTAGCACAGGATGCCTTTCGCGTGCTGCGCTCTGGCGGCTGGTTCGCCGCCTCGGACTGGTTGATATCCCATGACGGCGACCCCAGCCCGGAAATGGCCGCCTATATCGCACAGGAAGATTTGGGGTTCGGCATGGCCTCTCCCTCCCGCTATCGGGACGCCCTGGCTGCGGCTGGATTCGTCGACATTCAATTGACCAATCGGAATCCCTGGTATCGGGATGTCGCCAAAGAGGAACTGGCGCGTCTGGTCGGTCCCGAACGCCAAAAGTTTGAGGCGACCCTTGGCGCAGAGGACCTACAGGGTATGATCAATACCTGGGAGGCGATGCTGGTTGTTTTGGACTCTGGCGAACATTGCCCGCATCATTTCCGGGCGCGGAAACCACACTAAAGCTTGCTGACAGCCTCTACGGCGATCCACAGGCCTAGCGCTGCTGTCGCTGTTCCGGTGACCGATTGCAGGCCCCGATGTGTCCAGGTCATCGCGCGGGCCGACCAGGCCAGAGGCACGGCCATAAGGGAGGACAGCAAGGCCATTCCCACAAGAGAGCCAACGCCAAACAAAGCAATATAGGCGAAGCTAAGCGCACTGGATTGCATCCCAGCCGCGGTCACGACCAACAGAGCCGCAGATCCCGCCATGCCATGGGTCATGCCGATCAACAAGGTGCGCCAGGGCAATCCCGCCGGGTGGCCGTGATCATGTTTCGGGGCATGTACTTCCTGGGGATGTGTGTCCTGAACCGGAAGGGCATCCTTCGCATGGGAATGGGCGTGTAGGTGAACGGTGCCGTCCTGGTGACGGTGGCGATGAAAATGCAGCCGATCGCGCGCAAGCCGATAAATCACCTGCCCCCCCAACATAACCAGCATTCCCCCGACCAGAACCTCCAAAAGGGTGGAAAACCGGTCTGGCAGGGCCGCGCCGAACAGGATCGCACCGCCTGCGATGACGATCAGGGTCAGACAGTGACCAAAGCCCCAGATAACCCCGTGTCGCACGATGCGCCCAACGGAACGCTCCCGCGTGGCGATACAGGACACCGCAGCGACGTGATCGGCCTCAAGCGCGTGCTGCATGCCGATCAACAGCCCGACTGAAAGAATTCCTAACATGGATGAATGCTCCGATGGCCCCTGGTGACTGAATTCGTCAGGGGCTATGACCTTTCCCCGGAACAAGGCTTCGGGTCAAGTGCGAAGCAGTGGGATGTGAAAGTTTATGCGGGCAGAACCGCCGTTGCTTCAATTTCGACCTTTGCCCGGTCTTCAACCAAGGCAACAACCTGGACCATGGTCATGGCTGGGAAATTTTTCCCTAAAGTCTCACGA
This sequence comes from Hwanghaeella sp. 1Z406, assembly GCF_048892425.1. NCBI lineage: Bacteria > Pseudomonadati > Pseudomonadota > Alphaproteobacteria > Rhodospirillales > Aestuariispiraceae > Hwanghaeella > Hwanghaeella sp. 1Z406. The sequence goes on from NZ_JBLZHU010000003.1 coordinate 246,901, forward strand.
TAGGCCTCGCCCACTTCTTTCAAACGGGCAAGATATTCGCGTTTGTCCGTCACAAACCATGTCAGACGCACCAGATGTTCCGGTCCCGCGCCGGCTTCCGCCAGGATCGCAACGATGTTCTTCAAGGTCTGGCGGACCTGTTCAATGAAATCATCACTTTCAAAGACCTGATCGCCGGTCCAACCGATCTGACCGCCCAGGAACAGGGTACGCCCTGCTGGTGCTTCGATGCCATTGGCATAACCAGAGGCTTTCTTCCAGGTGCTGGGATGTAATTTCTGATGCATGATCGGTTTCCTTACCCTAATTGCTGACGTCTATTCTGGTGCGTTCCAGGCCTGCGCGTAAATCATCCGGAAATGGGGTTGGCTTCATCACATTGATGTCGACATGCACCAGGACCTGTTGTCCCGACAGGCGCAACCCATCGGGTCCATGAATTTCAAACCGCGCCGTCAGGCTGGACCCACCCAGTTTTTCAATGCCATATCGAAAGGTCACAACATCGCCCAGGCGGCTGGGTTTCTTGAAGTCCGCCTGCAGGGAAACTGTTGGAATGCCGCTGTGGCGCTCCCCATGCAATTGGGCGAAAGAAACCCCCAGGAAATCCTCGAACCATTCCTCAACAACATTGTTCAACATTTCAAAATAGCGGGGATAAAAAACAATGCCCGCCGGGTCGCAATGTTCAAACAGAATTTTGCGCGTTGTCTCAAAAGCTGGCATCGGTATCCTCTTTTCTGTTGCGCAGAGTGTCGGGCTTGAGAGAAAATATTTCAAGCTTAAAATGTTTTTGCAAAGGAGTTTCAGAATGCAGTTTTTAACCGTGAATGGGTGCACCCATCATTATCGCCTGACTGTGCCGGAAACGGCCGGGGAGGATGCTCCGGTTGTCGCCTTTGCAAACTCATTGGGAACGGATTTCAGGATCTGGGACGGTGTCACTGACCGCCTGCCCCAGACCGTGCGGACCTTGTGCTATGACATGCGCGGTCACGGTTTGACGGCCCTGTCGGATGGTCCGGTCAGCATTGAGGCACTGGCAGATGATTTCATTGCCCTGTTGGATGCGCTGGACATTTCGACCGTCCATATGGTTGGTCTTTCCGTCGGGGGCATGGTCGCCCAAAGCGTTGCTGCGAAGGCCCCGAACCGCATAGCAAATCTTGTCCTGTGTGATACGGCCCATAAGATCGGCAGCCCGGATGTCTGGAATCCCCGCATCGCCGCTGTCCAGAAGGATGGCATGTCTGCCATTGCTGAAGCTGTGCTGCTGCGATGGTTTGACCCCAATTTCAAGGCGGCAAGCCCGGAGATCTATGACGGCGCCTGGGCGATGCTGACCCGTATCCCGGCACGGGGCTATATGGACCTGTGCGCCGCCATTCGCGATGCGGACCTGACGGAATCAACTGCACAGATAGAGGCGAAAACCCTATGCCTGTGCGGCAGTGCCGATCTGGCAACCCCACCGGAACTGGTCAACGCCCTGGCGGACCTGATGCCCAATGCCCGCTATGAAGTAATTAATCAGGCAGGCCATCTCCCCTGTCTGGAAAAACCCGACATGGTGGCACAGAAGATTATAGATTTTCTGAAAATCTAGGGACCCTGAACGACCTGCCCAACAGACATAGTCAATTCCTCCTCTCCCCTTTGAGGTGGGGGGAGCCGCATATTTTTCTCCTCCTCCCTTGAGGGGGGAGCCCCATATTTTACCCCTCCCCCCTTGAGGGGGGGAGCCCCATATTTTACCCCTCCCCCCTTGAGGGGGGGAGGTTGGGAGGGGGGTGCTCTCTCCTCCGCAATCCAGTCTGATGCAGGCGAAGGCCTTGCGGCCTTGTCACCCCCACCCCAACCCTCCCCCCTAAAGGGGGAGGGAGCAAACAAAGGCGTCCTCTCCCCTCAAGGGGGACTGCGAAACAGACATTACAAATTTAGATCAATCCAACCCCAGGACATCCCGCATGGAATACAAACCATAGGGCTGGCTGTGGGCCCAGCGGGCGGCGCGCAGGGCACCGGCGGCGAAGACCTGACGGCTGGAGGCTTTGTGGCCGATCTCGATACGCTCACCCTCTCCAGCAAACATCACTGTATGGTCACCGACAACATCGCCACCGCGCAAGGTGGCATAGCCAATCGTCCCTTCTTTGCGCGCGCCGGTATGACCCTGGCGGGCATAAATGGCGGCGGCATCATGATCCACGCCACGCCCTTTGGCAGCGGCCTTCCCCAGGCCCAGCGCGGTCCCGGAGGGCGCATCCACCTTGTGGCGATGGTGCATTTCCAGAACCTCGATATCATAATCGGGGCCCAGAACAGCGGCGACCTTTTCCGTCAATGCCATCAGCAAGGTCACCCCAACAGACATATTGGGGGCATAGACCACCGCAGAATGGCGCGACGCCAATTCCAAAGCCGCTTCATCTTCCTTTGAAAGCCCGGTCGTGCCGACAATATGGGCGGCATTGGCCTGGGCGCAGAGGCGGGTATGCTCTACCGTCGCAGCGGGCGTCGTGAAATCAATCACGGCATGGGCGCGGGCGATCACCGGGGCAGGATCATCCTCGATCACAACGCCCAAGGCCTTGATCCCGGCAAGACTGCCAGCGTCTTCACCGATATGGGGGGAGCCTTCACGGTCCGTCGCCCCAATGACATGACAGCCCTCGGTCGCGGTCACTTCGCGCACCAGCATCTGCCCCATGCGACCCCCGGCCCCCATGATCGCAATGTTCAGAATCCCGTCAGACATTCCAGAACCTCCCATTCCCAATAAAACCGGCTCCCTTTAGACGGAAATCCAGCCGATTGGTCAAGGGCGCACGCAGTTGGTATTACTCCGTCAGATCATCCCAGAATTCTTTGACCTTGGTGAAGAATCCGTCGGTTTCAGGGCTGGTGTTTTTGCCTTTGCCCTCGTCGCGGAATTCTTTCAGCAGTTCTTTCTGCCGTCGGGTCAGGTTCATCGGGGTTTCGACCGCCAGTTCGATATACATATCGCCGCGATTCTGGGTGTGCAGGACCGGCATGCCCTTGCCGCGCAGGCGGAAGCGCTGGGCGGTTTGTGTGCCTTCCGGCACCTTCACCTTGGCGCGGCCCCCTTCGATGGTGGGGACTTCAATTTCCCCGCCCAGGGCAGCGTCGGCCATGCTGATCGGCACACGGCAGAACAGGTTCTCACCTTCCCGCTGAAACAATTTATGGGGTTTGATTGACAGGAAGATGTACAAATCCCCCGGTGGCGCGCCGCGCAGGCCCGCCTCCCCTTCGCCGGTCAGGCGAATGCGGGTGCCTTCCTCAACCCCTTTCGGGATGTTGACGCTAAGCGACTTGTCCTTGTGCATGCGCCCGGAGCCGGAGCATTTCTTGCAGGGCTTATCAATAACCTGGCCTTGCCCCTGACAGGTCGGGCAGGTGCGTTCGATGGTAAAGAAGCCCTGGCTGGCGCGCACCTTGCCATCGCCGCCACAGGTACCACACGTGACAGGCTTGGCCCCATCTTCTGCGCCATTTCCGTCGCAGACATCACAGGTGACAGCCGTTGGAACCTTGATTTCAACCGTGCGGCCCTTGAAGGCATCTTCCAGAGCAATTTCCAGGTTAAAGCGCTGATCCGCACCGCGCGACGCGCGCTGGCCGCCACGACCGCGACCACCGCCACCGCCCATGAAATCGCCAAACATTTCTTCGAATATGTCGGTAAAACCGCCAAAGCCAGCCCCAGCCTGACCACCGCGACCGCCCATTCCGCCCTGTTCAAAGGCTTCATGGCCAAAGCGATCATAGGCCGCGCGCTTTTGTTCGTCTTTGAGGACCTCATAGGCCTCTCCGACTTCCTTGAACTTCGCTTCCGCTGCTGCATCACCGGGATTGCGATCCGGGTGATACTGCATGGCGAGCTTGCGATAGGCCTTTTTCAGCTCGTCCGCGGACGCGCCTTTCTGGACCCCAAGCGTTTGATAAAAATCAGCCTTAGACATAACCCTCTCCCCGTATAGGGTGAGGCCCCGCCGCGATCAAGCGACGGGGCCTTTTCCCGTGTGATGGTTAGGATTTGTCTTTCTTGTCGTCGTCGACTTCTTCGAAGTCGGCGTCAACGACAGTTTCTTCCTGGCTACCGGCAGAAGGCCCATCAGAGCCCATATCCCCGTCGCCGCCTTCAGCCTGGGCCGCCTTATACATGGCTTCGCCCAGCTTCATGGATGCCTGTGCAACGGCGTCAGTCTTGGCCTTGATGTCTTCGACATCATCGCCGTCCTTGGCTTCCTTCAAGGCCGCAATCGCATCTTCGATCGCCTGCTTTTCATCCCCGGACAGGGCGTCGCCATGATCGGCCAGAGCCTTTTCCGTGGTGTGAATTGCGCTGTCTGCGGCATTGCGCACTTCAACCAGGGCGCGGCGTTGCTTGTCACTGTCAGCGTTGGTTTCGGCATCCTTCACCATCTGCTCGATCTCATCATCTGAGAGACCGCCAGAGGCCTGGATGCGGATCTGCTGTTCCTTGCCCGTGCCCTTGTCTTTCGCAGACACGTTGACGATGCCGTTGGCGTCGATATCAAACGTGACTTCAATCTGGGGCATGCCACGCGGTGAGGGCGGAATACCGACCAGGTCGAACTGACCCAACAGCTTGTTATCCGCCGCCATTTCCCGTTCACCCTGGAAGACGCGGATCGTCACGGCAGACTGATTGTCTTCCGCCGTGGAGAAGACCTGCGATTTCTTGGTCGGGATCGTCGTGTTGCGGTCGATCAAACGGGTAAACACACCGCCCAGGGTTTCGATACCCAGCGACAGCGGGGTCACGTCCAGCAACAGCACGTCTTTCACGTCGCCCTGCAGAACGCCTGCCTGAATGGCCGCGCCGATGGCAACCACTTCATCGGGGTTCACGCCGCGATGCGGGTCTTTGCCGAAGATTTCCTTAACCGTTTCGATCACCTTGGGCATGCGGGTCATACCGCCAACCAGGATGACTTCATCGATCTCAGAGGCTTTCAGCCCGGCATCTTTCAACGCGGCCTTACATGGGCCAACGGTGCGCTTGACCAGGTCGCCAACCAGGCTTTCCAGCTTGGAGCGGCTGATCTTGATGTTCAGGTGCTTCGGACCAGAAGCGTCCGCCGTGATAAAGGGCAGGTTCACATCGGTCTGTGTGGACGAAGACAATTCAATCTTCGCTTTTTCAGCGGCTTCCTTCAAACGCTGCAGCGCCAGCTTGTCGGTGCGCAGGTCGATGCCTTGCTCTTTTTTGAACTCATCCGCCAGATAGTCGATGATGGATTGGTCAAAGTCTTCCCCGCCCAGGAACGTATCCCCGTTGGTGGATTTCACTTCGAACACGCCATCGCCGATTTCCAGAACCGACACGTCAAACGTCCCACCGCCCAAGTCATAGACAGCGATCGTGCCAGAACCCTTCTTTTCCAGGCCATAGGCCAGGGCAGCGGCAGTCGGCTCGTTGATGATGCGCAGCACGTCAAGGCCTGCGATCTTACCCGCATCCTTGGTCGCCTGGCGCTGGCTGTCATTAAAGTAAGCCGGGACGGTAATCACCGCCTGATCAACGGTTTCGCCCAAATAGCTTTCGGCGGTTTCCTTCATTTTCTGCAAAATCATCGCAGAGATTTGGGACGGAGCGTATTTTTCGCCACGCACTTCAACCCAGGCATCGCCGCCATCGGCTTTGATGATCTTGAAGGGGGCGTTCTTGATGTCTTTTTTGACTTCTGCATCGCTGAAGCGGCGCCCGATCAGACGTTTGATCGCATACAGCGTGCTTTCCGGGTTGGTCACAGCCTGGCGCTTAGCAGCCGGGCCGACCAGACGTTCGCCGTCTTCGGTGAACGCGACCATAGACGGCGTCGTGCGCGCGCCTTCGGCATTTTCAATAACCTTTGCATTGGACCCTTCCATCACTGCGACGCAGGAATTTGTGGTGCCCAAGTCAATACCAATTACTTTACCCATTGTTTACCTCCAGTGTTAAGCGGACATCACCAAGCCTGATTCCAGCGCTTCCTAGATGCCCCTTCAGAAATGTGATCGGATCGCCTTTAATTGTGACGCCGTGGTTAAGACTTCAAGGGGGTATATAGGGACACCGACCCGGTGCTGCAACCGCCAGAAATTGCAGATACGCCCCCCTGAAATAGATTTCGGGGGCTAATCCGGCTTTGCAACGGCACCAAAGGACTCTGCCCCATCCCATTCCCAGGGCGGCGGATCGCCATAGCTTTCCGCCATGTGATCGACAAAGGCCCGGACTTTTGGCGACAGATTCCGCCGATCCGAGTAAACCGCCAGAATATCAGATCCTTCATCGGCGTGATCCGGTAACACCCGCACCAGCCGTCCAGCGCGCAGATCCGGTCCGATCAGATAGGTTGAAAGACGCGAAATGCCAATCCCGGCCAGGGTCGCGTGATAGACGGCATCGGCGCTGTTTGCTTCGAAATTTCCCTTCACCCGATAGATCTTCGGGCCCGTAGGTGTGGTGAACTGCCAGTCATTCCATCGCGCGACCGTCGACAGGGTCAGACAATTATGCGCGGCCAGATCATCGGGAGTTTCAGGAATGCCATGCGCGGCGATATAGTCTGGCGCAGCACAGAAAACCCGGCGATTGGGGGCCAGCTTGCGCACCACCAGCGTGTCATCGTCAATCTGTTCCGTAAATCGAATGGCAACGTCGACCTGCTCTGCGACAAAATCAATCGGGCGGTCAGACAGTTCCAGCGCCACCCGCACATCCGGGTTTTTTTCCAGAAAGAGCGGCAGCAAAGGGAGTAGCTGCATTTTGCCGAATGCCACCGTGGATGCGACCCGTAATGTCCCCTGCGGATGGCTGCCCAGGGACACGATAGCCGCTTCTGCATCGGCAACTTTGGTCGATATCTCGACACAGCGGTCGTAAAAGACTTTTCCTTCTTCAGTCAAAGACATGCGCCGCGTGGATCGGTTCAGCAGGCGCACCCCCAGGCGGTCTTCCAACTGGCTGATCTGTTTGCTGATGGCAGAGGGGGTCAGGCCCTGACGACGTGCGGTCGCAGAAAACCCGCCATCTTCGACGACTTTAGCGAATAACAACATCTGCGGGGCGATATCCATCTATTTGTTCCTACAATGCACAAGGGATTTGAGGCATACCCAACTTCACAAGGTGCTTTCTTTGTACCATCTTATTGTGCAGTGCAATATGAAAATTGTGCATTGCAATACAAACCGCAACTCTCTGAGGAGCACCAAATTATGAGCACGCCAAACCCTGACTTAGACTACGAACCGATTGATTATGACGAAGTAATGCGCATGGCCCACGAAGGCCGCCGACTGCAAAGCATCGCCCTTCGGGACATGATCGTACGGGGCTTTAAAAGCCTGATGCATGTTCTGCACATTGACAATGCCCTGTCCGCCAAAGCCAGTCGTTAAAGGTTGGAGCTTGGGCTTACCGGCCCAGCAATAAGGCGGACCAGCCGTCCCGCCGCTGTTTGGCGCGCAGGCTGAAGCCTTGCATACGATACGCGCCCAGGACCATCGCTTCCTGCTGAACCAGCAGGCCTGACAGAATGATCAGTCCACCCGGTGCTGTCGCGCGGATGATGTCGCGCGACAGCAACATCAGGGGGCGCGCCAGAATATTGGCGACAATCAGGTCATAGGGGCCGCCCTGGCGGATGACCGGATGCCCTAGACCATTGGCCGTGGTCAGGCGCAAATGGGGCGGCAGGATACCATTGATCTGACCGTTTTCCCGCGCCACACGCACCGCTTCTGGATCAATGTCACTGCCGACGACGCGGGCCTGATGAAGCGTTTTACACAACGCCATCGCCAGAATCGCCGTTCCACAGCCCAAATCCAGGGCGCGACCGGGGCGGATTCCCATGCGCAGCAGGTAATCAATCATCACCAGACAGCCCCATGTTGTGGCATGGGTTCCTGTGCCAAAGGCGGTCCCGGCATTCACGACCAGGGGAACCGACCCGGCAGGAATGGGGTCTTCATGAAATTCCTGATGCACAAAAAACCGCCCGGCACGGATCGGCTGGAAGCTTTTTTGATTTTCGGCAACCCAATCGATATCGGGTAAGGGCGCAACAATGGGATCTGGATTTGTAATACCAGCCTGTTGCGCTGCCGAAATCAGTCGGGGCTCCAAATCTGCCATGGGCGGCAGGCCATCGGTATAGAATTCCAGCGACCACTTGGGGCCGCCTTCCCATTCAAAGGCGGCGGTTCCCAAGGCATAGTCTTCCACCGCTTCCTGAAAGGGGAAAACCGAAGCCTCATCGGGCAGGATCAAAATCGTTTTGTATATTGGCATAGCGTCTCCATAGCCCCGCAACAGCCTATCGGCAAGTGCTCTGGCGTGTCCGACGCTCCAATTTCAAAACATCCCGCCATTGTCCGGCCATTGGTCCATAAGGCATGATACCTGCCCCTCTTTGGCGCCCCATACACCGAAACCCATGGGCGGCATGCAGGATCAGGCTTGCCTTGTTTTCCGGGAAAATACCAGCGGTCAGACTCCACAGCCCCGCCGCGTCGCTGGCAGACACCAGGGCCGCCATCAGCGCATGACCAACCCCCTGCCCACGGGCCTTTTCCGCGATATAGATCGATACTTCGCAAATGCCCCGATAAATCGGCCGGACAGAGGTGGGGGAAAGCACGGCAAACCCCTGAATGTCACCATCGCCAGACTGCGCCACCAGCCGAGGATGCGGCAGTTTCCCAGCAGAGAACCCCGCCCAATCCCCAGGATGGTCCTGAAATGTCGCGTGGCCTGTCGCGATGCCCTGGGCGTATAAATCCAGCACCTTTGCTCCATCTGCGTCTTCCATTGGGCGAATTTTCCCGGCAAAGGGGCGATGGGGCAAGGGCCCCGCCAGGTCCTTCAAATCACAGACATTGCCGAACAAATCACCCTCGCTGGCGATCAGATCCAGGGCGCGATCATGATCGTCCATTTCCAGCGCCGCACAGCAATCCGCGACGGTCAGGCATTCATACCCCAAATCCACTGCCGCCCGCAGGGTCGATTGCACGCAACAGGACGTGGTAACGCCACACAGTATCAGATGGGTGATCCCCTGACTGTTCAGATAGGCGTGCAGATCGGTGCTATAAAAGGCGCTGAATCCCGGCTTATCGATGACGGTTTCTGTCGGTTCAGGCTGAAGATCGGCAATGAAATCATGACCCGGCTGACCCCGGATCAGAAACCGCCCCAGTGGTCCATCTGAAATTGCCCCCGGGCTCTTCATCCCATACCGGACGCGTTTCGCCGGGTGCATATCAGACAGGTCGGGCGCATAGCCTTCCCGTGTATGTATCAGGCACAGGCCTTGTGCCCTGGCCCAGTCACTCAGCCTGCGGATACGCGGTACGATGGCGCGCAACAACGCCGGATCATCGCCTAACGCCGCACACATACCGTCCGGATCGATAAAATCCCGCTGCATATCGATCACCAGAAGCGCGGTACGACCGGCTGGCAGGCTGAATTCTTGATTGCCGCGGCACGAAATTCGCAGATCTGGGGTCAGTTTTGGGGCTCCTCAACGCTGGTATCCAGCTCATCCTCAAGCTGCTGTGGTGTTTCCGCCCCTATGACATGGCGCGCAATATCATATCCAAAGCCCTGACGCCCCAAGGCGGCAAGATCTTTTTCGCGGGCTTCTTCCCGGCCATCCCGCCGCCAGGGTCCAAGCCGGCGCCGTCTGGCATATTGAACCGCCGCGCGCAGATCCAGATCAGGACCGACCTCTTCCCGCAAGGCCTCCAGGGCGACCCCAACGGTATCCCCGTCCACGCCTTTTACCGACAGGGTCTGTTGGATTGCCCTGGTGGATTTACCCTGCCGATGCAAACTGGCGGATCGTCCCAGGGCATAAGCCGTATCATCCAGCAGACCGGACGATTGATAGCGCTGGATCAAATCATCCACCGAATCCGCCAAGGCCTGACTGTCAGTGCCATGCAATTGCGCAGATCGAAGAACACGGCGCATCAGCACCCGACGAAGATTCTCCGCACTGGACGCATAGCGTTCCAGATAATGTAAGGCGATTTTTCCCAGGCGTTCCGGCGTAACCGGTTTTGGGCCGGATTGTTTTCCACCCGCGCTTTTTCGATCTTTTGCGGCTGTGTTGCGCGCTATACTGTTTTTCTCATCCATAGCGAAAGCCTATCAGAGAATCTGCAAGATCCCCAAGGATCAGATAATCAAAGATCGGTAGCCTATTATAGCAAAACCCCCGAACAACCCTATCAGGCTCATCCGGGGGTCAAACTGAAGACCAAATCTGTTACAGATGATTACGCCGCGTGGCTGGTGGCCGATGGTTCTGTTAACAGTCCATACAGCGCATCGGACCGGTCCGAACCCCGCAGTTTTTCACAAATGTCCCGATCCCGCAGCAAACGCGACACCCGGGCCAGCGCCTTCAGGTGATCCGCACCCGCTTCAATCGGGGCCAGCAGGGCAAAGATGATATCAACCGGCTGGTCATCAATTGCATCGAAATCAATGGATTTCGCCAGGCGCGCAAAGATCCCGACCGGATGTTCGATCCCCTGCAACTTGCCGTGCGGGATGGCAATTCCATGCCCTACGCCTGTCGTGCCCAAACGCTCCCGCTCCAGGAGGGTGTCAAAAATCGCCCGCTCATCCAGGCCCGTTATGGAAGCCGCCCGGCGCGCAATTTCTTGTAAGGCTTGTTTCTTTGACGTGACGTTCAGTTTTTCAATCACTGCATCGGCAGACAAAAGATCACACAATTCCATGACAGTTCGCTCTGTTTCGTTTGTTTGACCACACGACCAACTGCACAAAATAGCGCACCCGCCATGTGGGTCCATGATTGCCAGGGGTTTTAAGCACCCAACTTGCCAATTAAAAGCCCTTTTACGTCAGAACCTGTTCAATTTGCCACCCAACCGGCGCCAGACAGCAGGATTCACGTACCCAAAACAAGCACCAGACTGATTACACACCAAACTGACTACACGCCAAGCGGGTTATTCTCCAGACAAACTTGTCACCAGCCTTGCCATGCACCAGCCTGGCCATGCGCCGGACTGGCTACGCACCCGACTGGGGATCGACCCAGCCAATATTCCCATCCGGCCGGACATAGACCATATTGATCCGCCCATTCTTCGTATTTCGAAACATATACGCTGAATGGCTGGCCAAATCCATCCGCATTGTTGCTTCCCCAACGGTCATACTTTCGACCTCTGTTGGCATTTCCGCAACGATGATTGGTTCATCCTGCTCGTTCGATTCATCCTCTTTCGGCTCTGGTTCTGCCTGCAACACATATTGCAGCGCGGGCAAGGCATCTGCCGTGCTGAGGCGCCCTTTGTGATCGCGCAAACGACGTTTGTACCGGCGCAATCGTTTGGTTACGTGTTCGGTTGCTTCTTCCAATGCCCCATATGCGTCATTTCCGGCACCATGGGCATGCACCAAAACGCGCTTGGACACATGGACCTGGATATCGGCGGCAAACCGTCCGCCATCCTTGGAAATGGTGACGGTCGCATCCGTCGTGTTGTCAAAATACTTCCCAATCGCATCGGGCAGCGTGGTGTCGATATGCGTGCGCAGCGCATCGCCAATATCAACCTGTTTACCTTTGATGGAGAGTTGCATAGTGGGTCCGTTACCCTTTCACGGTTCTGATCGCGCCGTATAACCGGCGACTGATTTTGACGGCCCGCGTATCGAAGAGACCCGATACTGACTGGGCCATCCTTTGATTGAGAATGCTACTGCGAAATCACATCGCCCTGCATCTTATTTTTTTCATATTATGCATTTGGTTTGGCAGGTGCCGCTTTACAACGGGCATCCAATAACGAGAAATCAGAAAATTGAATTTTTATGTTAAGGCCCCTATTGCGGAGCCAAAAACAGATCAATCTATTGATTTAATTCAATAAATTTTAACTTACAAACTGGCACGCTTCTGTCGTCTACGTTGTACTGAAGATGCAATTTTCATCGCCTCACGGTATTTTGCTACCGTTCTTCGGGCAATATCAATTCCATCAGCATTCAGCAGTTCCACCAGCCGATCATCTGATAAAACGGCGTTTGGTAGCTCTGCATCGATCAAAGTCCGTATCCGGTGCCGCACGGTTTCCGCAGAATGCGTATCACCTGTCGTGCCCGCAATCGCGGTGGTAAAGAAATATTTCAGCTCAAACAAGCCACGTGGGGTCGACATATACTTGTTGGAGGTAACCCGACTGACCGTTGATTCGTGCATCTCAATGGCTTCTGCAATATCGCGCAGAATCAGGGGCTTCAAATGGCCCACGCCATGATGCAGAAAGGCGGATTGCTGACGGACTATTTCCGTTGAAACTTTAAGGATCGTGGTGGCGCGCTGTTGCAGGCTTTTTACCAACCAATTGGCCGTGTGGAATCGCTCGGCAACAAAATCACGGGCTTCCTTGTCGCGGGTCCCCTTCGCGACACGGGCATAATAACGCTCGTTGACCAGGACTTTCGGCAGGGAATCCTGGTTAAGCTCTATCGTCCAATCCCCATCGGGCGCGACCTTGACGATGACATCAGGGATCACCGTCTGCGATGGCTCAAAACCATATTCTGCCGCCGGTCGCGGGTTCAGGGACCGAATTTCCGCAACCATATCGGTCAGATCTTCTGAATCGACGCCACAGATTTTCAACAGTTTCGATACTTCCTGCCGTGCCAGAAGGTCCAGATTGTCCAACAGCGCCGCCATGGCAGGATCATAGCGGTTCTGATCTTCCAATTGCAGCCGCAGACATTCCTTTAGATCCCGCGCGAAAATGCCGGGCGGATCAAAGCGCTGCATTTGCAGCAGAACCGCTTCGACTTCTGTGGCATCACATCCCAGGCGCTGGGCGACATCTTCCAAATCATCTGTGAATCGCCCATTTTCATCCAGTGAATCAACAAGATATCGCCCGATCAGGCGTTCCCGTGGGGATCCAAGATCAACCTGGATCTGCTCTTCCAAATGCTCCGTCAGGGTACGACCGCGGCTGAGCGTCGCTTCCAGGTCAGGCAGGTCTTCATCTGCCCCCCGTCTGGAAAAATCAGTGCCGCCACTGGATGCGGTATAGGCCCCGCCTGGCTCAACACCAGGCCCCGCGATCTCGCCATCATAATTGTTGGAATAATCTGTATCCAGCGGGCTTTCAGCCCCAGCGCCAGGCATCGCGTCGGGGGATAGCAGATCGGCGCTATCCGTGCGCGACACATCGCCCTGCGCGACATCCTCCTGCGGCCCGCCTTCTTCACGCCCGGCGGAAAGCCCTTCGTCGCGCTCCAGCATCGGGTTTTGTTCCAACTCGGTCTCGACATAGGCAGCCAGATCCATGCTGGAAAGCTGCAACAGCTTGATCGCCTGTTGCAATTGCGGCGTCATCACCAGACTTTGGCTCTGCCGCAGGTCCAAACGTTGGGTTATCGACATTCCCCGCCCCCACAGCCCCGCTACAAGGAGAAGCGGTCCCCGAGGTAAACCCGCCGCACCTCCTGATTTGCGACGATTTCATCGGGGGTCCCCTCCATCAAGACACTGCCATCGTGCAGAATGTATGCGCGGTCCACGATATCCAGCGTTTCACGGACATTGTGATCGGTGATCAGAACCCCGATCCCCCGATCCTTCAAATGACTGACCAATTGTCGGATGTCGCGCACGGCAATCGGATCAATCCCGGCCAGCGGTTCATCCAACAGAACGAAATTCGGCTGACTGGCCAGCGCGCGGGCGATTTCCAACCGGCGGCGCTCCCCCCCGGACAAGGCAATCGCCGGTGTCCGCCGCAAGTGGCTGATCGAAAATTCCGCCATCAGCGCATCCAATGTCGCATCGCGTTTTTCGCGATTCTTTTCGATCAGTTCCAATACCGCCATGATATTCTGTTCCACCGTCAATCCGCGAAAAATCGAAGATTCCTGTGGCAGATACCCGATTCCCAATCGTGACCGGCGATACATCGGCAATTCAGTGATATCCGCGCCATCCAGCATGATCTGCCCATAATCAGCGGCGATCAGCCCAGTGACGATGTAAAAGCACGTTGTCTTCCCCGCGCCATTGGGTCCCAACAGACCGACCGCCTCCCCCCGCTGCACCCGCAGGGAGACATCCCGCAAAACCGGGCGTTTCTTGAACTGTTTGCCCAAGGATGTGACGACCAGCCCTTCATTCTTCGTGATCAGTACCGGTTTCGTGGGCCGGGGCCGGGCGGCCTCACGCTCCAGCGACACTACGGCAGATTTAGGGGCGTCCCCATCCACCCGAGCCTGAACCGGGGGAACAGTATCGCGCCGGTCCGTATCCAGGCGACGCTCTGCTGGTTTAGGCGTTTCCGTGCGTCCTGCTGCCGGATCCTCCCTAAGACGGGGGCGGGGCGGCTCCGGCAGGTCGCTGAAATCGATCGGCTTGCGGCCTTCTGTCTTCGAATCCGGCCTGATAGATGCGTCCGGCTTTGAGGAAGCCGATGCGTCGACCTGCTTTTGCTGAACGGGCGGAACGGATGTCTCTTTCCCTTCCGCAGGCGATGTCCTTTGCGGCGGCACAGAGGTATCTGAGGAAACCGGGCGGCGCAAAACAGGGGTTGCCTGAACCCGAATAACCGGGGGCTCCGGTGATTTGAGTGAGATCGCCTGGGGTCTTACCTCCTGGGGTCTTACCTCCTGGGGTCTTACCTCCTGGGGTCTTGCAGAATCCGAGGGAGCCTGTTCCCGAGCCGGCGTCTGTGCCGGGGGGGCTTTTGCATCCGGGGTCTTTGCGGGCGCGGAGCTCAGCACGCGGTGCGGCACATCTTCCCGTGACGGCAAAGGAGGCGGCTCAGTCGGGCGCAGAGGCGGCACAGATGTCGGGCGGCGAAGCGGCGGTGGCTGGCGACCAAAATTTGCGCCAACGCCAGGACGCGTGGCCGACAGATCCGATCCGTCTGCTGGACCCAAACGCGGCTGACGCAATTGCGGTTCCGGGCGATGCTCGCCAGGGTCCCGCACCTGACTGGAACTCACATGCGGCGCAAATCTGGGAAACCGGTCTTTACGATCACCCTCGCGCTGCGTTGAGCCTTCACCCTCGCCGGCTGTGTTTTCATCATCTTCGCGATCGGCCATACGGAAATCCCGCGCCTTTCTGTTCCGCCCTATTTCGCGCATTCTGAGCGCTATTGAAGGAGTCTAAACGCATTCTTGCGATTCGCCAAGTCATGACAACGAATTTGGCACTGGAATTGCATAATTACTGCCATGAAGCGATTGGCACAGACCGTTTAATGGGTGCGGATACGCCCTATTGAGTCTGCAAAATCAATCCTTTAACCTTATCTCCTGCAGATTTACCCTGCAATGTGCTGCGCCCGGTCAGCATGTTTACCACCGCGCATTCGCCATTCAATTGGTTCGATCCACGGGTTATTTTGACTTTTCCACAAATTGTCGCCTTTTCCTCTGGCACATTATACACGCCTTCCTTCCCGGTCACGATATCGGTCGGGGTAGAGATATGAACGCCACTGGTGGCGTCAATTCGGGTCACGCGGGAGGACTGCCCCTCCTCCCCCGGTTCGATAAAGGCGGTCAACACACCGGCCTTCAAGCGCCGCTCGTTCTGGATAGCCAAAGCATTGCCGCGGGCCACGATAATCCGCTTTTCCTCCCAATATTCCATGCTTTCCTCCGCGGTGATCGTGCCGCGATCGGTGACGACCTGCAGATCCTTGCCGACCAGAACCGCAACCTTTTTATCCAGGTGATAAACCGCCTTATCGCCGAATGCTTCTGATCCATCCGACTTGATAATCACATTCCCTTCCGCATCCAGACGGAAAATAACCTGGCGACCGTCCTCTTCCCGATAATAGGCAACCAGCGTGTCGGCAATGACGGTAACCGTGCCCCGCTTTGCCGTCGCATTGCCATAGGCCCGATATTGTTGAAGATCGCGCAGCCATTCGATGCCGTTATCCGCCTCGATCTCAATCGCGCCGTCCTGACTGCCCGAAATCAGCCCCTCTTGCGCCCAACCAAAGCCCGGTGAAAAAAGCAGAATGCCTGCCGCCAGCAACAGGGCGTAAAAAATTGGGGTTGTGCGGATTGCCATCAGGTCGCCTGTCTTCGTCGGGTTCATCGTATATTAATCGGTATCATAGATTATCACGCGGGCCTTGCCGGTCAGTTGAACCTGTTCGCCACGGTTCATCAACTGAAAGCCTTCCGCTTCCAGATATCCGAAAGGGCCTTGTCCCTGAACAGGATCAAAACCAAACGCATTGCCCTGCAGCAGATCAAAGGTGGCACTCTCAGAATGAAACTCGTATCCCAGATCATGAAACAAATTGACCTTGCTGAATAATTCCAGCACCTGCGTCTCACGGTTCAGCGTCCCGGTTTCTGCCGTCACCAGGGCCCAACTGCCATCGCTCAGATTGATGTCGGCGCGCGGCTCTGTGAAATCAACCATGATGGCGTCCACATTGGCCTGTTGTACCGATTTCGCCGTCACCGTATAGCGCTGTCCATCCTCACTGATCCCGGCATAGCGGGCCTGACTAACTTCCATATGCTCGGTAATCAACTGACCGGCACCAGTCAGGGAATCGGTGATGCGATGGCCTTCCTGCTTCAGATAGGGCCAGGCGACAACCAGGGCAATCAAGGCCACCGCCACCGTTGGCAGCAACACTTTCAGCCAGCCAACCATACGGCCATAAGACTGGTTCAGCGTGCGGCGACCAATCGAAACAGGAATACTGGCCCCGCGAACCGGCGGCGTACTGGGCGGTGGGGTTGTCCCGGCATTGCTGTCAGCGCTCGCCATAGCGCTCGCATCCTTTTCCAATTCGATCAGTCCTGCAGGGTCGGGGTCAGGCGACACCGGCGCGCAAAAAGTCGTGAATATGCACGATCCCAACCGGCTTTTGCGCCTCGTCCACCACGAACATCGCGGTGATTTTGCGATCATTCATGATATTCAGCGCCTCAGCGGCGATCATCGTTGATGTGATCATGATTGGCCCCGCCGTCATCACCTTCGTCACCAACTGCTCTGCCAGATTGTTCGACATGTGGCGGCGCAAATCGCCATCGGTCACGATGCCGATCAACCCCCCTGCATCGTCCACAACACCGGTGCAGCCAAAATGTTTTGACGTGATGGTCAGGACGACCTCATCCATGCGGGCCTGTTGTTGGACCAGGGGAATATTCTCGCCGCGATGCATAAGGTCTGCGACCTTCAGCAATTGCCGGCCCAATTTGCCACCGGGGTGCAATACGCGAAAATCATTGGCGGTAAAGCCCTTGCGCGCCATCAAGGATACCGCCAGGGCATCGCCCATCGCCAGGGTCATCGTGGTCGATGTGGTCGGGGCCAGCCCGATCTCTCCTGCTTCGGGATGCTGGGGCAGAATCAGGGCGACATTTGCTGCCTCCGCAAGTGTGGAACCAGCGCGACCGGTGATGCCGATCATGGGGATCTGGAATCGTTTCACATGGCCGATCAGATCGCTCAACTCGTGGGTTTCGCCGGAATTGCTGATGGCGATAACCGCATCCCGCTCTGTGATCATGCCCAAATCGCCATGGCTGGCCTCGCCCGGATGCACGAACTGCGCTGGCGTTCCGGTCGACGCGAAGGTAGCGGCAATCTTGCGCCCGATATGGCCACTTTTTCCCATGCCGCTGACAATGATGCGCCCGGCGCGGTCGCCAACAGCGGTCACCCCCATCAATATATCCAGCGCCGAAATAAAGGCGCCGTTCAACTCCTCGGCCATATCGCTCAAGGCGGCGGCTTCGGCACGCAAGACCGCGCGACCCGTCGCCAGATCAGAGGCCGCCTGATCCGGGCTCGCCTGGGCATCCGACCTTAGGGCCTGTATAGCGTTTTGCATCGGGGTTACACCGGCTGTCATGATTACACGTCACTCTTCCTATGCTGACCCTTAGTAGGCCTCATTGCCTCAAGCCAGCCATAATTTGGGCTCGCGCGGTCAGGAATGCGCGAAAATATCTGTTTCGGCCCAACCCATCAGGTCTAATTTGGCCCGCACGGGCAGAAAATCAAAGCAGGCCTGCGCCAGTTCACTGCGCCCTTCACGAACGATCATGCCATCCAGCACCTCTTTGATCTGGTGCAGATACAGCACATCCGATGCGGCATAGGCCAATTGTGCATCACTGAGATCCGGCGCAGCCCAGTCCGAACTTTGCTGCTGCTTGGACATATCGATACCCAACAGCTCTTTCGCAAGGGTGGAGAGGGAATGACGGTCCGTATAAGTCCGCACCAGTTTCGACGCAATCTTGGTGCAATAGATCGGCCCCATCGTGACACCCAGCCATTGCTGACAGATTGCCACATCGAATCGGGCGAAATGAAGAATCTTCAGGACCGACCGGTCGGCCAGCAAGCGCTTCAAATTAGGGGCATCATACGCGCCGGGTGCGAATTGCACCAGATGGCTGACCCCATCGCCGCCCGAAAGCTGGGCGACACAGAGCCGGTCCCGCAACGGATTTAACCCCTGAGTTTCCGTATCAATCGCCACAGAGGACCCAAAATCAAGATCCGCGGGCAAATCCCCTTGATGCAAATGAATGCTCACCCGATACACTCCTTAAATCATTGCCCCGGGCCAATGTCTTGGGCCTCTAAAGCGGCACCCCCAAAAGATCAAGTCCCGACTGGCCATCGAAAAACCACGCCCAATCAGGATCAATCTGCGCAAAACGCCGGATTCTAACAAGAATCGCAGTGTTACGTACAGCGTTTTGGCATGTTGGGACCAAATGACCCAAGGTTCATACCGATAGGGCAAAAATAGAGACCGCCCAGATCACAAAATGATCCGGCCAATATCTCTATTTTTAAGAAATGGTGCCCAGGAGAAGACTCGAACTTCCACGTCCTTTCGGACACAGGTACCTGAAACCTGCGCGTCTACCAATTCCGCCACCTGGGCATTTCCGATGGTGCGGGGCCGGAACATGTCCATTTGCGTGAGGCTTGTCAAGCGGATGATTTTCGGGGGTAAATTTATCTCTACAATCCGCGGAAAACATGGGTTTCCAGGGATCAGGGGTTGTCCTTCGCCAAGCGGCGGATTGCAAAAATATGACTTGGCCTGAATTTGTGTGCGACACGGGGTCCCGACACAGCGCTTTCGGAGCGCTTGGAACTGGCGCAGGCATTCGCTATAACACTGCTGACTCTGGTTTGGTGATTTCGTAAGGGGAGTATCTTCGCATGGTGGCCAAGGTTGTGACGGTTTTCGGCGGTTCCGGCTTTGTCGGGCGACAGGTGGTGCGCGAACTGGCGCGGATTGGCTGTCGCGTTCGCGTTGCTGTGCGCTTTCCAGACACCGCCAGTGACTTGAAACCCATGGGGGATGTCGGGCAAATCATCCCCATCGCCTGCAATATCCGTCAGGAGTCATCGGTGGCCAGGGCGCTGGATGGCGCGGATAGCGTTATCAATCTGGTGGGTATCTTGTACGAAAGCGGCACCCAGACCTTTGATGCCGTCCATCATCAAGGCGCCGCCCGCATTGCAAGGGTCGCCAAGGCGGCAGGGATTTCCAATTTCATTCAGATGTCTGCCCTGGGCGTGGCACCGGATTCGCCTGCGCAGTATGCGCGCAGCAAGGCGGCGGGAGAAGCGGCTGTCAGGGCAGAGATTCCGGAGGCCATCGTCGTGCGCCCCAGCGTCATTTTCGGCCCGGAAGATTCCTTCTTTAACCGATTTGCATCGATCATGCGCATCACACCCTTGCTGCCCTTAATCGGTGGGGGTGAACAGAAATTCCAGCCGGTTTATGTTGGGGATGTCGCCGACGCCATCGTCAAGGCCCTGACCGACAGCAGTGCGGCGGGGCGGACCTATGAACTGTGCGGGCCGACGGTCTATAGCTTCAAGGAATTGATGGAACTGGTCATGTCTGAAACGGGACGCCATGTCGGCCTGGTCCCGGTACCGTTTGAACTGGCCAGGATCAAGGCGTTTTTCCTGGAATTGCTGCCCGTGCCGCCGCTGACCCGCGATCAGGTGGAACTGCTGCGCAGCGACAATATCGCAACGGGCAACCTGCCGGGTCTCAAGGATTTGGGCATCGCCCCAACAGCGGCAGAGGTGATCCTGCCATCTTATCTGGACATTTATCGCAAGGGCGGGCGCTATAATCCCGCACAACCGGTCTGAACCGGATTACGCCGCGCCGCTGTAGACCCAATACAACAAACCAACGCCCATGATGATGCGGTAGATCACGAAGGGCGCAAAGCCTGACCGGCGCAGCCACGCCATCATTGCGTAAATCGATAGCAGTGCGGTGATGAAGGAGAATACGACGGCAATCACAATATCGCCGGTGAGCGCAAAACTGCCCGATTCATAGACATCCAGACCTGCAAGCAGCCCGGCCCCAAGGATAGTTGGGATGGAAATCAACATTGAAAAGCGGGCGGCGTCTTCCCGCTCCACACCCAGAAAACGGGCCGTGGTCATGGTGATACCCGACCGGCTGGTTCCCGGCAACAAAGCCAGAATCTGCGACAGGCCGATCACCAGGGACGTGACCCAGGATAAATGCTCCACCCGGCGAATCGTCATGCCGACCCGATCTGCAATGAACAATAAAATGCCAAAACCCAGTGTCGTCCACCCGATGAGCTCTACGGAGCGGAACACTGTTTCCACGTAGTCCTTCAGCAGAAATCCTGCGATAATGATGGGTATCGTCGCGACAATGACATTCAGTACCAATTTCGCAGGCGCCCCCCCGCGACCTGTTGCCACCCGCCCGACACCGACAAACATCTGCCAGACATCACGCCAGAAATACAGACACACAGCCGCCAGACTGCCAATATGCACCGCGACATCTATTTCCAACCCCTGATCCGGCCATCCCAGCACATGGCCCGTCAGAATAAGATGTCCTGAGGAACTGATTGGCAGGAATTCGGTAATTCCCTGAACAGCGGCGAGAACCAAAATATGGTGAAGAAGCACGGGAAACCCCCACAGGATTGATTAAAATGCTTATATCATTGGTCGCATTCGCTTGCATCCTTAACCTATCGCAAAATTAATACCGAAATGGTACTAAATTTTTAATGCCTCGTTACTCATCACCCTGATTTGGATGTTTTCAGACGATCAAAATTTAAAATAGGTCAATTTTATTGACTAATTTTTGAAAAACTTCTGGTCTTTCCACGCAACAAGCGATATAGATTAGAGGCATATGAGGGTCAGGCCTGTCAGACTTTAATCCGCGACCCCGTCGCGACGACAGGGAACAAGGCCAAAATGCCGGGCCCGAATTTCGAAATTTTAACCATTAGCATCTGAGTTGACCCCGTATCGGTTAGTACGTCAGCGAAAGGTGTTGCGAGAGTGTGAGGACATACCCATGACCACCGGCCGGATGCTTCAATTTGTGGATCGCGCTCAGGCCAATCCCGACAAACGCGCGATTGACCAGCGCCGTGTAGATTTTGATGAGATTTATCAAGGATATAGCGATGATGCGGCGGCCGACCAATCCGGGCGCTGCAGCCAATGCGGCGTGCCCTTTTGTCAGATCCACTGCCCATTGCATAACAACATTCCCGACTGGTTGATGCTGACCGCGGAAGGCCGCCTGCAGGAAGCCTATGAAGTTTCCAGCGCGACAAATACCTTCCCGGAAGTCTGTGGCCGCATTTGCCCGCAAGACCGCCTGTGCGAGGGCAATTGTGTGATTGAACAATCCGGCCATGGCACGGTGACCATCGGGTCCATTGAGAAATACATCACTGATACTGCCTGGGAAAAAGGCTGGGTGACGCCTATTTCCCCCCGACAGGAACGCACGGAAAGTGTTGGGATCATCGGGTCCGGTCCTGGCGGGCTGGCGGCGGCGGAACAATTGCGGCGGCGCGGATATCAGGTCACGATCTATGACCGTTATGATCGGGTTGGTGGCCTGATGATTTATGGCATTCCGAATTTCAAGCTGGAAAAGGACATTGTACAGCGCCGCACGAAATGGCTGGAAGAGTCCGGCGTCCGCTTTACCCTGAATGTTGAGATTGGCCGCGACATCAGCTTCGCCGATTTACGGGCAAAGCATGATGCCGTCCTGGTCGCGACCGGCGTTTACAAGGCGCGCGATCTTAAGGCACCGGGCGTGGGCCAGAAGAACATTATTCCGGCAATGGATTTCCTGACCGCGTCAAACCGCAATGGCCTGGGCGATACTGTCGCTGAATTCGAGGATGGCACACTGAACGCGGCGGGCAAGAATATCGTTGTTATTGGGGGGGGCGATACCGCCATGGACTGTGTCCGTACCGCCATTCGCCAGGGCGCGAAATCCGTGAAATGCCTGTATCGCCGCGACCGCGCCAATATGCCGGGCTCTCAGCGGGAAGTAGCGAATGCGGAAGAAGAAGGGGTTGAATTCGTCTGGCTGTCCCAGCCAGAAGCCTTTACCGGCGACGATGCCGTGACCGGCGTTCGGGCACAGCAGATGCGCCTGGGTCAGCCCGATGCAACCGGTCGCCGCGCACCACAAGCGATTGAAGGGGCGGTCATGACCCATGACGCCGATATCGCAATCCTGGCGCTGGGCTTTGATCCGGAAGACCTGCCGACCCTGTGGGGGGAATCCGACCTGCCCGTTACCCGTTGGGGCACCGTGAAGATCGATCACAAGACAAAGATGACCGCGCTGGAGGGTGTTTTTGCCGCCGGCGACATCGTGCGCGGTGCCAGCCTGGTCGTCTGGGCCATTCGCGATGGCCGCGATGCCGCAGCCTCCATCCACGACTATATCCAAGCCCGCGCCGTCGCGCCGGTCGCTGCAGAATAAGGAAGAATCGTCATGACCAACACGACGGATATGAATGACTGGGTTTCGCAGTATCGCGCGAACGCCGATCATCTGGCGCAGAACGGCATGTATCTGCCGGAGACGGAGACCGCCAATTGCGGCGTTGGCATGGTGGCTGCGATTGATGGCAAGCCCCGGCGCGATGTTGTGCTGCGCGCAATTGAAGCCCTGAAGGTGCTGTGGCATCGCGGGGCGGTGGATGCCGATGGCAAGACCGGCGATGGGGCGGGCATTCATGTGCAGATCCCGCAGGATTTCTTCAAAGAACATGTTCAGCGCACCGGACACAATCTGGGCAAGGGGCGACTGGCCGTTGGCATGGTGTTTCTGCCGCGCACAGATTTGAACCGCCAGGAGCGCGTACGTCAAATCGTGGAGAGTGAAATCCTGCGCATGGGGCATCGCATCTATGGCTGGCGCCAGGTGCCAGTGGATATTTCCATTATCGGGGAAAAGGCGAATGCCACCCGCCCCGAGATCGAACAGATCATGGTGGAAAATGCGCGCGATGTGAAAGTGTCACAGTTTGAAGCGGACCTGTATGTCATCCGCCGCCGGATTGAAAAGCTGTTCCTGCTGGAAAACCTGACAGAGGCTTACATCTGCTCCCTAAGCTGTCGTTCGGTGATCTATAAGGGGCTGTTCCTGGCTGAGCAGTTGACCTCCTTTTATCCGGATTTGAATGACGAGCGATTCACGTCGAATTTTGCGATCTACCACCAGCGCTATTCGACCAATACCTTCCCCAGTTGGTCCTTGGCCCAGCCGTTCCGTGTTCTGGCCCATAACGGCGAGATCAATACGATCAACGGCAACATTAACTGGATGAAAAGCCACGAAACCAAGCTGGATGACCCGCAATTGGGGCCCTATGTCGATGACATCAAACCCATCGTTCAGCCCGGCAGTTCGGATTCCGCGTCCCTGGACGGGGTATTTGAAGTGTTGGTGCGCACCCATCGCGAACTTCCGGAAGTCAAATCCCTGTTGATCCCGGAAGCCTGGGAAAAATCCAAAACCCTGAAACAGGCTCACCGTGATTTTTACGAATACGCAAATGGTGTAATGGAGCCCTGGGACGGCCCGGCGGCGATTTGTGCCTATGGCGGACGCTGGGCTTTGGCCGGGATGGATCGCAATGGTCTGCGCCCGCTGCGCTATGTTGTGACCGGCGATGGCCTGTTGGTCGTTGGGTCAGAAACCGGCATGGTCAAAGTTCAGGAAACCACTGTCCTGGAGAAAGGTCGCCTGGGTCCGGGTCAGATGATCGCGGTTGACCTGAACGAAGGACGCTTGTGCCATGACATGGAATTGAAAGACCATGTTGCGGGGCTGAGCCCATTTGGGGAATGGGTTAAGAGCATTACCAAATTATCGGAATTGGGTGGACAGGGCGCAGGAAAATGCGGCGACATGTCCAAGGAAGAGTTACGCCGCCGCATGATTACCTGTGGCTGGTCGATGGAGGATCTGGAACTGATCCTGCAGCCCATGGCAGAAACCGGCAAGGAAGCCACCGGCTCGATGGGGGATGACACGCCTATTGCGGTGCTATCAGACAGCTATCGCGGCATGCACCATTATTTCCGACAGAATTTCAGCCAGGTGACCAATCCGCCCATCGACAGCCTGCGGGAACGCAATGTGATGTCCTTGGCAACGCGGCTGGGCAATCTGGGCAATATTCTGGAAGAAGATGCCCGGCAATTGCAGATCGTCCAGTTACCCTCGCCCATCCTGTTGGATGGTGACTATCGCGCGCTGAGAACCTATCTGGGCGAAGCCGCCGTCGAAATTGATTGCACCTTCCCGATTGACAGCAATTCAAATGCCCTGGCCGATGCCGTGCATCAGGTTCAGGCACAGGCCGAAGATGCGGTGCGCGGAGGGGCGCAACATTTGATTCTGGACGATTCCGGGATTTCCGAAACACGCGCTGCGATCCCGATGATCCTGGCGGTTGGTGCCGTCCACACCCATCTGGTTCGGGCCAGCTTGCGGACATTTTCCAGCCTGATCGCCCGCACCTCCGAAGCGATAGACACCCATTCCTTCGCCGTCATGATCGGGGTCGGCACAACCGCCATCGTGCCCTATCTGGCGCAGGAGGCGATTGCAGACCGGTATCGGCGCAAGCTGTTGGGGGATCTGACGCTGGACACGGCGTTGCAGAACTTCAAGAAATCCATCGAAGACGGTCTTTTGAAGATCATGTCGAAAATGGGAATCTCCATCGTCAGTTCGTATCGGGGCGGCTATAACTTTGAAGCCATTGGTCTTAGCCGGTCCCTGGTTGCAGAATTCTTCCCCGGCCTGCCCAGCCGCATTTCCGGCGTTGGTTTGACGGGTCTGCACGCCAATGTCAGACAGCGCCATGAAACCGCCTTTGACGAGACGGTGATTGCCCTGCCCGTCGGGGGATTCTATCGCTATCGCCGGGGGGGCGAGGCTCATGCCTGGGAAGGGAACCTGATCCATACGCTGCAAACAGCCGTAGCATCGGATTCCTATGCCGTCTATCGACGCTATACCGAACAGGTCGCTAAGCTGCCCCCCATCAACCTGCGCGATTTGATGGATTTCAAATATGATGGTCCTGCCGCGCCGATTGACGAGGTGGAATCCATCACGGAAATCCGCAAGCGTCTGGTCGCCCCTGGCATTTCCCTGGGGGCCCTGTCGCCCATCGCCCATGAAACCCTGTCGATTGCCATGAACCGGATTGGCGCAAAATCCGACAGCGGAGAGGGGGGCGAAGATCCTGCGCGCTATAAGCCCAAGGAAAATGGCGACAATGCCTCTTCCGCGATCAAACAGGTGGCCTCTGGCCGGTTTGGCGTCACGGCGGAATATTTGAACAATTGCCGCGAGATCGAAATCAAGATGGCCCAGGGCGCAAAGCCTGGCGAAGGGGGCCAGTTGCCGGGATTCAAGGTCTCAGGCATCATCGCACGGCTGCGCCATTCGACCGAGGGCGTAACCCTGATCAGCCCGCCGCCACATCATGATATCTATTCCATCGAGGATTTGGCGCAGCTGATCTATGACTTAAAGCAGATCAATCCTGAAGCACGGGTCTGCGTGAAATTGGTCGCAAAGGCCGGGATCGGCACGGTTGCCGCAGGGGTCGCCAAGGCCCATGCCGATACGATCCTGATTTCCGGTCATTCCGGCGGAACCGGTGCCTCGCCCCAGACCTCCATCAAATATGCGGGCCTGCCGTGGGAAATGGGTCTGGCAGAGGCACATCAAGTGCTGACGCTGAACGGATTGCGCCACCGCGTGCGGCTGCGCACCGATGGCGGCATTCGCACCGGTCGCGATGTGGTCATCGCCGCCATTCTAGGCGCAGAAGAGTATGGTATCGGGACCGCCAGCCTTGTCGCCATGGGCTGTATCATGGTGCGGCAATGCCATTCCAATACCTGCCCGGTTGGGGTCTGTACCCAGGATGAACGCCTGATTGATAAATTCAGTGGATCGCCGGAAAAGGTCATGAACCTGTTCAGTTTCGTTGCAGAAGAGGTTCGCGAGATTCTGTC
Source organism: Hwanghaeella sp. 1Z406 (assembly GCF_048892425.1). Classification (NCBI taxonomy): domain Bacteria; kingdom Pseudomonadati; phylum Pseudomonadota; class Alphaproteobacteria; order Rhodospirillales; family Aestuariispiraceae; genus Hwanghaeella; species Hwanghaeella sp. 1Z406. The sequence continues at coordinate 273,372 of NZ_JBLZHU010000003.1, forward strand.
CCGCCTGGGCGCGCGATCGCTCAGCGACATTATCGGGCGCACGGAATTGCTGGCCCAGGTCAGCCGGGGCGCGGATCATCTGGATGATCTGGACCTGAACCCCCTCCTGACCCAACCGGGCATGGTGCGCGGTGTCTTCCCGACAGAGGCGGAAGGCCGCAATTCAGTGCCAGAAACATTGGATGCGCTGATGATCCAGGATGCGGAAAACCTGTTCCGCGACCGGGAGAAAATGCAGCTTCAATACAATATCCGAAACACCTATCGGGCAATCGGTACCAAGATCTCCTCCAAGATCACCCGTCAGTTCGGCATGAAAGCCCTGCGCCCGGGTCATCTGACCGTACGCATGCGCGGATCGGCCGGGCAATCCCTGGGGGCATTTGCCGTGCAGGGATTGAAGCTGGAAGTTCTGGGTGATGCCAATGACTATGTCGGCAAGGGATTAAGCGGCGGTGAAATTGTTATCCGCCCAATCACCACCAGCCCGCTGGAAAGCAACAAGAACGCGATTATCGGCAATACCTGTTTGTATGGGGCAACCGATGGTCGCCTGTTTGCGGCCGGCATGGCGGGGGATCGGTTCGCGGTACGAAATTCCGGTGCTTATACCGTTGTGGAAGGCGTCGGGTCGAATGGCTGTGAATACATGACCGGAGGCTATGTCTGTATTCTGGGCGAAGTCGGCGACAATTTCGCAGCCGGCATGACCGGTGGGATGGCCTTCATCTATGACCCGGATGACCGCCTGTCCCTGTATCTGAACCCTGAATCGGTCGATGTCTATTCGCTGGAGACAGACTATTGGGCGGATGTTTGCCGCACCATGATCCAGGACCATGTCGTCAACACCCATTCAAAATGGGCAGACGCCCTGTTGCACGACTGGGACATCACACGCCATAACATCAAACATGTCGTCCCACGGGAGATATTGAAGGCCCTGAAACACCCGTTGTTCGAAGATCAGGCCACCGCCCAACCTGCAGAATAGACAGCGGGCCTCCCATAAGGCCGGGCCTTGATCTGATAGAAGAGTCAGGGCGATATACCAGATCATAGTGCGAAGTCCCGACTTCCCCCTTTCGGGGCAGTCGGGGCGTCATCGCCGCATCCAAAGCCAGACCATTTACCATCAGGCATCATTTTCCATCGATTTTTTGGCCCAAGTCTCCTACATAGAGGTGGGGTAAAGGAATATTGAGTACAAATCTAGAGGTCCGGGGGACAACCAATGCCAATGGATTGGGACAGACTGCGCATATTTCATGCGGTGGCTGAGGCGGGAAGCTTTACCCATGCTGGCGAAAAGCTGAATCTCAGCCAATCCGCGATCTCGCGTCAGATTTCGGCGCTGGAAGAAAGCGTGCGCGTGCCCCTGTTCCACCGCCATGCCCGTGGCTTGCTGCTGACCGAGCAGGGAGAAATGCTGTATCGCACGGTGAAGGATGTCTTTCACAAGCTCAGCATGGCCGAAGCCCGGCTGGGGGAAACCAAGGACCGCCCATCCGGCCCTTTAAAAATCACCACGACCATGGCTTTCGGCTCAACCTGGTTGACGCCCCATATCCGTGAATTCATCGACCTGTTCCCAGAAGTCGAAGTGACCCTGTTGCTGTCGGACGAAGAGCTGGATCTGGGGATGCGTCAGGCCGATGTGGCGATCCGCATGTCCCCGCCCCGCCAGCCCGATCTGATCCAGCGACCGCTGATGAGCGTGCGGCACCTGATCTATGGCAGTCCTGAATATTTTGAACGGCGGGAACGACCAAAGACGCCGGTGGATCTGGATCATCATGACCTGATCGTGTTTGGGGAGGAAGCGCCTCAGCCATCGAAATCCATCAACTGGTTGCTGGATATCGGTGCCAGGCCGGAAACGCCGCGCCGACCGATCCTGCGGGTGAACAACGTGTATGGCATCTATCGCGCGGTTCAATCTGGTTTGGGGCTGGCCGCCTTACCGGAATTCATGCAGCCTGAACAGTTGAAGCTGGAGCCGGTCCTGCCTGAAATCGAAGGGCCGGTGACACAGGCCTATTTCGTCTATCCGGAAGAATTGCGCCATTCCAAACGCATCACCGTGTTTCGGGACTTCCTGCTGCGGAAAGTCGCGGAACACAATTTCTGATCTTTAATATTCCGGTAACGCATCATGACAGCGGATATTTCCTTTGGTGTCGATTTCGGCACGACCAACACTGTTGTCATCCGGGCGCACCGTGACGGGACCGTTTCCACCGTGCCGCTGGAGAAATCTGGCGAGACGGCAACAGATGTCCACCCATCCGTTCTGGCCTTTGAGCCGGTTGAAGTGGATGGACGCGCACAGATTGACTATGAGACGGGTCATAAGGCAATTGAGCTGGCAGCGGAATATCCCGACGACGTGCGTTATATCCAATCGTTCAAAAGCCATGTCGCCAGCGCGGCGTTCAAACACACCAATATTTTCACCAAGCGGTTCAGTTTTTCCGACCTGATGGTCAGCTTCTTCCAGAACACGACTCTATTGAAAGCAATTGCAGCAGCTGAGGGAGAAAAGGAAATCGTCCTGGGGCGCCCAGTGACCTTTTACGGGCCGTTTCCAGATGAAGCCCTGGCCCTGACGCGATATCGGGAAGCATTTGATCGACTGGGGCTTAGCAAGGTCCGTATCGCCCTGGAGCCCGTTGGAGGCGCTTTTTCTTACTTCCGGGAGCTTCAGCAATCTGTCACGGTTTTGATTGCAGATTTCGGTGGCGGGACGTCGGATTTCCTGATCACACGATTTGAACATACGACGGACGCCATTCAGGCCGATCCGATTGCCCATGCCGGGATCGGGATTGCAGGGGACAGTTTTGACTATCGCATTATCCAGAATGTCCTGTTGAAGCATCTGGGCAGCGAGTCACAGTGCCTTGTGAATGGCAAAACGCTGCCTGTGCCGCGCAAATATTACACGTCCTTTTCCAAATGGCATTTATTGACCAGTTTACGAACGCCCGTCTCGTTACGGGAATTGGATGATATAAAACGCAGCTCTACAGCCCCGGATCAGATCCAGAACTTGATCGATGTGATTGAAATGAACCGCGGGCTTGCCTGTTTCCAGGCCGTGTCCAAAGCGAAGGCGACATTGTCCAGCCAGGACACCGCCGACCTGTCGATTGATCTGGGGAATGTTGAGGTGACCGAAACGCTGGATCGCTCCGCTTTTGAAGACTGGATCGCCCCGGACCTGGCCCAGATTTCACAAACCGTGGAATCGTTACTGCAACAGGCCGACATGACCCCCGCCCAAATTGACCGTGTCTTCATGACCGGGGGCAGTTCGCTGATCCCGGCGGTGCGGAAAATCTTTACTGACAAATTTGGCACAGATCAGGTCGTCAGCGGCGATGAATTCGGCTCCGTCGCCCAGGGTCTGGCCCTGCTGGGGCTGGATCCGGATATTGACCGTTGGACTGATTAACTGTCGCCACCGGCCCCGATAGCCGTCGTCGCGCCACGTTCAGCCAATGCCGCAATCTCCCCCTCATCACAGCCCAGAACATCGCGCAGTATTTCATCCGTATGCTGACCCAGCGTCGGCGGCGCCATGCGATACTGTATCGGCGTTTCCGAGAATTTAACCGGGTTGGCGATCAGCGGGACTGTGCCGGATTGCGCCTGGGGGTGCGGCACGTCGATTTTCATGTTTCGCGCGACGACCTGCTCATCCTCAAACACCTGGGCGATGTTTTTCACTGGCCCACAGGGCACGCCCCGCGCGGCCAGCCCTTCAATCCATACATCCGTGGACTTCTGCCTGGTATAGGCAGGCATTGCGGCATACAGGGCGACCCTGTTGGCAACCCGCAGTGAATTCGTCGTAAAGCGTGGATCCTCTGCCAGATCCTGTGCACCAGCAAAGTCACACCATTTCTGGAACTGACTGTCATTCCCCACCGCCAGAATAAAATGACCATCGGACGATTCCATAACCGCATAGGGCACGATATTGGGATGTTCATTGCCTTGTCGCATGGGAACCTGACCCGACAGCAGATAATTCACCCCTTCATTCACCAGCCAGGCGACCTGTGTGTCCAGCAGGGCGCAATCGATCTGTTGACCCTGGCCGGTGCGATCCCGGTGCCTTAACGCTGCCAAAATAGCGGTCGTCGCATACATACCGCACATGACATCGGCAATCCCGACACCGACCTTCATCGGTTCCCCCTCCCGGGGGCCGGTGATGGACATCAGCCCACCCAAGCCTTGCGCCAGAAAGTCATAGCCGGCGCGTTTCGCATAGGGGCCGGTCTGGCCAAACCCAGTGATCGAGCAGAAGACAAGCCCGGGAAATTCACCCTTCAGATCCTCGTAAGACAGGCCATATTTCTTTAACCCGCCCACCTTATAGTTTTCGACCAGAACATCGCATTTTGCCACCAGACGGCGGATCAGTTTCTGCCCTTCCGGGCTGGCCAGATTAACAGTGATGGACCGCTTGTTGCGGTTAGAGCTCAGATAATACGCGCTCTCGCGGGTGGGTTTCCCATCTGCCCCTGTTACATAAGGGGGGCCCCATTTGCGCGTGTCATCTCCTGCATCCGGCCTTTCAACCTTTATCACATCTGCGCCCAGATCGCCCAGATATTGCGTCGCTGTCGGCCCCGCCAGAATGCGGCTGAGATCCAGAATCCGAACACCGTCCAGCGGCATCATCGGGGTATCACCAGTCATGGTTTCACGCTCTCTTTCCACAATCGCATGCTTTGATATCCAGGCATTTCATAGCGTAAGGTTTGAACCGCGACTGTCTTGCGATCCGCCCGGCTTGGCAAGACCCAGGAAACCTTCACCTGATTCCGATTCACGACCGGCGTTTGGCCGCCTGTACTGTGGTTTCCAATCGATTGAGAAATTGAGAACGATCCGCTTTGTTAAACGGACGCGGTCCTCCCGTAATCGCACCGGTTTCTCTGAGGCCCTGCATAAGCTCTCGCTGTGCCAGGGCCATTCCTATGCCATCCTGCGTGAAGACATCCCCATTGGGCTTCAGCGCAAAGGCCTGCTGTGCCAGGCAGCGTGCTGCCAATGGAATATCATTGGTCACACAAATATCTGCTGGCTGAATGTTTTCGGCGATCCAATCATCGGCGGCATCTGCCCCGCTGGCGACGATGACATCCTGTACCATCGGATCACGAGAGGGGCGCAAGCCGCCATCACTGACCATATAGGTCTTCAGGCCATGCCTGGTGGCGACTTTCAATGCCTCATCTTTCACAGGACAGGCATCCGCATCAATAAAAAGCGCAACCATCCAAGCCTCTCTTATCCTTTGAGCATGTATCCGACGCAAGAATAGAGGGGCGGCGTAACAAGGCCAAGGGCCCAGCGATGGATCGCATGGAACACCCGGAAATGGTGGAGCTAGTTTTCAATAAAAGATACCATCACAGACATGTCTGTCTGTTCAATCTTCCATGTCTGTCTGTTCAATCTTCACGCCAATCTTATGCCCGCGACATGGTCCGGACCAATTGTTTAACCGCCATGCGCATATTTTCATTTTCAATGCGTTGAATGTCGCGGGCGATGCGCATCGCTTCCGGATCCACCAGTGTTTTTTGCGCTGCATCCACGGTTGATTCCACCCCATCGAAAACATCCGCAATTGAAACTTTCAAGGCATCGCAAATCTGTATCAAGCGACTGGCCCCCATGCGATTCACACCTTTTTCGTATTTCTGTACCTGTTGAAAGCTGACGCCCAACTTTTCCCCCAAATCAGTCTGAGACAGTCCCGCACGCGTCCTTAACTCCCGAACCCGATTGCCAACTGCTACGTCAACTGGATGTGCCATCTAGTAATTCCTTTACCGACCAAATTATCGGCAACACAATTAGCGAATCCCTCACGTTATTCAACTTGATTGATTTTCAAAAGTTCTAGTAAAACGCGATTTTTGTGGTATCGAGGTAATTTTAAAATGACAGATATACAACTATAGTAGCATTATAGTGAACATTGCTTTATCAACAATTCAACACCCCAAGTAAGTGCCGGAATGAAACTTTCATACGTCTTTAACGATCATGCAGAAAGATTATATAAAAATTGACTGATATACGCTTTATTTCCGATCTAAATGCTATCGTCTTAGTTCATAACGGTAAATCCACCGTCCAATCGAAAGAAGGGTCGAACGAAAACCAGGATAGCGCTCAGGGTAACACTGTCCCACAGGTTGCACCGCTTCGCCTTTCGGTCGAACGCAATCGGGAAACCACGGCGGAAGATCTGGAACACTGGGGCCTTGCTGGAATGCTCGCGCCTGAGGATTTAGCAACGATTGGGGCGCGTTGCTTAAATGCAGCACTGTCGATAGATTCTGAAGATATCAGCACCGCATCGCAGGCTTTAGAGATTCTGGTGGCCCAACAATTGGCCCGGGTTGATGCCGATGACCCCGTCAAACTGGTAGAAGAAGCGATCCGATATGTCCTGCGCCAAGAGCGCTGGCAGTTTGGTATCGACCTTACGCCAAAGGAAGACGGCACCCGTTTGTCGTTGACCAATCCCAACGGCACCCCCGTGCCGCTGGCGGTGCATGTTTCTAATCGCGGCAAGACGCCCAGCTTCTGGGTCATGCAAGACAATCGCCTGGTTCAGGGCGGCCATGCCTATAAAATCCCCATCCAGGCCGCCACCGCCCTGAAACAGGCCGTCGCGGATTACATCACCCAACACGATATCGGCACGATCCGACCGTTTGGGTGATAACTGATCATTAGATACTTAGCTGGACGAGATACAGGCAGAGAAGTGACATAGATCATAAGGCCACCATAGATCAATAAGGCGGTCCGTCAGTCAGCATGTCTTGATATAGTTTACCAAGAGATTGGAGCCAATGAATGTATCCTCAGAGTTGATAAGGAAAAACCACGCCAGAGGTTCATAAAGGTTTCGTTGCAAAAAACAGTGAATACCTCATGACAATTCTACTTTTGTGTGTTTTAAGAAAATTGAATGGTTTAGGTTGATACTTGACGCAATGAGGCATCGCGATGAGTGGGACTAACAAACCGAAACTGCGAGTATCCGCGCGCTACCTAGGGCCTGTTTTTTCATTGGATCAAGAGCTTTCCGATCGTGAACAGAATCTAATATTTGCACGCAATGGGACAGGTAAATCTTTTCTCTCCCGCGCTTTGCGTTATCTCGATCAAAACGGACAACTTGAGAATATTGAGAACGCTTCAAAGAACTTGGTGTCCGACGAGTCTACAGATGGAAAAGGAAAGTTCACAATTTCCCATGGGGGTATAGCGCTTGGTGAGTTAAGTCTCGATCAGCACTCTAATACTGTAACCGCGAGTGCTTCCGACACAGTCTTCCATGTCTTCTCCGAGGATTTCGTTCACGAAGAACTACGTCAGAAGGGCTATGCGCCCAGCGGAGAAATCGATAACACTATTGCCCTGGATAGTGAGATTATAAAGACGAAGGATGCTGAAGAAGCCTTAAAAAAGGCCGTCAGCGACGAAGCTGAAGCGGCAAAAAAGCTGAACGATGCGTTCAACAGTTCCAAAGATACGGAGTTGGTAGACAAGACAGGAATCAATCGCAGGCTAGGCGAATTTAAGTCCCTCGATGTAGCGCTTTACCTGCCAGACAGCGTGGCAAAGCCGGACACTCCAAACCCCACACTTTCTGAGATCATCCAGGGACTTGACGCAATCAAGTCCCTGCCAGCCGAGCCGTTGTATCCAGAAGTGATGAGTCTTCTAAAGGCGGATGACATAGACTTCCCCGCTATGACCGAGTCACTTGAAAAGGAGACATCACCCTCAAGTGTTTCGGAAGCGGTAAAATCCCGAATCGACGCTCATCGCGAGTTCTTTGAAAAGGGAGTTAAGTTTCTTGAGCAATCAGGAGACGAGAAATGCCCGTTCTGTAAGCAAGGCGTTTCATCAGGTGATCCGAAGGCGGTGATCGATACCTATATCCAGTATTTTGAGGCCGAGGAGCAAAAGCACAAAGCGGAACTTCGAGGATACTGGAAAGCGCTGCATGAGACGGAAAGCGAAGTTCAGCAAATTTCACCGAAGTTCGCAGCACAGAAGACCCGTTATGATACTCTCAAGCGCCTTTTGCCCTCGAAAAAAGACACAGACCTTGCCCTTGGCGAACAAGAAATAAAGAACGCCTGCGCAGCCATATCGGATTGGAAGGAGACTGTTGAGTGCAAGGCGAAAGCTCTTTCGGAGAATACAGCGGCCCCAGCCTCAGACATCAAGAAGAGCTTGGAAGACCTCAACCGCGTGATCGAGCAGAACAACGCTTTGATCAGCGACCTCTCAACAGCGATACGACGCTCGGACGATGAGCGAAAGAAGCTGCAACGCGATGCTTGCGGTGCGTTCTCAATAGGTTTTGCACGGGACAACTGGGCGGATATTGAGGCTTTGCGAGGCCGTCGCAAGACGGTACGGGAGCGCCAAGCAGCATTGGACGAACTGGCAAAGGATGCGCCAAAGACGGACGGGCGCGAACGTGTTGCCGATACTTTCGAAATGCTGCTCAAGGTCTTCTTCGGCGATAGGTACCTTTTTGACAAAGTCAATTTCGTTCTACGTCGAGGTGATCACGAAATGGTCCGTGGCCCAAACCGCACACTCAGTGATGGAGAAAAGACAGCCATAGCGTTTTGCTATTTCATTGCATGTGTCCACAAGAAGGTGAAATCAGTCTCAGAGTACCAGAAGCTATTCTTGGTATTTGATGATCCGGTAACATCTATGTCTTACGACTATATCTACACAATAGCGCAAACGCTGAAGAATCTTAGCATCTCGAAATCTGGAGAAATTTCCGTGAATGCCGGAAAAATTGATGGGAATACGCGTTCCAGACCAAGACTATTAATTCTAACGCATAGCAGTTATTTCTTTAACATCTGCTTTTCAAACAGAATCATAAAATCGGAAGCGGCGTTTTCGTTGCAGAGACACGAAGCCACACACCAGCTAAAGAGCTTCAAGCGATATGTTGCCCCCTTCCAAGACCAGTTAAGAGATATCATCTCGGTTTCAGAAGGGAGAGACGCTGATCACACTACCGCTAATGCAATTCGCTCAGTCCTTGAGGCTGTCGGACGATTCTGTCGGCCCGATAAGCCAGAGCTGACAGACTTCATCTCATTTGTTGCCGCGGAAGATGGCATTGAGCTAAAGAGCACTTTAATAAACAGCTTTAGCCACGGTACTTTTTACGATGAAGTACCGTCCCATGAAGATATTCTCCAAGCATGCAAAGACACATTAGCTGTGGTGGAGCGGTATGCGTTTGGACAAATCGAGATTATTCGCAGGGCTGCGTGATCCGCCAATTAACCAAGCATAAACTAAGATAAAATTAGTGACTGATTTGTGAGATAGACGAACAAAACACTCTTATTGACCTTCAACGGCATCAAACAACAAATTCCGGCCTTTATCCAACAATTCTCAGTAAGTGCATCGAGGTCCGTCCCGTCAAATCCATACTGGGCCAGTCTTATTGTTCGAATAACCGATTCGGTTCTCACATTTGTGGGCAAACAGTTATGTTATTCGATTTGATTGTCTAAGATCTGTCCATAAAAATCCCACGCAAAAAACCAGGGTTTTCCAAATCTTAGAAAAAGCTTACTTTTCGGTAAGAAAAGATGGTGCGCCGGTTCGAACTTAGTTCGAACCTACCATCTAAACAAAGGGCATCATTTTTGAAAAAAATGGTGCCGCCTGCGTGACTCGAACACGCGACCCCCGCATTACGAATGCGATGCTCTACCAACTGAGCTAAGGCGGCTTGTCTGGGCGGGTGAACCGTCAGACACGGGGGCCTTGTATCCGTAGTCTGTGCGTTTTGCAAGTCTGCGGTGAGCCTAGCGCATCAAATCCTGAATGGTTTTGGGCAGCGCAAAGGACGCCGCATGGAGTTCGGGCGTCACATAGCGTGTTTCGATCCGGGAAGCCTGATATCGGCGGGTCAGTTCCGACACGGAAACCTGGCGCAATTGCGCATTGTCGCTGGCCCAGCCAAAGGCCATATCGCCGCCCTGATAGGTGGGAACAGCGGCCCGATAGAAATGCACATCGGCAAAGCTTTTACCCAGGCGCTGAAAGGAATTAGTGATTTCTTCCGGCTGCACGAATGGCACCCCATTCTGGGTCACCACAACACCACCGGGCGTCAGGCATCGTTTGCAATCGGCATAGAATTCCGCCGTGAACAGGACGGCACCGGGACCGATCGGATCCGTGGAATCGACAATTATGACATCAAACCGCCGCTCCGTTTCCTTCACGAATTGTGCGCCATCGGCGATGATCAGATCCAGGCGGGGATTATCAAAAGCCCCTGCAGAATGGTTGGGCAGATGGTCCTTACAAAAATCCACGACGGCCCCATCAATTTCGACCATCGTGACCAACATGTTGGAATGCTTCAGGACCTCACGCGCCATACCGCCATCGCCGCCGCCAATGATCAAAACCGTCCTAGCCGCGCCATGGGCCAGAATCGGGACATGGGCCATCATTTCGTGATAGACGAATTCGTCGCCTTCCGTTGTTTGCACCACGCCATCCAGGCACATCACCCGACCAAAGCGTGCATTGTCGAAGATCACCAGATCCTGCAGATCCGACGTGTCCCGGTACAGGACGCGATCCATGGACAGGCCCTGGCGAAATTCCGGATGAAGCGTCTCGTCAAACCAATCGGTCATTGAGCTTCCCTTGTAAATAGATGCACCAACGCGGACCCGCCAAGGCCCGCGTTTGGATGCAGTGTAGAAGATGGCGCAGGCTTAAGAAACCCGACCGCGATGCAGATCCTGAACCGTGACATTCTGCGTAGCAAAGCCCCGTTTGAGCACGGCGATGGCTTCATGAGGACGGCTGTCGCCGCACATAAAGACATCCAGCGCCGCATAGCCCATTTCCGGCCATGTATGGATCGAGATATGGCTTTCCGCCAGAACCAGAACACCAGACACGCCTTCAGGATTGAAGCGATGCAGATGGCAATGCAGCAGGGTCGCCCCGGCCACGGTCACGCATTCTTTTAAAGTGGCTTCGATATGATCGATATCATCCAGATTAGCGGCGTCCCAGACGTCGATAATCAGATGGGTTCCCGCGAAGCACATACCATCGCGTTGGATAAAATGATCCAGTCTTCCTTCCTGAGAGGGAAAAGGGATTACGGTTGCATTCGTCTGTACGCTCTTGTCCTCGTGGGATTCGCTTTGGAACACGTCCGCGGCCGTCCCCAGTCGGGAAAGAGCGATGTCGTCACGCGGCATCGGCGTCTCTCCTACCAGTAGATGTTCCGCCCCGACCCGTTCCAGGGAACGACCCTCTTGCGACTGCGTCATGCAGCCGTCGTGATCGGGATTGGTGCCTGTATGCCCGTTATACAGGTCGCTGCATAGAGTAAATCAAACGGTGTGACATGAGCAGAGAAGAACTCAGCTATGCAGAAAATGCATTCCTAACGAAAGCGCATAAATAATTGAGATATTATAGGAATTTTATCCTGAGGTAGGGAGGTTCCATGCGACCCCTCAATACATCCGCCCGCCATTTGGAACAGGCTTGCCGGGTTGCAACAAGACGACTTCCCCCGCCTCGTCCGGCGCCCCTAGAATAAGGGCTTCGGACATAAATTTACCGATTTGCTTGGGTGGAAAATTCACAACGCCCAGAACCTGTCGGCCTGGCAAACTGTCCACATCATAATGCCTGGTGATTTGTGCAGAGCTCTTTCGCTCCCCAATATCTGGTCCAAAATCCACCCACAGCTTGATTGCGGGACGGCGGGCCTCCGGATAGGGTTCAGCCCGAAGAATGGTGCCGACCCGGATATCGACCTTCAGAAAATCTTCAAAACTCAATTCGGTGTCCGTCACGTCCGTTTTCCTCTTTTCGGCTTCAAGGCGGTATTCGGGAGTAGGATACGGACACCCTTATAAAAAATAAAGCCATGACGAAAGAACGCCCCGACCCTTACGGATCGAGGCGTTCAAAACCAGCAACCTGCAAACAGGCGCAGAACTTACTTAGAAATCTTGGACATCGTAGCTTTCAGCTCGTCCATGCTTTCAACAAACCGTTTGTTGACGATGTCGAAAGCTTCAGCCTGCGACTTGGCCATCATTTCTGACAGTTCGCGCATATTTGTGATGCTATTTTCAATCGTATTCTTGACCTGATCGATTGACGCAGCCGTGTCCGGCGTGCTGACGCCTTTGCTCTGCAGTTCCTGCAGGGCCGCATTGGCTTCATCCATGGTGTTTTTCATGATTTCGCTTTGACGCTTGATCACGGCCTGTACACCTTCCGCTGCCGTCTTGTTGGCAACGGTCAAGGCTTCCATGTTCTTGCGCTGACTGTCGGTGATACCGCTCATATTCGGCGCTTCAAAACCCTGGAACATCTTGGCGAAATCGCCCTTCAGGAAAGGGTTCTTCTCAGGATCCAGAAAAGGATTGGTTTTCGGGTCCATGAAGGGGTTGTTCATTGGATCAAAACCGGACTTTGGAGACTTGGACATGGGTGTTCCTCCTAATGTGCTCGACAAACTTTGGCGGGTCGCCAAACTTGAACAGAGCAGTGGGTCAGCCCAGTGCTCTCACTGAAATATCGTCTTGCTGCACCGCAACAATTGCATGACAAATGAGGGTTCGGGCCGCAAAGGTCAAGAGAAAATTGTGCAGTGCAACATAAAATATCGGGCGTATGGAAGAAACATCTTCTACTTCAAAGGCATATCCCCTTGCGTCCTAATGTCTCAGTCGGATACGGCATCCAGTAAAACATAGGTTCGAATGGCGCTGGACAGGTTGCCGGTGCGCTGTCGATCAATTTCCGTCACCAGTTGATTGACCGACTGTCCATGCGACGACGCAATATCGCGCAATGATTCCCAGAATACATTCTCCAATGAAATGCTGGTTCGATGACCAGATATCACAACAGAGCGCTTCTTTATTTCGGCTGGATCCTCAGTGCCCTGCACCAGTGTCCTTCTGGCCAATGCCCTATGAGTATTCATCATCATTTTACAGTCACCTCGATTAATCCCGAAAGTAGCGCATATACGGTGCAAAGAGTCTTGAACGCCCCTTTAAGCTAGTCAGCACTTCTTAAGGAATGATTACCGAATGCCAGTTTTGATAGGTTACATTCTGAATACATTAATTAACAAATATCAAATATGTCACAGGAATACAGGACCACGCCTGCACTACTAGAGGTCTTTGAGGCGGAGAGTCTAAAGCCCGCTGAAAAAATCTGAGATGGAATTTGCAAGCTCTGTAAGTGCTTGCATATGCGTTCGACCTGACATTTTGCGCGGTTTCAAATCATGATCGCCGTCTTCCACCCAATGCAGAATGGCGCGCGCCGGCAGGCGATAGGAGGGAACTTCCGATGCACCGCCAAAGGGGTCCCTCGTTCCCTGGACCATTAAAATTGGAACCGCGTCCAATGCCGGAAAATGATCAACCCGCAATCTGTCAGGCTTGCCGGGCGGATGAAATGGATACCCTAACGTGACGATTGCCCCAATCTGCAATGGCGCATCCGGTTCCGCCGCCAACAGGGTGGCCATCCGGCCCCCCATGGATTTCCCACCGATGGCAAGCCGCTGAGCTGGATGGTTCGCGGCAACAGCAGTCAAGGCGTCTCGCCAGGCCGCAATCAGTTTCGGCGCACGATCCGGCGGTCGACGTCCCCCTTCAAGGCGGCGGGTCCGCATATAGGGAAATTCAAATCGACTGACCGCAATGCCCTGTTGCGCCACAGCCTGGGCAATCGCTGTCATCACGGGGCTGTCCATCGGGGCCCCGGCCCCATGAGCCAATATTAATCGCCAGGGAGCATCCGCAGGGCCGTCTTCCAGAAAAAGGGGCGGTTCGATGGGCGGCATAGGACATCTCAAGCCGGTCAATCCGGCATCATATCCTTGAAGAAATCATTGCCCTTGTCGTCAATGACGATAAAGGCCGGGAAATTTTCGACCTCAATGCGCCAGATCGCCTCCATGCCCAGCTCTTCATATTCAACAACTTCCACTTTGCGAATACAATCCTGGGCCAGGCGGGCGGCTGGCCCGCCAATGGACCCCAGATAAAACCCGCCATGGGCGGCACAGGCCTTGCGCACGATTGGGGACCGGTTGCCCTTTGCCAGCATGATCATGGATCCGCCTGCGGCCTGGAACTGATCGACAAAACTGTCCATCCGCCCGGCCGTGGTCGGCCCAAAGGAACCAGACGCATAGCCCGTGGGTGTTTTCGCCGGTCCGGCATAGTAAATCGGGTGATTCTTGAAATAGTCCGGCAACGCCTCACCCGCATCCAGCCTGGCGCGCAGCTTGCTGTGGGCGGCATCCCGCGCCACGATGATGGTTCCTGTCAGGGACAGGCGCGTTTTGATTGGATATTGTGACAGCTTGGCCAGCATGTCCGGCATTGGCATCGATAAATCGATTTCAACAACATCCCCGGAGAAACTGTCATCCGAAATTTCCGGCAGGAACCGCGCGGGATCCCGCTCTAACGCTTCCAGAAACACACCATCCTTGGTTATCTTACCCAGTGCCTGACGGTCTGCGGAACAGGATACACCAATGCCAATGGGCAGGCTGGCACCATGACGCGGCAAGCGGATCACACGGACATCATGACAGAAATACTTACCCCCGAACTGCGCCCCGATCCCCATATTGCGGCTTAATTCGTGCACAACCGCTTCCATTTCCAGGTCGCGGAAGCCATGCCCTTCTTCGCCGCCCTGTGTGGGCAGTCCATCAAGATAACGGCAACTGGCCAGCTTCACAGTCTTCAGGTTAAATTCCGCCGATGTCCCACCAATCACAACCGCCAAGTGATAGGGCGGACAGGCAGCCGTTCCCAAGGTGCGGATCTTTTCATCCAGGAATTTGATCAGACGCTCGCGTTCCAACAGCGACGGCGTGCCCTGGAACAGGAATGTCTTGTTCGCAGACCCCCCACCCTTGGCGACGAACAGGAACTTATAGGCGTCCTCAGTCCCTTCCGCATAGAGCTCAATCTGGCCCGGCAGATTGTTGCGCGTGTTCTTTTCCTCGAACATTGAGATCGGGGAAACCTGACTGTACCGAAGATTGTTATGGTTGTAGGCGTCCAGAACCCCTTTTGAGAGCGCGTATTTATCCTCTCCATTGGTCCAGATGCGCCGCCCCTTCTTGCCCATCACGATGGCAGTGCCGGTATCCTGACACATCGGCAGCACACCGCCTGCCGCAATATTGGCATTCTTCAGAAGATCATAGGCGACGAAACGATCATTATCCGATGCTTCAGGGTCATCCAGAATTTTTGCCAATTGCGCCAGATGGCCCGGACGCAATAAATGATTAATGTCGCGAAACGCCTCTTCCGACAACAGGCGCAACCCTTCAGGATCAACCGTGATGATCTCTTCGCCCTGAAACTGTGTTGTTGATACGAAATCGCTGCTCAATTTGCGATAGCTCGTCGTGTCTGGCCCCAGCGGCAGCATATCAAGAAAGGCGGGATCGACCATCGAATGGTTCCTCTTACAACTGGTTTAGCAAGGCAGGTCGTTTATTTTTTTCGAGTGAAATCCAGGGTCACGACGTTATCAGTGCGGGACTCGTCATCCTCCGCCCCGTCATGATCGGCGACGTCGTCCCCCATATTGGCATTGGAGTTCATTTCTTCGCGGCTGGGCCCCTTTTCATCAGAAGCGGCCTCGGGATGCTCCACGGTCACATTATCTTCGTCCACTTCCACATGGAACTGCAGCCCGAAATTGACGGACGGATCGGCGAAGGTGACAAGCGCCGCATAAGGTATGCGCAAATGTTCGTGCTGACGGTTGAAGCTGAGTTCCACATCAAAACCTTCATCATCCGGCTGCAAGCCCCAGAACTGGTGCTGCAGGACAATGGTCATTTCTTCCGGATACTGCGCCTTCAGGCGGTTCGGGATCATCACGTCTGGATGTTCCGTGCGAAAGGTGATGTAGAAATGATGATTGCCGGGCAATCCCCCCTTGGCAGCGCGATCCAGCGCCTTGCGCACAACGGAGCGCATGGCCTGTTCCACCATTTCATTATAGCCAAGCAGATCCTCGTTCATAAAACTTCCACTGGATAGTTCCGCAGGGTCAAGTTTGAGCCCTGTTACACGATCCAAGCCTAGCGAGAAATCCAGACAGGTCAAAGCTGAATTAAGGCTTCAATGCGAATTCGACACTATCGGTCTCGCAGGATGGGCCAATCGCCCGGTGTGAAACCGCCCGCAGTCAGGCGATCCGTCCTGGGACGCTGTACATCCTGTTCCAGTCGTGCCGCGGTTATCCACTGCTGCACCAGGGGGTGATCCAACAGCGCATTAACATAGTCCATGCATTGAGGCGACAGCGACAGGTTAAATCCGTAAACCCGAATTGCCACAGGGGCGAAAAATGCATCCACCGCCCCGAATGCACCAAACAAGTATGGCCCGGCACTGCGGTTCAAGCATTCTGTCCAGGCTGCCTGCAGAACCGCAAGATCTGCCAGGACGCCATCATCCGGTTTGAAATCCAGAAACCGGTTGGACAAATTCATCGGACAGTCCCGGCGCAGATTGGTGAAGCCGGAATGCATGCGCGCGGTCAGGGACCGGGCCAGGGCGCGATCCATGGCATCCTTGGGCCATAATCCAGCATCTGGGGCTTTTTCCGCAGCATATTCAGCAATTGCCAGACTGTCGGCGATGCAAATATCCCCGATGCGCAAGGCAGGAACCGTTCCAACGCCCCCGGTTGCGGCCCGCATAGCAGATTTATGATCAGGCATATCAAGCCAGATCATCTCTTCGTCAAACGACAGGCCTGCCTGGGCCATAACCAGCCACCCCCGCAGGGACCAACTGGAATAAGTACGATTGCCAATGACCAGGACGGGACGTGCCACCATGACGCATGGATCCTATGTTCAGGCCCGTCACACCCACTGGACGAGCGGCGAAGTGTTGCCTTAGATAAGCTGGCTTTCAAGCGCAATCATCGGATCAGAAATGCGAAACCGCCCTCTTTTGGAGGGCGGTCGCACAAACTATTTGAACACTCTATATATGAGAGTGAGATTACGCCGCGATGGACGGTTCGTTCCAGGCGCTGGTCTGCTTGCAGTTAGAGCATACGCGCTCTCCCGGCCAGGCGCTCTTGAAATCAGAACGGCACATCAGGCATTTCCGAGTCTTGGTTTCGTACTTACGGTCAGACTCGGGTTTTTTGTTCTTGCTCGAATCGCTCATTTTTCCATCCATATGATTATGATCGATCATTCATCGAGGCCTTATATAGCCCAGCCAATTTTGAAAAACCACTGTCACATTCACAAATCTGACAGAAAAATAACGCATGGCTGGAAGGGAAAGCTGTGCGTCTTACGCAAAGCCCTGGAATCTAAGCCGGAATCAAAACGAGTCCAAATGTCGTTTTTTCAGCAGTGCGACAATGTTTACCACATGAAATTTACCAATACCGCATCGCATCTGTGAAAATCTTCCGAAGTTCAGACTCCGCAATCGCCAATGGCGCATTGTCCAGCAATCGCCTTTGCGGTGCTGCTTTCGACACCAGATTGTCCAAATCGTCCATTGAATAACCAACACCTGTCAGGCCATTTGGAATACCTGTCGCCCGCATCATCTCTTCGATTCTGTTGGCCAGGGCATCTCCGGGTGCCTGGTCTGCCAGTTCTTCGGCAGACGCCCCCATCGCCTGCGCGCCCAATCGATGACGATCCGGACAGGCCGGACCTGTGAACCGGAAAACCGCTGGGGCGTTCACAATGACAGAAATTCCATGGGGCACCATTGCATGGTTGGATGGCCAGCCGGGTGGTTGATAGTCCCGCACCAGCCCCGCCACCGCATAGGACATGGCATGGGGAATGTGACAGCCCGCATTGCCAAATCCGATCCCTGCCAGCATGCCCGCGAACATCAGGGCTTCATAATCATCCTCCGTCGGGTCATTCACTGCCGATACCAGATGATCGCCAATCAGGCGGATCGATTCGCGGCAGGCCAGATCCGAATAGGGGTTGGCCCCCTGACTCAACGGCCGCGCAGAGGAGGTAGCAGGCTTTGCACGATGGGTGAAGGGACGCGCGGTGAGGCTCTCAAACGCATGGGAGAAGACATCAAAACCATTGGCCCCCAGGACCAGGGGGGGAAGGCTGGCAAGGTTGGTTGGATCTAATATTCCGAGGCTGGGCCGCAAACGAGCATTTGCAATTCCCGTTTTAGCCTCCATCTCCAGAAAATCAAAGATGGCGATCCCCGTGCATTCCGACGCCGTGCCAAAAGTCGTGGGACAGGCTATGTGAGGTTTCAGCGGGCCAGGCACCGGTTTTGCCTGCCCGACAGGGGCATTTACATAGGCCAGGAAGTCGTCTGGATAGGTCGCATACAGATTGGCCGCCTTGGCCGTATCCATGACCGATCCACCCCCGACGGAGATATAGCCGTCAAATTTTCCCTGACGCGCAAACTCGGCCGCGGCCTTGAAAGACCGATCCGTCGGTTCGACTTCCGTTTCAGTATAGACCTCGAAATTCAATCCCGCTCCTTGCAGGGCCTCTGTCACCGTGGCCAGCGCAGGCAGGTCTTTCACCACCCGGTCGGTGAATACGGCGATCCGTGTCATGCAAAGGGCCGCGGCATCCTGACCGATCTCCGCCAGAGCCCCGGCACCAAACTTGATTTTAGGTGCCTCAACGGTAAAGGCATTGTCGCCCGCATCGGTCGGCATGAAATAGGGGGACAGAGCCATTCGCGTTCCTCCAGCTTTTATCGTTCAGGGTCTATCTTTATTTTTAGTGATTTTATAGCGTCTGTGAAAGAAGCTAAAAGTATGCGGTGACGGTACCACACAATCCATGAACGCTGAAACTTGCCAATCCGATGAGACACGCAGATCGAACTGTCGATACGCAAAGCCAGAGAGAGTTTGTAAGCACGCTTCGCCGGCTTGCCGAAGTCGATTCTCGCGCCCTGCTTGAAGATAACAACAATCCAATTCTGTCAGCCTTCGTCACCAGACGTCAGGAGCACATTCGTGAATTGGTCACACCGACAGCAGGGCTTGTCATCGTCATCGAGGGACGCAAAGAGGTGTATGATGGCAGCGAACATCGCCTCTACACGGCCGGAAACGCTTTTGTCCTGACACCAGGGACCCGCTTGGATGTTGTGAACGAACCAGATGCACAATCAGGCTTTTACCGCGCTCTTTTTGTGCAGTTCTCTCGTGAGTTGATCATAAAGGCGGCCCGTCTTTGGCCCCAATTCGTTGGGCGCGGCGGCCAAATCAAATCGGTGCGGGTAAGCGCCGCTCTATGTTCCGCCATACTGCATGGTGCGCAGGTTCTATCGCACACCCTGTCGGCGTCCCCGCGCGTCATCGAGCATCGAATTCTTGAAGTCCTTCTTATCCTAGCCGAACAGGGCGTCCTGCCCCTGGTGCCAAAATATGTTGATGGATCGGTCATCGAGGCGTTTCGTTTGCTTATCCGCCACCGCCTGCATCTGCCCTGGACTGCGGCAAAAGTCGCAAAAGAACTCTCCCTATCGGAAGCGACCTTGCGACGGCGACTGCGGGCGGAGGGCCAGACACTGCGCGAGGTGTTGCGCGTTGAACGAATGAAGGCTGCCTATATGATTCTCCATGACCGAAATGCCGATGTGGCAGACGCCCTTGCCGCAACGGGCTATCGGTCGCGTTCTCATTTTTCCAGACATTTTCAGCAGCGTTACGGATTCACCCCTTCAACCATACGCCGTCAGAAATATGCGCGCGTGAACGACTGATCGGTTTAGGCGCAATTCTGATCGGAACCGGTCCATAAGGGATTGCATCCCCCTCTATACTCTGCAGCATTCAACTCAAGAGGATAGAAGAGATGATGAGGCATCTGAGAATATTAACTGCTGTGACCATCCTGAATGGAATGATCTGCGGCGCATCAGTCCATGCGGACACTGGCCACTTACATGTCAAAATCGGGGGGTTGGCGCCTGATGGACGTCTGCCGGACCAGGCCGCGTTTTGTCCACCCCCCTCCAGCACTGTCAAAAATATCAGTCCCGCCATTGAATGGTCTGCTGGTCCCGATGGCACACAGTCCTATGCGCTGTTGATGATCGATATCGATGTTCCAAAGGATTTCAGCCAGATCAATAAGGCTGGCACGATAATCACTGAGGAATCACCACGCATCACGGTGCATCACTGGGTGCTGGTTGATATTCCAGCTGCCATCACCTCCCTGGCATCGGGTGTCGAAAGTGACGGATTGGTGCCGCATGGAAAACCGATTGGCGAAACAGATCACGGCCGTCGGGGTTTCAATGTTTTTACGTCCTTCCTATCCACACATCCGGATATGGCCGGAACGTACGGCGGCTATGATGGACCGTGCCCGCCGGTCAATGATGAACAGCCGCATCGCTATATCGTGCGCATATTCGCCCTTGATGTTCCCACTTTGGGTTTGCATGGGGCATTTGATGGACCCACTGCCGAAAACGCGATGCAGGGTCATATTCTGGCCCAAAGTGACGCCCTTGCAACCTATACCCTGAACCCCAGGCTTATGCCGAAAGCAACACAATGACACAGCACAGCACCGATTTGCCGAGGGTCAGACGATGACCAAAGACGAAGTGGTGGCCTCAATTCTGTTCAGTCGCGACGCCGGCACATACGATAATCTGCGCCGACGCCTGGTTCCATGCTTCGATGATTTTTACGGAACAGCCCTTAAATTGATTCAGGAATGGCAAACCACACCAGAAATCCATGTTCTGGACATCGGGGCGGGAACAGGCCTGTTCTCTGCGATGGTTTTGGCACAAAGCCCCGCTGCCAGACTCTGCCTTTTGGATGGTTCTTTCGCCATGCTGGATCAGGCACGCAATCGGTTTTCGGGGATCGATCAGGTCGAGTATCATGTTGCCGATATGGCCAATGTTGATTTGACAGGGGCTGACCTTGGCGGCAACTGGGATTTGATCATCTCAGCATTGGCGATTCACCATCTGACTGATGATCATAAACGGGACCTGTATCGACGGATCCACGGTGCCTTAAAACCGGGTGGCCTGTTCGTAAATGCAGAACAGGTCGCCGGCCCGACAGCCATTTCAGACGCACGCTATTCAAAAATATGGCATGAGCAAATTCGGCAACTTGGTGCTTCTGAAGAAGAAATCGAAACGGCTCTGGAACGCATGTCCCATGACAAATGCGCTGCTTTAGACGATCAACTCCAATGGCTGACACAAGTTGGATTTTCCAATGTGGATTGCAGTTTTAAGGCATGGCGTTTTGCCGTGTTCAGCGGCCAAGCACCAAATTGAGGCGGTAGGCGCATGGAATTTTTATTTTGCAATGTCGCCACGGGTAATTTTAGGTATAGAACGATACTTCTTTAAAAAATTTCAATAAACTCGGGGGCAACGGCGTATGGCGAAAACACCGGAGACGGAAACGACACCAAAGACGCACAAAGCCGCCCCCGCCAAGGC
Source organism: Hwanghaeella sp. 1Z406 (assembly GCF_048892425.1). Classification (NCBI taxonomy): domain Bacteria; kingdom Pseudomonadati; phylum Pseudomonadota; class Alphaproteobacteria; order Rhodospirillales; family Aestuariispiraceae; genus Hwanghaeella; species Hwanghaeella sp. 1Z406. The sequence goes on from NZ_JBLZHU010000003.1 coordinate 294,995, forward strand.
GGCTCCGACCGTTGCGTCGGTTCTGGGTGAGATTTGCTGGCTATTCTCCATGACACCATCGCATCGCTATTTCTTTATGGCGGATCTGGAATGGTTGGTCATGACGCCGGTTATGAAACAACAGTTCCGCATCTATCGCGACGAAAATGGCCGCCCGATGGGGTTGGTTCTGTGGGCCAAGCTGAATGCGGATGCCGAAGAGAGATTGATTCAGGGATCGACCAGGATACGACCGCAGGATTGGACATCCGGTGATCGCCATTGGATCATTGATGTCGTCGATCTGACCGGGGGCCAGCGCGCGCAACAGATGATCGATGAAATGAAATCTGCTGTCTTCAAAGAGACTCCCTTCAAATATCATCGCACCGACAGCTCTGGAAATCGCGTAATCGTTGATACCAGCAAGGCCTGATTTTCCAAAATCATCAAAATTGTTTTAAGCTTAAATATTTTTAGCTTGAAATAAATTTCTGCCTGCGTCACGCTCAGTCCCTACCAATTGTGAGTATGGGAGAGAACGTGATGCGTGTAGCTTGTCTTGGGGGCGGTCCGGCCGGTCTCTACTTCGCGATCTCAATGAAGGTGCGCAATCCCGATCACGAAATTGTCGTGATTGAGCGCAACCGACCCTATGACACATTTGGCTGGGGGGTCGTCCTGTCGGACGAAACACTGGATAATCTTGCGCGCAATGATGCAGAGAGCGCGGCGGATATCCGCGCCAATTTCTCCTATTGGGATGATGTCGCGGTACATTATCGCGACACGGTGATCCGATCCGGCGGGCATGGCTTCTGTGGTATTGGACGGCGCAAACTTCTGAACATCCTGCAGGACCGTGCAGCAGACCTGGGCATTGAGGTTCAGTTCGAAACCGAAATCGACAGTGTTGAGCCTTATCGCGATTACGACCTGGTTATTGCGTGCGACGGCATCAATTCAAAAACCCGCAAAACTTTTGAGGATGTCTTCAAGCCCGATATCGATACCCGGGCCTGCAAGTTCATCTGGCTGGGCACCAAACAGAAATTTAACGGTGCGTTTACCTTCATCTTTGAAGAAACGGAGCATGGCTGGATCTGGGTCCATGCCTATCAGTTCGATTCAGAAACCGCGACCTTCATTGTGGAATGTTCAGAGCAGACCTGGAAGAATTTCGGCTTCGATACGATGACCACCGACGAGACCATCGCAACCTGCGAGAAGGTCTTTGAGAAATACCTGGATGGTCACAGTTTGATGAGCAACGCGCGACATCTGCGCGGCTCTGCCTGGCTGAACTTCAATCGGGTCCTGTGCGAAACCTGGTCTCATGAGAATATCGTCCTGATGGGCGATGCGGCAGCCACCGCGCATTTCTCCATCGGATCCGGCACCAAGCTGGCACTGGAAAGCGCCATTGCCCTGGCAGATATGGTGCATTCCGAACCCAGTCTGAAAGACGCCTTCGCCCGCTACGAGGCTGACCGTCGCTTGGAAGTGCTGCGCCTGCAATCCGCCGCGCGCAATTCCACGGAATGGTTTGAGGAGGTGGAGCGCTATCTGCATCTGGACCCGACGCAATTTGCCTATTCCTTATTGACCAGATCACAGCGGATCAGTCATGAAAATCTGCGCGCCCGGGATGCCAAATGGCTGGCAGAAGCCGAAAAATGGTTTGAAAAATCCGCCACTGGAAAGGCTCCCGAAGCGGCCCGCCCGCCCATGTTTGTCCCCTTCAGGCTGCGCGGCATGGAATTGATGAACCGCGTTGTTGTCTCCCCCATGGCACAATACAAGGCCGTCGACGGGGTGCCGACCGATTGGCATTTCACCCATTACACCAGTCGCGCCCTGGGCGGGGCCGGTCTGGTCTATACCGAAATGACCTGCGTGTCGCCTGAAGGGCGCATCACGCCTGGCTGTCCCGGCCTTTATTCCGACGATCAGGAAGCCGCCTGGAAGCGGATTGTTGATTTCGTGCATCAGGAAAGCCCCGCCAAAATTGCCCTGCAATTGGGTCATTCCGGCCCTAAAGGGTCGACCCAGGTTGGTTGGGAAGAAATGGATGCCCCGCTGAAAGATGGGAATTGGGAAATTCTTTCCCCCACAGCCCAGCCCTGGTCCTCAAAGAACCAAACGCCCAAGGCAATGACCCGCGTCGATATGGATATGGTCCGTGACCAATTCGTGGCTGCCGCCGAACGGGGCAACCGTGCGGGCTTTGATTTGCTGGAACTGCATTTCGCCCACGGATATCTGCTGTCGGCCTTCATCACCCCGCTGACCAACCAGCGCGAGGATGACTATGGCGGCACCCTGGAAAACCGCATGCGTTTCCCGCTGGAAATATTCCATGCGGTGCGCAAGGTCTGGCCGGATGACAAGCCAATGTCAGTCCGGATTTCCGCCAATGACTGGGTTGAAGGCGAAGGGATCGGCCCGGATGATGCGGTTGAAATCGCCGGCATGCTGAAAGAGGCAGGCGTTGACATCATAGATGTTTCCGCCGGACAGACATCCAAGCGGGCGCAGCCGGTTTATGGACGGATGTTCCAAACACCGTTTTCAGACCGCATCCGCAACGAGGCGGGGATCGCCACCATGGCGGTTGGCAATATCTATGAGCCAGACCACCTGAATTCCATACTGATGGCGGGGCGCGCAGACCTGTGCTGTCTGGCCAGACCGCATTTGGCGGATCCTTACTGGACCCTGCATGCAGCCGCCGATCTGGGCTATGACATGCAGGACTGGCCTGCCCCCTATCAGCCCGGTCGGGATCAATTGACACGCCTTGCCGCACGACAGGATGTCATGACCGGCAAAGTTTAGCGATAGAGGATACAATGGCAGACCTCAACGGACAGCATGCACTCATCACCGGCGGCGGAACGGGCGTCGGGGCGGCAATTGCTCGCTGTCTGTCAGAGGCCGGCGCAGCAATAACGATCGCCGGGCGACGCCTTGCGCCCTTGCAGGACCTGGCCAAACAATTGCCAAAGGCACAGGCGATACAATGTGACGTTACTGACGAGGAGTCTGTTGCCGCCCTCTTTGCGGCCGCTGCGGAGACCTTTGGGCCTGTAACAATCGCCGTCGCCAATGCTGGGGCAGCGAAAAGTGCCCCTATCGGCAAAACCGATATGGCGCTGTGGGAATCCAGCCTGGCCGTTAATCTGACCGGGGCCTTTCTGACCGCCAGGGAAGCGCTGGCTTCCATGCGTCAATCCAAACAGGGCCGCATCATTTTCGTTGCCAGTACAGCGGGCTTGAAAGGCTATGCCTATGTCTCGCCCTATTGCGCCGCCAAGCATGGCGTCATCGGCTTAACCAAAGCATTGGCCCTGGAAGTTGCCAAGGAAGGCATCACTGTCAACGCGATCTGCCCCGGCTTCACCGAAACCCCTTTGCTGCAAGATTCCATCACAAATATCATGGAAAAGACCGGGCGCGACGAAGAAGCGGCCCGGGCAAGCCTGTTGAAAACCAACCCGCAGGGCCGTTTCATTCAGCCGGAAGAAATTGCCGAAACGGCCTTGTGGCTGTGTTCAAGCCAGGCCAGCAGCATTACAGGCCAAGCCATCTCTGTTTCCGGGGGAGAAACATGACCATACAAGACCCCGCAACCGCTGCGCATATAAAAAGCTCAAAACCTGCCCGATTGGACGAAGCAGAATTGCTGCGCAAGATGCGGCTGCGCCTGTGGATCAATATGCTGCGCACCACGCGGCATATCGAAAACACATTACGGGAACGATTTAAGTCGGAATTCGAAGCCACCCTGCCCCGGTTCGATGTAATGGCCGCGCTGTTCCGAAATCCTGACGGCATGACGATGACCCGGCTTTCGGAAAGCCTGATGGTGTCCAATGGCAATGTGACCGGCATTGTAGAACGGCTGGTAGAAGAGGGATTGGTCAATCGATCCGCCCATGACACAGACCGGCGCACGGCGATTGTGATGTTGACCCCGGATGGTCAATCCACATTTTCTGATATGGCAGATGAGCATCATGCCTGGATCAACGCGCTTTTGGAACCGATCCCGCAGGACGAAATTGAACATCTGACGGAACTGCTGCAAGGCCTGCGCGACGCGCAGACGGCGGAACAGCAAAAGACCCGCCAGGCCAAGCGTAAGAAAAAGGACCAATGACAATGACCGCCATGAAGAATCTGAAACCAAAACACTTCCTGTGGGAAATGCAGGGGGATGTCGCCGTCATCCGCCTGAACCGACCAGAGCGCAAAAACCCGCTGACCTTTGAAAGCTATGCAGAATTGCGCGACACATTTCGCGACCTTGCCTATTGCGATGATGTGAAGGCGGTGGTTTTCGCCTCCAATGGCGGTAACTTTTCCTCTGGCGGGGATGTTCATGATATTATCGGTCCGCTGCTGGATCGCGACATGAAGGGATTGCTGGAATTCACCCGAATGACCGGCGATCTGGTCAAGGCGATGAAGGCCTGTCCCCAGCCTGTGATCGCCGCTATTGATGGTATCTGTGTCGGGGCTGGTGCGATGGTCGCCTTGTTTTCTGATCTGCGCCTGGGTACCGATGCATCAAAGACGGCATTTCTTTTCACACGCGTTGGATTGGCGGGATGTGATATGGGCGCCTGTGCCATGTTGCCCCGTGTCATTGGACAGGGCCGCGCAGCGGAATTGCTGTACACTGGTCGTTCCATGTCGGGGGAAGAAGGTCTGGCCTGGGGATTCTTTAATCGACTTGTGGACGCTGATGCGCTGGAATCTGATGCCATTGCCCTGGCACAGTCCATCGCGACTGGGCCAAATTTTGGTCATATGATGACCAAGACCATGCTGAACCAGGAATGGTCCATGACCCTGGATCAGGCCATCGAAGCAGAAGCGCAGGCGCAGGCGATCTGTATGCAGACCCGCGACTTCCGCCGCGCCTATGATGCTTTTGTCGCGAAACAACGCCCCGATTTTAAAGGGGATTAAGCGATGATGCGGACCCATCATCTTCATGAAGAAAACAGGGGCTGGCACGGTCAAAATCCCGTGCTTGCCCCGCCTCTCTTGAGGGGGGGAGCCCCATCTTTTACTCCTCCCCCCTTGAGGGGGGGAGGTTGGGAGGGGGGTGCTCTCTCCTCCGCATTCAAGCCAACTGTAGGCAAAGGCCTTACGGCCTATCACCCCCACCCCAACCCTCCCCCCTCTAGGGGGAGGGAGTACAAGAACGATTTTCTTCTGTTACAAGGTGCCAATTATGCCTGATACAACTTTTCTGGATTGGCCGTTTTTCGAAGAGAAACACCGCAGACTTGCCGCGGATCTAGACGCCTGGGCACAGGCGGAATTGAGCCATGTCGATCATGGGGATGTTGATGCGGCCTGTCGAGATCTGGTTGCACGATTGGGTAAGGCGGGATGGTTGACCCACAGCGCGCCTGATCCGGATGCACTCACGCCGCTGGATGTGCGCAGCCTTTGCCTGATCAGGGAAACCCTGGCACGGCATGATGGATTGGCGGATTTTGCCTTTGCCATGCAGGGACTGGGCACCGGCGCACTGTCCCTGTTCGGCAGTCGGGAACAGCAACGCGAATGGTTGCCGCGCACGCGCGCCGGAACCGCGATTGCCGCCTTCGCCCTCAGCGAGCCAAAATCAGGATCTGACGTTGCCAATATTGAATTGTCCGCAGAGGAAACAGCAGATGGTTACGTTCTGACCGGGGAGAAGACCTGGATTTCGAATGGTGGCATCGCAGATTTCTATGTCACCTTTGCCCGCACTGGGGAAGGCCCCGGCGCAAAGGGTCTCAGCGCCTTCCTGGTGCCAGCCGATACGCCCGACCTGAAAATTGCCGAACGTCTGGACGTCATCGCGCCCCATCCCCTGGCCCGATTGCATTTTGATGGCACCACGATTCCTAAATCTGCACTGATCGGGGAGCGGGGCAAGGGCTTCCGCATTGCGATGAGTGTCTTGGACATTTTCCGTTCCACCGTCGGCGCAGCGGCTTTAGGTTTTGCCCGCCGTGCCCTGGATGAAGGCCTATCCCGCGCGGCCACTCGCGAATTGTTCGGGGCCCCACTGGCGGATTTACAGATGGTTCAGGGGCACTTGGCCGATATGGCATTGGATGTGGATACATCAGCCCTGCTGATTTACCGCGCCGCCTGGACAAAGGATTCGGGTGCCGCCCGGATCAGCCGAGAGGCCTCCATGGCGAAGCTGTATGCAACAGAGGCCGCCCAACGAGTCATCGATGCCGCCGTGCAACTGCATGGCGGGGACGGCGTGCGCAGCGGCACCATAGTCGAGCGGCTGTATCGCGAAATTCGCGCATTGCGCATTTACGAGGGGGCGAGTGATGTCCAAAAGGTGGTCATCGCCCGTCATTTGCTTTCTGAGAAAGACTGACTTTTAGATCCGGCACGACGAAATGAGGGCACAGACCATGTTGGGACCATCCGCACACACCGATACCTTTACCAGAGACAATCTGCCGCCAAAGGATCAATGGCCGGACCTGATCCTGGACCGCCCCGAATTTCAATATCCCGATTACATCAATGTCGGTGTCGAATTGACGGATCGTATAGTTGAGCGTGGCTTTGGGGATAATACGGCGCTGATCGGCAATGGCCGCAAACGCACCTACAAGGAATTGACCGACTGGACCAATCGGCTGGCCCATGCGCTGGTAGAAGATTACGGGTTGGAGCCTGGCAATCGCGTGCTGATCCGGTCTGGAAACAATCCGGCCATGGTTGCGATCTGGCTGGCAGTGACCAAGGCCGGCGGGGTTGCGGTCAACACAATGCCGATGCTGCGCGCCGTAGAACTGGCCAAGATTGTGGATAAGGCGGAAATCAAACTGGCCCTGACGGACAGCCGCATGGCCGACGAATTGGTCGCCTGTGCCAAGGACAATAAATTCCTGCAGCAAGTCATCAACTTTGATGGCACCGCGAACCATGACAGCGAATTGGACCGCATCGCACTGAACAAATCCGTGAAGTTCCAGGCCGTGAAAACCGGGCGAGATGATGTCGCACTGCTGGGCTTTACGTCCGGCACGACCGGTTCGCCAAAAGCGACGATGCATTTTCACCGCGACATACTGGCGATCGCCGACGGCTATGCGGCAAATATTCTAAAGGTCACGCCGGATGATGTATTCGTTGGATCCCCACCCCTGGCCTTCACTTTTGGCCTGGGCGGCTTGGCGGTGTTTCCCCTTCGTTTCGGGGCCACGGCGACCCTGCTGGAAACAGCGACCCCGCCTAACCTGATCGAGATCATCGAAACTCATAAAGCGACGATCTGTTTTACGGCCCCCACTGCCTATCGTGCGATGATGGCTGCCATGGACAAGGGGGCGGATTTATCCAGCCTGCGTATTGCGGTATCTGCTGGGGAAACCCTGCCCGCTGCAACGTTCACCGCCTGGACAGAAAAAACCGGCGTTCCGATACTGGATGGGATTGGTGCGACGGAGATGCTGCATATCTTTATCAGCAACGCGATAGGCACTGCGACCGGGGGATCGACCGGCACTGCGATTGCTGGCTATGAAGCCAAGGTGGTTGATAACGACATGGTGGAAGTTCCCCGTGGCACGGTTGGCAAGCTGGCGGTGCGGGGGCCAACAGGCTGTCGGTATCTGGCTGATGACAGGCAAAAGGAATATGTCCGGGATGGCTGGAACCTGACGGGCGATGCCTTCTATCAATCCGAAGACGGGAATTTCCATTTTGCCGCCCGGGCGGATGATATGATCGTGTCATCAGGCTACAACATTGCCGGACCGGAGGTGGAGGACGCCTTGTTGCGGCATGAAGCCGTCGCGGAATGCGGTGTGGTGGGTGTGCCCGATGAAGACCGTGGTCAAATCGTCAAGGCCTTCATCGTGCTGAAGCCTGGATATGAGGGCGGTGCCCTGATGGTCAAAACCCTGCAGGATTTTGTGAAGGCGACCATTGCCCCTTACAAGTATCCCCGCGCGATCAGTTTCCTGGAGGCACTGCCCAAAACGCAGACCGGGAAGCTGCAACGCTTCCGGCTGCGCGATCAGGCTTAGGCTAGTGTCTTTAGGCCTACCGATGGCTCCCAGAAATCATGGCTCTGGGAGAATTCGGTAACCTTTGCCAGGACCGTATCGAAGCCGATGCGTTCAGCCCAGAACATCGGCCCGCCCAATTGGCGCGGGAAACCATAACCATTGCAGAACACGACATCCACATCACTGGCCCGCTGAGCAATGCCCTCGTGCAGTAAGGCACAGGATTCATTGACCAAGGCGTACAGGCAGCGTTCAACGATTTCCTGATCTGTGATCTCACGCCGGGTGATGCCGGATTCCTTCGCCGTATCTTCCGCAAGGGCCTCCACATTCGGGTCCGGGACTGGTTTGCGATTGCCTGGCTCATACAGGTAAAAGCCCCGCCCGGTTTTCTGACCAAAGCGCCCCATTTCACATAAGCGATCCGGCAGGGTGCAGTACCGTTTGTTCGGGTCGCGCAAATGCGCCGTCGCCTTGCGCTGTGCCCAGGCGATATCCAGCCCGGCCAGATCCATTACCGCGAAAGGTCCCAAGGCCATGCCGAAATTGGTCAGGGCGTGGTCGACCTGTGTCGGACTGGCGCCTTCCTCCATCAAGAAGATCGCTTCCCGTCGATAGACATTGTAAATGCGGTTGCCAATGAACCCATCACAAACTCCGGCCACGACTGGCGTTTTACCAAGCTTCTTGCCCACTGCAAGCGCGGTGGTCAGGGCTTCTGGCGACGCTTTATCCGCGCGCACGATTTCCAGCAGTTTCATGATATTCGCCGGGCTGAAGAAATGCATGCCCAACACATCAGAAACACGATCCCCCGCAGCGGTCGCAATCTCATTCACGTCGATGTAAGACGTGTTGGTTGCCAGGATCGTCCCAGGTTTGGTTACCCGAGCCAAAGTGGCGAAGATTTCCCGCTTCACGGACAGGTCTTCAAAAACCGCCTCAATCACCAGATCCGCCGCAGCCAATTCTTCAATATCCGTCACCGGTTTCAGGGCGGCCAGACGCGCATCCTTTTGGACATCTTTCAGGCGGCCTTTGGCGACTTGATCCTGATAATTCTTTTCAATCCGCGCACAGCCTGCATCCAGGGCTTGCTGCGCCCGTTCCAGCAACATGACCTGATAGCCAGCATCCAGCAGCGCGATTGCAATGCCGCCCCCCATCGTGCCCGCACCAATCACTGCGACAGTCTTAATCGTCCGCGATGGTGTTTTTGAATCGATGTCGGCAATCTTGGTCGCGGCGCGTTCTGCAAAGAACATATGGCGCAATGCGGCCGCTTCTTCAGATGCAACACAGGCTTCAAAAATTTCCCGTTCTTTCTTGGACCCTTCCGCGAAGGGCAATAGAGAAGCCTCAACGCATTCCAGACAGGCCAGCGGGGCACGCATGCCTTTCGCACGTTTGGCGGTCTGTTCCCGCAAGGTTACGAAAAATTCTGGCGCGGGTGCCTCAACGGCGCGGGCTGAAACCGCAACGGGTTCTCCAGCCTCTGCCATTTCCTCCGCGAAGGACAGGGCTGCAGGCAGAATGTCCCCGGACACGACACGATCCACAATGCCCAACTCCAGGGCCTTTTTCGCACCAACCGGCTTACCGGAAATGATCATATCCGCAGCGGCCGCAATCCCTGCTAAGCGCGGCAAGCGTTGTGTGCCGCCTGCCCCTGGGGGAATGCCCAAATTGACCTCCGGCTGTCCGACCATACCGCCCTCGACCAGAATGCGGTAATGACAGGACATGGCAATTTCAAGCCCGCCGCCCAGCGTATGGGCCTGCAAGGCGGCGATGGTTGGCTTTGGACAGGCATCCAGGGCGGCAATCAGAGTATGCAAGCTGGGCTCCCCCTCCGGCCAGGGCTTGCCAAACATGGCGATATCCGCGCCACCAATCAGACCGCGACCCCCCCCCATCAGCACAATGGCTTTCACTTGTGGATCCGTCTCTGCCGCACGCAGATGAGCAATCAGACCGCCGGGAACACCGGGGCTCATGGCATTGACGGGTGGGTTTTCGATAATGATCACGGCAATAGGACCGTGCTGTTCCAGACGGGTCAGGTCAGACATGAACTCTCTTTCTTTATGATAAATTTTCAGGCGCCACCCTAGCGACCCAGACCACTAAATTCAAACAGCCTCAATCGGTGTTCGGGTGATTTTGTCGGTATTGCGCCCCTCAATCCTCAGCAAGCGGGTCGGCCCCCTGCGCAACGGTGCATGAACCGCCCCTGTGGGATAAATATGGGCGTCGCCCGGCACCATATTATAACGACGGACCAGTTCAACCTTGGCCGGGCTGTCATCTGTTGCGGGGCGCAGAATACGCCAATCAGTCATCTCGGTTTCACCCTCTGCCTGACCATAAATCGCCCAGGTCGGCCCGTGGTCATGGGGATCGCCGGATTTCTCCCCCTCATACACATGGGCGCAAATACAGAATCCCAGATCAGAATCTTCGTACAAGACCTGCCGCTCTGGATCCTTCGGACGGTTCAGGATCGTCTGTTCCAGGAAGGTGGGGTCCGCCAGAGCCCGCTTCACATGGTCGCACACAGAAATTAGGGTCTTTTCCGATTCACCCTCCTTTAGTGTCATGCGGCAATCTTCAATCAGGGCGTCTAAAGTATAAGTCATTTTTCAATTCTCCCATATCAGGAAGCACTCTCAAGAAACCCAAGTTTTTTGGGGTTTTGGAGGCAACTTCCATGATTTTTCAAATTATTTCCGCCAAAGATTAGCGCGTTCGGACCCCATGAACCAGCGTTGGATATGTCGCATCTGCGATTTTAGAAGAGCGTCAAATTTCTGCCCTATTCCGCACGCTACACTGTATCTGTAATCTGATATTTACACTGGACGCTATGGGGTGTCGGATTATATGACGAAGCGTCAACAATCATACGTGTCCAGTTTTACAGGGCACAAAATCTAGGTGGGAGTGATACGGTATGAGCACGATCCGCAAGATCGGTTTCGCATTTGGAGCCTCCGTCCTGCTTCTCAGCAGCCAGGCACTGGCCGAAGGGGATGCCGCCAAAGGTGAAAAAGTATTCAAGAAATGCATGGCCTGCCATTCGGTTGAGGAAGGCACAAACAAGGTTGGACCTTCCCTGTACGGAATCGTTGGGCGGCCCGCCAGCCAAATTGAAGATTACCGTTATTCCAAGATCAACCACGCCGCAGAAGAAGCCGGGCTGGTCTGGACGGAAGAAAACATCTTCAACTATCTGGAAGACCCGCAGGGTTTCCTGGAAGGCTATCTGAAGGACCAGGGCAAAGATGCGCCTGGCCGCACCAAGATGGCCTTTAAGCTGAAGAAAGAAGATGAACGGCTGGATGTGATTGCCTATCTGAAATCCGTTGCACAATAAGACATCTTGATGGTGCCACACAGTGCAGAATTATGAACCGATTGGGCCATGCCCGGTCGGTTCATTTCTTTTGTGCTGGCTGGGAAAGCTGCTTTAAAACAAAATGTGTCAATTTTAGTTTACGTAAATCTTACTTTACATTTTAACAACAACACCGTTTAATGTTTGAACCATGGCGGTGTCTGAAAGTCTGACATAACGACTGCAACCCCGCCTCAAAGGCCCGGAACTGTTAGATAATGGTCCATTGCGACCACATCGATGGGATCACGGAGCTATAAAATTCCGGTACGACCGGACAGGCAATGCGGGGATGGACAAAACAATGAACATGCAGCGCGGAAAGCCAGGACGAACAGCGGCGCAAAGTGGTCAGATTGGTCCCCCTGTCGGATTGAAATCAACGCTTCTGGACGGTATTGCAACCCCCCATGATCTGCGTCTGCATGACCGAAAACACCTGTCAGAAATCTGTGACGCATTGCGTACTGAAGTAATTGATATTGTTTCAGAAACAGGGGGGCACCTGGGGGCGGGCCTGGGCGTAGTGGAATTGACCGTCGCGCTGCATTTCACCCTAAACACACCCCAGGACAAGGTCATCTGGGATGTCAGCCATCAATGCTATCCCCACAAAGTTCTGACGGGTCGGCGCGACGCCATGCGCACGATACGCAAGGGGGGTGGCCTGTCTGGATTCACAAATCGCAAGGAAAGCGTATTTGACCCATTTGGTGCGGCGCACAGCTCAACCGCGATATCCGCTGGTCTGGGTTTCGCAGCCGGGCGCGATTTCAAAGGACAGAACAATCACATTGTGGCTGTTGTGGGGGATGGCGCGATCACTGGCGGCATGGCCTATGAGGGGCTGAATAATGCCGGCGCCCAGGGGTGGCGCCTGATTATCATCCTGAACGACAACAATATGTCGATTGCCCCACCGGCTGGCGCGTTGCAGCATTTTCTGACGGATCTGCGCGACCATATGCCAGACAAGGGGGCACGCCATGCCGCCCTGAAGGTCACTCAACTGCCCTCCTTTGCGCCATCTGCAACATTGTTTGATGATCTGGGCGTTCACTATGCCGGGCCTTTTGATGGTCATGATGTGGACGAAATGGTCCAGGTTCTGGAACAGGCAAAGGCGTGGACCAATGGTCCTGTGCTGTTGCATGTGATCACGGAGAAAGGCAAAGGCTATGGCCCTGCAATGGAGTCGGGCTGTAAATATCATGGGGTATCAAAATTCGACATCGTCAGCGGGGCGCAGGAAAAAGCACAACCAAAAGCACCAAGCTATACCAATGTCTTTGCCAAGGCCCTGATTGAGGAAGCCAAGGCTGATGATCGGATCTGCGCCATCTCAGCGGCCATGCCGTCGGGCACGGGCCTGGATAAATTCGGCAAGGTCTTCCCGGATCGCACCTTTGATGCCGGAATCGCAGAACAGCATGCCGTTACATTCTGTGGCGGACTGGCCTGTGAGGGCATGAAGCCGTTTGCTGCGATTTACTCGACATTTCTACAGCGCGGCTATGACCAGATCGTGCACGACATCGCCATCCAACGGCTGCCCGTGCGGTTTGCAATTGATCGCGCCGGCATGGTCGGGGCCGATGGTGTCACGCATCAGGGGTCTTACGATATAACCTATCTGGGGTGTTTGCCGGGATTTGTTCTGATGGCACCATCGGACGAGGTGGAGCTGATGCACATGGTCGCCACCGCCGCGCAGATTGATGATCGCCCCTCTGCGTTCCGCTATCCGCGTGGCGACGGGGTTGGCCTGGACCTGCCGGATCGGGGAGATGTCCTGCCCATCGGGCGCGGTCGGATCCTGACAGAAGGCAGCGCGATTGCCCTGCTGTCCTATGGCACCCGTCTGCAAGATGCGCTGCTGGCCGCAGAAATGCTTAATGGCCTGGGCTTTCCCACCACAGTCGCGGATGCACGATTTGCAAAGCCCGTTGATGATGACCTTGTCGCGCGGCTGTTTGCCAATCATGGCACTGTCGTTACCATCGAAGAAGGATCATCCGGTGGCTTCGCCAGCCTGGTAATGGACAGCATTGCCCGTCAGAGATTGTCCGTGAATATGCGCAATTTCGCGCCCCTGTATATGCCGGACTTTTTTGTCGACCATGACAGTCAGACAAACCAGATTGCCCGGGCCCAACTGGATGCGAAAAGCATTGTTACCCGTGCCATTGAGGCCCTGCGCCCGGTGGATCGTCGGGCACGGCTTGCCCGCGTTGAGGCCCTTGATTGATCGAAAGCGTCGCGACAGATTACCGCCCTTTAGGGACAAAAAAGGACCGGGAATTGCATCACGGTCCTTTTTGGTGTCCACAAAGTGACGCTTCAGCCTGACGTTTCAGCTCGCCATGCGAATTTCTGAAGCCACATCAATCAGACGGATAATTTCGCGGCGCATTGCATCATCAGGAATTTGATGCAGTTTCGTTGCCGTCGCGATGGCCTTACGGGACAGCTTGGCATTGCTGGGCGCATCATCAGCATGGGTTTCATCAACGCCATCGAAGAAATATTCAACCGGAACGGTCAATGCCTGAGCAGTTTGCAGCAGACGGCTGGCCCCAACGCGATTGGTGCCCTTCTCATATTTCTGAACCTGCTGAAAGCTGACACCCAACCGGTCGCCCAAATCTGTTTGGGACATCCCTTTGGCAACACGGGCTTCACGTACACGACGGCCAACAAAAACATCCGTAGGATGTGGCATGGTAATCTCCTGATTTATTGATGAGAATTGCCACTGATCACAACTGTGTTCATGCATGGCAATACCCATACAGCAACACACAGGATCGAATATCGATCGGTTATAAGTGGCGATGTTGAAGCCGATACATGTTCGGCGCTGCCAGAAAGTATTAGGGCATTTTGCCAGTTGATCATTTCATCACAAGGATATGAAAACGAACAACCGATTTCCTTATACACGGCAGAAGTGCATTCAACATACCGTTATTCGGGAAATCTGCAATAAAAATCGCACCACTTATTCAAAAAAAATCAATCCACCTATGATTGACCCGCCAAAGGCAGAAAATGGCCCCCGTTTCGCCCTGTTTTGGGTCAAATCACACACCCATTTTAATTTGATCATTGTTCCCCTACACTGCAATGCAGTATAACCCGCACGCATAGACAATTTGCCGGGGGGACGCCTGGGCCATTTTCCGACCCAAAAGGGTTGAAAAAGCGTGATTGCCCGCCTCCCACCCGTTTCTTTCTTTAAAGGGAGAGTTCATCACCATGACAATGACCGGCCACGACAGCCTGAAAACGCGCCGCAGCCTTACTGTCGGCAAGAAAAAATATGATTATTACGCGCTGGACGCGGCTAAGGATCAAATCGGAGATGTCAGCACGCTGCCTTTTTCACTGAAGGTTCTGCTGGAAAACCTGCTTCGATTCGAAGATGCGCGCAGCGTAACCGTGGATGACATCAAGGCGATGGCTGCATGGTTGAAAACGAAATCGTCCGACCGTGAAATCGCCTATCGCCCCGCGCGCGTGCTGATGCAGGATTTCACCGGCGTGCCAGCGGTTGTTGATTTGGCTGCGATGCGGGACGCCATGGTAAAAATGGGGGGCGATCCCCAGAAAATTAACCCGCTATCGCCCTGTGATCTGGTAATCGACCATTCCGTCATGGTGGATTATTTCGGCGGTCCGGATGCATTCAAGAAAAATGTGGATCTTGAATTTGAGCGCAATGGGGAACGCTATGAATTCCTGCGCTGGGGCCAGACCGCATTTGATAACTTCCGCGTTGTGCCCCCTGGCACAGGCATTTGCCACCAGGTGAACGTGGAATACCTGGCCCGCGGTGTCTGGTCTTCCACAGAGAAAACCGGCAGCGCCGAAATTGCCTATCCCGATACATTGGTTGGCACCGACAGCCATACGACCATGGTCAATGGCCTGGGCGTGCTGGGCTGGGGTGTTGGCGGGATTGAAGCAGAAGCCGCCATGCTGGGACAGCCCGTTACGATGCTGATCCCGGAAGTAATCGGCTTCAAGCTGACCGGCCGCCTGAAAGAAGGCATGACCGCCACCGATCTGGTTCTGACCGTCACCCAGATGCTGCGCAAAAAGGGCGTGGTTGGGAAATTCGTCGAATTCTATGGCGACGGGCTGGACAGCCTGACCCTGGCCGACCGTGCGACCATCGCCAATATGGCCCCGGAATATGGGGCAACCTGCGGGATTTTCCCGATCGACGCCGAAACCATCCGCTATCTGACGTTCTCTGGTCGCGACGCCGATGAAATCGCCCTGACCGAAGCCTATGCACGCGCTCAGGGCATGTGGCGGGAAGCAGGCTCTGTTGAGCCGGTCTTCACCGACACGCTGTCTCTGGACCTGGATCTTGTTGAACCCTCATTGGCTGGCCCCAAACGCCCACAGGATCGTGTCGCCCTGTCCAAGATGCCGGAAAATATCGAAGATGTCTTTAAAGAGCGCGGTCATTCCGACAATGCCACCGCCGTTGCCGGCGAAGAGTATAAGCTGCAGGACGGGTCCGTCGTGATTGCAGCGATCACATCCTGCACCAATACCTCCAACCCCGCCGTGCTGGTCGCAGCCGGTCTGGTCGCCCGCAAGGCGCGTCAAAAGGGCCTGTCGGTTAAGCCATGGGTCAAAACCTCCCTGGCGCCCGGGTCCCAGGTTGTGACCGATTACCTGGAAAAGGCCGGATTGCAAGCCGATTTGGACGCGCTGGGCTTTGATCTGGTGGGCTATGGCTGCACCACCTGTATCGGGAATTCCGGTCCGCTGCCTGAAGCCATTTCAGATGCAATTGATGAAGGCGATCTGGTCACAGCCGCCGTTCTGTCCGGCAACCGGAACTTCGAAGGCCGTGTCAGCCCGCAAACCCGTGCGAACTATCTGGCCTCCCCGCCCCTGGTTGTTGCCTATGCGCTGGCCGGAAATGTGAAAATCAATGTCGCCAGCGATCCCCTGGGAGAAGACAGCGACGGCAACTCGGTCTATCTGAAAGATATCTGGCCGACCAATCACGAAATCCTGGAAACCGTTCAGCAATGCCTGACCCCGGCCATGTTCCAAAGCCGCTATGGCAATGTCTTCCAAGGCACGCCGCAATGGCAGGCAATCGACGTCACAGGCGGCGAAACCTATGAATGGAATGATGGGTCAACCTATGTTCAGCACCCGCCCTATTTTGTCGATATGGCCCCTGAACCGTCAGACCCGGTTGAGATCAAGGGCGCGCGTCCGCTGTTAATCCTGGGCGACTCCGTCACCACGGACCACATCTCACCAGCAGGCTCTTTCAAACCCGATACGCCCGCAGGCCAGTATCTGACGGAACGTCAGGTCCGCCCGAAAGACTTCAATTCCTATGGCTCTCGCCGGGGCAATCACGAAGTGATGATGCGCGGCACCTTCGCCAATATCCGCATTCGCAATGCCATGGTCGATGGCGTCGAAGGCGGCTTCACCCGTTTCATGCCGTCTGGCGAGCAAATGTCGGTTTATGATGCGGCGATGAAATACAAGGAAGACGGCACCCCACTGGTTATTTTCGGGGGCAAGGAATACGGCACCGGATCATCACGCGACTGGGCCGCGAAAGGCACCAATCTGCTGGGTGTGAAGGCGGTGATCGTTGAGAGCTTCGAGCGTATCCACCGTTCTAACCTGGTCGGCATGGGCGTCTTGCCGTTGCAATTCAAAGATGGCGCAAGCTGGCAATCTCTGAAGCTGGACGGATCGGAAACCTTCGACCTGGTTGATATCGATGCCGATCTGAAACCCCGTCAGGACGTTACCCTGGTCATCCATCGCAAGGATGGCAGCAGCGAGAAGGTTGCCCTGACCTGCCGCATCGATACGGCGGGCGAGATCGACTATTATCGCCATGGCGGTGTGCTGCAATATGTGCTGCGCAACCTGCTTGCCGAGGGCAATGCTGCTTAAGGACAGAATTCAGTATGATCGTAAAGCGGGGGCGCGCCGGTTGGCGCGCCCCTCACTATTGTGGCAATCCCGCGCCGAACGCCTGGCCAATCCAGTTTTACTGAACGATAAGCCAGTCAAAATAGCCTTCTTCACCCATCGCAACACAGACTTCCACAACATCTGGATCAAGAAGACGGCCTTTTTCCTCCTTGATGATATCAAGGGCGGTTCTAAGGCCACGACCGGGTCGATAGGGACGGTGGGACGTGATGGATTCCAGGCTATCGGCAACTGCCACAATGCGCGATTCCAATGAGATTTCTGTCCCCACCAGACCATCCGGATACCCACTTCCATCCCATCTTTCGTGATGGTGCAGAATGATATCCTGAATAACTGGCGGGAGAATTTCGCCAGCAACGATATCGCAGCCCATGGCGCTGTGGGTTTTGATCAGGTCGTATTCCTGGGGCGTCAACGCACCCGGCTTGCTGAGAATGTCGGAGGGGATATCCAATTTTCCAATGTCATGGATACGCGCGCCCAATTCCAAATTTTTTAGCTGGGGACCCTGCATACCCATCTGGCGACCGATTGATACGGCCAGGGTGGCGACGCGGTTTTGATGTTCCGATGTATACGGATCCCGGTGCGATTGCGCCTTGCTCAAGACATTCACGATCTCAAATTCTGCGCGACGCAGATGCGCCTGCATCTGCGCTTCCCTATCGACGATGTCATCTTGAGGGGATACTTTCTGCACTGACCCGACGATGCAGTCGACGCTGCCGTCTTCCATCAGTTCCGGCGTTAACGAGATATCGCCGGTAACATACGATCCGTCGGCACAGACGAATCTGGCTAATGCCTGGCAGGGTTCAATTGGACCATCGTAGAAGATACAGTACAGCGGATCATCGGGCTCACGGCTCTGGGGCGACAGCACGGATTGTAAAGACTGCGTGGCCATATTTTCCGCCGAATAGCCAAGCATTTGGGCAAAACTGGAATTCACCCTCAGAAAATTCCCTTTTGTGTCCAGATAGAATAATCCGATTGTCGCCGCCTCAAAGCTGGAACTCAACCGGTTTGCAGCAATATGCAGTGCATCCCCCTCATGACGCAGGGAACAATTTCTGCCGATCCGTTTGGTTATTTCTGACAACAATTTCTGCTCTGCGGGGATAAAGCTGGGATGTGTCTTGTTTGGTGAGGATTCCGCGTAAAAAACGTCCATCCGTCCGATAAGTCTGTCCTTACAATGAATAACGGACGATATCATCCAGGGTGACGGTTTGAAATTGGGGGATAGATAGGTGACGTCGCAACAATCAATGCGTATGCTGGCTTTCTTGGGATGCCGTAAGCCTTTTGGAATCATCGTAACGATTTCGGTCATAATCTCAGAAAATGGCCGTTCACAATCATTCAAGGCTTCAGACACTTCATAAAGACAATTAAGAATCTTTGCATGTTTCAATATAGCTTTTATGGCTGGAGTGTTTTGTTTACCGTCCGTATGAAGGGCAATATCGATCATTCTGACCAAACTGGGATCGATTTTTTGGGGGGATTTTACAACCTGCGTCATCATGGTACCCGTTTAAAAACATGCTTAACTATTCCAAATGGACGTTTGAAGTCTGTCACATAGAAGTTAATAAGACGCTAACACTTTTTCTTCCTCGCAGTGCGGTTGAATTCCTTTATAAACCTGGGAAATATCATGCAAATTTTGACCGTCCATCACCTGACCAGTTATCGATATGACCGACCGGTGCGATTTGGCGAACACGCCCTGATCATGCGCCCCCGCGACAGCCACGACCTGCGCATGATAGAGGCGTCTTTGTCCGTCTATCCGGCATCAGAGTTTCGCTGGACCCATGATGTGTTTGGCAATTCCATCGCGCGTGTTAATTTCCTGGAGGAGGCGGATCATCTGGATATCGAAAGCACAATTAAAATAGAACATTACGGACTGTCCTATCCTGATTTTTCCACTCTTGATTCCTTCGCAACGACACTGCCCTTCCCGTATAAAACGGACGAAATCGCAGATTTGGGGCGCTGCACGGAACGTCATTATCCAGACCCGGATCACAAGCTGACCGAATGGGCGCGGCAATTTCTGGTAAACAGCACGGACCCAACCAGCGCGCCCAATACGGCAGAGACGCTGTTGGCCATGAATCAGGCAATCAGCAATACCTTTACCTATGAAACCCGCGACGCCCATGGCACCCAGACGCCCATGGAGACGATGGAACGGGGCACCGGCACATGTCGCGATTTCGCCCTCTTCTTTATGGAGGCGGTGCGGTCTTTTGGCCTGGGGGCGCGTTTCGTATCGGGATATCTGTACGACCCTGCCATGGATGCCGCCTTTAAGGATCCGAATCTACCGGAAGGGGCCCATCTGCGCGGTGCCGGTGCGACCCATGCCTGGGTTCAGGTTTATCTGCCTGGCGCCGGATGGGTTGAATATGATCCGACCAATGGCATCGCCGGGGGTGCAAACCTGATCCGTGTGGCAGTGACCCGCGATCCGTCTCAGGCCTTGCCCGTTACAGGGTCGTTCTATGGCCCTGCGGAGGCATTTCAGTCTCTGTCAATTTCCGTCCAGGTTACATCAGGCTGATCCGGTCCGATGCGCGCCATCAACCAGCAGTCACCCAGATGTGATTCGAGCGGATTGCCGTTCCGGC
This sequence comes from Hwanghaeella sp. 1Z406, assembly GCF_048892425.1. Taxonomy (NCBI): domain Bacteria; kingdom Pseudomonadati; phylum Pseudomonadota; class Alphaproteobacteria; order Rhodospirillales; family Aestuariispiraceae; genus Hwanghaeella; species Hwanghaeella sp. 1Z406. The sequence continues at coordinate 315,061 of NZ_JBLZHU010000003.1, forward strand.
CTATCGTCCTGCCATGACACATGATCGACGCCATTTTCTGAAACGCAGCCTGATTGCCCTGTCCCTTATCACGGCAGGCACTATGGCAGGGTTCAGCAATTCCACTGATGCAGCAGATGCGACACCCTTGGTCGTGGTTGAGTTGTTTACCAGTCAGGGCTGCAGTTCCTGCCCCCCAGCAGAAGCCTTTCTGAAAGACCTGACCAAACGGGATGACGTTCTGGCCCTGGAGTTTCATGTCGATTATTGGGATTATATCGGCTGGAAGGATCCGTTTGCGGACCCGGCCTTTACCGCGCGTCAGCGGCACTACAACACCCTGCTGGGATCGGCCTATAACTACACACCGCAAATGGTGATCGATGGGACGGCCCATGAAGTCGGATCGCGCCGCAGCGCCGTAGAAGCCAGAATTGAATCGGCTGCCATGAAGCGGCAGATGCGGGAAATGGGGTCAAACCCGCCGCAGATGACCGTAACCCCCACAACCGGGGGCGGCGCACAGATAACGCTGGATGGGATGCCACAAGACGCGGAATCCTATCAAGTATTGTTGATTGGATTTGATGCCCCGCATGAAACCGAAGTGCTGCGAGGAGAAAATTCCGGCAAAAACCTGGTCAATGCCCGCGTGGTTCGGTCCATTGAAACCCTGTCATCCAACTGGCAGGGAGGCCCGGCAAACCTGACCTTGACACCGGATCAGATGAAGGGGACGGGCGGATGTGCGATCCTTGTACAAAGCGCCAAGACAGGCGCCATCGCGGCGGCAACCACACTTGATTACTGATCGGAATGCCCCGGCCCTTTTGGGCGAACCCCATCCCCGGTCGGGATTTCTTCCGTCCCCAATGCATCGGCCAGGCGCGTGGTCGCACTGCCAGGCGACAGGGGCTTGGGCTGTGACGCGGCGGGGCGCCAACCATGCAGGAAAATCACATCAAACCGCGCCGTGATGCGCCCGTCCGGTCCCCCAAACCGTGCCGCATAAAGCTCTGCCGCGCGCATGAAGACACTGCGCCGTGTGCTATGCTTCAGACGCTCCAGAACCGCATTCGCCTCTCCCATCGCGCGCAGATCCGCCATCAGTTGGAAAGGATCGGCATAGCTGACATCAATCCGGTCCATATCCGCAACCGGCAGGGCAAAGCCGGCCCGTTGCAAGAGACCCGCCGCATCCCGCAGATCCACCATAGGGGATATACGCGGCGAGACGCCGCCCATTTCCGCAAGCTCCGCCTCCATCAGGCATTGACGCAGTTCCGTTAAGGTTTCCCCCCCGAAAATCACCCCCTGAAACAATCCATCCGGCTTTAGCGCCCTATTGATCTGAACCAGGGAACCGGGAAGATCATTCACCCAATGCAGCGCCAGACAGGATGTGATCAGATCAAAAGTCTCATCCTGCAGGGGCAGAAGATCCTCATCGGCCACAAGACTGGGATAGCCCCGCCCGGCCCCCTGTGCGGCATAGACCGGGGAGCGATCACACAGCATGATCCGACCGACCCTGCCACTGGTACGCAGCGTGTCGGCAAGCACCCCATCGCGCGACCCCAGGTCCAGGGCAAACTCAAAGGTCCGCGCAACATCCTCCAACCGCTCAACCAATCGATCGGCGATTTCCCGGAACAGAAAATCATGATCCCCTGCCCGCAGTGCCGCACGGTCCCGTCGATGACGCAAAACCGCGCGATCAAAAACTATCTGAGTGTCACCGGACACAATGGCTCACTTTCTCATTCCACAATTGGATCAAAGTCTTTCCCTACCCCGTCGCATGCTTTTACAGTAGGAAAACAGCATTCAAGATAAAGGGTTCCCGGTGTCAGTCAAAACCATCAATGTACACAGTCTTCACGCCGCCTTGTGCCGCGGGCAGGAAATTGCCCTGATCGATCCCAGAGAGCAAGGCAGCTTTGGCGCCCGCCATATCCTGCGTGCGGTCAATATGCCCCGCAGCCGGTTTGAACTTCTCTACCGCCGCATGATCCCCCGCCAGTCCGTACCGATCGTTCTGTGCGATGCAGGCGAAGGATTGGTCACAGGTGTCGCAGACATACTCGCCTTTGCGGGATGGACTGATATTTCCATTCTGGACGGCGGTGTTGATGCGTGGGAAGCGGTAGGATTTCCCCTGTTTTCAGGCGTGAACGTTCCGTCAAAAGCATTCGGAGAATATATCGAGGCGAAATTTGGGACGCCGCATGTTTCCGCTGAAACCCTGGACCAGATGCAGCGATCCGGGGATGATCTGGTCATTCTGGACAGCCGACCTTTCACCGAATTCAATTCCTTATCCATACCGGGGGGGATTGATATGCCGGGCGCGGAACTGGTTCATCGTGTCAAAACCGTCGCGCCCAATCCAACAACGACCATTGTTGTAAATTGCGCCGGGCGAACTCGCTCTATCATTGGCGCACAATCCCTCATCAATGCAGGGATCCCCAATCCTGTTGTGGCGCTGGAGAATGGCACAATGGGATGGATGCTGGCCGGGCTGGAATGCGCCCGTGGCAACACGAACCTGGCCCCTGAACCAGATGCGGCAGCGAATGATTGGGCACGGTCCGCCGCGCACAAAGTAGGGGCACATTTCGGTGTAGAAAGGCTGGATTGGGATGCGATCAACGCATGGCGCACAGAAGTCGATCGTACAACCTATCTGTTGGATGTACGCACGATAGAGGAATATGAGGCAGGGCATATACCCGGTTCCCATCATGCGCCGGGCGGGCAACTGGTCCAGGCAACGGATGAATATGTCGGCATTCTGAACAGCCGCCTTGTGCTGATTGACGACACCGAAACCCGCGCCCTTATGACGGCCGCCTGGCTGCGCCAGATGGGCTGGCAGGATGTCACCGTTTTGAAAGGAGGGATTGGGTCTCGTGGCACGGAAACAGGGTCCATTGAGGAATCTGTATTCGAATTGGGCCTGATGCCGGTTTCCGAGATCGCCGCTCAGGATGCGATGAAACTGACGGATGCCGTTATGATTGATTTTTCGTCCAGTCTGAGCCATCGCAAGGGGCATCCGCAGGGGGCCCGATTTGCCATTCGGGCCAGGGCGACAGAGGATTTGAAGTCGGTATTATGCAGCCGGTTGCTGGTATTCACCGCCCGAGACCCCCGCATCGCAACTTTGGCCGCACAGGATATGATGCGCGCCGGCGTCCATCGGGTCCGTGTTCTGACCGGGGGCACAATTGCCTGGGAACAAGCGGGCGGCCCGATGGGTTCGGGCATTGAGGATGCTTTTTCAGCAGAAGATGATGTCTTACATAAACCCTATGAAATCACCGTGGATAAGACAGCCATGCAACGCTACATCGATTGGGAACTCGCCCTGGTCCCTCAAGTACGGCGGGAAGGCACTTTGACATTCCCCGATTTCCCAATCCCTTCCGGCGCAATCGCCACAGGCCAAAATGCGGATTGAAACCTTCCCCGGTGTCGCAACCGCCCTGCCTGCGCAAATACTGCATGCCGCATTGAATTTCGTATTGCCGCCCCGTTGCACAAGCTGTGGCGTGCAAACCGGTTCGACCGGCGGGTTGTGCACGGAATGTTGGACTCAGGCGCGCTTTATCGCCGCGCCGCAATGCTGCCAATGCGGCTATCCATTTGAACTGGATTTCGGCGATGGCGTTCGCTGTGGTGCGTGCCTGTCCCGCGCCCCCTATTTTGACCGGGCCCGCGCTGCTGTCGCCTATGACGACCGGATCGCCCAGATCGTTATTGCCTTCAAACATGGGGATCGAACCGATCTTGCCCCAGGATTGGCCGCATGGATGCGTCGGGCGGGTGGCGAATTGTTGCAGGAGGCAGATATAATCGCCCCGGTACCATTGCACCGCCGTCGGCTTTTTTCGCGGCGCTATAATCAATCCAGCCTTCTGGGACAGCCCTTGGCCCATGCGGCTGGCATTCCGTTTATTGGCGATCTGGTCATTCGCCAGCGGGAAACGGACTCTCAAGGTCATCTGTCCCCGTCCGCCCGTCGCCGCAATGTCGAAGGTGCTTTTCGTGTTGCCGCCCAACATAAAGACATGCTGAAAGATAAACGTGTCCTGTTGATCGATGATGTTCTGACCACCGGGGCCACCGTGAATGCAATCGCCAGACGGTTGAAACGGGAGGGGGCACGCACCGTGGATGTCCTGACCTTAACGCGGGTCGTACGGGAAACAAGCGTTTCGTAACTGTACGCGTACGGAATATTCGCTCCGTTGATTTAACGATTCTTCTCTGCGTGGCGGGCGTTCTGGAATGCCGTCATGTGAAATTCCGCCTGGCCGGGCGCATACAACGCCTCACTCGCAATGGGACAGGCCCGCCGGGCCCGACACCCTTTTTCCAGACAATCCGTCCCTTCTGGCGTATCAATATGCGCTGCACAACGCGCAACATCATAGCCGCTGGTCGAAAATGCCCTGACGGGACATGTCGTCAGGCAGGGCTGATCACGGCAGGTATCGCAGGGATTGCCCGCCACCATGCGTGCCGGGACGGGTATCGCATCATGCAGACAGATTGCGGCACGATAGGCATGCCACAATCCATAATGCGGATGAATCAGCATGCCAATCGGGGAGGGGAAAACACTGTCAGCCTTTTGTGCCCATTTCTGAAAGGGAAAATAGGGGGGGCCGTCCGATGGATAAACCGCCCAACCGGACGCAGAGGCTGCGATGCGGTTTACCTCCCGCCGGGTCCAGGCATCCAGTGGATTGGGTTCTGCGCGACGCCCGGTCTGAAAATGCGCCCAGAATTCCGGACCCGCATTACCAACAAGGATAACTGTTCGGCAAGTCGGTGGCGCGTCATCTTCTGTTTGGGGATGAAACCCGCCCCGGGCCAGCAACCCAACCTTCAACAGGCGCTCCGCCAGCAGGGCATAGGTCACGATTCACCCTTTCCAGACGAGCCTGGACGCCAGTCAGGCGGGGCCATTTCAAAGCTTTCAAACTGAAAGGCCGGGGCAACGGTGCATCCGACCAATGTCCAATGTCCCAGACTTTCCGCAGTTTGCCAGTGATTGGCGGGCACAACAACCTGCGGACGCTGTCCCACCAACAAATCCGGTCCCAGTCGATGCGCAATGACATCTTGAGCATTTGGTGAAATCGTCAGGGCGAGCGGCCCACCTGCATACCAATGCCAGACCTCATCCGCATCGGTGACGCGGTGCCAGGCGGAACAGTCTCCGGCTTCCAGCAGGTAATAGATTGCGGTGGAATACCCCCTCTCGCCGTCCGCGGTGGCATGGCGATAGGTTTCACTATACCAACCGCCTTCCGGGTGACGGGATAATCCCAGTTTCGCAATGATATCCTGCGCCGTCAGTTCCGCCATGACCGCCCTGTCAGCCTTTCGGGATGGTTGATTGCATGGAGGGGCGCTGCATCAGCGTATCGTACCAGCCGACCAATGCCGGACCATGATGCCGCCAGGCCGCTTCAGGGATCCGCAAATCAAGATAGCCAAGCGCTGTGCCGACCGAAATCATCCCCAGGTTCAAATCCCCCTGCAGGGTATCGATTTCCTTATCCAACAGAACACAGCTCTTCTGGATCGCTGCCCATTGGCGATCAATATACCAATCCTTGGGCAGGGGCGTATCCAGCTTGCCATCGCGCATAACCTGGCTGCGCAGGTTCAACGCTGCATCGGTCATGCCCTGACCAATGGCATGCAGGCGCAGAACCTGATCGCGCATTTTCCCGGTTTCGGGAATAAGGCGCGGTCCGGTCCCGATCCGGTCCAGGTGATCACAGATTACGAAACTGTCGAACAGACCCGTTCCATCCTCCAGCACCAGACAGGGGATCTTGTTTAGGGGATTGATCTCACGGAATTCCATCTCATAGACATTGATCCGGTCAATCTCAATCTGATCCCCAAGACCCTTTTCCTGTGCAACAACTGCACATTTCCGGGCATAAGGGGAGGCATCACTGTAAAATAACTTCATGTAAGCATCCTTTAGATAGGTCCTGTCAGGGACACTGTGTTGCAAAACCTAGAAATGATCCTTTCGGGACCGCACCTCTGCGAAAACCTCTTCGGCGGATGCGCCCCCCAGACCAAGATTGCGGGCCAGGACCGGATCATCGGCCCGAAGGAAGGGGTTGGTGTGCTTTTCGATCCCAAGGATAGAGGGAACCGTCGGCTTGCCCCGGGCCCGGGTCGCGTCAATTTCCTCTGCCCGGGCAACCAATGCGGCATTGTCACCATCCACAGACAAGGCGAACTTCGCATTAGCCTGAGTATATTCATGGGCGCAATAAACCCGCGTTTCATCAGGCAGAGCCTTCAGCTTGCCAAGGCTTTTCCACATCTGGGCGGGCGTGCCTTCAAACAGGCGCCCACAGCCCAGCGCAAACAACGTGTCCCCACAAAACAGCGCATCATCCGCTGCAAACCAATAGGCGATATGACCCCGTGTATGGCCCGGCACGTCGAAGACCGTCGCCTCGTCCTGTCCAAAGGTACAGCGGTCCCCATCCCCGACTTGGGTCTGAATACCAGGGATGCGATCCTTGTCTGCTCGCGGACCGACGATATGACAGCCGGTCGCCGCCTGAATTTCCATATTGCCGCCGACATGATCCCCATGGTGATGGGTGTTTAGAATATGTGTGATGGTCCACCCCAGACGCTGTGCCTCAACCAGCACGGGCGCCGCAACAGCGGGGTCGACAACAGCGGTCGCACCGGATTCGGTTTCCCGAACCAGATAGACGTAATTATCATTCAAAACCGGTATTTGACGGATATCCAGCATGCATCCTCTCTTCCTGATCCTCTTCTGTCAGATAGAGTTTCACGGCCCCAATGGGAAGGCAAGAGGCGGCGACATTTCACATATTTTTGTTGGCTGCTCCAAGCTTAACAAACTGATATAGTCACGACCATGTGGAGCGACGTCGTTGATTTCAACCAATTCTATCGCAGCCGCCTGGGCAAGGCGGCGCGTGGCATCGTGCAAGCTGAAATCCGGGCGCACTGGCCCGATGTAAAGGGGATGAGCGTTGTTGGACTGGGCTATGCCACCCCGTATTTGAAACAATTTGACGGCGAAGCATCCCGCCTGTTGGCTATTATGCCCGCCCATCAGGGTGTCACCCATTGGCCACGCGGCAAACCCAATCGCGTCGCCCTGGCGGAAGAGACCTCCCTGCCCTTCGATGATATGTCGATAGATCGATTGCTGCTGGTACATGCTGTTGAAAACAGTGAGCATCTGCGCGCAATGATGCGGGAATGCTGGCGCGTTCTGTCTGGACAAGGCCATTTATTGGCCGTTGTCCCGTCGCGTCGCGGAATATGGTCCCGCACAGAGCGCACCCCGTTTGGTCATGGAAAACCCTATAGCAAGGCACAGATGGAACGCTTGCTGGCCGATACTTTGTTTGAACCGATTTCAATCACCCGGGCCCTGTATATGCCGCCCAGCGATTGGAACCCGATCCTGAAGGCCGGTCCTAGCTTTGAGAAGGTCGGGCGTCGCTGGGCACCAAGGCTGGGCGGGGCTCTTTTTGTAGAGGCGCATAAGCAGGTCTATGCCGCAACGCCCGCCCACCGGGTTCCCTTCCGGCGTCGATTAATGCCCGTGCCGGCCATTGCTGCCCCCTCAGCCTCCCGCCAGGAAGGTTAGAACAATATTATTCCGAAACTGCGGCCGGTTTTGTCGCCTGCCAGTTTGACAGAACGCCACGCGCGTCCTGCTTGCCCTTGGACAGGATGGCGCCAGCCTGTTGCGTTGGCGCGGTCAGTTCAATGACATAGCCATTGGGATCGCGAAAATAGATGGATTCTATGAAACCATGATCCGCGATGCCGCGCGTCTCCCGCCCCTGGGCCTTTCCCAATTCGAACATCTTAAGCAATGTCTGACGATCAACCAGCAAGGCGATATGCAGGTCGAAGTCATGCTGATCCTTGAAATCAAAGGGGGAGGAAGGAACCTCGAAAAACGCCAGGCACGACCCGTCCTGCATTTGATAGAAACTGTGCAGAACCCTTGTTTCCCGTCCGGTTTTCGTCTGAACAATTTCAAACGCATGAACCAATGGCAGCCCCAGAAAGCCTTCATAGAACATGCGCGTCTCTTCTGAATCGCGACATCGATATGCGTTGTGATGCAGCCCGTGTATCATCGCCTTCTCCCCTTTCCGATGCGTGCTTGCCCACATCGTGTGACCGGTATCCTACCTTTTCACCGGTCGCATCGCACGCAAATCATCCGGATTGAAATGCATCACGGATCCATAAACCTCCAGGGCCAGGCATTGAAAGACCTCTTTATTGGGGACCTGAAGCGGAAACATTCCAAATTCTTCCTGCACAAGGATTTCACTGCCATCTGCAATGGGAATACCCGTTTGCCCATAAACTGGCGACCCGGTCTCTATCATCAGGGCATAGGCCTGTTCCCACACCCCGGGCTCCTGAGAGGCCGGGCTCATTTCGTGCAGCCAACGCCCCGTGAAATCAAACCGGGACATTTCGACAACTTTTGTGCCGACCAATCGATAATAGACCTGATGCGTTTTGCGATTGATTTCGCTGATCACGATGTTGGGCAGATAGCGCGTGAGCTCCCAGGGTACGATAGAGTCCCGCAATGGCCAGTCTGTGCCCTGTTTTCGTGCAGTCCAATAGTGCAAAACTGCATGAATCTTCTCAGATGCAACGAAACTGGGATCATTGGACAATGACAAGAGTACACTCCTGATCGTAGTCTATTCAGCACGCCTTTCCGACAGGAAGTACGGCACGGGCACATTTACCTGAAACTGGTTTATTCTTCATTAACACGCCAATTGGCAAAGATCGTTAAGTTTTCATATTCCAGGAATGTCCCTGGCTTGACTTGTCCCAGGGAATAATAACGACCATCCGTAAAGAGTGACAGATAGGTCGATGCAACATTGTTGAAAATCAATTCAGTGATAGGACCGGGATTTGCCCCCAGGGGATAGCCGTCTTTAGACAGGGTTTCCGTCATGCGTCTTTCATCCAGAATCTCGGAGGGAAAGAATTCGATTTTCGTTTGAAATTGGACAAGATTTTGATCCGGCCAATAGTACGGCATCTCAACAGGGCTCGATTGCCGCGACCCATCCTTCTTTTCCACAACGGCGCGAAAGCAACCGCCCCGTCGAATAGCCTCGACCAGAACAGCAACATCATCGCCACGCTTAAAGTCCCAGATTTCGTGCATATCAGCGCAAAACTTAAAGTCATAGACAGTATAGTCCGTCGCACTGGAGATATTGCCATGCAAGGATTCGACGCCGGCCAGTGCCGTGTTTAGATCATAACTGCTCAATACCCCATAGATGCCATAGGAGGTATAAAAGAACCCTGCCTGTTGCACCAATCCACCCCCATGGGTGTGGGTCACATGCTGCTTCTGGGTGATCCCAACCAGTGTCTGGTCGCGCTGAAAAACATGGGGAAGCTGAAAGTTTTCCTCATAGACCCTGTCTTCAGTCAGGGTTTCGTTGGACGAATCCGGGACCAGATACAGCGCGACGCTCTCACCATTGGAGATATCAAATTCAGGGGGGTGATGCGTCATTATCCCTACTTTCGTTGAACATTCTTAAATGTATCGTGATTCCGGCAACTCACACAATCCGAGGCCTATTTGCTAAATTTCATGCTGTACAAATATGACAGTATACATAATTCTCATTTTTGGAATAATTTCTCTTTTATGGAAAATCAGTGACAACACCTCTTTCGAACCGATTAGCGGATCATTTAAAGAAACTGCGCCTGGATCGGGAATGGTCCCTGGATCAATTAGCGACACGTTGCGGCGTCAGCCGGGCCACCTTGTCGCGGGTTGAAAATGCTGAGGTCAGCCCGACCGCAGAGGTACTTGGCAAGCTGTGTACTGCCTTTGCCTTACCCCTATCGCGCCTTCTTGCCCAGGTTGAGGAGGCTTTCACGCCTCTGTGCCGCCGGGGGGATCAACCCGTCTGGACGGAGGGAATGATCGGCTATGAACGGCGCGTGATCTCCCCTGCCGCACCACCGCTTAGGGCCGAAATCGTGGAATGCACACTGCGCGCCGATACGGAAATCGCCTATGCCGCCCCGCCTGTGCCAGGGCTGGAACACCATCTTTTGCTGCAAAAAGGCGTTTTGGATATCTGGATCGACGACGATCCGTATCACCTGACCCCCGGGGATTGCCTGCGTTATCACCTATTTGGTGCCAGCCGCTTCAAAACACCCAGAAACACCGGTGCAACTTACTTGCTCGTCCTATTGTGAGGATACGATGACCCCCATCACCATTGCCACAGTCAGTAACGAGGATCTGGACGACAGCCTGGACGGTCTGGCTGAGGTGCTGCATGCAACCGTCCTGGCAGGGGGCAGCGTTAATTTCATCCTGCCCTTCTCCATGACAGATAGCCGTCAGTTCTGGCAGCATAAAATGTTTCCCATTATTCGGTCTGGGGGGCGGCTGTTGCTGATTGCCACAGTGCAGGGGCGGATTGTCGGCACGGGGCAATTGCTGTTGGACATGCCCCCGAACCAGGTCCATCGCTGCGAAATCTCAAAGCTTCTGGTCCATCCGGAATTCCGGAAACGCGGTATCGCGCGCCGCCTGATGACCGATCTGGAAGGCCACGCCACCCGATTGGGACGCAGCTTGATTACCCTGGACACCCGCACCGGGGATGCCGCAGAACCGCTATATCTCAGCCTGGGCTACAAAATCGCTGGCACCATCCCCAATTTCTGCCGCGCCACAGACTGCGACCGAATGGATGCCACGACCTATATGTATAAGGATATCTGATAGAAATTCGACCTGCATAGCGGCTTTGGTTTTTTCAAAGAAGAATGTGTTTCTGCCAAGGGTCTTTTCACCACGATCACGGCGCAATACGAACCGATTATATCTGGCTACTGGAAAAAATCCGTGTTCGGCTCCGCAAGCCTATCAGCAACGCATTCTGGAATTCTGTCGGATGCTGAATTTCACTTGTGACACTGCCAAGCGTCCGGACGAATGTGCGATCTCTGAGCGGGATTGCGACAATACCGGGAAGGGTGCAGGCCTGTGCGGCACCCTCAGGCACGACTGCCACGCCCAGATTCTGCCGTATCATCTGAAACCCGGTCACCAATTGCCGCACTTCAGCAATTGTGTTGGGCTCCACACCACTTCGATGTGCAAGGACCGTAAGCCAGTCATGCGACGTGGTGCCAGAGGGAAAGCGGATCATCGGTTGCGCCAGTATTTCTTCATCGGTCAAATCGGTATTGGTCGCCAGCGGGTTTTCTGCCGACATGACGACACAGGCGGAATCCTGATGCAGTGCCTCAAACTTTAAACCCGGCGAAGCAATGAAAACGCTGGTGATCGCAAAGTCGATATCGCCCTGTCGCACCAGGTCCAGGCTCTCCTCATTATCGATTTCAGAAATGTCCAGGATGTGCTTGGGGAACCTGACCCGCATCGCCTGAAATGTCGGTGCAATGAATAGTGCCGCAAAGGACGCGGGGCTGGCAATACGCAGGATTTGTTCTGTCCCCTGACCCAGGGAGGCCAACTGGTCCAGTATCGCCCCATTGCTTGATAACAATCGTCGAAAGGCGGGCAGCAACGCCGCCCCGCCAGATGAAAGCCGCAGCCCTTGCGTGTCGCGCACCATCAATGTCGTTTCAAGCTGCGCTTCCAATTGTTGGACATGTTGCGAAATGGCCGGTTGGGTCAGGCCAAGCACCTTCGCAGCCACCGAGAAAGAGCGGAATTCTGCCACGGCCAACAGGCTGCGCACCCGCCGTACAGAAATTTCTTCGCGCCTTGACCCATCTATAAGCATTCTTCGCCTGCCATAACAAAACGTTATTTTTCGATAATTATATAATGGATTAATAAGAAACCCCGCAAGAACGAAAGGAACCAAGAATGCCGTCCCATGACCCCGCCCTTAATAAAATCTATGCCCGCAGGAACCACAGCTGTTATGGCATGGGGCTGGGGATTATTATTCTGGATGATGTCTATCCTGGATTTCCAGGCGATGTCCGCAATGCCAGCGCCCATGGCTATCCAATCCAATATGAAATCGCCGAAGGGGTCGATATCAAGAAGCTGGTCCGGGGTGAGCACAAGGGCGACCTGTTAGCGCCGGTCCTGGCCGCCGCGCGAAAGCTGGAACGCATGGGCTGTCGCGCCATCGCGGCTGAATGCGGATATTTCGCCTGGTTTCAGCAAGAAATTGCCAATGCGGTATCCGTGCCGGTCTTTGCATCCAGCCTGTTACAGGTGCCCCTGGCCCAGACATTGATTGGCGCAAACAAGGTGGTCGGACTTCTGGTTGCCGAAGGGGACCATTTACAGGATCGGCACTTAACGTCGGTCGGAATTCGCCTGCAGTCGAATTATGTCGTTCATGGCGCAAAGGATGATGGCAAATGCCCACAATTCGACAGCCTGTGGACGAAAGACCTGCGGCCGGAAACACCGACAGCTGAATATCAGAAGGCCGAACTGGACATTGTTGCCGTCGCAAAGAACTTCGCCACCAGCCATCCCGCCATGGGGGCAATGGTTCTGGAATGTACAGGCTTTCAACCCTTTGCCCGCGCGATTCAAAGAGAGATCAACATGCCGGTATTCAGTTGGTCAACATTGCTGGACTATGCCTATTCCATTGCCGTCCATCGTGATTTCTATGGGCATGTGTAATGGTCGCTAAAAAGGGCGGCACCGATCTGGGCCGCCCTTTCAGTTTCGCCACATGTGCGGCGCATCCAAATGTGCTTACTTCCGGTTCTGGCGATTGTCGATCAGGCTGTCGACGACGCCGGGATCGGCCAGGGTGGAGGTGTCGCCCACGAAGCCCTATTTTTGCTCAGTATAAGCGTAGTGGCTTGGAAGGTGATGTTTAAAAAAAGACAGCCCCATAAAGTTTCTGACGCAGGCTATTCCGTCTTGACCGGACGGGACGGAGGCGACGATCAGCAAATCAGGTCACCCAAGAATAAGGCAATCAAACCGTTCTTCGGCGCATTCGCTGGCCAAACCGCATGGGCATGGATTGGCGCGATACGCCAATCGGTCAAAATCTCCGCCACATCCCCCTTCTCAACGTCGTCGTCAGCAAGGAATCTCGGGATGCTGCCGACGCCTGCGCCTGCCCGGATCAGCCGGTAAAGAGCCTGCGCGTCACTGCAGTGAATCTGAGGATCCGGTTTGATTGTGATTGGCTGGCACCCCGGACAAGAAAACATCAAGGGCACGGAACGCGCCGGTGTCAGGCTCAACCAATCGAATTGCAGCAGATCCTTCGGCGACCTTGGAGGCGTCCGCCCGGCGAGATACTCGGTTGAGCCGACGATCACCCGGGGTGCCTCGAAAAGCAGCTGCGTGGTGGGGCTCTTTGTGGGTTTGGGGCCGATACGGATCGCGACATCGAAGCCTGCAGCGATCAAGTCGCGACGCGCATCCGAATAATCCAGAGTGAGCCTGACGAGAGGGAAGCGCCGCGCAAACCGCGCGATCCTTGCGGTAACCTCGGAGGCCGATAGCACCGATGCAATCATCACACGGAGTTCCCCGCTCGGGCTCGGTGCCAAGGACGACATGGCGGCCAACTCATTTTCCACGGCCTCGAGCAACTTTTGCGTCGCGGCGAGCAAACGCTCACCATCACGCGTTAGCGATAGCTGACGTGTCGAGCGGTAGAGCAAAGCCACCCCAAGGCTCGCTTCAAGCTGTGAGACATGATGACTGACAACGGAAGGGGAGAGGCGCAGATGCTGGGCGGCTCCCCGGAAGGATCCGTGATCGACCGTCTTAGCAAAGATAGCGAGCTGTCGAAGCCGGTCGATCATTATTAAAGAATCCAGAACAATGAAAAAGGTTTTAACTATCTTATGCGTTTCTATCGCAATGTCTATCTTGTTGCTCGGATGATGCATTGACGGTCTGCGCCTCGGCAAAGTGACGGTTCGATTGTTTCCGCATCGCCAATACCGGTTCATACTCACAGAGGAGATTAATTATGTGGAGAATTCGAAACTTGATCGCCGCCGCCTCGTTATGCGTCATTGGGTTCGCCCAGGCAGCCCAGGCGGACGACCTTGCAAGCGTGCAGACCTTCTATGACCTTCTGAGTAATCCTGGGTCCGAAGTCCACGTCACGGCGTTCAGAGACGTCACATCGGACGCCTGGGAAAGTGTCGGCGACTATTCGGGCAAGAACAAGCCGCGCGCAGCCTTCCTTGGCCAGATGGGTCATTTCGCCAAGCTTATCCCTGATCTCGATTGGGCTGTGCAGGCCATGCACCAGGATGGCGCCTTCGTCATCGTGCGTAGCCGTGCGACCGGAACCCCAACTGGACCGCTATTTGGTGTGGACGGCCAGGGGAGGAGCTTCGACATCATGACCATCGACATTCATGAAGTGCAGGACGACAAGATCATCCGCACTTATCATATCGAGGATTGGGCTAGTGCGCTCAGACAGCTAGCGGGCAAGTGAGCGATCGCAAAAGACGCCCAACACGGCTTTCTCGCCCCGCAATGTCTGAACACTACACCTGATAAACAAGCGCAACCAAGTGTCAACAGCCTGCGCCACGTTGCAGGCATTGGTGCACTTCGCAATAACCTTCCCGGCGCATAATCGAAAAGGCGGTGCCCATCAGCACCGCCTTTTCAAATTCCTAACACAGGACACACCCTAAACCGCTTACTTCCGGTTCTGGCGATTGTCGATCAGGCTATCCACAACGCCGGGATCGGCCAGGGTGGAGGTGTCGCCCAGATTGGAGAAATCGTCTTCGGCGATTTTGCGCAGGATGCGGCGCATGATCTTGCCGGATCGGGTTTTGGCAGACCGTGCGACCATTGCAGCCAATCGGGGCTGGCAATCGGGCCGATATCTTTGCGGACCCATGCGACCAGCTCTTTCTGCAACTCATCGCTTGGCTCTTCTCCGCTGTTCAGCGTGACATAGGCATACATGCCTCCTTAAAGGAATTTCATTTGCAATACTCAATAAAAGATGTAAATTTTTAATTACGCTATCATAAAGTGATCTTTTTGGAACACCCCTTTTTTGCTGGACAGCCAATGAAAGATGCTCCCCAAAATGAAGAAACCTCGCGCTGGCTAAGTCTGATCAGGTCAGCAAGTATTTCTGTCGTCGATGCGCAGGGCATGGTCGACACCTTACGCACGAAGCGCGTAAAGAGGTTCCCCAACGAAGATGATCTCACGGCGCAATCACACGTCGCTGATGCCATTATAGAGCACTATTGCCAACTGGCTGCTTTAACTGGGGCTGGGACAGCGTTTCCGGGTATGTTACCAGGGCCCGGCACCGCTGTCGCTATCGGGGCAGGATCAATTGATCTTTTAAGCTGCATGAAATTTCAAGTCGATATGTGTCGCTGTCTTGCGATCAACTACGGCCAAGATTTAACTAGTGCCGACGCAGAGAAACTCGCCTTGCTGGTAGCGTTCTCAGCCACTATCGAGAAGACTGCTGGCCCTGCCGTATCCAAAGGAGCGTCCAAGGCTGCTGTGACGGTATTGCAGAAATACCTTAAAGGTGCCGTGCTAACTACTTTAAAACAAATGCTTAAAAAAATTGGCATCAATTTCACCAGGAAGTCACTGGAGAAGGCCATTCCTTTCGGAGTTGGCATTGTCGTAAGCTATCAACTCAACAAGGTTCTGACACGCTATGTGGGACGGCAGGCAAAGGTAATTTTCCAGACATGGGATACCGTTGAACCTGAACCACCTTCACAACAGGTAGACATATGAAATGGCCTCGCTCGAGATCATAAATGCAGGACTTGTAAATTTGTGATGCGATAACGGTTTCAGTGCAGAGATTGAACCTTGTTTTTATTCACGTCCGGCTCTGATTACATAAAAACTGACACTGTTCGCTATTTGGGATAGTCCATCACCCCGACACAAAAAGGGCGGCACCCATCGGCACCGCCCTTTCAGTTTCGCCACATGTGCGGCGCATCCAAATGTGCTTACTTCCGGTTCTGGCGATTGTCGATCAGGCTGTCGACGACACCGGGATCGGCCAGGGTGGAGGTGTCGCCCAGATTGGAGAAATCATCTTCGGCGATTTTGCGCAGGATGCGGCGCATGATTTTGCCGGATCGGGTTTTTGGCAGGCCCGGCGCCCATTGCAGCCAATCGGGGCTGGCGATCGGGCCGATATCCTTGCGGACCCAGGCGACCAGTTCCTTCTTCAACTCATCACTGGGTTCTTCCCCACTGTTCAGGGTGACATAGGCATAGATGCCCTGACCCTTCACATCGTGGGGCGCACCGACAACGGCGGCCTCTGCGACCTTGGAATGGGCGACCAGAGAGCTTTCGACCTCTGCCGTGCCCATGCGGTGGCCTGAAACGTTGATCACATCATCGACGCGACCGGTGATCCAGTAATAGCCATCCTCGTCCCGGCGACAGCCATCGCCGGTGAAATATTTCCCCTTATAGGTGGAGAAATAGGTCTGCATGAAGCGTTCATGATCGCCATAGACGGTGCGCATCTGGCCGGGCCAGCTTTGCGTGATGCACAGGTTGCCGGACGTCGCGCCCGATTGCGGATTGCCCTCATTATCGACGATTTCCGGTTCCACCCCAAAGAAGGGATTGGTCGCCGAACCCGGTTTCAGGTCGGTAGCGCCGGGCAAAGGCGTGATTAGGATGCCACCGGTTTCCGTCTGCCACCAGGTATCGACAATCGGGCAGCGACCCTTGCCAACAACCTCGTGATACCACAGCCAGGCTTCGGGATTGATCGGTTCCCCGACCGAGCCCAACAGGCGCAGCGAGTCCAGTTTGCATTTCTCCACCGGGCCTTTGCCTTCCCGCATCAAGGCGCGGATCGCCGTCGGTGCGGTATAGAAGGTATTGACCTGGTGCTTGTCACAGACCTGCCAGAAGCGCGAGGCGTCTGGATAATTTGGCACGCCTTCAAACATCAGCGTGATCGCCCCATTGGCCAGCGGGCCATAGACGATATAGCTGTGACCCGTGACCCAGCCGACATCCGCCGTGCACCAATAGACATCGCCTTCATGATAGTCGAAGACATATTCGTGGGTCATGGAGGCATAGACCATATAACCGCCGGTCGTGTGCAGCACGCCTTTGGGCTGGCCGGTGGAGCCGGATGTATAGAGGATAAACAGCGGGTCTTCTGCAGACATTTCTGCGGGTTCACACTGATCCGACACATCCTTGACCACGTCGTGGTACCAGACATCGCGCCCGTCGACCCAATCGATCTTACCGCCCGTGCGCTCCACTACGATGCAGGATTTCACCGATTTGCATTTTTCCAGCGCCTTGTCGGTATTGGCCTTCAACGGGATTTTCTTTGCCCCGCGCAGGCCTTCATCCGCCGTGATGACCATGACGCATTCGCTGTCATTGATGCGCCCCGCCAGCGCATCGGGTGAGAATCCGCCAAAGACGATGGAATGCACCGCACCGATACGCGCACAGGCCAGCATGGCATAGGCGGCTTCGGGGATCATGGGCATATAGATACAGACGCGGTCGCCTTTCTTGACGCCCTGGTCCTTCATGGCATTGGCCAGACGGCAGACATGGCCGTGCAATTGGCGATAGGTGATCGTCGCATCATCCTTCGGGTCGTCGCCTTCCCAGAGGATTGCGGTCTGATCACCCCGGCTTTCCAGATGCCGGTCAATGCAATTGTAGGACGCATTCAACGTCCCGTCCTCATACCATTTGATGGAGACATCCGGCACCATGAAGTTCACATTCTTCACCGTGCTATAGGGCTTGATCCAATCGATGCGTTTGCCATGTTCACCCCAGAAAGCCTCTGGGTCTTTAATTGATTTGGCATACATCTCTTCATACTGCGCGCGGTTGATCAGCGCATTGTTGGCAATGTCATCGGCGACTGGAAAAACATCGGTGCTCATCTGGGCATTCTCCCTTTGAATCATTGGCCCCTCTGATCGGGGGCTTGTTGGTTCAAGTCCGGTCCATCAGGCCGAGACTGCAGATTTCCCCCTAACTTTGCCGGTTTAGACGCGGGTCTGCAACCGTGACTGCTGTATCAATTCATACAATGGTGCGAAAGCCGCCCCGTTGCTTCGTTTGACGCAGTTTCAGGACTCAGCGGGGTTGCATGCGCAAAGCACTGTCCAGGCGCACACATTCGCCATTCATGACAGTATTTTCCACCATATGAAGTACCAGAGATGCATATTCCTGTGGTTTCCCAAATCGTTGCGGGAATGGCAAGGTAGCCGTCAGGCTGTCTTGAACCTCTTGCGGCATGCCCAGCAGCATGGGTGTGCCAAACAGGCCAGGCGCGATCGCATTGACCCGAATACCACTGCGGGCAAATTCCCGCGCGGCGGGAAGGGTCAAACCAACCACCCCAGCCTTGGATGCGGCATAGGCGGCCTGACCAATCTGGCCTTCATAGGCCGCGATGGAGGCGGTATTGATGATGATGCCGCGCTCCCCATCCTCATTGGGCTCCCGTTGGGCCATATCCGCGGCAGCAAGGCGCAGAATATTGAAGGTCCCGATCAGATTGATGTCGATCACCTTGCGAAACACATCCAGATCCATTGGTCCCTCGCGACCAACGATTTTTGCTGCAGGCGCTACACCGGCACAACTGACGGCGACGGCACACAGACCATGCTTGTCGCGGGCTGTCGCAAAAGCGGCAGCCACTTCCTCTGCGCTGGTGACATCGCAGACTATCGCCAATCCATCAATGTCTTTCGCGACGGCGGACAGTTTATCCGCGTCGCGATCCAGCAAGGCCACTTTTGCGCCGTTTGCTGCCAGTGCGCGGGCAGTCGCCTCGCCCAAGCCAGAGGCCGCCCCTGTTACCAAGGCGGCTAAGCCGTCGATTTGCATCGGTCTGCTCCTCTCTCAAAATATCAGAAGTCGAGATCTGCATAATGCTTTGGAGGGGGCGCACCAGGAATGTGATCCCCCAGGATCGGGCGGAAGGCCGGGCGTGATTTAATGCGCGCATACCAGTCTTTTGCTTCTGGATGATCGTTCCAGGGCACATCACCGATATAATCGACACAGGATAAATGTGCCGCAGCGGTCAGGTCGGCCAGGGTCAGTTCCTCCCCCGCCAGCCAGGTCCGTCGCTCTGCCAGCCAACCAATATAACCCAGATGGGTGTGAATGTTCCGACCCCCGGCACGCACTGCGGAAGAACTGGGTTCCCCCATCCCAAGAAAGCGCTTCATGATCTTTTCTTCGACCAGATTGATGCCGACTTCCTGGTGGAATTTGATATCGAACCAGTCGATCAGTCGCCGGACCTCAGCCCGCATCACAGCGCCGGTGCCGATCAATGGCTGGTCACCATACATTTCGTCCAGATATTCGCAGATCGGCTGGGAACCGCAGACCCGGTTCCCGTCTTCATCAACCAGTACAGGGACTTCCCCCGTTGGATTGATGGCCAGAAACGCCTCGTCCCGGTCCCAGGTTTTCTGAATCCGGGTTTCAAACGGCAATTGCTTTTCCCCCAGCATCAGCCGGACTTTACGACAATGGGGCGAGAGCCAGAGGTGATAGAGAAGCATCATGACCCTTCGCATATAGCGCCGGATAAGCGGTGCCGCAATGCGCTTTCGTATTAAAGCCTGTAAACGCGTGCCGCCGTATCATGAAAAAGCGCACGACGCTCCGCTTTTGACCAGTCTTGCGTCAACAATTTGAAACTGTTCCAGATCGTATTATAGCCGCAACTGACGCTATCAACAGGGAAATTCGATTCGAACATGCACCGGTCGACACCAAACAATTCTATTGTTGTTTCATAGTAACGACGGGTTGCCTGCATCAGGGTCAGGCTGGTGGGTGGGCGGGGCTGCTTGTGCCAATCAAAGCCGTTTTCCGGCATGGCGATACCCCCCAGCTTCGCCATTACATTGGGGCAGGACGCCAATTCGGTGATATCGGCTTTCCATTGGGTGAAAACCTGATCCCCACGCCCTGCATAGGCCCCGACCCCCAATGGAACCCCGAAATGATCCAGAATGATGGTCAGGTCCGGAAACTGGCGGGCCAGATCCGTCACTTCACAGATTTGTGGATGGAAGCACCAGATATCCAGGCTCAAGCCCCGGGCCGCGATTTCTGCGACACCGGCGCGATACCGCGCATCCATCAACAATTCCGGGCCGGGTTTGGTGCGCACATCGGGCAGGGCCGGATCTGAATCCCAGGCAACACCATGGCGGATACCCTTGAACCGCCCGCCCGCCACGGCGATATGGGCATCCAGCGCTGGCGCGACTGCACCCCCCAGGGTCAGGTCCACGGCCCCAACGATCCCGGCTGCAATCCGACACGGACCATAGTCACCAGATGCCGCCATGGCGGCGATACCATTGACGAATTCTGTTTCGCCAACCGGGCGCATGACCGCTGGCCCATCAGCCCGATACATCGTTGCGGCTTCGATAAAAACCGTGCTGGTGATAGTGTGCCCGGCGCTGACATCCCGGTGAATCTCGTCAAAGCCATAGCGCGGGCTGATCCGATGGGGCTGGTTCAACCACAGGTGATGATGGGGATCACAAATCTCCATTTCCGGTTCCAGCGCGTCTTCCGCACCGGAAGCCAGCCATGCATCATTCTTGGCCATATGAATTCCCCCTCAATTCATCCTATTGAGCGCCCGCACCGCGAAGGCCGCGATTGGTGATCATCATCGTGATTGAGGAAATGACCCCCAGACTGGCAAACCCGATAACCAACGGCAGAACAGTCCCGTCGAAGGCTTGTCCAACCACAATTCCGAAGACCAATGAAATCAGGGTGGTCAACGCCCCGACCACGGCAGAGCCTGTCCCGGCGATATGCCCCAATGGTTCCATCGCCAGGGCATTCAGGTTCCCGAACAACAATCCAATACAGAAAAAGCTGGTCATGCCCCACAGCATGAATGCCCAAAGCGGCGGATGTCCCGCCAGCACGATGTCGACAATGAGGAAACCGAGCGACAGACCTGTCAGGGTGAAAACCGCCGCAAATGACAGAAACCGCATCCCAAACCGCATCACAATGCGGGCGTTCACGACCGACGATGCCCCAATCGAAAGGGCCAGAATTCCAAAGAACAGCGGAAACAAATCCCCAAGGTTAAAAACATCCTGAAATATCTGCTGGGCACTGTTCAGATAGCCGACAAAGGCACCAAAAATGAAGCCTGCGGAGATCGTGTAGCCCAAGGCATGTCGGTTGCAGACTGTTTCTTTTACCGCCGAACCAATGCGTGCCAGGGACAGGGGCATCCGGTCACTATCGGCCAGGGTTTCTGGCAGTCGGAACATCATCCAGACGGCACAGATAAGACCTAACGCCATCAACAACAGAAAAATCGCGCGCCAATCGGCAACGAACAGCACCGCCTGCCCAATCGCGGGTGCCAAGGCGGGCACGATGATAAACACTGCCATCACAAAGGACATGATCCGCGCCATGCCGCGCCCGGCATACCGATCCCGAACCACCGCGATCGTCACCGTGCGTGGTCCCGCAGCACCCAACCCCTGCAATACGCGACCCAACAGCATGGTTTCATAATTCCAGGATACCAGAGACAGAATGCAGCCCACACCAAATATGGCAATCCCTGCCAGGATCATCGACTTTCGACCCAGCGAGTCAGACAGCGGGCCATAGAAAAACTGACCCACGGCAAAGCCCAGAAAGAACAGCGAGATGACCAATTGTGTATCATTGGCTTCCACCACGCCCAATTCCTGACCAATGGCGGGTAAGGCGGGCAACATTGCATCGATGGTCAGGGCGACCATTGAAATCTGCAGAGCGATCAGGGCAATAAACTCAGGAAGGGATTGATCCCGGCCTTTTTTCCAGAAATTCATCCAACTTTCCTTCGCTTAACGTCTTTTAAAATTTCCTGTGCGGCATTGCGCCCCGGAATACCGCTGACGCCGCCGCCGGGATGGGCACCGGACCCACACAGGTAGACACCGGGAATCGGCATGCGGTGGTCGGCATGGCCGGGTGCCGGACGCAGGGCAAAAATCTGATCCAGATGCAGGGTTCCGTGGAAAATATCGCCCCCGACCATATTCAATTTACGCTCAATATCCAGTGGGCTGTTGATCTGACGCCCGACAATGGCTTGGCGGAAATTGGGACTGTGCGCCGCGACCGTATCGATGATGTGATCGGCGACCTCTTCACGGACATCATCCCAACTGCGCCCATCTGGCAGATGACGCCGGAAATGCTGACAGAACAGGCTCATCACATGTCCCCCCGGCGGGGCCAGGCTGTCATCCATCAGGGTCGGAATGCACATTGATACGACGGGGGCCTTGGACCAGCCCTGCATGCGGGCATCATCATAGGCGGCGCGGATATAATCCAAAGACGGGGCGATATCGATGGTATTCTTCATCGCGGTCAACCCGTTTTCATCATGATCGACCGTATCGAATTTCGGCAATTCGCTCAGCGCAACATTCATGCGGAAGGTCGCACTCTCACTGCGCCAGCCCGCCACACGCTTGGCAAACCGGTCCGGTGTCAGGGCCGGATCAATCAACTGACCAAACAGGATCTGCGGATGACAATTGGCCGCGACGACCGGGGCATGAAGTGCGGTTCCATCCTCCAGAACAACGCCTTTCGCGACCCCCTTATCCAGGATCACCTCTGAAACGGCCGCATTGGTCCGGATATCAACACCCTGACTGCGGCAATAGCGCGCCATCGCCTGGGTGATCGCCCCCATGCCGCCCTTGGCATAGGCCCAGGCGCCGGTGCGCCCATCCACCTGACCAAAGATATGGTGCAACAGGACATAGGCCGATCCCTGGGCATAGGGATCAACAAAATTCCCGATGATGCCTTCAAACCCATACAGGCCCTTGATCGGATCACTTTCAAACCAGCGGTCCAGAAAATCGCCAATCGACATGGTCATCAGTTCCGCAAGGTCGGCCTGACGGTCTGCGGGCAATTTGCGCAGAACATTCGCCTGCCCCAATACTTTCCATAGATCCGACAACCCGCCACCAAAATTGGGGGGCACCTGAGTGGCGATCACGCGAATGGCGTCGCCCAAAGATTCCAGCAAATCTTCAAATTCGGGATAGGCCGCAGCATCTGCCGCGGAAAACCGCGCCAGAGCCTGCTGGGCCGATGCGGGATCCCGGGGCAGGTACAGATGATCGCCAGGCAGGATAGACAAACTGCCCCCCGGACGCTGCAGCAATTCCAGGCCATGCTGAAACAGGTCCAGGTCCCGGATCACCTGCTGATCCAGCAAGCTTACCAGATAAGAAAAGACAGAATTGCGGAAGCCGGGATGAAATTCCTCCGTCAGGGCCGCGCCACCGATCACGTCGCGCCGCTCCAGCACCGTCACCTTCAACCCGCCCCGCGCCAGATACCCTGCGCAAGACAGGCCATTATGCCCCGCCCCAATAACAATCGCATCGGTCCTGTTCTCAGATGTGCTCATAATCATCACCTCACGTCTTACACGGTGTTGCATTAAGCACGGCTAAAGCATCAACAGTTGCCTGGAGGATAGCCCTATTCATGAAAATTCTCTCAAACCTGCGAGCCAAATTTGGACCTGTGCTATATGCAAGCCATAGGAAATAGCTGACGGGGTGCCGATTGGCGAGGTCGAAATTTGCTAACGACAAAACTATCAAAAGCCTGATAACAATGTTGATGGAATAATACGAAGGCGATATCTTTTGAGAGAATTTTACCATTTTCGCCAAATACTTGTTATATCAAAAAATATTTCACGAAATAATATTAAAAGATGACACACTTAGAAAATTCTCATGAAAAAAACTATCGAACAGACATTGAAGGTCTACGCGGCTTATCCGTTTTATTCGTGATTTTATTTCATTATGATATTGGGTTTTTTAGTGGTGGTTTTGTTGGTGTTGATATTTTCTTTGGGGGAATATCCCCTTGACATACGGTGGGGCAATCACCATCTCCTAGTTATAGGAGAAAGCCATGAAGCCCACGACGATACGCCAGTTCTTTCAAATGTTCCCCGACGACGACACGTGCCTTAAGCACCTGTTCGACGTTAGGTTCGGACAAGGCCACACCTGCCCTAAGTGCGAGCGTGAAGCCAAGTGGTACCCTATCAAAGCAGAACGGGCCTTCTCCTGCCAATGGTGCGGGCATCATATCCACCCGACCGTTGGAACCCTCTTTGAGCAATCCCGTACTCCGCTTCAACTTTGGTTCTATGCGATATTCCTGTTCACTACGACCCGTCACGGCGTCTCTGGTAAGGAATTAGAGCGCCAATTAGGCGTGACTTACAAAACCGCGTGGCGCATGGGCCAGATGATCCGCCAGCATATGGCAGAGATTGACGGCGAGAACCCGCTTGGTGGGCGCGGCGAACACGTCGAAATAGATGAAACCGTTGTCGGTGGATACAAACGCGGCGGCAAACGTGGTCGCTCGGGCGAAAACAAAACCATCTTGATGGGCATGCTTCAACGCGACGGCGACGTAATGGTTAAGGTTGTTCCTAATGTTAAGCGGGCAACGCTGCTACCTATCATCCAACAGCACGTGAAGCCCGAAACCAGCGTCCATACAGACGAATTAAAGTCCTATGAGGGACTTGAGAACCACGACTATTACCCAAAGAGCGTGAACCACTCAGAAGGCGAATACGTCGGCTTTGACGGTGCCTCAGTGAATGGTATCGAAAACTTCTGGCGTCACCTTAAGAACGGTATCCGTGGTACTCACGTTCACGTCTCTGCCAAATACCTTGAGCGGTACGCGAAAGAGTTTGAATACCGCTTTAATCGTCGGAACCGTGCCGAGACGATGCTTTCGGAACTTCTTTCGTCTTTTGAGAAGCCGGTTTCCTAAGGGCAGCGTTCAGCTTATCAGCATCACCCGGAGAATCTTTCTCATGTTCCTGGATAAAGGCCTCTAGGTTGCCGTCCTTTATAGCCTTCTTAAGTGTCGTCATTTTCTCCGCCATTCACCTTTTCCACCCGAACCACAGTAGCCTTAACAATTCTTTCGCCAACAACCCATGCATTTATAAGGACGGACACGTTCTCTTTACTTTCCGCCGCCTGAAACAGAAGGTGGATATCTTCTTGTGGCAAATCAATTCTGGTTGCTTGGGCATCTATTTCTACGGATGAGTCGGTTGCCTTAAGGCGAAACAAGTGACCATCATCGACTTCGGTATTGATCCGAGCGACTTCAAACCGACCGTCTATTCGCCTTCCTACACCTTGCTCGCGGTCTGACGATAGAATAATTCTGGCCTCTTCAGCGGTTAAATCCGCGCCCAAAACCCGACTTCGCGGGTATGCGCGGGCAGCAGAAATTAAACTACGTCGCGCATCGTCGGAATAATCCTGCATTGGTGCAAGATTCGGATGTTCTCTTAGTGCGTTAGCTAAAATTTCAGCGCGGCGCGTCTCTTGCTCGCTCAACTGTACGCGCTCCCCCGCTGATCGATCATGTCTCTTCTGCTCATAGACGCTGTTAACCCAGTGCCGAGCAAAACTCTGGCTGAAATACAAAACCAGAAAAAGAACGATTGTGATTGTTATCTGCGCGCCGGTCATTTTCTCAGTCAACCCCGATAAAATTGCCTCAAGAACGTAATCCTCTAAATCTAGACCGCTACTTCCATCCGTTACCACGAACCGAATATCTAGAAGCTTTTTATCATCTATCCGCAACAATCCAGCGTTATTGGTGCCATATGCAAGAAAAGCGTAAGAACGTGAAAGGCTCTTGTGCAGGTCAGTGACCGCTTTTGCTGCTGCTGGCGAAATTGTGTGCCCTGTCGGCTCATCAGGGAAGTACAGTATCTCAGGGCTCCACCCATCCAGATAGACGCGAGCCCGACCACTTACTGAGCCGTCCATAAGGGATTCGAGTAGATCCCACAGATCATCCTCCGACGCTATCGCCGAAACATCGCGCTCTGCCATTCACCCCTCCCGTTTTGAGAGAGGTTAGTTGTGCTTTACCGCTTTAGTCAATGACATCAATTCAAATGATGTGTTAATCTCCGACTTTACAACTCAAAATAGGAGGTTACGCCGTGACTAAGGTTTCTCCATGGCATTCAATCAAACAAACCGTTCACCACAACAACACGAAGTGCACAGAAGGCAATAACATCGAAACAGTGAACAAGAAGGCAGGCACAGGCGGCAAGCCACTCTGCAGCCATTGCGCCAGACTAAGCTAAGGGCACCTCACCGGCCTTTGTAGCACCAATTGCCACCAAGGGCCGGTGACTTCCCCCTCGATAATAGGCCACACCCTTTGAAGCGACTGCACCTTTAGGCCAGCATCCGCAGCAATAGCGAACGCTTTGTATCCCTCTGAGCGGGAACCGTGAAAACGAACCGTTGGTTCTGCAAACGGGTGATCGCCGCCCCCCTCGCAAGACTCGAACGTCTCAACACCAGCAGAGCGCAACACAAGAACAGCATCACGGATTCCCTCATCAAGAGGCATTTCTGATGTCGGCTCTATTTCCATTAGATTACCCTAGTTACGTATGCGAAGGGGATAGGCCCCTTTCTTTGTAATCAGTGGATTTCTAATAACGGGAATTATAACTAAAAATGTTCATAATAAGTCATTTAACATTGTTGAATTTTATCTGCGCCGAGCCCGACGTTTGCTGCCAAGTTATTTGATTGTATTATTTGGAAGTTTTCTGCTTGCAGCCATCTATTTTTCACCTCTGCATTTTGAACGCTTCAGTGAAGCGTCTTTGTATGCATTGGTTTTTGCATCAAATATCTTTTATATTGGAGAGGTTGGGTATTTTGATTTAGGTGCCCAACTAAAACCACTTCTACATACGTGGTCTCTTGGGGTGGAGTGGCAGTTCTACTTGATTTGGCCAATAACATTATTTTTCTTCTTTAAGTTTAAGAAGTTTATTGGCCCTCTTTTTTTAGTTCTCATATTCTTATCGAGTATTCTTGGGGCTGTGGCGTTTGATACAAGTCTGTCCAGCTACTATGTCCCAGTTTTCCGGTTCTATGAATTTATGATTGGCGCCTTAGCTTACGCCGTAAGTCGGAAAACAATAGAAGACACTCTGATAAACACAACATTATTGGTCTTTGGCTTGGGACTAATTCTAGTAAGTGTTTTCTTTTTTAAAACTACTATGCCATTTCCGTCAGGCTATGGATTATTACCAAGTGTCGGCGCTGCTCTGGTAATTCATAGTTGCCCAAAATGTCCGCCCATCGTCAGAAAAATGTTTGAGAACAAGGTAATCGTGAGTATCGGAACAATCAGCTATCCGCTTTATCTGGTGCATTGGCCGGTTCTGGTGTTTTTTCAATATGCAACATTCAGCCCTGTTTCACCTTTAGAAAAAACCGTTCTTATCAGTGCCAGCTTTGTAATGGCTTTTATACTATCGAAGTTTGTTGATATACCGATAAGAAACCAAATTAAAGTTGTCGGGTCGCGCCTGCAATTCAATCAATTTCGCCTAAAACTAATAACAATCTTGGGTTCATTTGTTTTCTTTGCTGTGTTTCCCGCTCTCGCATATAGCGCTTCTTATACAAATGGTTGGGGGTGGCGCTTCTCATCAACGTATTCGGATAGAATAAAGCGCCAGCTTGAGGATGGAGCCTTAGCGAATGAGGCGTTTTTTGAAACCCACAACAAACTTCCTGTTGATGCAGAATCAAGTAACAAGAAAAGCGTTCTGATTGTTGGTGATAGTCACAGTAAAGACCTATTTAACGCACTTTCACAAAACAGAGACCTATTTCAGAATGATTACGTCTTTTACACATTTAATCTAAGTATCCATTGCCATATGCCTGAATCTGTTCGCCAATCCCTAGCCTCTCGTTTGGTTCATGGAATAACGACAAGCACGATATCTGAGAGCTGCAAGGCACAAAAGGTGGAACTGCTGAACTTAAAATACGCACAGGAAGCAGATATAATCATCGTGGCCTCCCGTTGGCATTCTTCGAATCTTGAATATCTCGATCCAACGGTTAAGTTTTTTAAGGCCTTCCCGAACGCAGATATCATCTTATGGGGAGCACTGGAACTCCCTATTGACCCCGTGACGCTTCTGACGACCAAAGGCCCAACACAAAAAGTTGCAAGAATGTTGTATAATCTTGGTCAAGAAGAGCGCATCCGACTGAATGAGACTTTAAGTAACGCAGCGCGTCGCTGGGACATACGATATTATGATGTCCTATCAACAATATGCCGAGATACAGTTAAGGAATGTATGGTTTTTGACTCATCGGGAACCGCCCTATTTATGGACGATAACCATTGGACCTTCGAAGGACAAAAGTACTTCGGCTCCACCCTCTCTCCACTGCTTGAAAATGTAAATTAAGGGTACGTTTAAAGTGAAATCCTGACTCTGCCTGCAGGCACCTCGCTGAAATAGTTCTAATTAGAACTTGTTTGCCTTCCCCTTGAAAGCTGAATGGCGCGCGCCAAACTTCCCTTAAGACACTTTGCGATCAAGGACCCAAAATGCCCGACGGCGAGTACAGTTTGCTGATAGAGGTTTGTGCGTCCTTAAAGGAAGTCGACAAGGCTGCCTGGGATGCCTGCGCCGGGGCGGAAAACCCCTTTGTTTCCTATGACTTCCTTTCCAGCCTGGAAGAAAGCGGATCGGTCCGGGCGGAAACCGGTTGGTTGCCCCAGCACCTTCTGCTGCGCGATTCCGCAGGGTGCTTGCTGGCAGCTATGCCGCTGTATCTAAAGGGTCATTCACAGGGGGAATATATATTCGATCATTCCTGGGCGCATGCCTATGAAAGCGCAGGCGGTCAGTATTACCCCAAGCTACTGTCCGCTGTGCCCTTTACCCCCGTGCCAGGGCCGCGCCTGTTGACAGCCGCCGCGCCAGATCCGGCTGCTGCGACCCAATATCTGATCAGTGCCATGGCACAATTGGTAGAGCGGCACAGCGTCTCCAGCCTGCATGTGAATTTCGTCACCGAGCCGCAAGCAGAAGCCCTGGAAGATACCGGTTTCCTGATCCGCCACGGTCACCAGTTCCATTGGCACAATGACGACTATACATCCTTTGAGCACTTTCTGGAGGCGTTTTCGTCCCGTAAACGCAAGGCTGTGCGCAAGGAACGCCG
Organism: Hwanghaeella sp. 1Z406; assembly: GCF_048892425.1. NCBI lineage: Bacteria > Pseudomonadati > Pseudomonadota > Alphaproteobacteria > Rhodospirillales > Aestuariispiraceae > Hwanghaeella > Hwanghaeella sp. 1Z406. Next base: position 344,293 of record NZ_JBLZHU010000003.1, read on the forward strand.
CGCCCTTACCGAAGCAGGCCTGACCGCCAAAGCCCTGACGGGGGATTCGATCACCCCTGAACTATGGGATGCATTTTATGAGTTCTATACCGATACCTATGACCGGAAATGGGGGGGCGCCTATCTGACGCGGGATTTCTTTGATCTGCTGCATGCGCGCATGCGCGACCGCGTGGTCCTGATGCTGGCATTTGATGCCGACGATATCCCGATTGCAGGGGCCCTGAACCTGCTGGGCAGTGATGCGATTTTCGGGCGCAATTGGGGCTGTCTGGAAACCTATAAATTCCTGCATTTCGAGCTGTGTTATTACATGGCCATTGATTATGCGATCACCCATGGGCTGAGGCGCGTCGAAGCAGGCACCCAAGGAGAGCATAAAGTCCAGCGTGGCTATCTGCCCGTCACCACCTATTCCGCTCATCTGCTGCCCAATGAGGGCTTCCGCAGCGCGGTTAATCAATTCCTGAATAAAGAACGCCTGTATGAGGCGCGGTTGCGGGCAGAACTGGCGGAAGGCAGCCCATATAAGAAGGAGGGTTGAGGCCCAACCCATCCCTTTTAACCTTCTGCTGACCGTCGCCTGAAGTGCCATTCTGCAAAAAAGCAAAAAAATAAATTTTTTTCGCAGGCTGTGACACCCATCACAGCCAGACGGGCCCGGACGGCCTATTGTAAGGGTGTAAGGCGGCGGGTCCAAAAGGCGATGCCGCTTCGGAAGTTCCGGAGAACCGAGGCCAAAATCCTGCCCCTCCCATCCGGTTTCGGTTCAACGGTTACGGCGGCGACGAGACTATCTCGTCGCCGTTTCGTATTTCAGGCCTGTTTATCACCAAGCAAACAATCACCAGGAGATAGGCGCAGTCCCCGCAAGAAATCCCCCCCAGAAACCGGGCTTCGGCCCGGCCGTTGAAGATGCAGCAATTTCAGCGCACCTGTACCACAGGCAACAACCGCGTCGGGGTCAAGGATGGTTCCAGCCGGGGCTTGCCTATCCGGAAAAGCCGGTAGCGCTTGCAGCAACTTGATGCGCTCCCCGCCATAGTCGAAGAAACAGCCCGGCCAGGGTGTCAGGGCGCGGACCCGGCGGTCCAGATCCGCTGCATTCTGGGTCCAATCGATAAACCCTTCCGATTTTTGGAGCTTATCAGCATAGGTCACACCGGCATCAGGCTGTGGCTTGGGCGTGATCTGACCACTGGCGCGACTGTCCAGGGCCTCAACGATCAAACGAGCCCCCAGTGCCGCCAGATCATCATGCAAATTCTGGGCAGTGCTGCGATGATAAATCGGCATTGGTTCTTCCAGCAGGACCGGACCGGTATCCAGCCCCTCGTCCATCTGCATGATGGAAATACCGGTTTCGTCGTCTCCGGCCAGGATTGCCCGCTGGATCGGCGCGGCCCCCCGCCAGCGCGGCAGCAAAGAAGCGTGAATGTTCAAACAGCCCAATCGAGGCGCATCCAGAATTGTCTTAGGCAGAATTAACCCATACGCAACGACAATTGCCGCATCCAGGGCAAGATCCTTGAACGCCGCCTGGGCCTCTTGCGTTTTCAAACTGCTGGGATGGCGCACCGGAATGCCCATTTTCAAGGCCGCCTGATGCACAGGGCTGGGCGTTTCCTTCTTCCCCCGATGGGCGGGGCGGGGCGGCTGGGTATACACAGCCTCAATCTCATGTCCGGCCCGTTTTATGGCATCCAGGGCGGGTACAGCGAATCCCGGTGTCCCCATAAAGGCAACGCGCAGCTTCGTCATCTTTGGTTCCTGACAGGGTTCTGGCCTTAATGCGGCGCAGCGCTGGATGGGGCGGAACTACTCCGCCGCGACGTCCGGGCGGGGCTTCCCACGCATCAGTTTTTGCAGCTTGCGCATGATCATGCCCCGTTTCAACGAGGATATATGATCCACAAAGACCACACCATCCAAATGGTCGATTTCATGCTGAATACAGGTCGCCAGCAGGCCGTCTGCGTCAAGCGTCTGTTCCGCGCCCGTTTCATCCAGATATTTTACCGTCACCCGGGCTGGGCGCTTCACATCGGCATATTGTTCCGGAAAACTGAGGCAGCCTTCCTCATAGCTGGCCAAGTCGTCGGATGCCGCAATGATTTCCGGATTGATGATTTTCATCGGCTGCGGCGTTTCCCCACGCCCGGCACAATCCACCACCAGCATCCGTTTGGCTAAACCAATCTGGGGCGCAGCCAGACCAATACCCGGCGCGTCATACATGGTCTCCAGCATATCATCCAGCACACGCCGGATATGCCCGTCCACCGCCTCAACCGGGGTGCACTTTTTCTTCAGCACAGGATGCGGTGCCACCAAGATCGGCAGGATCGCCATGTCTCATTCTTCCATTACATTTCAGCACAAATCTAGAACTTTAGGTAATCTGCAAACCTGCCGGGGTCAAGGGGGTGCCGGGTGGACTGTCTTGGCATTACCCCGCCAGATCAAGGATAACCGGCACATGGTCTGACGGTTTTTCCCAGTCGCGGGCGTCGCTTAGGACCTGCATAGCGGTGACCTGATCGGCCAGCGGGGGTGTGGCCCAGGCGTGGTCCAGGCGGCGGCCTTTATTGGCAGCGCGCCAGTCCTTGGACCGGTAACTCCACCAAGTATATAACTTTTCCTCATCCGGCACGAATTTGCGCATGCAATCGATCCAGCCGAAGGCGGTCTGGGCCGCATTGAATTTTTCGACCTCAATCGGCGTGTGGCTGACGATTTTCAGCAATTGCTTATGGGACCAGACATCATGTTCCAGGGGCGCGATGTTCAGATCGCCCATCACCATGATCTTGTCGGTTGCCTTCCGGTTCTGACCGAACCAAACGGCCATTTCGTCAACAAAATCCAGCTTATGGCCGAATTTATCATTGATCGCCCGATCCGGCTCGTCCCCGCCAGCGGGGACATAGAGGGAATGTACCTCAACCCCGTTGGGCAGGGTCGCATAGATATGGCGACCATCCGCCTTACCGGTCCAGGTGTGGGATCCAATATCCTTCAAGGGGTGTTTGGAGAGGATGCAGACCCCGTTATAGCCCTTGATCCCATTGATCGCGATATGGGGATAGCCCAGTGCCTGAACATCCTTGAACGGGAACTGGTCGTCATGAACCTTGGTTTCCTGCAAGCAGATGACGTCGGGCGAAACCTGTTGGGCCAGCTTTTCCACGATGGGCATGCGCAGGCGGACAGAGTTGATATTCCAGGTCACAATACGCATCGGGTCTCTCTTTCAAACTGTAAGGATATCGGGTGAATTTTATCGGGATTGGGCGCGCTGACGGGCAGCATCGCCAAAGGCCCGGAACATGGCCTTGCTCAACGGCCATTTCAGGGCGGTCGGATGTTCCGGATGCCACTGAACCGCCAACAGGAACCCTTTGGAGCCTGGCAGGCTGACCGATTCAATGATGCCATCATCGCTGACCGCTTCTACAAACAGGCCATCGGCAAGCCGGTCGATCGCCTGAGCATGCAGCGAATTGACCATCACCTGCCCGGTCGCGCCATTCAGCCCCGCCAGCATGCCGCCGGGCTGAACATCAATCGGGTGGGCCACGTCATACTGGTCCTGGACAGGCAGGTCCTTGCGCGCACGATGATCCCGCTTGCCGGGCAATTCATGGACATGCTGGTGCAGGGTTCCCCCCAGGGCGACATTCAATTCCTGCTGACCCCGGCAGACCGCAAACAACGGCAGCCCAGCCTCTATCGCCTTGCGTATCAGCGGCAGGGTCACGCCATCCCGATTGGGGTCGCGCTTGGTGTCGGCCCGAAAGGCCGGGCCTCCATAGTTCTGAGGTTCGACATTCGATGGACTGCCCGACAGGAACAGACCGTCCAGGCGCGCCACCAGAACGTCCAGGTCCAAGGCCCCCGGCAGGGCTGGAATAGCCAGAGGGATCGCCTGTGACGCCGATGCCACCGCATCGAAATATTTATGGCCGACATGATGATACACGCTGCCTGCCTCGTTTTGTGACATACAGGCGGAAACACCAATCAAGGGTACAGACATCAAGAATCCTCATATACAAGAGGGGATGGTACGTTATAGGCGGTAACGCAGGTGTGACTGCGCCGCCATTGGCGTGTCTTGCCCCGGCGGCGTGTTCGACACAGATTATGGCTTATGGAAACCGTGACCGAAACCCTGTTGGCATATAAATCCGTCATTGTGGTAGGGTGGGTTATTCTGTTCTTCATCATGGAACGGCTAAGCCCGGCCGCGATCGTGCCCCTGGATGCGAAGGGAAAGGCCGGGCGGCTGTTCAGCAATGGCGGCCTGTTTGGCACCAATGTTATCCTATCGATATTCATTGTCGTTCCAATCAGCGTCTGGGCGACGACAACAGGACCCGACTGGCGCAGTGCCTACGCCCCCTGGTGGGACGGGATTGGCGGCCTGCTGGCAGATTTGCTGATTCTGGATATGTTGATTTACTTCTGGCACCGCGCGAATCACGAATTCCCGCTGTTGTGGCGCTTTCATGAGGTGCATCACCTGGATGCGACCCTGGACAGCACAACCGCCTTTCGCTTTCATTGGGGTGAAGTGCTGCTGTCGGCCTTAGCCAGGGCCGTGATCGTCATCAGCCTGGATATTCCGCTGGAGAGCGTTCTGGTATTTGAAACTCAGGTTCTACTGGCAGCGATTTTCGCCCATTCCAATGTCAAACTGTCGCCCAGGCTGGAGAAGGCTTTGGGTTGGATTGTGATTACCCCTGCTATTCACTGGATTCATCATCATGCGATCCGACGGGACACGGATTCCAATTATGGCAATCTGTTCAGTTTCTGGGACAGGCTGTTTCGCACCTTTAACAAAACACCCCGCAGTCCGACAATGTCTATTGGCGTCGAGCGGGAGCCGGAAAAACCCTTCCTGCGATTGTTCATGCGCCCCTTTGAATCCAGATCGTAAAACAGCGATCCCAGCATTGAACCAGCGCCGATTCTGGCGCATGATTCAGGTCCCCAATCGCAATCTGTAAGTCTCTGGATTTGACTGATAACACCCCTCAAGATGATGATCCGGCCGGTCCATTATTCAAATATCGGGCCCTGGTTCGGGATGAACAGCTAAAAGCTGATTCCTGCCAGGCCTTGGCGGCGGAAAAACTGCAAGGCCTGTTCAAAGCGCTGACCGACTATCGACCTTCGGACAATGCCGGGGGATGGAAGGCAAAGCTGGGTCTGGCGCGGCGACGGGAAGACCCGCCCCAGGGCTTGTATCTGTATGGCGGGGTCGGGCGCGGCAAATCCATGCTGATGGACCTGTTCTATAAAGAGGCAACGGTCCAGCGCAAACGTCGGGTCCATTTCCATGAATTTATGATTGAGGTCCATGGTGCCATCCATAATTGGCGCGAGGCGCAGAAGACACGCGACACGAAAGAGGATGATCCGCTGCCCAGAATTGCCGCACGCATTGCCGATGAGACCTGGCTGCTATGTTTTGATGAATTCCATGTGACCGACATTGCCGACGCGATGATTTTGGGACGATTGTTTGAATCGCTGTTCCAGCGGGGTGTGGTCGTGGTGGCGACATCCAACTGGCCGCCAGACGAGTTGTATAAAGACGGACTGCAACGCGAACAGTTCATCCCCTTTATCAAGCTGATGCACAAGAAACTGGATATCCTGCATCTGGAATCGCCAACCGATTACCGCTTGATCCGTCTGAAATCCCTGAAAACCTATCATGCCCCGCTGGGTGCCCCCGCGACGAAGGCGTTAAATCAGGCGTTCGACGAATTGACCGAGGGGGCGGCGGCAGAGGCCGATAGCTTTAAGGTCAAAGGCCGCACAATCGCTGTGCCGAAAGCGGCGCGCGGCGTTGCCATGGTGGTGTTTGATGACCTATGCGGAAAACCGCTGGGGGCGGAAGATTATCTGACACTGGCACGAAAGTACCACACGCTGATCCTGAACGGCGTCCCGCGCCTGACAGAGGATCGCCGCAATGAGGCTAAGCGCTTCATGACGCTGATCGATGCGCTGTACGAACATCACGTCAATCTGATCATGGCCGCAGATGCCGCCCCGAACGACTTATATCGGGAAGGCACCCATGCATTTGAATTTGAACGCGCCGTGTCCCGGCTGATGGAAATGCAATCGGGCGACTATCGCGAAATGCCACATCGGTCTGGAAACGGCGATCAGGAGTGAGGGATTTCCCGCCTGCCCTTAACAGGCGAGACGGCAGAACAGAGGCTCAGCCGCAAGATAAGGCACCGGATGAAAGATCGCGTCATTCCCGCGCAAGCGGGAATCCAGGGCGTAACGCTGTGATCTCACTATGCGGCCCTGGACCCCGGATCACGTCCGGGGTGACCGGTTTGTAAGAGGTTGATGGTATGAGCACACCACTGCGCTCATACTAGTGTGGTGCGCGCGCATGAGCTCACACAGGATACTCTAACCACTTGTTTTCTAATCAAATACGTCATCACAAACGATTTCGTCTGTTTGGGATTTGCTCTAAGGAGAAACAGAACACTGTCCAAGAATGGGGATCAACGCACCGTCCTCAGCCGCCGCAGGTAGGACAGTCAGGGTCTTTAGGCACCTTGATTTTACGAAACGTCTGGTCCAACGCGTCAAACAGCAGCAATTGGCCCGACATGCTGGTGCCCAATCCTAACAATTCCTTCAGGACCTCGGTTGCCTGCAGGCTGCCCATGACTCCCGCGACAGCACCGAAGATACCAACGGTATCGCACCGGGGCACCATGTCAGGGTCCGGCGGTTCCGGGAAAAGGCAGCGATAGCAGGGCCCGCCGTCATAGGCTTTGAAGGTCGATAATTGACCTTCGAACCGCACCAGGGCGGCGCTGACCAAGGGTTTCTTTAAGGAATAACAGGTATCGTTGCACAGATACCGGGCAGCGAAGTTATCGCTGCCATCGACGATTAAATCATAGTCTGCAAACAGCTCCGCCGCATTGTTGGCGGTCAACCGGGTGCGGTGTTCGATGATCGTAATATCGGGGTTAATCGTTTCCAGGCGTTCCGCCGCAGAGCGCGTTTTCGGGCGGCCAATATCATCAACGGAATGGATGATCTGGCGCTGCAGATTGGACAGATCGACCACATCATGATCAACAATGCCCAATGTGCCGATACCAGCCGCAGCTAGATACATCAGGACAGGGGCGCCAAGCCCGCCTGCCCCGACGACCAGAACCTTGGAGTCCAGCAGCTTGATCTGGCCTTCCTCACCGACCTCTTCCAGAATGACGTGGCGGGCATAACGCTCTAATTCATCATCTGTCAGATCATCACGCATGGGGATGGATCAGTCCTTTGAAGACCCGCCGGCAGCAACCCTTGACTGTCTGGTTGGGGAGTCATTTTGCTCTTCATTGGTGTCTTCATCATCCTGAGACACCAAATCACGGCGAACCTCTGGACGGCGCAACAACTCATTGATCCGTCCCGCCTCGGCAAAGGTTTCGTCGGCCATGAAGCGCAGGCCGGGCGTATATTTCAACTGAACTTCCCGCGCGACCTGACCCCGCAGGAACGCGCCTGCGCGTTTCAGGGCCGATAGGACTTCATCAATGTTTTGGCCGCCCAAGGGCATGATATAGACAGTGGCCAGCTTCAGATCCGCCGCACAGCGCACTTCCGACACGGTGATCGGAATGCTGGTCAAGACCGGATCCCGAAGCTCACCCCGTGACAGAATACGCGACAGGGCATGACGAATCTGTTCGCCAACCCGCAATTGCCGCTGAGAGGGCTCTCGGTCGCTCATGCTATCGCCTCCTCTCCACTGTCTGCACCCAAATGGACTGGGTTAGAGTTTCCGCTTGATCGACTGAATATCAAAACATTCTACGATATCACCGACCTGCATGCCTTCGAAGTTTTCAAAGGCCATACCGCATTCGTACCCGCTCTTGACCTCTTTAACATCATCCTTGAAGCGTTTGAGCTGTTTCAGCGCGCCTTCATAGATCACGGTATCATCGCGCAACAAGCGCACTTTCGCGCCGCGACGGACTTCACCATCTGTGATCATGCACCCGGCGATCTTACCGGCCTTGGTGATGTTGAAGACTTCGCGGATCTCCGCATAGCCCAGGAATTCTTCGCGTTCTTCCGGTGCCAACATGCCCGACAGAACGGATTTCATATCATCAATCGCATCATAAATGATTGAATAATACCGAATATCAACGCCGTCCCGTTTGGCCAGATCCCGTGCCTGTGGGTTTGCCCGGACATTAAAGCCCAGGATCACACCCCCGGTAGACGCCGCCAACGTAACATCCGATTCCGTGATGCCACCAACGGCACCATGCAGAACGCGGACCTTAACCTCATCGGTTGCAAGACCTTCCAAGGCGGAAACCAAGGCTTCCAGGGACCCCTGCACGTCGGTCTTGACCACGATTGGCAGCTGTTCCGCCTCGCCGGCCTGAACCCGTTCGAACATCTGTTCCAACGTGCCCCGGCCACTGATGGTAAACTGCTGCTCCCGCGCCTTGCGCTGGCGATAGCTGGCAATTTCACGCGCCTTGGACTCATCGGCCAGAACGATAAATTCATCGCCAGCCTGCGGCGTGCCTTGCAGCCCCAGAACCTCAACGGGAACCGATGGACCGGCTTCGGTCAACGCGCGTCCTTTGTCATCCAGCAGGGCGCGCACCCGGCCCCATTCCTGGCCCGCGACAAAGATATCACCAACCCGCAGGGTACCGTTCTGAACAAGAACCGTTGCAACGGAGCCACGACCGATTTCCAATTTGGCCTCGACCACCGCGCCGCGGGCTTCCGCTGCCGGATCGGCAGTCAATTCCATCACTTCGGCTTGCAGAAGAATGGTTTCTTCCAGCACATCCAGATTCAAGCGCTTGGTCGCCGAAACTTCGACGCAGATTACATCCCCGCCCATGTCTTCGGGCACAAGGCTGTGTTCCAAAAGCTGCTGTTTCGCCTTGTTTGGATTCGCGCCTTCTTTGTCGATCTTGTTAATCGCCACGATAATCGGCACTTCCGCCGCTTTCGCGTGATTGATCGCCTCAATCGTCTGGGGGCGAATGCCATCATCGGCTGCGATCACCAGGACCACGATATCCGTCACCTGTGCGCCGCGTTGACGCATGGAGGTGAAGGCGGCGTGGCCAGGCGTATCCAGGAAGGTGATGCTGGCACCAGTCGTCATGGTTACCTGATAGGCCCCGATATGCTGGGTAATCCCACCGGCTTCCCCGGCGGCAACATCGGTTGCGCGCAAGGCATCCAACAGAGATGTTTTACCGTGATCCACATGCCCCATGATCGTGACGACCGGCGCACGCGGCAGGCCTGCTGCATCGCTTTTCTTGGGTTGGATCAGGATGTCTTCGACATCGGATTCCGACACACGCTTGGCGCGGTGCCCGAATTCGGACACGACCAGTTCTGCGGTATCGGCATCCAGAACTTCGTTAACCGTCGCCATAACGCCCATTTTCATAAGCGTCTTGATAACATCTGCTGCGCGCTCTGCCATACGGTTGGCCAGGTCACCAACAGAGATTGCTTCTGGAATGGTGACTTCGCGCAGAACCTTTTCACCCCGTGACAGGCGCTCCCGGTTTTGTTGCTTTTCACGCTCCCGGGCACGGCGCAGGGCCGCCATGGACCGACCGCGATTTTCGCCATCGTCTTCCAGGGCCTGCGTAACGGTCATCTTGCCACTGCGGCGGCGTTGTTCGCCGCTGCGCAGGCGCATTGTGCCCTTATTCTTCTTATCCTTGTCATCCGCAGGGGCTTGCGGTTCCAGTTTAGCGCGCGCACGGGCGGCTGCGTCCGGTTTTTCGGATGGCGGAATAGGCAGATCAACCGCTGGCTCGACCGCAGTGTCTTCCGTTACAGAAGCCGGTGCCGGTTCGTCCGCGCTTTCAGCAGACTTGGCTTCAGCAGCCGCAGCATCGGTCTTTTCTTCTTCCGCCGCTGCAGCTTCTTCCTGCTTCAGGCGCTCTTCTTCCTCGCGGCGGGCGCGGGCTTCCGCTGCCTTACGCTCAATCTCCTCAATTTCCTGCTTACGGCGTTCTTCATCACGCGCAGCGCCTTCCAGCGCCCGAATCCGGGCCTGCCGTTCGGCTTCTGACAAGCCGTCCAGCGGATTTTCCGAGACCAGCTTGTTCTTTTCCTGCGGGACACGCGGTGCCGCAGCGCCCCCCTTCACGACCTTCATGTCGCCGGTGTCATTGCGCTCAAAGGACCGACGGCTCTTGGTTTCGACGATCACAGTCTTGGATCGGCCATGGCTAAAGCTCTGGCGTACCTGACCGCTTTCAACCGTCTTAGAGAGGCTCAGCTTTCCTGGTTTCCCAAGAGAGAGCTTGCCACCGCCTTTAGAAGTCCCATCACTCATTCATCGTCCTTTCCGGCAAGCCGACCCGTGTCGGGTGCCGTTTCTCTGAAACCTTTTAACCGCCCTGCCTCCATTTGGAAGCGACGGCTTAATCCGCCCCCGGATCCACCCTTAAGCAGCGCCGCATGAACAGCCGCGTCGCGCCCGAAGGCTTCTCCCATTTCCACCGCATCAAGCACGGCAAAAACCGGCACATATGCCCGGGCTTCCGTTTCCCGAGCCAGGCCCGCTAATTTAGCGCGCCCATCCGCGGCCCCATCTCGGGCCTGTAACAACGCCGCGCAACGACCTGAATTCAGGGCTGCGCGGGTCTTTTCAAACCCACAGACCGCTTCACCAGCCCGACGCGCAAGAGACAATGTCTCAACACAACGCCGCGCCAACAAGGCCTCTATTTGCACGACCAAATCGACCGATGCAACGACCGGTGCCCGGGCCGCACGGGCAAACAGCTTACGATCCAGTGCTGTCTTAATGCTTTGCGCATCCGCGCTCAACCACAATCCACGTCCTGGCAGTTTCGCCGCCAGGTCCGGAACGACTGTACCGTCCGGACCCAACACGAATCGAATCAGCGCTTCCTTTGGATGCCGTTCACCCGAAACCAAACAGCGCCGGACCGGTTCTTTCCCCGCCCTGACAGATCCATCATCCACCGAAAGGTCCGGTATATCAGGCGCCAGCGCAGCGTTTGCCTGGGCAGATAGGTCTTTCTGGTCCGTCACCATCGGCGCCGTCCTCCGGACCGTCCTTAAGCCTCTTCCTCCGCAGCTTCAGCCGCAGCCTGTTCGGCCAGCATCTGGTCCAGTTCTTCCTGTGTCAGCCAGCCAACCTTCACACGCGCATTCATCACCATGACATTGGCTTCTGCCTCTGTCAGATCATCGCCGCGCAACAGACCATCGACCGGATCGGTCAACTCATCCGCTGCAAGTCCAGCAAAATCTTCAATCGTGCAGATTTTGTCTTCACCCAGCTTGATCAACTGTTTGTTGGTGAAGCCCGTGTAAGCAGCCAGATCATCGGTCACGCCCAGATTGCGACGATTTTCTTCCAGCAGACGATTCTGTTCATCCAGATAGGCGCTGGCACGATCTGACAGGGCTTCTGCGACTTCCTCGTCAAAGCCTTCAATGGTCGCCATTTCGTCAACCGGCACATAGGCTACTTCTTCAACCGAAGTAAAGCCTTCCGTGACCAGTAATTGGGCAATCATGTCATCAACGTCCAGGGCTTCCATGAACAATTCAGAGCGTTCGACGAATTCGCGCTGGCGCTTCTCCGATTCCTGCTCTTCGGTCATGATGTCGATATTCCAGCCCGTCAGCATGGACGCCAGGCGCACATTCTGACCCCGTCTGCCAATTGCCAGCGACAACTGCTCATCAGGCACCACGACTTCAATCGTGTTGGTGTCAGGGTCCATAACAACCTTGGTGACTTCCGCCGGGGCCAGGGCGTTCACGACAAAGGTCGGGTCTTCATCATTCCAGGGAATGATATCGATCTTTTCACCTTGCAATTCCGCTACAACGGCCTGAACGCGACTGCCGCGCATCCCGACACAGGCACCGACCGGGTCGATGGAGCCGTCATTGGACAGAACGGCGATTTTCGCACGACTGCCTGGATCGCGGGCGACCTTCTTGATTTCGATAATGCCGTCATAGATTTCCGGCACTTCCTGGGCAAACAACATCGCCATGAATTCAGGACGGGTCCGCGACAGGAAAATCTGCGGGCCCTTCTGTTCCTTGCGCACATCAAAGATATAGGCCCGCACCCGGTCCCCGCGTTTGAAATGTTCCCGCGGGATGATCTCATCCCGGCGCAGAACACCTTCAGCGCGACCCAGATCGATGGTCACATTGCCATATTCAACACGCTTGACCAGACCATTGACGATTTCGCCATTGCGGTCCTTGTATTCTTCGTACTGGCGATCACGCTCTGCTTCGCGAACCTTCTGCACGATCACCTGTTTGGCGGTCTGTGCGGCGATGCGCCCGAAATCAATCGGGGGCAGGCGATCAATGATGAAATCACCAACAACGGCATCGGGCTTCTTGCGGCGCGCCCGATCAACGGTGGTTTGTTTCACCTCGTCTTCCACGGCATCGGGCTCTACGACCTCGATATAACGGGCCAGCACGATTTCGCCGGTCTTGCGATCAATCGTCGCCCGGATATCGTGTTCCATCCCGTATTTAGAGCGCCCGGCCTTCTGAATTGCCTGTTCCATGGCTTCCAGAACCAGGTCGCGCTCAATCCCTTTTTCCCGGGCAACGGCGTCGGCTACGGCCAACATATCGGTGCGCGTGATCGTGATGCCTTCCATCGTATTCGATCCTCTAAACTTTTGGTCAGTCGTTTAGGATGCGCAGGGGCCCTTACAGGGCGGATCCCTCCGCGGTTCCGGTTGTTCCAGCAGCCGCAGCGCGGCTCGCCTCAATCAGCGCGTCGGTCAGTACTAACTTCGACTCGCGAATTTCTTCAAATGGCACTTCGAACGCGCCTGTGTCCGTCTCAATCTTAACCATCGTGCCGTTCAAGCCCCCCAGGATGCCGCGAAATCGGCGACGCCCATCAATCAGGGACTGTAACTCGACCTTTGCTTCAAACCCGGCATAGCGCTCAAAATCCTTGAGGCGGGTGAGCGGGCGGTCGATACCCGGAGAACTCACTTCCAGACTGTACGCCTGTTCAATGGGATCGTCCACATCCAGCAGCGCAGAAACCGCACGGCTGATATCCGCACAATCATCAACCGTGATCGCGGCCTCGTCCACACGGTCGGCCATGATCTGCAGCGTGATCTGTTTCGTTCCCAAAACGCGCACGCGCACCAGCCCGTATCCCATATCGGTCAGGGCTGGTTCGATCATCGCTGCGATACGGTCTTCGATCACCATTAACAGGTGCCTGTCTCTTCTCCGGCCGATGCCGGTTTTCCAACAAAAAAGGGCGGGCCGCAGCCCACCCCCATCCATCACTCTTGCAGTACAAGGCGATATAATGAAAGTTCAGTCGCAGGGTAATACGCCAATTGGGCCTGTCTATCAAGTCCGCAGTCACCAACCGGCCAGACCGGATCGTATCCTAATCCCGACGCTGAAATTGCAGGTAATGGGGACGTCCGGCCAGTGCCTTGGTTTCATATCGCGTTGGCGGTTGATCCTGGGGGCGATTTAACCAATCGCCGGGCCTTTGCGCGGTCCATATGAAATCCGAACATGCACCAATATGCAGCAGCATCCATTCCAGGTAATCGGGATGATCCGTGGCGCATCGCAGATACCCGCCTGGCCGGATCACACGGGCCAATCGAGGCAGGTTGTCCGGTCCAATAAAGCGGCGCATCCGATGACGCGCCTTGGGCCAGGGGTCCGGGAACAGAACAAACACCTGATCCAGGCACCCATCCGGCAAAACATCCAACACATGACGGGCATCATCCGGGTAGACGCGAACAGTATTGACCTTGGCCTTATCCAGATCGCGAACCAGTTTCACAACACCATTGATGAAAGGTTCACACCCGATATAGCCAACCGTTGGATTGGCCTGGGCCTGGGCCACCAGATGCTCACCAGAGCCAAACCCGATTTCCATCTGCACAGAGTCAACCGAAGGGATGAAAAGCTCTCTTGGATTCTTAGGCATTGCCTCAGGATCCAGCGCATAGACGGGCAGCCGCTGGTCCAGTATCCCCTGTTGCGAAGGTTTCAGGCTGCGCCCCTTTCGGCGGCCGAAAAACTTAAGCCTGGCTTCGTCCGATCGGGGGTCCATCACGTCAGTATCGCGTCACGATGCCTTAGGTCAGCGCCGATGTCAGCGCATCCACGAGGTCCGTGCGTTCCCAGCTGAAATGGCCTTGTTCCGTCGGGATGCGCCCGAAATGCCCATAGGCAGCGCTGGGGGCATAGATCGGATTGGCAAGTTTCAGATGTTCCCGAATACCGCGCGGGGACAGGTTCATCACTTCACTGACGGCCTTGACCAAACGATCTTCCGCAACGGTTCCGGTGCCATGGGTATCGACCAGCAGCGACAGCGGCTTTGAGACGCCAATCGCATAAGCGACCTGGATCGTGCATTTATCTGCCAGGCCAGCGGCAACAATGTTTTTGGCAACATAGCGCGCCGCATAGGCAGCCGAGCGGTCGACCTTCGTCGGGTCCTTGCCGGAAAAGGCCCCGCCGCCATGGGGGGCCGCACCGCCATAGGTATCGACGATGATCTTACGTCCCGTCAGACCGGCATCCCCATCCGGACCGCCAATGACGAAAATTCCCGTGGGATTGACATAGAATTCCGCTTCCGACGGGAACCATCCGGCGGGCAGGACTTTCTCAACATGCTCACGCACCAATTCACGGATCGCATGCTGTTCCATATCAGGGGTATGCTGAGTCGACACAACGACAGAGGAGACACCAACAGGTTTTCCATCTTCGTACTGAAGCGTCACCTGGCTCTTAGAATCGGGACCCAGGCCGCTATTGGGATCACTGTGTCGGAATTCTGCCAGACTTTTCAGAATGTCGTGGGAATATTGGATGGCGGCAGGCATCAGCACATCGGTTTCGCGGCGCGCATGCCCGAACATCAATCCCTGATCGCCGGCACCCTCGTCCTTGTTGCCGGCTGCGTCAACGCCAACAGCGATATCCTTGGACTGACCATGCAGGTAAATCTGCACCTCTGCATGGGCATGGTGAAAGCCCTCCTGCTCATAGCCAATATCCTTTACGGCGGCACGGGCGACTTGCTCAATCTTTTCCTTATTCACCAGACCATCAGGGGAAACGACGCTTTCCGGCCCACGAACTTCGCCTGCGATCACAATCCGGTTGGTGGTCGTTAGGGTTTCACAGGCGACGCGCGCACCGGGATCAGCGGCAAGAAACAAATCCACCACTTCATCAGAAATCCGGTCACAGACCTTATCTGGGTGCCCTTCGGAAACTGATTCGCTGGTGAACAAGAACGAATTGGCCATGCTGAAATCCCCTTCGAATACTCGGCTGTCGTGAGGCGGCGCATCAGAAGACGGTGCGCGGTTCATGATCGTATGTGTCAACCCACAGGCGGCGCATACATTTTCACCGCCTAAACGCGCGGTTTGTTACGAGGGTTTTAAGATAAGGTCAAGAGGGTGCTTGGTCGCTGCCTTGGGCGGAACGGGAAACCTTCAGGATTCTTCGGTCGCATGGGCCATGGCGCGGCACAGATCAAATATCTTTTGGCGGATTTCAGGATCTTTGATTTTGTAATAGGCCCGAATGAGTTCCAGGGTTTCCCGACGCTTCATTGGATCTTCATCGATATAGGGCTCTGATGGCGCTTCCTCCAGACCGGCACGCAGACGGGGGGACTGGCCCGCCGTTTCTGTCGTCATGTCATCATAGAAGAACTGTATCGGCACATTCAAAACCCGCGACAGATCATAAAGTCGGCTGGCCCCAATGCGGTTCGTACCGCGTTCATATTTCTGTACCTGCTGAAAGGTCAGGCCAATCATCTCCCCCAGTCGTTCCTGACTGAGCCCAAGGAGCGTGCGCCGAAGACGGACCCGCCTGCCAACATGAATATCAACCGGATTGGGAACACCGGGACGCCCTGCTGGAATATTACCCATTGAGGATTTCCCCGAAGGCAGATCATCTATTGGAGTCTTCGCCATAAACCAAATTCCTATTCTGATCGGGCTTTCCAGAGACAGCATGCGTTGCGCGACGACTGCCCTGAAACCTATTCTGCCACATATCAACAATCACGATAACGTCGTGCATTCCAAGTCATACACGATCAAGTCGCAGAATTTCTAGGATAAATCAACGTCGGATAGCCATCATTCCAGCAATAGCAGAAATTGTGATCAAGAATAGCGCTATTATATTCCCATATGAAGCAAACAGCGTTTCAGCCAGGGGTGGCGGCAATCGGAAGTCCCGCACGCCGCTTGAATCAAGCCCGATTCGGGCCAGTTCCCGACCATATCCATCATAAGCAACGGACACCCCGGTGCTGGCCGATCGAACCAGTGGCAGACCTTCTTCGATGGCACGCAACCTTGTGTGTTGGACATGCTGATAAGGACCAGTGGAATGGCCATACCAGGCATCATTGGTGATGTTTAAAATCCATTCGGGGCGGTGGTTGCTGTCAATCACTTGGCCCGGGAAAATTATCTCGTAACAAATCAGGGGTGAGAAGGGTGGAAGGCCCGGCAGGGTGAGCGTCCGAGGCCCCGGGCCAGGAGAATAATCTACAGCCCCAATCGTGACTTTTCCAAAGGGAAGGTAGTCGCCCAATGGAACATATTCCCCAAACGGCACCAGATGCGCCTTATCGTATCGCGCCTTGATATCCCCCTGATCGTTCAGGGCCAACAAAGCGTTATATAGGGTCAGCGGATCCTGCACCCGGCGCGGTGCGCCCGTTATCAGATACCCCCCGGTCGGCGCCGCGAAAGCGCCCGCAGCGGTTCTGAGATCCGGTGTTTCCTCAATAAAAAAGGCGGCCGAAGTTTCCGGCCAGATCACGGTGCTTACCCAGTCGGGTCGATCAGCACTGCTGAGCCGCAGAAATGTCTGAAAATTGCGCAGGCGAAAATCCCGGCCCCATTTTTCCGTTTGGGGAATGTTGGCCTGAACCATGCGAAGACCCGGTAGGGCCGGGTCCGCCTGCTGTTGGGTTAAATCGGGCGCAAGGGACAGTCGGATTGTGCCGCCTGCGAAAACCAGGGCCGGAAGTGCGACGACAATGACCAGGCTGAAACGTCGCCTCGCGCGGCCCTGGGCATGCGCATTGTCTGTTCCTTCCGTCGCGATCATTGAAATCAGAAAACCTGACAGCAACACCAAAACACCCATGCCATAGACGCCAATCAGGGAAGCGGCCTGGCTGAGGGCCGGAACGCCGGACCACAGATACCCAAAAGTGTTCCAGGGAAAGCCGGTAAACAGAACACCGCGCAGCATGTCCATGCCTGCGAACCCGACCACCAGTAACAGGCACCGCCCCAGGCGTTGACCCGTGGCGCGACCCGCGACTGAATCAACGATCAGCGTCGCCAGTCCATAGTACACTGCCATCACAAGCGGCAAACCGACCAGGGCGAAGGGAATCATCCACCATAGGTCTGTGGAAAAAACTAAAAGCGCGTTGGATATCCAATACCATCCGGCACAAAAATACCCAAATGCGAACCACCACCCAATACCAAAGGCCTGCCGTCGTCGCGTCACACCTTCCAGCATCCAAACTATGAATGGCAGCGTTAAAAAGGCGACGGGCCAGATATTAAAGGGCGG
Organism: Hwanghaeella sp. 1Z406; assembly: GCF_048892425.1. Taxonomy (NCBI): domain Bacteria; kingdom Pseudomonadati; phylum Pseudomonadota; class Alphaproteobacteria; order Rhodospirillales; family Aestuariispiraceae; genus Hwanghaeella; species Hwanghaeella sp. 1Z406. Next base: position 362,011 of record NZ_JBLZHU010000003.1, read on the forward strand.
CAATGCCAGCGTCGTGATTGCCCCCGCCAGAAACAAAATTCCACGGCGACGCCAACCACCCCATGCATTCAACTGGCCCGGAAGAGACGCCAATCCACCCCATGTCATATCATGTTTCCCTAGATTGAATATGGGGGAACATTGGCCGATTCTGCTGTGATCAGCATCCTTATTTGCATATATGTTTTCACACAAAACTCCAGGGGCAACGCATCAGTCAGCGCGCCTTACGCCGTAGGCACGGTTCCGCCATCTATAACATACTCGGTCCCTGTAATTGCTGCCGCTTTCGATGACACCAGAAAGGCGATCAAATCAGCCACTTCATTTGGTTGAGTTGGACGACCAAGGGGAATTCCTCCCAAAGAGTCCATAATAATCTTCTTTCCTCCCTCATAATCCGTGCCGGCTTGCTCCGCCAGCCTTTCAGTCAGCCGAGCCGCAGCCTCGGTCTCAATCCAACCTGGTGATACCCGAACGACACGGATGCCCTTGGGCGTCACTTCTTTTGAAAGGCTCTTGCTGTAGGTTGAAAGCGCGGCTTTAGCCGCAGCATAGGCCGTGGTTGATTCCGGCAATGGCAATTCACGCTGAATCGATGTGACGTGGATGATGACGCCTGATCCCTGTTCGATCATCGATGGCAGCAAGGCGCGATCAAGCCGCACCGCAGACATCAGGTTCTGATTAAGCGCATTCTCCCATTCAATATCAGTCAGGGCTGCGAATCCTCCGCCGGGCGCACTAGACCCCCCGACGACATTTACTATGATGTCGACACCCCCTAATTGCTTAAGCGCCGCATCTGCCGCAGCCTGGCATCCTTCAGCGGTCGCCATATCCGCCGCGACATAAAATACATCATCCTGGGGAAGCTGCGGAAGCGCCCGTGCTGTTGTGACAATTTGCACGCCGGCATGGCGCAATGCTTGGACAACAGCGGCACCGACCCCTTTAGTTCCCCCGCTAACAAGCGCACGACGACCGCTAAGCCCTAGATCGAAACTCATAATGTGATCTCCAGTGATGCGATTTTTTCATCCCGAAGAACGAAGAAATATCGCAGATCCACGGGACTGCCTGGAAAATTACCCACAACATGCGCTGTCACGATGGTCATGCCGTCGGTTTCTTCAATTGAGAACGGTTCCACTGTATAGTTAAACTTGCGGGATGCCCCTGTTTTCCATTCCTGAATCGCTTGGCGACCGGTATAGGTTTTCGCTTCGTCAACGACGACACTGTCTTCGGTGAAGCACTCTGCGAAAGCAGGATTGTTATCCAGGTCAGATTGGTAATATCGGGAAATTGGGTGCGGTAGGTCTATTGGCATGTGCTTTTTCCTTTGTCCGTTTGCATCAACGGCAAAATAAGAATACGTTTTAAAGATGACAAGTACGGACAAAAAAGTTGGGTACTTACCGGAAGGTAAGGTACAATATACGCCAACCTCTGCGGCTGAAGGCGCGGAACAGGCCCTTAAGATGCTGGAAGGGCGCTGGAAACTGGTAATTCTCTTCCATCTTTTCGGCGGAAAGATCATGCGTTTTTCTGATCTTGAGCGTGCCATTCCTGCGATATCGCAAAAAATGTTGATCCAACAACTTCGGCAGATGGAGGCTGATGGCATCGTCCGCCGTATTGTCCACCATCAGGTGCCGCCGAAAGTTGAATATTGTCTAACCGATTGGGGACAATCCTTGTGCCCGGCCCTGGATGCCTTGCTGAAATGGGCAGAGCAACGGCACGGTTAGACAAAAGCAGGCCAAGTATTTATTCACGCAATGAAAGTCGCAAACAGCATGGTCCCGGATTTCATATCAGGGGATCATGTCGAATGCTCCTGTCTTGAATATCCATAGAGTTTTCTAAAGGCCCGCCCCCCATGATCGTTCGCAAGAATCCTACATTCCTGACCCTGTTCCTGATTACAAAAGGGTCAATTGTTCCGAAAATAGCCCCTAAAATCGGGTTCTTCATGGCCCTGTCCGTCATCATCCTGGTGCTGGACCACACCGGGGTTCCGATCATCCATATCAACTTTCAAGCCGCCAGTATTTTCGGCCTGGCGCTGTCCCTGTTTCTGGGGTTTCGCAACAATGCCGCCTATGAGCGTTGGTGGGAGGCACGCATGTTATGGGGCCAGTTAATCGCAGATATCAGAAGCCTGGGGCGGGAAACGATGACTTTTATGGGCGAAACTCAGGATCGCGCGGAACTGTTGAAGCTTGCCTGCGTTTTCCTGCATCTGCACCGCACCAATCTGCGCCGAACAGATCCCCCCGCGCAAGTGCAGGAATTTGCCGATCCGGCATTGATCCAATCCTTTAAAGATATGCGCAACCCGGCCTGCGGTCCTTTGAATGAAATGGCGAAACGGCTGCACCGTATTCATGCAAATGGAGGGATCAGCGACTTCGGCCTTCGCGTTCTGAGCCAACGACTGGGGGCCATTTCATTGGCCCAGGCGGGATGCGAGCGGATTGCTGGCACTCCCATGCCCTATGTCTATGTCCTGCTGATCTACCGCACGATCTTTCTGTATTGTATCCTGGTGCCGTTTGGATTGATTGAATCCGTGGGCTGGATGGCCCCGGTTTTTGCCGGGATTATCGCCTATGTCTTTTATGGGCTGGCTGCGGTGACAGACGAGTTGAAGCATCCCTTCACAAATTCCGTGAACGGTATCCCGCTGGACGCCATGTGCCGCACCGTCGAAATTTCCGTTGCAGAGGCCCTGAACACCCCGCCACCAATGCCCCTGGAGCCCAAGGATCATATCCTGACATGACTGTAAGGGGCTGCGCGAGTTACTCAGCCGCCTTAGCGGTCGTGTCAGCGGCGCGCTTTGCGTCGACACCGGGCGCTACGGCAGCGGGCCGATAGCGCAGGCGAACCCGTTTGATACGACGGGGGTCAGCTTCCAATACTTCGAATTCCAGCCCGGATTCCTCATGCGGGATCAATTCCCCCCGGATCGGTACGCGCCCTGCCAGCGTGAAAACCAACCCGCCCACGGTGTCGATATCTTCCTGACGCTCTTCATCTGTCAGGATCGGGCCCAACCGCTTTTCCAAATCCTCAATATCCAGACGGGCATCGGCGATCCAGGTGCCATCGGGCTTGTGTTCAATCTTGGGACCGCGATCAATATCGTGTTCGTCTTCAATTTCTCCGACGATTTCCTCGACCAGATCCTCAATCGTCACCAATCCGTCGATGCCGCCATATTCATCCACCACCAGGGCCATATGCAGCCGGTTCATGCGCATTTGCAGCAACAGATCCAGCACCCGCATCGATGGCGCGACAAACAGGACCTTGCGCATCACAGCACGGACGGAAAAGTTTTCCTTCGGCTCTGTCGTGGCCGCCAAGACATCCTTGATATGGACCATGCCCAGCACGTCATCCAGACTGTCGCGATGCACCGGATAACGGGAATGGGGCTGGCGCGACATGATCGCGACCAGTTCATCCAGCGACGTGTCCGCTGGGACAGAGACGATATCCGCCCGTGGAATCATCACGTCATAGGCGGTTTCTTCTCCGACATTTAGAATATTGTCGATCAGCGCCCGTTCATCCGAATCTATCGGGGTGGCGCGATCATCGTGCTGTTCCAACAGTTCTTCAAAACTGTCGCGAAGTTGCGATTCTCCGTTTCGGCCGAGAAGCGTGCGCAGAAAACCGCGCAGGCCACTCGGCTTTCTAGAACTGGGTTCGCCAGGGCCCTGATCACCGGTACTGGATGTGCCGGAGGATGAATGGTCTGCCATGATCTTTACCTTTTACGCCCTTACTTTGTTTCTGCGCCTTCGAGATAGGGATTTGCGATGCCAATGTCAGCCAAAATCTTTATCTCAAGCGATTCCATCTCTTCGGCCTCTTCCTCATTCTCATGATCAAAGCCCAATAAATGCAGAACGCCATGAATTGTCAGATGGCTCAGGTGATGGGCGAATTGCTTCCCCTCTTCCCCCGCCTCCCGTGCACAAGTTTCCCGTGCCAGGACAACATCACCCAACATCAGGGGTTCACCTGGAATATCGGCATCGTCCCCAGACTCAAAAGACAGCACATTGGTCGGCTTGTCCTGACCACGATAGTCCCGGTTCAACTTCTGGACCGTTTCATCATCAGCCAGGGCAAGGGACAATTCCAGATCCCGGGTCGGGTTCATGGCGGCAAGCGCCGCCCGTGCGGCCGCCTGGGCTATGGATTCATCGGCTGGCGTCCAATCCCCTGCTAATATGGTGCATTGAATGTCCCAATTGGTAGACGTGGTCACGCCGGGTTGCCTCCTGCCTTGGCCGCATCACGGGCGTCATAGGCCTGAACGATCTTCGAGACCAGGGGATGGCGCACGACATCCGCAGAGGTGAACCGCGTCATGCCGATCCCCTTGATGCCGCTAAGGGTCTGCACCGCTTCGGCCAGTCCGGAAATCTGACCAGGGGGCAAATCAATCTGTGACAAGTCCCCGGTCACCACCATGCGGCTGTTTTCCCCCAGCCGCGTCAGGAACATCTTCATCTGCATCGCGGTGGTATTCTGCGCCTCATCCAACAAGACGAAGGCGTTTTTCAGCGTTCGCCCGCGCATGAAGGCCAAAGGCGCGACCTCAATCTCTCCATTCTCCAATTTCCGCGATACCTGATCGGCTGGCAGCGTATCATACAGCGCGTCATAGATCGGGCGCAGATAGGGATCGACCTTTTCCTTCATATCGCCCGGTAGAAAGCCCAGACGTTCCCCAGCCTCCACAGCAGGGCGCGACAGGATCATCTTTTCGACCTGCCCGGACAGCATCATGGAAACCGCCATACAGACCGCCAGATAAGTCTTCCCGGTTCCCGCAGGGCCAATCCCAAAAACCAGATCATTGCCCCGGATCAGATCGACATATTCTGCCTGCAAGGGCGTGCGCGGTGAAATCTGGCGACGGCGGGTGCGGATGATGGGTTCCTGTTGCCCAAACAGATCCGTCGGCTGGCCCACCATGCGTAAGGCGGCATCAATATCTGCGTCCTCCAGCGATTCGCCGCTGCGCAATCGGCTATAAAGGCGATTTAGGCCTTCTTCCGCCAATGTAACCCCGTCTTTAGAGCCGGTCACCGCCACCTGATTACCGCGATTGATCAGCGTTATTCCCAACTGTGCTTCTATCCGAACCAAATTCTTATCATGCTCTCCAAACAATTCGGGTAGAAGGCGGTTGTCTTCGAATTCAATGACATGGGTGATGGTGCCCATATCTTCTGTCAGGATGGAGTTCAAGCGCAGACCCTTTCTTTGGGATCAATGGGCGGGGATTGCCCAACTTCAGCGGCTCCCGATTGAGATACAAACGAGTGGGATGGCAACATGGCGGGGTCGCCAGAAACCAACGACCCAAACAAACTATAAGCCTTAAGGTCCTGAATGTCGCAGTTTACAATATGACCGATTAGTGACGCGCCCCCAAAGATATGCACGGGTTGCAGATACGGTGATCGCCCGACCAGTTGCCCAGGGTCGCGGGCTGATTTTTCCATCAGCACAGGCATCGTCTTGCCGATACAGCCCCGGTTGAACGCTTCCTGCTGGGCGTCCAGCAATTGCTGTAACGCCGTCAGCCGATCGGTCATGACCGGGTCAGGGACCACATTTCCCATATCCGCCGCCGGCGTTCCGGGACGGGGTGAATATTTAAACGAAAAGTTCGCCGCGAAACCAACATCCGTCACCAGCTTCAGCGTGTCTGCAAAATCCGCATCGCTTTCACCGGGAAAGCCGACAATGAAATCGGAACTGAAGGCCATATCCGGGCGCACATCCCGCAGGCGATCCACAACCGTGCGGAATACATCCACTTTATGCTTGCGGTTCATGGCCGCCAGAATGCGATCCGACCCGCTTTGTACCGGCAGATGCAGGAAGGGCATCAGGGCGGGCACATCCCCATGCGCCGCGATCAGGTCATCATCCATATCCCGGGGGTGGCTGGTAGTATAGCGAATCCGGGCCAGGCCATCGATTTCCGCCAGGGCGCGGATCAATCGGGCCAAACCCCATTCACGCCCATCCGGTCCATCCCCGTGATAGGCATTCACATTCTGGCCCAGCAGCGTGATTTCCCGCACCCCTTTGGCCACCATCTGTTTGGCTTCGTTCAGAATGGCGATCGCAGACCGGGACTGTTCCGACCCACGGGTATAGGGAACAACGCAGAAGGTGCAGAACTTGTCACACCCTTCCTGAATGGTCAGAAAGGCAGAAATACCAGCCGGAATGCGTTCTTCGGGCAGGACATCATATTTATCTTCAATCGGGAAATCCGTATCGACCTGACCCTTGCCCAGATTCTTGTCGGCTTCTGCCAGCATGGCTGGCAGGCGGTGATAGGTCTGGGGCCCGAAAACCATATCGACCTGGGGCGCGCGCCGCAGAATTTCTGCACCTTCGGCCTGTGCGACACAGCCTGCAACCGCCAGCATCATGCGCCCGCCGGTTTCTGCCATTCGGGCCTGTGCTTCGCGCAGGCGGCCCAGTTCCGAATAGACCTTTTCCGATGCCTTTTCGCGAATGTGACAGGTGTTCAGAATGACCAGATCAGCCCCTTCAACATCAGGGCTGACTTCAAATCCCATTGGCGCAAGTGTCTCCAGCATGCGTTCGCTGTCATACACGTTCATCTGACAGCCATAGGTCTTGATGTGGACCTTCCGCAATCGATCTTGCGACTGGCGTTCCGGGGTCTTCATTGAATTAGTGGCACCATGGGTCATCAACACGCTCGCTTCACAGTATGCGGGAAAATACAACAATCCCGCGCCTGATAGGACAGACAATGGGGTGCCGTCAATGCGGCATCACATACGCCAGACGCTGAAAACTGTGCGGTGATTCGGTACCAGGGGGCAGGATTGTTATTGCGGTGGACCGTCATATGCGCCCATCCAACGCCGCGTGCAATCGCGTGTGGAATGCCTGAACCGGAGAGGGCGGACAATTGCTAAGGACCATACTGCGAAATGCTTGCCAATTTCCTAACGTGTCACGGGATGCCTGATGCTCTTGCAGCCTACTGCAAGATTGTTTCAACTTCAAGGATCACGACGCAGCCTGGAAGATTGGGCTGCTGGGCTGTGGCGCATTATGCAGCGCGGTTTGCAGCCCTTGCGTACAGGCCCGTTGCGTCGCCTGCGCCAATTCTTTGCGCCCCCCGACATCGGCCATGCGCAGGGGTTCATGAAACACGACATCCACGCCAACCGTGCCCAGACCCAGCCATCCCATCAGATGGGGCACCAGTTCCATATCGCCAAACCAGGTATATAGCGGGCGCAAGGCGCGCCCCATGGGCATGCCATCCAACCGGTTATACGCGATGGAGACCGTCTGCACCTCGATCTGCCCGGTTTTCGGGAATTCGATGCTGGCGGATTGGAACAGCGCGCTCTTGAAGGGCAAAACACGACTGCCATCCGAACTTGTCCCCTCTGGAAACAGCACCAGACATCCGCCATCTTCGATGCGCTGTTTCATTTCGCTCAGATGCCTGTCCGCCTTACGCGGATCGCGTTCGATGAAAACCGTGCGCTGTTGAACCGCCAGCCAGCCAAATATCGGCCAGTCGCGGACCTCTGACTTCGACACGAAGGAACAGGGCAGCAAGGCACCCAGCACGACGATATCCAGATAGGATGCATGATTAGCAACGAACAGAACGGGGCGGTCCCGAATCGGTGTGCCGGTCACGCGCACGTCAATCGCGGCGATCCGCTGAGTCATCTTGTGCCATTGCATGGTAACAGCGGGTGTAACGCCCCGTTTCGCCAGAATACTGCGCAGGTTCAAAACTGCCAGCCACAGGGTCCACAATGCGATCCCTGTTGCGCGCAACCCCGCCAGAAAACGAGATGTCTTAAAAACACCGGGTTGGGGAATGGCGCGCGGTCGCCGATAGCGGCTGGGATCTGGCTTTTCAGGTCTCGCTTGAACTGCGCTCATCACTGCCACTTTCGCCTGTCTTGCGGACATAGTGTTTGTAGTATCGATCGGTCACCAGATCGGTTTCAACCACGATGCAGACATCAATCGTATCAAATTGTGGATCAATCACGGCACCGTCGCCGATAAAGCCCCCCAGACGCAGATAGCCCTTGATCAGCGGTGGAACAGCGGCCAGGCCCTTGCGCTTTTCATAACTGTCTGCGGGCAGGCGATTCATTTCAACATACCGTTCCGGCAGGGCGACCGGGCGTTTTTCTATCGGGGCCAGATGGTTCTGATACAGATAGCTCAATGGCAGGGCAATGGCGTCCGGATCCACGCCGGAAAAACTGGCACAGCCAAACATCAGCGTAATGTCATAATGGAAGACATAGGCGGCAATGCCCCGCCACAACAGGTCCATGACATGGCGGGTGCGATAATTGATATCAACACAGGATCGGCCCAGTTCCAGAATTTCACCCGGCTGGTTTACAATCGCGCTGATATCATATTCATCAACGCTGTAGAACTGCCCATGGCGCGCCGCTGCCTCTCGCCGGACCAACCGATAGGTGCCAACAACAGATTCCGGACCGTCCCCAAGACTACGATCAACCACCAGCAGATGATCGGCGACGTCATCAAATGTATCCACATCCCGCTTGCTGCGCGCCGTCTCCGGACTGGGATGGGCCGTCATTTCTTCATAGAAGACCCGGTATCGAAGCGCTTGGGAGGCATCAACAAAACCAGGATCCCCATTGGCGAGCCGAATTCCAAGATTGTTGCTCGTCAACTGCGCTAACGACTCATTCAGTGAACTGGTACTTGTCACGATGGGCTCTTCTTCCCTGATCGGCCCAGGCGCACACCAAATAATTCAAGCCGATGATCAACCAGTTGATACCCCAATTCCTTGGCGACGGCTTCTTGCAAACGCTCAATCGCTTCATTGTGGAATTCGATCACTTTTCCCGTCTCAATATCAATCAAATGGTCGTGATGTTCATCGGGAACTTCTTCATAGCGTGCACGACCGTCCCCAAAGTCATGACGGGTCAGGATATCCGCCTCTTCCAAAAGGCGAACGGTGCGATACACGGTTGCGATGCTGATTTTTGAGTCAACTTCGGTTGCGCGTTGATGCAATTGTTCCACATCGGGGTGATCATTGCTTTCAGAAAGCACGCGGGCGATGACCCGGCGTTGCTCCGTCATCTTCAAGCCTTTTTCTGCGCAAAGATTTTCAATGCGAAGAGGGTCCGTCCCATCCATTACAGCGTTCCCTTCTATTCTGACAGTTGGCCGTACCAATTGCTGTTAAACAAACCCTACCTGTGCAGCCCCCAAGGATCAATTCTATATGATGCCAATTCCAGAATGAAACCCACAGCACAGCCCAATCAGCGTGATGATAGTGCATAACCAATCATGCAAAAAGAAACCCGCCCATCATCATTGTGATGATGCAGCGGGAATCGAAAACAGGCCGTTCTGCAAACTTATTTTTTACTGTTGCTGCGGGTTTGCCGTCCAAGGCCGATTTCCTTGGCCAGTTTGGAACGCTGTTTGGCATAGTTCGGGGCGACCATCGGATAATCTGCCGGCAGGCCCCAGCGTTCCCGGTATTCTTCCGGTGACATATCATAGGAGGTTTTCAGATGGCGTTTCAGCATCTTTAATTTTTTGCCATCTTCCAGGCAGACCAGATAATCTGGATGAATTGATTTCTTAACCGAAATTGCCGGAATTGGTTTATCCGCTTCGGGCTCTGGCCCTTTACCGACCTGCTCCAGCGTTCGATAGACCTGCTCAATCAATCCGGAAAGCTCAGAGGAGGGAACAGAGTTATTGGATACATGCGCCGCGACAATATCGGACGTCAATTGTAACAATTCAGAGGACCCAATATCTGTTTCAGAAGTTTCCGCCATGACTTTACCTTTCTTTTAGCAGCCTGATCACCCTGTATCGATCAAACTAATACCGAATCTCAAGTGACATTTACTAATCACACAACCAGCTTCATGCATTGATTATAGAATTATCATTCATCAAGCATGATTTTGGACTTAGCAAAAAAATATTGATTTTTGCAAGAGAAGAATCAAGTGCTTTAACTTTTAATTTATTTGCATGCCAGTATCTGAACCAGAAAAACTAAAACCCCTTTATCTTTATAGCCTTTTTTGCATAACAAGCGCATCGATAAATGTGCCATCACTTCTTCGATAGTATTTTTTCCGCAAGCCAACTTGCTTGAACGCCATATGAGAATACAACGCCAGGGCGGCAGGGTTATCTTTCCCGACCTCCAGAAACACCTGTTTTGCCCCATTCTCTTGCGCCCGGATCAAAGCGATGCTCAGTAACGCCTTACCAATTCCTGCCTTGCGCCATTGCGGTGGCACCCCAATGGATAGTATTTCAGCTTCGTCCATGACAATTCTGGCCAGGATAAAGCCAACAGGATCGTCAGGATGATCCACTTTCGGCGGGACAGATTGCAGCGCGATCAGCCCCCAAGTCCCCGGAACGGACAACAATTCGCGTACAGAGGGTTCAGGCCAGGGATCATCAAAGGCTAGAGCATAAAGCGCCGCGATCACCCTGAAACCCTCTACCCCAATTGGCGTAATCCGAATGCCTTTTCTGGGCATGTCAGGGGGCTGACGGGTCATGGATAACACCTTTGGATGGAACAGAAACAGAAAATGACCCAGGTTCAGGTGAATGGCAAGTCGGCACTTGGCAGGCTTTCCCTGACAGGACCGGTGGGATTTTAGCGGCATTGTCGGTGTGGCACTTTTTAAGATTGTGGCAATCGTGGTGCCATGCTTAGAACATATCGGGGGGCCATGCTGAAAATCAAAGCGGATTGATAACCGCATTTGGCAAGTAAATAGCTGGAGACACGTATGGTCGTTTGGAATTTCATTTGGGGTCGCATCCCCCAGGCTTTGTGCCGATTGATCGGTCTGGTTTTACTTGTAATCCTGGCGGCTTCCGGCCCTGGCATGGTCGGGACCGCATCGGCGCAAGAGACTGTGACTTCTGCTGTTGTCCTGATGTATCACCGGTTTGGTGAGGATGATTATGCCAGCACCAGCGTCACGATGGAACAATTCGAAGCCCATGTCAGGGAACTGACGTCCGGAAAATATACTGTGATGCCGCTCTCTAAGATTGTTGCGGCCCTGAAGGCCGGAACCACGCTGCCCGACCGTGCAATCGCCCTGACAATCGATGATGCCTATGCCTCAGTCTATGACAGGGCCTGGCCAATTCTGAAGCGCGAAGGAATACCCTTTACCCTGTTTGTCGCAACCGAACCCTTAGACCAGGGGTCATCGGATTTCATGACCTGGGACCAACTTGTGGAATTTCAGGAATCCGGCCTTGTCGAAATTGGCAGCCAGGCGGTGACCCACCCCCATATGCCCTTGAAATCCAATGCCAGGAACCGAGAAGAACTGACGCAATCTGCGAACCGCCTGCAGGAAAAAACCGGTGTGCGCCCGACCTTATTCGCCTATCCCTATGGAGAGGCCAGCCGTGATGTTATGACCCTGACACAGGAACAGGGATATAGCGCAGCCTTTGGGCAACATTCCGGGGTCGCCAATAGCACCAGCGATATGTTTTATCTGCCCCGTTTTCCGATCAATGTGAACTATGGCGGGGTTGAGCGTTTTACGCGGTTGGTGAACGCCTTGCCCCTGCCGGTATCCGGTCTGACGCCCAGCAACCCTACCCTGCCCACAGAAGGTTCGGGCAATCCGCCAGCCTTTGGCTTTACGGTGGAAGGCGTCTCAGAGAATTTGACGGACCTGAAATGCTATCACTCTGATGCCAGCCAGATTTCAGACTTCCAGCAATTGGGAAACCGGTTTGAAGTACGATTCGATGGCGCCTTTGCCCCGGGTCGCACCCGCATCAATTGCACCATGCTGGGACATTCCGGACGATGGCGGTGGTTCGGGATGCAGTACTACGTTCCGCCCGAATAAAGCCCGAATATATTAAGCCTGCGGGTTTCTCAGCTTTGCCTTATCCAGCGGGCGCAATTCATTCGCGGAAATGATCCCACGGATCAGTTCAATATATTCATGGCCCTTTTCGGAATAGGATTCCAGACCAGCCGCCAGGGCAACGCCATTCAAAGTGCTTCCCTCACGGCGCATTTTGGCGCGAATGTCGCGTAAACTGCGATAGGCCCGATGCGTATTCAGATTCTTGATATAGGCCGCGACCGCTTCCAGCGGGGTGTCGAAAACCTTAATCTTATGGGTCAGTCCATCCTTGCGCTGTTCCGGCACCAGTCCTTCAGCGCCCTCGCCCCACACCCATTGTCCGAACAAAGCATTGCCTTCACGGGCAAAGCGGGACGTTCCCCAGCCACTTTCCACAGCCGCCTGGGCCAGCGCCAGAGAGGGCGGAACCTCGTCCACGCGACGCAACAGCAAATCCCATTGACCGGCCTCAACCCGATACGACTCAAACTGTGCCGCCATCCATGCCGCATCATCTGCAGCGATGGATTTTCCTGTCATCTCCCGCTCCCGCAACGCCTGCAGGCGCTTGCGATCAACTGCAAGGCGTTCATTGGTGATCAACACCAACGGCAACAGCATTTTGAAGAAAACGGCCTTGCGACGGTCAATTTCCTGAATCTCTTCCAGATCGCCCGGAACAGAGACCGCAATGACCCGGGGCACAGTCATTGTCTGGGCGCGAATATCATCCAGGCGATAATTAAGCGCCGTGAATTCCGATTCCAAGTCGGCGACCGTCATCGCATCCCCAGAAGGCGACAGGCGGCGGTTCGTTGCACGCGGCTGGGTCGTCGCGTCGTCTGTTTGATCCGTTGCGGTATCCAGGGGGGCATTCAAGTCTGTCGGCAACAAAGACAGCGAGACCCGCGCCGTGGGCCGTTCATCCCCTGACAGGCGGTCGCTGCGCAGATATCCCGTCAAAGACCCCTGATCGCTGAGGGTCGACATGGCCAGGATGACGCCAATACCCGCGGCGAATCCCATTGCGAAAAGCGCCGCCCGGTTGTCGGACCTGTTGGATCGCCCGCCCGTATTAGTGTCTATTGTTGTATCCACCATCTCGCATCCTCTGTTTTGCGTTTCCCGCACAACTGCGGACCACAAAAAGCACAAGCCCGATCATAAGCGATACATATCGCCCTTAATCAGGGTGCCAAGGTGTCATCATTGAGACAGTTTCAGGGCAATCCGAAAGGAACCCCGATGCCGTCAGCCAATCCCATCCAAACAGTCGGCGAAACCAATAATCAGGCGGTTGCGCGCACTTCTGTTACTTCGGGGATATAGTGCCGGAGCATATTTTCGATCCCCATCTTCAGGGTTGCGGTCGAGCTGGGGCAGCCCGCACATGCACCCCGCATGGTCAGAAAGACCACGCCCTGCTTAAAGCCGTGGAAGACAATGTCCCCCCCGTCTTGTGCAACGGCAGGACGCACCCGGGTTTCCAGAAGCTCGCGGATTTGACCGACAACGGCCTCATCTTCTGGATCATAGGTGGCTTCAGCCGTTGAGGACGCTGTAGCGGCATCAGCGGGTCCGGCACCTGCTGATAAAACATCCCGCCCAGCGGTAAAGTGTTGCATGATAACGCCCAAGACTGAGGGCTTCATCACGTACCATTCCCGGTCTTCCGTCTTGCTGACCGAAATGAAGTCATTGCCCAAAAAGACCGCCGCGACGCCCTCGATTTCAAACAAAGCGCTGGCCAGAGGGGAAACCCCTTCCGCCGCATCCTTATTGGGAAAGTCCAACGGATCGGCCTTGTCCAGGACCGCACGTCCCGGCAGAAACTTCAGCGTAGCCGGGTTTGGGGTCTGTTCCGTTTGAATAAACATCGCGTCTTTTGCCTCTCTCCGACTGTTGTTTCCAGATTGGAAATCACGCCGGCTAATTCTATCCATCCAGTGCACAGCATAGATGGCTTTTATTGACCTGACGTCAAGCCCTGGAGATCGCACCCCTGATCACGTCAGTTTTGCCACTTCCTCATCAGACAGCGATCCAGGCACGATGGTCAGGGGCACGCGCATGCTGGTTGCGCCCTGTTTCATCATATAATTTATGATCGGGCCAGGCCCTTCCGTATCGGTGCTGGCGGCCAGCACGACAATGGATATTGAGCGATCCTCGTCCAGCAATTTCAGCAATTCTTCACCCCGTTTGCCCTCACGCACGATCAGAATGGGCATGGTGCCGGAAATTTCCTGCGCGCGGCTGGACAGGTCACTCAAGCGGGCTTCTGCCTCTTCACGACGCTCATGCTGAATCAATTCCCCGACACCCAGCCAATGGTGGAACTCAGCGGGTTCCTGAACATAGAGCAGCGCCACGCGACCCCCCGTGTTTTTTGCCCGCAAGCAGGCAAACCGCATGGCGACCTGCATTTCTTCGCTGTCATCGACAACAACCAGAAAGACCCGATGCCGATCATCCGGGAGGTCCTCAGGCGGCCTGGCACTGTCCGTGCTTTCCGTCATTTCATCCCCACTAGCCGTATTAATGCTGTTTCTTATGGCCAAAGCTTATCATTAGATTTGGGGAAGCCCTAAGAATTTTCCACCAGAAGGCGTCCCGCCAGATACAGCGACCCACAGATCAACAGATGGGCCCCTTGCTGGTGTTTTGCCAATCTTTCCGCCGCCTCCAAGGCGCTTCCGGCGGTGGACGGGTCGGGCAATCCCGCTTCTTTTGCCATTGCGCATAGTTCTGTGGCGGAAAAACTGTTTTCCTCCCCCGGGATGGTGACCGCCTGAAAACTGGCAATCAGAGGTGCAAAGGGCCGCAGGAAGTCGACCGCCGCCTTGCTGTTCATCATACCGCAAATCACATGAACCGGGATGGATCGATCCCAACGGGCGATTTCATCGGCCAACGCAAGACCAGCAGCGGCATTGTGGCCGCCATCCAGCGTTACGGTCCAGTCGGGCAAGGCGCGCTTCAACGGGCCCTTTGTCAAGGTTTGCAGCCGGGCGGGCCATTCGATCTGGCGCAATCCCTCGCGAATCGCCTGATCCGGAAGATCGAACCCCTGATCCCGCAGGACCAGGGCGGCGGCGACGGCGGTGGCTGTATTGGCCTGTTGATGGGCACCAGGCAGGTTCGGGCGCGGCAACTGGCCAGACCAGGCCGCGCTGTCAAACCGATAGCCGCCATCCGGGCCTTCGGCGACGGACCATTCCAGCCCATGCCGCAGCAAGGGGGCCCCCACCCGTTGTGCATAATCAGTCAGAACCTGCTGCGCGACCGGGTCCTGGGGACCAATGACCGATGGGGTTCCAGATTTCTGTATCGCCGCCTTTTCCCCCGCAATGGCTGCCAGGCTGTCGCCCAGAAACTGGATATGATCCATAGAGATCGGGGTGATTATTGTGGCGGCCGGGTGGTCGACGACATTGGTAGAATCCAGCCTTCCCCCCAGGCCCGTTTCCAGCAACAACAGATCCCCCGGTGTTTCCGAAAATGCCTTAAAGGCGGCACAGGTCGTGATCTCAAAAAAAGTGATCGGGCGGCCTTCATTGACGGTTTCACAGTCGCTCAGCAAGGCCTGCAATGCCTCTTCATCAATCAATCGCCCTGCAAGGCGTATCCGCTCATGAAACCGCGACAGATGGGGGGATGTATAGACATGCACGCGGTAGCCTGCGGCCTGTGCAATGGCACGCAAGGTCGCGATGGTCGATCCCTTGCCATTGGTGCCCGCCACATGCACGACGGGTGGCAGTCGGTCCTGGGGGCGCCCCAACCGATCCAGTAGGTCCTGGGTACGCCCCAAGGACAAATCAATCACCTTGGGGTGCAACTGCATCAGGCGCGACAATATCTCGTCGCTGCCCTGCGCGCCGACATCAGACAGAGAGGTTTGTTCAGGGGCGATCATGGAGAACGCAACGCCTTTTCAAATGAACGGGTGCGAAACCTGTCAGGTCTTGGCGACAGTCTTTCCAGCCGGGTTTGCTGTTTGATCGGTTGGCTGAGACGCGTCAGGCGTTGGAATATCCAAATCCTGGCCCGTGCCCGACGTCGCTTTATCCGCAGCTTTTCCATTGCCTGTGTCAATGGTGCGCCCCGCCATCAGCAACGTGATCAGCCCATGCAGGGTTTCACGCTGTTTCGACCGCGGCACGACCAGATCGACCATGCCATGATCCAGCAAATATTCCGCCGTTTGGAAGCCTTCGGGCAGGGTTTCCCGCACCGTCTGTTCGATCACGCGCCGCCCTGCGAACCCGATGCGCGCGCCCGGTTCCGCCATGTGGATATCGCCCAGCATCGCGAAACTGGCAGACACGCCGCCCGTCGTCGGGTCGGTCAACATGACGATATAGGGCAATCCCGCCTCTTTCACTTCTTCCACCGCAATGGTCGTGCGGGGAAGCTGCATCAAGGACAGGAACCCTTCCTGCATCCGCGCCCCACCAGAGGAAGGAATCGCAATCAACGGGGCCTTTTGCATCACAGCCAGACGGGCCGCAGCCAGCATGCCCTCACCCACCGCCATGCCCATGGACCCGCCCATGAAATCAAAATTGAACGCGGCAACGACGACCTTCTGACCCAGCAGTTTCCCGTGGGCAACAACGATGGCATCCCCGCCATCGGTTTTCGCCTGGGCATCCTTCAAACGGTCTGTATAGCGCTTTTTATCGCGGAATTTCAGCGGGTCGATCTTCACCCGAGGCAGTTGGATGCGGGTATAGTCCGCATCATCAAACAGATGATCCAGCCGCTTGGTCAGGGGCAAGCGCAGGTGATAGCCGCAATGCTGACAGACATGCAGATGGCTTTCCAAATCCCGATGAAAGATCATCTGTCCGCAGCTTGGACATTTATGCCATAGATTATCTGGCACATCGGATTCACCCACCAGTGCCTTGATCTTCGGTTTCACCCAATTGGTAAGCCAGTTCATGAACCGGTTAGCCCCTCTGATCCTGATTGTGTTGGTCTAACGTTAGCTTCGCACGCCATCGGCCAGTGCGGCAACATAGTCTAGCACGGCCTGGGCGCACCCTGGCAAGGGAGCCCCTTGATCATCCAGATTCGCCTTAACCTGTTCGATAATCGCAGACCCGATGACCGCCGCATCGGCTGCCCGCGAAATTTCACGGGCCTGCTCTGGGCTGCGAATGCCAAAGCCCACGACAATCGGCAGATCCGTGTGCCGTCTGATCCGCGCGACGGCCCCCCGCACCGGATCGGCCTGTATTTCTTTCGTCCCGGTGATCCCCAGGATCGACACGTAATAGACAAAACCAGATGTGTTCTGCAGCACCTTTGGCAGGCGTTTGTCATCGGTCGTGGGCGTCGCCAGTCGGATGAAATTCACCCCGGCCTGCAGGGCTGGAATGCACAATTCAACATCTTCTTCCGGTGGCAGATCGACCACGATCAAACCATCAATCCCCGCAGCGATGGCATCCTGTAGGAACCGATCCACGCCATAGGAATAGATCGGGTTGTAATAGCCCATCAGCACCAGCGGTGTTTCAGGATGTCTGGCCCGGAATGCGGTCGCCATCGCCAGGGTCTTCTTCATCGTCTGACCATTATGCAGGGCGCGCAGGCCCGCTGCCTGAATTGCCGGTCCGTCGGCCATGGGATCAGTGAAGGGCATACCGATTTCAACGATATCCGCCCCTGCATCCGGCAGGCCCAGCAGAATTTCCAACCCGGTTTCGTAATTCGGATCGCCTGCGGT
The DNA here is from genome assembly GCF_048892425.1 of Hwanghaeella sp. 1Z406. NCBI lineage: Bacteria > Pseudomonadati > Pseudomonadota > Alphaproteobacteria > Rhodospirillales > Aestuariispiraceae > Hwanghaeella > Hwanghaeella sp. 1Z406. Next base: position 379,744 of record NZ_JBLZHU010000003.1, read on the forward strand.
GATATAAGTAACCAGTCCGCCGCGCCCTTCCGCCTTCAGCGCCGCAAATCGCGCCGCAATGCGCCCTGAATCCGGCGCAATCGCCACTGCCGCCTCAGTCACTGCCGCCTCACTCACAGCTTCACCCCTAACAGATTGGCGATGGTGGTGACGTCCTTGTCCCCCCGACCGCATAAATTCATCACGATGATATGATCTTTTGGCAGGTCAGGCGCGATCCGCATGACATGGGCCAGGGCGTGGGACGGCTCCAGCGCGGGGATGATCCCCTCCATCTTGCAACAGAACTGAAACGCCTCAACCGCGTCCATATCAGTCGCCGACGCATAGATCACACGGCCTGTATCCTTCAACCAGGAATGTTCCGGCCCGATGCCTGGATAATCCAGCCCGGCAGAAATCGAATAAGGTTCGACCACCTGACCATCCTCATCCTGGATCAGATACATGCGGTTGCCATGCAGGACGCCTGGGCGCCCGCCGGTCAAAGAGGCAGCATGCTCTCCTGTCTCTATTCCCTTACCGGCGGCTTCAACACCGATGATATTGACGGATTTGTCGTCCAGGAACGGATGGAACAGGCCCATCGCATTCGACCCGCCGCCGATACAGGCGACCAAAGTGTCGGGTAGACGGCCTTCCGCTTCCATCATCTGTTCTTTGGTTTCATTGCCAATCACGGATTGGAAGTCGCGCACCATGGCGGGATAAGGATGGGGTCCGGCCACCGTCCCGATGATGTAGAACGTATCTTCGACATTCGCGACCCAATCGCGCATCGCTTCGTTCAAGGCATCCTTCAAGGTCTTCGATCCGCTTTCCACCGCCTCGACCTCGGCACCCAGCAGCTTCATGCGAAAGACATTGGGGGATTGGCGGGCCACATCAACAGACCCCATATAAACCTTGCAGGGCATATCAAACAGCGCACAGGCCGTTGCGGTCGCAACACCGTGCTGACCCGCGCCGGTTTCGGCAATGATGCGGGTCTTACCCATGCGGCGCGCCAGCAGGATCTGGCCCATGACATTGTTAATCTTGTGGCTGCCGGTATGGTTCAGCTCATCGCGCTTGAAATAGATTTTCGCGCCGCCCAGATGCTCGGTCATGCGCTTGGCAAAATACAGCGGGCTGGGCCGACCGACATAATGCTTTGCATAATAGTCGATTTCCGCCTGAAAGCTTGGATCCGCCTTGGCATCTTCATAGGCTTGCTGGACCTGAAGGATCAGCGGCATCAAGGTCTCCGCGACGAAGCGCCCGCCATAAAGACCAAAACGCCCGCTTTCATCCGGACCGGTGCGATAGGAATTTAACTGTTGCATGGGTATCAGACCTTAACTGTTCCGTGACCCCCCACGGCCCGCAATCGGGTATTTTGTGCGAGGTCGGTTCTAAACCAGCAGCGGGGGCCTGTCCATACAGTGGATTTCAAGTGAAAGATTTCGATGTTTTCTTAACCCGCCAGCCGTCCATTCTGAAAGTCTTCCACGGCTTGGATCAGTTCATCGCGGGTGTTCATGACAAACGGGCCATAGCGGGCGACGGGTTCGTTGATCGGCGTGCCTTCGCCATAGAACAGGGCGGCACCGTCGGGGCCTGCGGTGACATCCACAGTGCCGCTGCCGCCCAGTTGCGCCAGGGACGGTGCGATGACAGCACTGTCCTTGCCCTGATCAGACGGGCCGGTGACTTGGCCTTCATAGACACAGAAGAAAGCATTCCGGCCCGGTGGCGTGTCAATTGACATCTTTGCGCCCGGTTGAGCATTAATGCGCAACAGGCGGATCGCGGTTGCTGTTTTGGCCGGGCCGGTTACATCTCGATACGTGCCCGCAATGACATGTACGGACAAATCGTCACCTTCCACCGTTGGAATCTTGTCCGCGGTCAGATCCTGATAGCCTGCCGGTGTCATCTTATCGGCAGCAGGCAGATTGACCCATAGTTGAAAGCCGCGCATCCGGCCTTCGATCTGTTCAGGCATTTCTGAATGGATGATACCACGCCCGGCAGTCATCCATTGCACATCGCCCGGGCCGATGATTCCCGCACCGCCTGTTGAATCCTGATGGCGTAAGCGGCCATCCAGCATAACGGTCACAGTTTCGAAGCCACGATGGGGATGATCCGGGAACCCGCCGACATAGGCGTTGGGATCATTATTGTCGAAGCGGTCCAGCATCAAAAAAGGATCGATCATGTCGCATTGCTGTGTCCCGATCATACGGGTCAGGCGCACGCCGTCACCATCGGATGTTTCCAGTCCTTTTAGCACCTTCCCGATATACATCGCGCCACTCCATCGTCGTTGTTTCGTTATCTCTATATAATACTGCGCGACACAGGGTTAATCGGCCTCCTGGGAAACAGTCTGATCGTAATTTTCACCAATGGACAGGGCCAGAATGCGCGACATTTGCACGCCACTGAGGCCGGATTGCTTGCGCCAGATGTTAAATTGCGCCTGAATTTTTGCCAAATCGCCTTTGGATGTCGGCATATCGGCAACATCAATACCCGCCTCCCGGATCGCCGCCACAACATCGCGAGATAACACAAAAGCGTCCCAACCGACCATGCGCAAGAGGTACTGTCCAGTGGCACCCCCCAGGCGGGATCCCCGCTTTGACAGGAACGCCATCAGACCAACCTGATCCTCCTGAGGCCAGGCCGCCAGGAATGCGCCAAAACTGCCATGTTCCGCAGCAATGTCCTGTACAAACAGGGCGTTGGCATGAACCGCCCTGATCTTTTGCGCGTGGCGCACGATGCGGGTGTCACTGGCCAGATCATGCCAGAATTCATCGGGCTGAAAGCATAGAGGACCCGGCTGAAACTCCAAAAACGCCGCTTCAAATCCCGGCCATTTATGATCGATAATCCGCCAGACAAAGCCCGACCGAAAGATACATTTCGCCATCGCGGCCAGGATGCGGTCATCACCCAGCATTTTCAATTCAGACGGATCCGGGGCGCGGGAAACCAAGCGGGCCAGAGCTTCCTCTCCTCCCTTCCGTTCGGCTGCGCGTTTATGAATTTTTGCGAAAGATTTTATCGCCATGGCCCATCATCCGATTTGAGAACAGAGAATACATCCAAAAAGCAAACCCCGAAAAGCACTTGCGGCATGCCCCTTGCTGCATCGCGAAACCGTCATACGCCGGTCACCAGAAGTCCATGGTTTCGTCATGCAACGGAAACAGCACCTTCACCAGATCGTCAAGCATTGCGGGTATGCCAGTTCGCATCGGTCAACCATGCCGGTACGACCGCTCTTTACACATTTCAAAAATGACCGAAAGAAGGAATGACTCTATGTCCGTGACTCGCCGTTCCCTGCTGAAAAGCTCTGCCGCCGCGACCGCCGTGGCGATTGCTGCGCCTGCCATCCTGCGCGCCCATGACGCCCTGGCCTCCTCCGGGCAGGTCGATGTCTATGCCTGGGGTGACTATATCAAAGAAAACATGATCCAGAAATTCGAAGGCGACACCGGTATCAAAGTGAACCTGTCGACCTATGGCTCCAACGACGAAGCCGAAAACAAGCTGCGCGCCGCCGGTGGCAAAGGGTTTGACGTGATCTTCCCGTCCATCACCAACGGCCCGAACTATTATCCAGACAGCCTGTTGGCTCCGCTGGATGAAAGCAAGGTCAAGATGGACAACATCATCCCGTCGATGGTCCGTGACTCCTTCAATCTGGGTGCCACCTATCGCGGCAAGCGCTATCTGCTGCCCTTCGACTGGGGCACGGAAGCCATTACCTTCAATTCCGAAAAGATGCCGATGAGCGATGCCGAAGTTTCCTTCGGCTCCCTGTGGGTTCCTGAAGCAAAAGGTGCATCCGCCTTCCGTCAGAAATCCGTGATCATGGGCGTTGCGATCTATTTGGACGCAACCGGTGAAGTCCCGTCCAACCGCGCCATGGACATCTATAAATCTGAAGAAGATGCCCGCCGCGTTTGGGATGCCTGCACCAAATTCATCCTGGCGCATAAGGAAAACATCGCCGCGTTCTGGAACAATGCCACCGAAGCAACCTCTGCCTTCACCGATTCCGGCGCCTTGATCGGTCAGACCTGGGATACGACCGGCCTGTTGCTGAACCGTGAAGATGCAAAATGGAAATACCGCATGCCGAAAGAAGGCGGCATCACCTGGATGGATTCCATGGGCGTGACCTCCGGCGCAGCCAATACGGACCAGGCCTATGCCTTCATCAACGCCATGCTGGAGCCGGAAATGGCCGGCATGTTCGCCATGAACACCGGGTATAATTCTGCTGTGAAAAGTGCTGCGGACTTTGCCGGTGATGAATACCAGAAGCAATTCAACGAAGTTTACACAGATGCCGCCCTGGCAAATCTGTGGTGGTGGCAGGCTGACACCCCATACTTCGCATCCCTGCGTCAGGAATATGTAGAGAAGATCACCAACTCCTAACGCGTCCTATTCGGGGTCCGGGCGATATTTTAACGCCTGGACCCCACTTTCTTTCGTTACTTTTTCAGAATTGGGGGCTTTTATGCGCGGGAAAGATGTTCGTCTGGAAGATGTTGTGATGCGTTTTGGAAGCTTCACAGCCGTCCAGCAAACCAATTTAACAATCGAAGCCGGTGAGTTTTTTTCTATTCTAGGGCCATCAGGATGTGGGAAGACCACGATCCTGCGCATGGTTTCGGGGTTCATTGATCCCAGCGAAGGCCGGGTGTTGATCGGCGGGGAACAGATGAATGGCCTGGGGCCTGCGAAACGCCCCACAGCCCTGATTTTCCAGAATCTTGCCCTGTTTCCCCTGATGACCAATTGGGAGAATGTTGCCTTTGGTTTGGAAGCCCGGGGTGTTGCAAAGGCCAAGCGTCGCGACCGCGCCTATGAACTGATGGCGCTGGTTGGTCTGCAGGGGCATGAAGAAAAAACCCCCAACGAATTATCTGGCGGCCAGAAGCAACGCGTCGCCATCGCCCGCGCCCTGGCCGTGGAACCCGCCGTTCTGTTGCTGGACGAGCCATTGTCAGCGCTGGATTTGAAACTGCGCCAGTATATGCGCGCCGAATTGAAGGAAATTCAGCGCAAAACCGGCGTTACCTTCATCTTCATTACCCATGATCAAGGCGAAGCCCTAACCATGTCCGACCGGATTGCGGTGATGAAGGCCGGAGTGGTGGAACAGGTTGATACCGTCGATAATCTCTACGCCCATCCCCGGACGCCCTTCGTGGCGACCTTCGTTGGCGAAAACAACGTCCTTGAGGGCAAGATTTCGGACCTCCAAGACGGATATGCCGTCGTTGAAACCCAGCAGGGTGCAATTCGCGGTATCAATCAGGACAAGGCAACTGTTGGCGACAAGGCCATGGTATTCGTCAGGCCAGAGCGCACAAAACTGCTGAACGGAGCGGCCCTGGACAATACCTTCGACGTGGATTTTGAGCGCCGCGATCTGGAAGGTGCCTTCGTCAATCTGTTTTTTAAGACCAACACAGGCTCCATCATCGTCCATGAAGCCAATCTGGGTCAGCACAAAGAGCTGGAAGGCCGCGCGAAGATCGGGTTCAACGCATCGGACGCCATCGTCATGCGATCGGGGGAATTGAGCGATGAATAGCCTGATCCGCAGCTACGGGAAGGGTCTGACCGGCATTTTCATAACCCTAACGGCGTTCTGGCTGTTGCTGCTGATTATCCTGCCGCAGGCCTTCATGCTGGACCAATCGCTGTGGTCGATCGACAAAGACGACCAGTTGGGTATGAAGATCGACCGCGCCTATTCTGATCTGGGTCTGCTGGAATATGATGTCCAACAGGCCACCGGCGATACCAAACCCGCCGTCCAGGCGAAGATTGACGCCCTGAAAGAAGAAATCTCAACGCTGGAGTCTCAGGAAACCGATCCGCCCAGAGAGTATGGGTTGCAAAATTATACCCGCATGTCCTCCCTGCATTTCTCAATCTTCGTGAAAAGCATTGTCTATGCCCTGGCAGTCACAGTTCTGGCCTTTGCGGTCTGTTATCCAGTTGCCTTTACCATCGCCAAGCTGGCGACCCCCCAGCGCGCCGCGCTGTTGATGCTGGGGCTGATTATTCCCTATGCGATCAACGAATTGCTGCGGGTTTATGCCTGGCTGATGATCCTGGATTATCAGGGGGTGATCAACAGCCTGCTGGCCTGGATGGGGGTTGTCAGTTTTGCCGACAAGACCTGGGTCCCATTCCTGGAATATCCAGGCTCTGTCTTTGTCGCCCTGATTTATGCCTATGTCCTGTTTATGATTTTCCCGATCTACAACACCGTCGATACGTTGGATAAAAACCAGTTAGAGGCGGCGCAGGATCTGGGCGGGTCGGTGTTCCTGACCCATTGGCGGGTGGTTCTGCCCCATGCCAAGCCCGGTATCGCCGTAGGGTGCATCATGACCTTCATGCTGTCTGTTGGCTCCTATTCCGTGCCGCAGATCATGACGCGGGGGAAATCGGGCGACTGGTTCTCGCAATTGATCTATCGACAATTCTTCGAAACCCAGAACTGGAATGTGGGCGCAGCCTATGCGTTCAGTCTGGTTCTTGTCTGCCTCGCCTTCATCCTGATCATGATGAAGGTGTTCAAGGTCGGCATTCGCGACATTTCGAAATAGGGGACGATGGGATGAGCACGCAATCCAATGGACCCGGACTGTCGGGCCTGATTTTGAAAATTTATATCGGGGTGTTCTTTGTCTATCTCTTTGCCCCGCTTTTGGTGATGTCACTGGCCGCCTTTAATTCCTATGAATATCCGTCTGTGACGCAATGGCGCGGCTGGACCCTGCACTGGTTCGGAGAATTGGCGCAGGATGATCGCATTCTGCAAGGGATCGTGAATTCTGTGCTGGTCGCCGTGGGCGTTGTGGGGCTGTCCCTGCCGCTGGGCCTGTCAGGGGCGCTGATCCTGACACGCCTGCAAAGCCGCTATACCAATGTGCTGTATGCGGTGTTGGTCTCTCCGCTGCTGATTCCCGGCATTATTCTGGGGATTTCCACCCTGATCTTCTGGGGGCGGGTCGATGTGCCAGGCGGATTGTTCCTGACGGTCCTGGCGCAGACCAGCTTTATCGCCTCCTATTCCATGCTGCTGTTCATGGCCCGGCTGCAACGCCAGGATCGGGTTCTGGAGGAAGCAGCCCTGGATCTGGGCGCATCCAGCTTTTTCATGTTCCGTCGGATCACCGTCCCTTTTCTGGCCCCCACCCTGATTACCGGGGCTGTTATTGGCTTTCTGCAATCGATTGAAAACTATAACACGACCATATTCGCCATTGGCGGAGACTGGACATTGGTAACAGAGATAGGCTCGCGCTTTCGTTTTGGCCTGTCACCGGTTATCAATGTGATCGGGGTTCTTTTCGTGGTCCTGACCGTCATCGCCGCGACGCTCTATACGATCCAGAAAGAACGGGAAAAACAACGCCGCGCCGCCTTGGGATAAACAGACCCGCTGTGAGCATCGACATCACCTTCCGTTGCCCGCCTGAATGGCAGGACGTGCTGCCCCGACCCATTTCAGGGCGGCAGGGGTTGCCCGACTGGCTGAAAACCATGCCATCTGAGGCCCACAGCGCGCTGCTGGGTCAGGACGTGCGGACGGTGAAGCAATGCCCGCCCTTTCTGGATGCGATGGGCGGTGGCTGGATGATGCCCCTGCTGTGTGATGTCACGGTGCAGGACGGGCTCACCTTTTCCTGGGATTGGGACCTGCCGGTCAGCCGCCTGGATCGATTGACCCGTGCGCCGCTCTCCTGGCATCCCTCCGCCCAGTTGGATGGGGTACCCTTTGCTGAGCCGGGGATGGCCGCTCTGAAATTCAACTCTGCCTGGACGGTTGAGGTACCAAAAGGCTGGTCGGTGCTGTTTACGCATCCGGTCAATCGACTGGACCTGCCCTTCCAGACCTTAACCGGATTGGTCGATTGCGACGCCTTCAATACTGGCTTCGTGCATTTCCCGGCCCTGTGGCAGGATCGGGATTGGACCGGGACCCTACCAAAAGGCACCCCTGTCGCCCAGCTTTGGCCCGTGCCCCGCGCTATGACCGCGCATTTCGAAACGCTGGAAGGGCCATATGCCGATCAGGTTGAAGAAACCCTGGATCTGATCGGCCAGGCGCGCGGCGGGTATCGAAAGAACCACCGCGCATCGGACCACTGATCCTAGATAAGACCAAAAAGCATCACACCAGTGCAGAAGATTCGATAAGGCTAAACCGCCCTTTTGAGCGGCGGGTGAGGGCTTTGGATACGTCCGCTCTTAACTCTGCCCGCTCTGCCTTCAGGGCAGCCCCTGCCGCCTCTGCTTCGTCCAGACGCCCCAGTTCTGTCAATGCTCGGATCAGAAGCAAACGATCCTCTGCGCTGGCCTGAACAGCCAGTCCCTGGACCGCCTCTGCAGCCTTCTCCCAATATCCAAGCTTGAACATGGCAACAGAAACGCCGCGCAAGGCATCTGGATCGTCCGGAAAGGCCTGAAGACAATCGCCTGCTTGTTGCAATTGCCCTAGATCGATCAGAGCCAGACCCCGCTCAATTTGCGCATTACGATGATCCGGTGCGGACCTAAGACATCGGTCCAGCCAATAGAGCGCGTCCTTTCCACGCCCTTCTCGGCGCAGGAAAACCGCAAAATTATAGGCTGTTTGGGGCGGTGCGGACGGTGCACTTGCCGCTTTCTTAAACAGCGTTTCCGCGCGCTCCAGATCACCGGCCTGATAGGCCGCAAGGGCATCCTGGGTCAGTGCGGCAATTTTGGTCGCCGCCCCACCCATCAGGCCTTACCGTGGCATTGTTTGTATTTCTTGCCTGATTGACAGGGACAAGGCGCATTGCGCGGAATCTTACCCCATGTGCTGGGATCGCCCGGATGCACATAGCGCCCGGTCGCTTCATGCAGGACATAGCCTTTCGGCGCCGTTTCTGCAGTCAATGGCTTGTCAGACTGGGACGGGCCAGGGTTTGACAGGCTGCGGCTCTTCAACTGCGCAATGTCTTCATCTGCGGCTGGTTTTATGGCCTGCTGGGACTCTGTTTCCCGCTGCTTTTCCATCGCCTCTTCGACATTGGTGCGCAGTTCAACATGCGACAGCACCTGGGTCACCTGGCTGCGCAAACCAACCAAGAGCGATTCAAACAGGGCAAAGGCTTCGCTTTTATATTCATTCAGCGGGTCCCGCTGCGCAAAGGCGCGTAGACCGATCCCCTGGCGCAGATGATCCAACTGCAGCAGATGGTCCTTCCAGGCATTGTCCAACAGTTGCAGCAACAGGCTGCGTTCCGCAATGCGCATCACGTCGGGGCCATATTTTGAGGCCTTTTCGGCCATTTTGCGTTCCACGGCGGATGTGATCCGGTCCCGGAATTCTGTATGACCGACGCCTTCTTCTTTCGCCCATTCCGCAATTGGCAGATCCAGGGCAAACAGGCGGCGGCATTCTTCATGCAGGGATTCCAGTGCCCATTCTTCCGGCAATACCTTTTCCGGCACGCAGCGATTGACAACATCGTCAATGGTTTCGGCCCGCATGTCGCGGATCGTTTCATTGACGTCCTCGTCCCGCATCAGGTCTTTGCGTTGTTCGAAGATCACCTTGCGCTGATCGTTCATCACATCATCGTATTTCAGCAATTGCTTGCGGATTTCAAAGTTGCGCGCCTCAACCTTGGACTGGGCCTTTTCCAGCGCCTTGTTGACCCAGGGATGGACAATCGCCTCTCCCTCTTCCAGACCCAGTTTGCGCAGAACACCATCCATCCGTTCCGACCCGAAGATCCGCATCAGGTCGTCTTCCAGACTGACGAAGAATTTCGATTCCCCTGGATCCCCCTGGCGTCCGGCGCGACCACGCAACTGATTGTCGATGCGGCGGCTTTCATGACGCTCTGTTCCCAGAACGAAAAGACCGCCTGCTGCCAGGACTTCCTTATTCTTGGTCGCGATATCGTCGAGGATTTCCTGTTTCTTCTGGGCGATCAGCGCCTCGTCCTCAATGCCGTCCAATTCGCGCTGGACCCGCAATTCCATATTGCCGCCCAATTGAATATCCGTTCCACGACCGGCCATATTGGTGGCGATGGTCACCGCACCCGGCACACCGGCCTCACCGATAATAAAGGCTTCGCTTTCATGATGACGGGCATTCAGGATCTGATGTTTGATCCCGCGTTTCTTCAACTGACGGGAAAGGTCTTCTGATTTCTCGATTGAAACCGTGCCGACCAGAACCGGCTGCTTTTTCTTATTGCACGCAACGATCTGTTCGATCACCGCCGTGTCGCGCTCCGCAGAGGTGCGATACACCTCGTCATCATTGTCCTTGCGCGCCATGGGCTTATTGGTCGGTACATCCACCACATCCAAGCTGTAAATCTCGGAAAATTCACCCGCTTCTGTCAGGGCTGTCCCGGTCATGCCTGCCAGTTTGGGATACATGCGGAAGTAATTCTGGAATGTGATAGACGCCAGGGTCTGGTTTTCCATCTGGATTGCCACATTTTCCTTGGCCTCCAAGGCCTGGTGCAGCCCTTCGGAATAGCGCCGCCCTTCCATCATCCGACCGGTGAATTCATCAATGATGATCACCTTATTGTCCTTGACGATGTAATCGATATCCTTGGTAAACAGTTTATGGGCGCGCAGGGCCTGATTCACATGATGGACGACGGTGACGTTCTGCACGTCATACAGACCGCCTTCCCCCAACAGGTCCGTCTTTTCCCGCAACAGCGCTTCGATATGTTCCGTCCCCTGATCGGTCAGGGTCACGGCGCGCTGTTTTTCATCCTTTTCGTAATCATCCTGGGTCAGATGCGGGATCAAGGCATCGACCGTCATATACATGGTCGATGAATCATCGGTCGGGCCCGAAATGATCAAGGGGGTGCGGGCCTCATCGATCAGGATCGAGTCGACCTCATCAATGATCGCGAAATTGGGTTCGCGCTGGGCCATCTGCTCCAATCGGAATTTCAGATTGTCGCGCAGATAATCAAAGCCAAGCTCATTATTGGTCGCATGGGTGATGTCACAGCGATAGGCATGCTGGCGCGCGTGTTCGTCGATACCCGGCACCACTACCCCGACTGTCAGGCCCAGAAATTCGTAAATCTTACCCATCCAGACAGAGTCACGACGGGCCAGATAATCATTCACCGTGACGACATGCACACCCTTGCCTGACAGGGCGTTCAGATATACCGGCAGCGTCGCGACCAGGGTCTTGCCTTCACCGGTTTTCATTTCCGCAATCTTGCCCTGGTGCAGGACCATCCCGCCGATCAGCTGCACGTCAAAATGCCGCATGCCCAGAACGCGTCTGGCGGCCTCGCGAACCGTTGCGAAGGCTTCATTCAGAATGTCGTCTTCGGTTTCACCCTCTGCCAGGCGCTTGCGAAACTCTGCCGTTTTGGCCTGCAGGGCAGCATCATCCAGCGCCTTGAACCCCTCTTCCAGGGCCCCGATCGCCTCAGCGCGTTTGCGCAAAATCCGAACAGTCCGGTCATTCGCAGACCCAAATACGCTTTTAAGCAAGCCGCCGAGCATGAAAGACGTCACTTTCAAGTTTTTGCCAGAAGAACCCTGGGCGTGAAGACACAAAGACAATCGGGTTTTCAGGCCCGATGACACTGCGATTGGAGATAAGGGTCCAACGCCGCTCTGTCAACGTACCCTTGCCGCAAGTGTCCGTCAGTTCTGCTTGTGATCCCCGGCTATCCATGGTTTCGTGCGCCCGAAATCAGGTCGCAAAGCCGTCCTGAAACATTGCCCTGCGACACTTTAGATGAGGATACCATGCCGTTTTCTATTAACGCCCTTCGTTCGACACTTTCCATTGCTGTACTGATCGGCGGCCTTACCTGTGCGGCGTCCGCGCCCACATTGGCGCAATCCGATGATAAGACCGTCGCCATCGTGAATGGCACCGAAATCAAGCAATCGGAATTGGTCAATTTCTTTCAGGATTTGCCCAAGGAAGTGCAAGGGGCTGGCATGCAGGGGATCTATCCGTTGCTGCTGGAAGAAGTGATCGGCCGACACGTCATTGCCGACAAGGCCCGTGCCGCCGGGGTGCAGGACGACCCGGAACTTCAGGCGCGCCTGAAGCAGGTCGAAAACGAATTGCTGTATAATTACTATGTCATCAAGGAAGCGGAAAAGCAGGTCGATGATGCCGAAGTTCGCGCCCGCTATGACGCGCTGGTCGCACAACAGGCGCCGGGCCAGGAAGTTGATGTCAGTCACATTCTGGTTGAAACAGAAGACGAAGCGAAAGAGATCATCAAGGAGATCACAGATGGTAAGGATTTCGCTGAACTGGCCAAAGAACGGTCCCAGGATCCTGGCTCTGCCAGCAATGGCGGCAGCTATGGCTGGAGTCGTAAGGGACAGTATGTGAAACCCTTTGAAGATGCAGCCTTTTCGCTGGAACCCAACACATTCACGGCAGAACCGGTAAAGACCCAGTTCGGCTGGCACGTCATCCTGGTCAAAGGCAAACGCGATATCCAACCGCCCAGTTTTGAAGAAGTCGCACCCCGCATTCGGGAACAATTGGCGGAATCCAAAGTTCGGGGTATCATTCAGGAGGCCATTAAAGGGGCCACTGTTGAGCGCTTTGATATGGACGGCAATCCGATGCCGGCCGCCCAATAAAAAACTGACTTCAACCAGCAGAAGGCACCGCCATGGCAACGACCAAATCCCCGTTCGCTCCCAAGAGTTTCACGACCCTTCCGGAAGTAGCGGGGGTTCGCCTGGGGGGCATTGCCGCCGGGGTGAAATACAAAGGTCGCCCGGATTTGTTCATGGCGGAACTGGATCCGGGCACCACAGTAGCAGGGGTGTTGACCACCTCGCTGACCCGGTCTTCTGCGGTTGATTGGTGTGCCCAGGTCCTGAAGAAGGGTGCTGCCCGAGCCATGCTGGTGAATGCTGGCAACGCCAATGCCTTCACCGGCAAGGCGGGCATGGAAGGGACCGAGGCAATGGCGGAAGTCGCCGCCGCCGCCGTCGGGTGCAAAAAGAAAGAGGTCTTGGTTGCCTCAACCGGCGTGATTGGCCAGAAACTGCCCACCGACCGGATTTCAAAGGCTGTACCCAGGCTGCATGCCAATCTGAAACCCACTGGCTGGCCGACTGCTGCGCGCGCCATTATGACGACGGACACATTTCCGAAAGGCGCATCGGCGACCTGTGAGATTGGTGGCGTTGAGGTCACTATTGCAGGCTTTGCCAAAGGGTCCGGCATGATCGCACCGGACATGGCGACCATGCTGGCTTTCGTCTTTACCGATGCAAACATCCCCCACGCCGTACTGCAAAAGCTGTTGCGCAAGGCAACCGACAAGACCTTCAATTGCATCACCGTTGATGGCGATACCTCGACCAGCGATACGCTGTTATTGGCCGCTACTGGTAAAGCTGGAAACACAGCGCCCAAAAAGGCATCGGACAAAGCGCTGAAAGGCTTCCGGGCGGCCTTGCTGGATGTGCTGACACAATTGGCCCATCACGTTGTGAAGGATGGTGAGGGTGCATCGAAATTTGTCACCATCGATGTGACAGGGGCGGCTTCTGACGCGGCAGCCCGAAAGATCGGCCTGTCGATTGCCAATTCTCCGCTGGTAAAGACCGCGATTGCGGGCGAAGACGCCAATTGGGGCCGCATCGTCATGGCCGTTGGCAAGGCAGGAGAGCGCGCCGACCGTGACCGCCTGACGGTCGCCATGGGCGGCACCGTCATTGCGGAACAGGGGGAAGGCGTGCAGGGCTATGATGAAGCCCCCGTCACCGCCCATCTGAAGGGCCGGGAGATTGATATCGAAGTCGATGTTGGTGTCGGACGCGGCAAGGCCCGAGTCTGGACCTGTGACCTGACCCATGGCTATATCGACATCAATGCCGATTACCGAAGCTAGCCAATTCTGATGAGTGGATGTTGGGATGCCAGTGGGGGGCTTGCAGAGGCACAGCGGGATGTGAAAACCCTGCTGGTGGTCGCAGTTGCCCTGCTGGACAAGGACGGTCGCATTCTGCTGTCCAAACGGCCGGAGGGTAAAAAGCTGGCGGGCCTTTGGGAATTTCCGGGTGGCAAGGTTGATCCTGGAGAAACGCCTGAGCGTGCCTTAATCCGGGAATTGCAGGAAGAATTAGGCATTGATACACGGGCTAGCTGCCTGGCCCCAATCGGCTTTGCCAGTCACGCCTATGAAGACTTCCATTTACTGATGCCACTCTATGTCTGTCGCGTCTGGCAGGGCACACCCCAAGGCCGCGAAGGCCAGGAACTGGCATGGGTTCGTCCGCAGCGCCTGGGCGATTATCCCATGCCGCCTGCCGACATCCCCCTGATCGCCCAATTGCGCGATTGGGTTTAGGAACGCGCAGCCGCATAAAAATCGTCACCCCGGACCTGATCCGGGGTCCAGGGCGGCAGGCAGCGATTTAGATGTTCCACCCTTAACAGCCAACACCATTCTCATCCTGAGGAGCGGCAACGCCGCGTCTCGAAGGAGGGGATGTAAGGGCGGTGCTTTCAGCGGGCACACCCTTCGAGACGCTGCGCTCCTCAGGGTGAGGCGCTGGTTTATTGATCCGGAGTCCAGGGCGGCAGGCGCGATTGGTACGTGTGGCCCTGGATACCCGCCTGCGCGGGTATGACGAGGGTGGTGTGAAGTCCCCTCTTTTTGAAGTTAACCGCAAAGGGCGCAAAGAAGGGGTAAGGACGCTGAGGGGCCGATACTCGCATTTTTCGTCACCCCGGACCCTGATCCGGGGTCCAGGGCGGCAGGCAGCGATTTAGATGTTCCACCCTTAGCAGCCAACACCATTCTCATCCTGAGGAGCCGCAACGCCGCGTCTCGAAGGAGGGGATGCAAGGGCGGTGCTTTCAGCGGGCACACCCTTCGAGACGCTGCGCTCCTCAGGGTAAGGCGCTGGTTTATTGATCCGGGGTCCAGGGCGGCAAGCTCTAACGCTGCTGCGTCTTGGCGACCTTTCCGCTTCGTGCTATCCCCAATTTCAGAGAAATCCAAGAATAGAGGGAGTTGCCAGGAATGACTGAGCCACTGTGGACACCCACCCCCAAGGCGATCGCTGACAGCAACATGACCAAATTCCGCGAGGCCTGTGCGGCGCGTTGGTCTGTTGATCTGCCGGATTACGATGCGCTGTGGCAATGGTCAGTGACAGAGGTTGAGAAATTCTGGGACAGTTTCTGGGATTTCGCAGGCGTGAAGGCGGAAACCAAGGGCAGCCGCATTCTGGTCGATGGCGACAAGATGCCGGGCGCGAAATTCTTCCCCGATGCAAAGATTAACTTCGCAGAAAACCTGCTGTCCCGCCGCGATGATAGCGACGCGCTGGTATTCCGGGCTGAGGACAAGGTACAGCGCCGCATGAGCTGGCGCGAATTGTATGATCTGGTCTCAAAGCTGCGTCAGGCGCTTGCCGCACAAGGCGTCAGTCAGGGGGACCGCGTCGCAGGCTTTGTGCCCAATATGCCAGAGACGATTGCGGCCATGCTGGCAACCACCTCACTGGGGGCGATCTGGACCAGTTGCTCCCCGGATTTTGGATTGCAGGGCGTGCTGGACCGGTTTGGACAATCTGAGCCAAAGGTTCTGTTTACCGCCGATGGTTATTTCTACAATGGCAAAGGCCATGAAAGCCTGCCCCGGGTTCGGGAATTCCTGACCGACCTGCCCAGTGTTAAAAAGGTCGTGGTACTGCCCTTGCTGCACGACACACCTGATTGCGAAATGATCCTGGATGCGCAGTCTTTGGCGGATTTCATCGCTGATTTCCCGGCAGAAGAAATCAACTTCCCCCGCTTCGACTTCAACATCCCGCTGTATATCATGTATTCCAGCGGCACGACCGGGAAGCCGAAATGCATCACCCATGGGGCGGGTGGCACGCTGTTGAACCAATGGAAAGAACATCTGCTGCATTGTGATGCAGGCCCTAAGGACCGCACTTTCTATTTCACCACCTGCGGCTGGATGATGTGGAACTGGCTTGTCGCCGGTCTGGCCTGTGGCTCGACATTAGAGCTCTATGATGGCTCCCCCTTCTATCCCAGCGGCAATGTTCTGTTCGATTTTGCCGCTGAGGAAAAGTGGACGATCTTCGGCACCTCTGCAAAATGGATCGATGCCTGCGCCAAGGCAGAATTGAAGCCCCGCGAGACGCACGATCTGTCTTCCATGCGGGTGATGTGCTCCACCGGGTCACCGCTGGTGCCGGAAAGCTTTGACTATGTCTATCGGGATGTGAAGGCGGATGTTCAGTTGAGTTCCATCTCCGGCGGGACCGATATCGTCAGCTGCTTTATGCTGGGCAATCCGGTGAAGCCCGTCTGGCGCGGTGAAATCCAGTCCCCGGGCCTGGGTATGGCCGTGCAAGTCTATGATGATGAGGGCAAACCTGCCGCGACGGGTGAGCAGGGCGAATTGGTCTGTGTGAAGCCCTTCCCCTGCATGCCCGTCGGATTCTGGGGCGATGACACTGGCGAGCGGTATCACGCCGCCTATTTTGAGAAATATCCGAACATCTGGACCCATGGCGATTTCATTGCGCAATCGGAACATCACGGTTTTACCGTCTATGGTCGGTCCGATGCGACGCTCAATCCCGGTGGCGTGCGGATCGGCACGGCAGAAATCTATCGCCAGGTCGAATCCTTCCCGGACGTGCTGGAATCCATCGTGATCGGACAGAGTTGGGACAATGATACCCGCGTTGTCCTGTTCGTGCGCATGAAGGACGGTCAAAACCTGACCGATGATCTGATCACCGCGATCAAGAAGCGCATCCGCACCAATTGCACCCCGCGCCATGTCCCGGCAAAGGTCATCGCGGTCACGGATATTCCCCGCACAAGGTCCGGCAAGATCACCGAGCTGGCCGTCCGCGATGTCGTCCATGGCCGCGCCATCAAGAATCAGGAGGCCCTGGCAAACCCAGAAGCCCTGGATCAATACAAGGATTTGCCGGAGCTTCAGGATTAGGACAATCACCTTCTTTGGAGTGTAACGCCCAATAAATTGGCCCCTAAGGATGATTGGAACAGATCGTTTAATCTTTATAAGTGTTTGGATTTATTCTGTGTTTTGGTCTAAATAAAATGTCCCCTAAGTCAAAGGAGACATCATATGGCTTTTTATTATGTGAATAAAAACGCACAAAATAATGGTGATCACGAAGTTCACACTACTGGCTGCAGTTTTATGCCAGATCCAGCGAATAGATTGTCATTAGGCGAACACAGCAATTGCTCGACCGCTGTTGCAAAAGCCAAACAAACATATCGACAATCTAATGGGTGTTACTATTGCTGTAACTCGTGCCACACTCAGTAACCTGCCTTTAGCTTTGTAGTTTGGCGCTGTTTGCAGTTATAGAAATCAGTACCGAGATAGATGTTATCTATTTCAACACTCTTCTCCTATCGGCGAGTCTGTTCTAACACTAGGAAACAACCTTGTGTGAGACCTGTCTGAGCGATGACTGACTCCGCCTTGACCAATTCGGCGCTGCTGAAATTGTTTTCTTCTGCCACGACGTCTTCGGATCGGCGGCGTTTGGAGGATTCTGTTGTCGCGTTCCGGGCTGTTTTGTTGGCGCAACCGGATTATCGCCCCGCCCTGCATCAATTGGGCGTGACCTTGCGCCGCCTGGGACGGGTGGCGGAGGCAGAAGCGGTTTTGCGCACGGCGTTGGAACGCCATCCCGACGCGCCGGAGATCATGATCGCCCTGGCAGAGACCCTGGCAGATTGGAATCGGATCGACGAAGCGATTGAAATCACAGAGAACGCCATTGCCTTGATGCCCGGCGATGCCGTGCCGCTGACCCTGTTGGCGACATTGCAGGCCCGCCAAGGGGAGAAGATGCTGGCCAGGGCCGCATTGGAGGCTGCTGCTGCCGCGCGCACGCCCTTCGCGCCGGCGCTGACGCTGTTGGGCCAGATCCAACGCCAGGAAGGCGATACCGCCGGATCATTGCGCAGCTTGGACCGGGCGATTGACTGTGCCTTATCCAGACCGGAAGTGGCCCAGGCTCATGTTCAGCATGCCATTACCCTACTGTGTGACGGAAAAATCGCCAAAGGTTTTCGAGAATATGATTGGCGCTGGAAAACCGGTGCATTGCCAAATCTTAACCCCGGATTGCCCCCCTGGACCGGCGATCCTCTGGCGGGGCGCAAATTGCTGGTACGCTGTGAACAGGGGATGAGTGAATGCCTGCAATTCTTTCGATTGGCCGGATTGATCACCGGCGGTCGTGTGATTGTAGAGGCCCCGCCGGCACTGGTTCCCATTCTGCGGGCCAGCCATCGGGTATCGGACGTCATAGCCCAGGGCGATCCCCTGCCTCAGGCGGATTGCTGGGCACCGCTGCTGTCCCTGCCCAGATTGATGAAAATCGATGCCGATTCAATCCCCGATGAGGTCCCCTATCTGCGTCCGGATCCCAGCCTGTTCGCCGCCTGGCGGGAGCGTCTGGGACCGGGACCAAAGATTGGCATTGCCTGGCATGGCGGGGAACCCTTGTTTGACACCCAGCGCCGCAGCATTCCCCTGGCGGATTTCGCCCCCCTGGCGCAGGTTCCCGGCATTCGATTGATCAGCCTGCAAAAGGGCGAAGGTCGGCGGGAAATCGATGCCGTCCCCTTCCCGATCTATGATCCCAGCGAAGAAATGGATGAGGGCGACGGGGCTTTTATCGATACAGCCGTTGTGATGCAGGAATGCGCCCTGATCATCACCGCCAATACTGCCATTGCGCATCTGGCCGGCGCCCTGGCACGCCCCTGCTGGGTGGTGCTGCCGGAAGGCGGGGATTGGCGGTTTGGATGGCACCCGACCCATAGTGCCTGGTATCCCACCCTGGAATGCCTGCGAAAGCCAAAGGGGGGAACCTATCTGGATGTATTCGAATTCATGTCCCGTCGCCTGACGGCCATCCGCGACGGCCAGGGGGACCTGGCCCTGGACACCGATACACCTGATTCATAACGGCAAATTGATTGAGATATTAGACGAATTGTTTGAAATCTGATCGCCCTACCACATGTGAGCGTATAGTCTGTGGGCGGGACGGACCGGTGGATGATGTCATCCACCGATAGGTGAATTAGGAGATTCTTAATGCGACATTTCTTGGCAATCGCGCTGATCGCGCTTTTTCTGCCAGTATCTGCCCTGGCCATGGGCTTTGGCAATTCCTCCTCGAACGACGGTGAAATGACCTATGATATGGGCTATAAGAAGGCCATGGATGGTCAGTACAGCGAGGCGATCGAGGTTCTGAAAAAGGTTGTCGCCGATGACCCCAAGAATGCCGATGCCTGGAACATGCTGGGCTTTAGCTATCGGAACATTGGTGACAGCGGTAATGCCTGGGATGCCTATGAACGCGCCCTGACCATCAATCCCAACCACAAAGGCGCCCATGAATATCTGGGAGAATGGTATCTGATGCAGGGCGATATGCCCTCTGCCAAGGCACAGTTGGACAAATTGAAAATGCTGTGTCCGGCCGGCTGCACAGAATCCGAGACTTTAGAAGCTTCCATCCAGAAAGCCGCCAGCCAGTCCTGATTGACACCCCTACAAGACCATCGCTGGGTAAATCTATCCGGCGATGGTTCTGGCGCGGATCATTTCGGCAAGACAGGTTCGTCTGGCCAGATTATCCAGGCTGGCGCCGCGCAATTCAACATGCTTGACCGCCATTGTGCCATTCTGAGGGTACAAAAACAGATCCAAGGTGCAGGCCCCGCCCTGAAACTGGCGAACCTCTGCCGGGCCATCGCGACGCACCAAATCCGGATGCCCCAATTGACCATCCAGCAAATCACCATTCAGCCCCATGAACTGCATGGGATCATCATTGACCCGCTCAACGGCTGCGACAGGGGCCACAGCGATGCTGCCACCGGTATCCCCCGTTGCTGCCGGTGGTACGGCAGGAATCGCGATCTGGGCGGTCGGCGAAGCCGGGGCGTTCGCCGTGGTGATGGAATTTTCAAACACCTGACAGCCAGGGCTTAAGGCCAGGGCCGACACGGCCAGCAAGGCGGCAACGGCAATGGGAAGGCGGGTAATCATTTACGGTATTCCTTTACGACCGTGCGGAGTATTTCTTATGCATCACCGGACATGGCTTCAAACTCTGCCTTTCTGGGCAGGGATTCATACAGATGGACTGCAGCAGCGGCGACCAGGACCGGCGCAATCAAATTAACAATCGGGATAGACATCAACAGGACCGACAGGATGCCGAAAACAATGAATTTCGTAGCATAAGCCTTGCGCAATCGCTGAGCCGGTCCGACGGGCATACGCCGGGCGGCCACCAGTTCAAAAAACTCGCGCCCCACCAGATATCCGTTCACGAACAGAAACAGAAACGCCCCCGATCCAAAGACGACCAATAAGATCAGATAGACCGGCAAGGCGATCAGGTTCAAAAGAACCGTGATACCCAGAAACTTTAGCGCGCCATAGACTGCTTCCAGGATCGGCTGGCTGCGCGCATTGGTGCGTTGCGGGTAATGTTTGGCCTCCACTGCTTCGCACACGCTGTCCAGAAAAATACTGATCACGGAAACCGCCGTGACCGGAAACAACAGCCAGGTCAGCCCCCCCGCGCCCAACGCAAAAGAAATCCAGCCAATTTCATCCGCAGCATTGCCCAATGATTCAATCGCGCCCCCGATCAGCCAAAGCTGGGTCCAATTGACCTGTTGCAAGGCCCAGCCTACAGCGGACCACAACAGGATCATCGTCAAGATTGCCCCGACAATTCCCATCACAACCACCCGCAAAAAACGAGGGTCGGGCAATTGCTCCATGGCTTTGCCAAACGCGCTAAACATCAGATCGATCAACCTTACTTGCGGGGGAACGGGACGCACAGCGTCCAAGCCGCTTCGTCGAACGGCATGCCCCTCTTTCATCAGCGGAATATCTATTGAGATTCTGCCGGAATTACAAGATGCCGTCGCATTTCCCTTCCGACCGCAGTGCAGCATCGAATTTTGTTGCATGCATTTCATTCTGTATACAGAATACAGTAATTCAAAAGAATACCCTGGTAAGGAAATCATTGTGTCTGGAATGGAACCGGTGGCGGAACGGATGAGTTTGGTGGATCAGGTGCATGCGCGCCTGGTTGAGGCCGTTTGCTCTGGCGATCTGGCACCCGGCACCCCGTTGCGCCAGGAATGGTTGGCGGAAGAACTGAACGTGTCCCGGCAGCCGATCATTCAGGCCTTGTCGATGTTGAAACGCGATGGGCTGATCGAACCGGCTGGGAAACGCGGCTTTCAGGTGACCGCCGTCGATGCGCAAACCACCCGCCATGTCTATGACCTGCGCGCCGCCTTTGATGGACTGGCGGCACGGCTAGCGGCGGGACAGTCGGACACCGTGCGCCGCCATGCCCTGATCGAGGAAATGAAGGCGGGCTATCTGGCCCTGAAAGCGGAAGACACGACCGCCCTGGTTCAGGCCGATATCGCCTTTCATCAAGCGATCTATGAATTATCTGGAAATCCCATGCTGCCAGAGGCTTCTGCTGCTGTGTGGCGTCAAATTCGCCGCGTCATGCGCGCAGTCCTGGAACATCGCACCGCCCGGGCTTCGGTCTGGGAAGAACATGCCGGCATTGCCGACGCCATTCGACAGGGGGATGCCGCATTGGCGGAAACCCGTGCCGTAAACCATGCCCGAGACGCCGCAGATCAGCTGATCGGGTGGATGATTGAAAGAAACTGACCCCACCGACAGACAAGATTGGACGGGTTCATTGGAGGAAAAGGAGAGTATCATGAAATTGAGCGAAGCGGCCCTGGCCGATTTCAAGACGAAAGGCTTCGTCTTCCTGCCTGAACTGTTCTCCCGCGAAGAAGCAGCCCTTCTTTTGGACGAGGCGAAAGCCATTTACGCGACCGACCGGGAAGAGGTCTGGCGCGAATCTTCTGGTGTCGCGCGCACAGCCTTTGCCGCCCATACCTATAACGAGGCGCACCGTCGTCTGGGCGCCCATCCGCGTCTGCTGGACCCTGTGATGCAGATCCTGGAAGAACAGGTCTATATGCATCAATACAAGATCAACGCCAAAGCCGCCTTTGACGGCGATGTCTGGCAATGGCATCAGGATTACGGTACCTGGCAGCGTGACGACGATATGCCCGAACCCCGCGCCTTCAACATCGCCCTGTTCCTGGAAGACGTGACACCCGCCAATGGGCCGCTGCTGTTCATTCCGGAAAGCCATGAGGCCGGTGTGCTGGAAGCCGGGCATGACCTGGAAACCACCTCTTACCCGCTGTGGACTCTGGACCGTGAAACAGTGTCACGTCTGGCAAAAGAAGGCGGCTGTGAGGCCCCGGTCGGCCCGGCAGGGTCTGTGGTGATGTTCCATGGCAATCTGGTTCATGCCAGCCCGGCCAATATCAGCCCGTTTGACCGCACCATCGTCTATTTGAGCCTGTGTGCGGTTTCCAATCATATCCGCCAGTTCAAGCGCAAGGAATGGATCGCCCATCGCGATTTCACGCCGATCACGCCCTTGGAAGACAATTGCCTGGACGATCTGGTCGCAGCCCATCAGGCCTCTCGAACAGCCCAGGCGGCGGAGTAATTTGGTATGAACCTTGATGCAAAACTCCGTCGCCGCGCGGCGGAGGGTAACCCCGTTCGCGTTGGCATCATCGGTGCCGGTAAATTCGGCGCGATGTTCCTTAGCCAATGCGGGCACCATCCGGGCTATCACGTTCTGGGTATTGCGGACTTAAGCGCCGATCGTGCCCGGGCAACCCTGGATCGCGTTGGCTGGCCAAAAGAGCGTTATGACGCCCCCGATGCTGCCACCGCCCTGGCCCAGAAGAAGACCTGGATCACCGAAGATGCCGATGCCTTGATCGAGGCGGATGGCCTGGAAGTCCTGATCGACGCCACCGGCAACCCGGCAGCAGGCATTCGCCATGCCCTGAAAGGCATCGAAAACGGTCGCCATCTGGTCATGGTGAATGTGGAGGCCGATGTTCTGGCCGGTCCATTACTGGCGAAAAAAGCGGAACAGGCTGGTCTGGTCTACAGTCTGGCCTATGGTGACCAACCCGCCCTGATTGCCGAAATGGTCGATTGGGGCCGGACTGTTGGCATGGATATCGTCTGTGCCGGGAAGGGCACGAAATATCTACCCGCCTATCACCATGTCACGCCCAATGATGTCTGGACCCATTACGGATTGACGCCAGAACAGGCCAAGGCCGGGGGTATGAATCCGCAAATGTTCAACAGCTTCCTGGATGGCACCAAATCCGCGATTGAAATGGCCGCCGTTTCCAACGCCTGTGATCTGGTTCCACAAGATGATGGTCTGGCCTTTCCGCCTTGTGGTGTGGACGACCTGCCGCGCATCCTGTCACCCAGAGAGACAGGCGGCGTCCTGAGCCGCAAGGGTACGGTGGAAGTGGTGTCCAGCGTGGAACGGGATGGCCGCCCGGTCTTCCGGGACTTGCGCTGGGGTGTCTATGTCACCTTCGAAGCGCCCAGCGATTATGTCGCCCGCTGTTTTTCCGAATACGGCCTGTTGACGGATCCAACCGGGCGCTATTCCACGATGTACAAGCCCTATCACCTGATCGGGCTGGAACTGGGAATATCCGTTGCCAGCGCCGCCCTGCGTCAGGAAGCCACCGGCGCGCCGCGCGCCTGGGCAGGCGATGCCGTTGCCACCGCCAAGAAGCCGCTGAAACAGGGCGACCAATTGGATGGCGAAGGCGGTTATACCGTCTATGGCAAATTGATGCCTGCGGCCACATCCCGCGCAAAAGGGGCCTTGCCGATCGGCCTTGCCCATGGGATCACATTGAAACGTTCCGTCGCCACCGACCAGGTCCTGACCTGGGACGATGTGGTCCTGGACGAACAAGACCCAACTTTGCGCTTCCGGAAAGAGATGGAAGCCGCCTTCTCTTAAAAGGAGACCGCCGCCATGACCAATCCTGTCGCCATCGTCACTGGAGGATCGCGCGGGATTGGGGCGGCGTGTTGCCGGATGCTGGCGGCACGGGGCTATGATGTCGCCTTTTCCTACACCGCGAATGATGCCGCCGCTGCCACTGTCTCTGCAGAGATTGAGGCGGCGGGCGTGCAGGCCTTGGCTATCAAAGCGGATATGGCGACGGAAGACGGGGTTCTGGCCCTTTTCACTGCTGCTGATGGGCGCTTTGGCCGGTTGGATCAGGTGGTGATCAACGCTGGAATTACAGGCAGGATCAAGCGCGTGGTCGATATGTCCGTTGAGGATATCCAGGCTGTTATGAACCTGAATATCGTCGGTGCGATGCTGTGTGCGCGGGAATCGGTCAAACGGATGTCGTCGAAAAGCGGGGGGAAGGGTGGCAACATCGTCATCGTCTCTTCCGCCGCTGCCTGGCTGGGATCCCCCAACGAATTCGTGCATTACGCTGCCAGCAAGGGCGCAACAAATTCCCTGACCATTGGTTTGGCAAAAGAAGTCGCCCAGGAAGGAATCCGCGTGAATGCCGTCGCACCGGGCCTGATCGATACCGACATTCATGCCACAGCCGGTGCCCCCGACCGGGTGGAACGGCTGCAATCCATGGTCCCCATGGGGCGGGGCGGCACCGCGGAAGAAGTGGCCGAAGCGATCCTGTGGCTGCTGTCTAATGACTCCCGCTATACAACGGGCGTGATCCTGCCGGTCAGCGGTGGGCGCTAGCGCATCCTGCCGCCAGGAGCGCAAAATAAACACGTCAGCATCCTGCGGCCGCAGGAGCGCATTAGTAAACCAAGCATCCTGCGCCCGCAGGAACTCATTCTCAATACGTCCGTATTCTATGCTCGCATCCGCAAAAATCGAAGGACGGGCACAACACCTTTTCCCCCGATGGACAGTATGAAACGTTCAGGGGGTTTGTAGGCACCCCACGACAAGTGCACACTGCGCCCCAACAATAAGAGTGTGAGCTGAGGCATCCCCATGAGTCCTCCGGTATCGGAGATTGATCAGGTCGCGGCAAAGGTCGCCGCCGTTCCCGTGCGCCTGGATTCAGGGCCCGGACGCCCCTTGATGGCCGCCCTGTTGATGACATTGGCGGCAGCACTTTTTGCCTGTTTGAATGGGCTGGTGAAACAAACGAACCTGATGGGCATGGATGCCTTGCAGATATCCTTTCTGCGCAGCGTCTTTGCAGCAGGCGCAATGCTGCCCTTTCTGATACAGCCCATCCGCAAGAATGGCTTCGCCTATCTGATACCGCAACGACCTTTTCTGATGCTGTTTCGGGGCGCAACCGCCTGTGTCGGGGTCATCGTCTGGATGACCGCACTGACCATGCTGCCGCTGGCCGAGGTCACAGCGATCAGTTTTGCGGCCCCGCTTTTCGCGACGATTGGCAGTGCCGTGATCCTGCGCGAAACCGTGCGTTTGCGGCGGTGGACCGCTGTCGCAATCGGGTTTTTCGGCGTTCTGGTAATCCTGCGACCGGGTATGGTTCCGCTTGAAGCCGGCACGTTCTGGGCCCTGGCCGCCGCGGGGGGCATGGCGATGTCTGCCCTGTTGATCAAGCTTTTGACCCGCACGGAACCACCGGAGCGGATTGTGTTCTGGACCAATGTATGCCTGACAGTCGGGACATTGATACCCGCCCTGACGGTCTGGATGCCCATGACCCCAGAATTGTGGCTATTGGGCATTGGTATGGGGGTTACGGGCGCGATCAGTCATATCCTGATGACCAAGGCCTTTGCCGCCGCCGATGCCTCCATCGTTATCCCTTTTGACTATGCCAGGCTGCCCTTCGTCGCAATTGTCGGCTATTTCGCCTTTGGTCAGGTGTCGGATTACATCACCTGGATTGGTGCCGCGATCATCGCCAGCAGCGCCATCTACATTGCCCGGCGGGAACAGCAATTGACGAAGAAATCACGCGCGGTTCAGGACTGATCGAACCTGTGCCGGACTTGCCGGTGTACCGCCCGCTGCCTCAATTTCTTTGATCGCTTGTCGGGTCAGATCCAGATTGCTGATCTGTGACTGCCAGGGGGCGTCTTCCAGCCCGACCCGCACATGCCCACCCGCCCGCACCGCAGGGGCAATCAGGGATGTGATATCAACGCGCAAGCCTGCGATCATCCAGGGGGCCTGAGGGGCGACGTGATCCAAAAGCTTACAATGTGCCTGTAGCGCCCAACCCTGTGGCGGAAAGCCAAAGGCGAACCCATCCGAAAACATGAAGCGATAGATCGGCACTGGACAGCCGGGCGTCGCCTTATGCAGCGCCGCCCCCAGGCGGGTAAAGCCAGGCTCGTATATCGCATAGCCGGGGTGGAATTTATACTGGGCCGCCAGCCGCAGCCCCTGCTGGATATGGTCGCCGGGATTGGCGTACAGAAACCCCGTTTCCCCGTCCGCAATCTCTTCAAAACCTGCAATCTGGGTGGAGCCTGGATCGACCACACCGCATTCCAGTAGGCCCCGCTTGGCCAGTTCCTCCGCATGGGAGAAGCGCTGAACCGCGCTCATCCCATTGGGATCACCCAAACCGCCTGGGAAGGGAATGGTGGGATAGACCATCGCGTCACTTTTCGCGCGAATGCCCTCGATGATCCGGGCATAGGTCTGCCAATCATCGTCCTGGCGTCCACTGTCAGGATCATAGGCATGGACATGGATGATCGCTGCGCCCGCATCGATACAGGCCAGCCCTTCGGCGACGACTTCTTCCACCGTGATCGGCATCAAGGGTTGTTTGGCCCGCGTCCAGGGCCCGTTCAGCGCCACTTCCAGCCAGGTCGCCATGGGGTCCTATGCCCCAACCGGAACCGCTGAGAAACTCGCCGCCAGGGTCAACAGCAGGGCTGCCAGCACTCCGATGGTCAGAATCTTGCGCAATGTGCCATACCAGACGGGAAACATGCCCGCCTTCACCGCCTTGATATCGACCAAAAAGGCCAGCGCGAAGGCAATCACGAAGCCGATCAGAATAACCATCATATCGGGCGTCAACAGCAGAACCCAGCCCAGCAGCGACGGCACAACCGACCACAGCAGCCGCGGTCCCGTCGGCCCATACCGATCCCCCGCCAGGGCCCGTCCCCAATGCACGCCCCCCAAAAACGACAGAATCACCGCCGCATACCCAAATTGCAGCGACAACGCCCCCCCGGCCAACATCGGATCCCCGCTCCACAGCGTAACCGCCGGTGCATAAAAGGGAATCAGGCCCAGAAGACCGAGGATCAGGGCGGGTTTGGGGATGGCGACGATAGCAGTATTCATCCGAAACACTCCTATAAAAATATTACTCGTCCATTTTAAAAAACTTAAAACCATTAAAGGTTAGCTTATTGTTATTCGACCCTAAAACTGCTCAATAACATGTTAAGCCGTTTGGGCTTGCACTTCCCTTTCTATATTTTCTGGTAGTTCAGGAATTGCACCAGTTATTCGCGTCGCACGAGGACCATTTTCAAGCTGTTGTTGATTGCGCATTTCGTGAAGGACCGCAATTGCCCAATCACGAACTTTGATATTGTTATAATTTTCCGAACGACCAAGCTGTAATTCTACTGAAGAAGAGATTGATCTCCAGAAACGATATTCAGTATTTAGCCACGCATCCACAAAAGTTTTTGGTGCGATAAGGGAAAGCAGGGGGAAACCAGAATATTGATAATTATCGGAGAACTCACTGTATACTTTAGACAAAAACTCTTCAGGAGATGTATACATAAGGTTCAGAAGCTCCATTGCTTTCGTTTCCAAGGCGTTCTTTTGAACATCATCCTGACAAGAGTCTAGGTGCTCCTTTATTACTTGGAAGTATGGTTTCGTTTCTTCATTAATCATAAAGCCATACCCATCATACTCTTCACGTACATCACGCCATTTGTATCTTGGATGAGTAGGCTTCAGTTTTTCAGCATCACAAAGTCCATCAATATACTTTACCCCTTCATTCACTACGTCATCATAACTTCTGATAGCCCATTTTTCCTTTGCCATAAATAAATATAACGCAAATACATGCAATATCTCACCTGGTTCAACAATTTCCCGATAAAAAACCTGCTGATTCATTTTATCTATTGCTCTCTTCAGATCTTCATCACTACGAGAAAAAAATGTCCATACAATTTTCCATGCAGGAGTGCTTTCTATGTCTTGGAAGGCAGCATTACGTCTCAACGCCTCCCTAATCTCTTCCTGGGAATATTTTCCCTTTATCAACATATCAACCAATATAGAATCTTCTAATGCCGGGAACATGAATTCTACACTTTGGTGCATTTCCCTTATTTTTACAATTTCGGGCTTTTCAATATCTGAGCTTCTCTGATTTCTAAGATTTTGCGAATAACTGAACCAATATTCATATCTATTAAGTAAATCTACTTCTCCTATTGTCCCTGCCCTTATATGTACATTCAAAACACAATGCGCTGCGACCAACCTTTTTAATGGATCTTTGTATTTATGCAAATTAACGTCAAGTGCATCAAAAAGACGGCCAATATCTTCAATTACATGATTCAATATACGGAGACTTTGCTCCTGGGACTCTTGGAAAATTGTGCAAATCAGGTCCCTGTGTATAGAAATAAACTTTCGTTGGTCTGGACAACTTAGACGTTTTGAAAAGTGCGCATACGCTTCATAAAGCTCTGGATTTACTTTTATGGATTGTCCAAAGAGTTTTTCCTTTTGGAGTGTCAAATCATCTTTGATCTTTCCATCATTGGCAATCACGATTACGCGAAAACCATGGTGTTCCAAATAAACATTTATAACCCCCAAGAGCTCCTTTAATGGTATGTTTGAGCGCTCTAGGTCATCAAATACAAGAACTTTACTTGGTTTAAGACTTCGCCTTAATATCGGTGTGAGGAGAGATGATATTCGAGAAGCTGCAGCAGCAGGCCCCCAAAATGACTTCACCAGTTCGCCAAGTTGGGATGCGATTCCTTGTCCTCTTGTGTATCTAGGATGCGCTTCAGCAATAACAGCCGCATGTATATCATTAACTGTTGGAAGCCCATAAAGGCTGACATACCAATAGTCTTCTTTTCTAATTGCTTTCTGGACTTGATAAGTCTTACCAACTCCCCAGGCGCCAGTTACCAGCACTGCGTAACCAGGGGCTATGAG
This sequence comes from Hwanghaeella sp. 1Z406, assembly GCF_048892425.1. Taxonomy (NCBI): domain Bacteria; kingdom Pseudomonadati; phylum Pseudomonadota; class Alphaproteobacteria; order Rhodospirillales; family Aestuariispiraceae; genus Hwanghaeella; species Hwanghaeella sp. 1Z406. Next base: position 408,967 of record NZ_JBLZHU010000003.1, read on the forward strand.
AGTTTGATAATAATCTAAGTATTCTTTCAAATGCGCCGACATAGGTTCCCAAATTTGTAATGTAATTCAAAATACTCGATTCTTACATGTGGAAAGCAAAGTATATAGTCTTCTATAAAATATGCTGTCGCCTCACCCTCAACGCGCTCCCGCCTCATTATTCCGGAACCTTTTTTTGTGCACAGCGATTTAACAACATTGGTCCAAATGGCGGACCTTATCGCCTATGTCATCAGTTGGGGGGGCCGATTAAAGAACATGGATTATCCAGGTCGCCCAGAATTGACATCCTTTGCTGAAGAGATTCTGAAGCTAAGATTCACCCATATCACGGACCGAGGTTATAATGTTTATGGTTTTAAAGTTATCAATGACTTGCGGGCTTTGAATGATCGGCAATTAGAATAAAAAAAGGCAATGCCGTTCCCGACAAAGCCTCCGAGGAGAACATAAGCACTTGAGGGGCCTGCGTCCATAAAAAAGTTGAATTAAGAAATCAATACCACCCTGAATATAAATTTTCTCAATGCGCTTCCGCCCAGTTTGCACCCGTTCCTGCTTCCACCACCAGCGGGACGCTTAGTTCCAGCAAGGGGTTGGCGGCGTTTTGCATTGTGTCTTTGACGCATTTGATAACGGCGTCTTCGCGGCCCTGTTTGGCTTCGAAGACCAATTCATCGTGGACCTGTAGCAGCATTTTTGCGTCTTCGGTCAGGCCTGCATCGGCCAGGGCCTTGGGGATGCGGATCATGGCGCGTTTGATGATGTCTGCCGCCGTTCCCTGGATCGGGGCGTTGATGGATTGGCGTTCCGCATAGTTTTTGCGCATCGGGTTCTTGTCCAGGATGGTCGGGATGTGGATGCGCCGCCCGAACAGGGTCTCCACCCGGCCATGCTTGCGACAATACTCAACCGTTTCATCCATGTAATGCTGAATGCCGGGGAATTTCTGGAAATAGCGGGTGATGAAGTCCTGCGCCTCCCCGCGGGACACGCCGATCTGATTGGCCAGGCCAAAGGCGGAGATGCCATAGATGATGCCGAAATTGATCGCCTTTGCCTTGCGGCGAATATCGGGCGTCATATCGGCCATGGGCACGTTAAAGACCTCCGACGCGGTGGCCGCATGAATATCCTGACCGTCCAGAAAGGCCTGAATCAGCGGCTCGATTTTGGCGACATGGGCGACCAGCCGCAATTCGATTTGGGAATAATCCAAAGAGATCAGGGTGGAGCCCTGGGGAGCCACAAAGGCCTGGCGGATTTTGCGGCCTTCTTCCATGCGGATCGGGATGTTCTGCAGGTTCGGATCGGTCGAACTCAACCGCCCGGTCTGCGCGCCGGTCATCATATAGGATGTATGAACCCGCCCGGTCTCCGGATGGATGTCTTCGACCAGCGCATCGGTATAGGTGCTTTTCAGCTTGGACAGCATGCGCCAGTCCAACAGCCTTGCAACAATGGGGTGGGCGTCACGCAGCGGTTCCAGGACTTCTGAATTGGTGGAATAGGCCCCGGTCTTGGTTTTCTTGCCGCCTTGCAGGCCCATTTCGTCAAACAGCACTTCGCCCAATTGCTTGGGGGAGCCGACATTGAATTCCCGCCCCGCATCCTTGTGGATCGCCACCTCCAAATCTGCAAGGCGATGGGCGAAATCCTTGGACATCGCGCGCAGAACGGTTGGATCGACCTTAATGCCGGTCCGTTCCATCTCCGCCAGGATCGGGACCAGCGGGCGTTCTATCGTCTCATAGACCGTGGTCAGCTTTTCCGTTAGCAATTGCGGTTTCAGCTTCTGCCAAAGGCGCAGGGTGATGTCGGCATCTTCGGCCGCATAGTCGCAGGCCTTGTCCAGCGGCACCTGGTCAAAGGTGACCTGGGATTTGCCCTTACCTGCCACGTCAGAGAAGGAAATCGTGCTGTGATCCAGATGCAGTTCGGACAATTCATCCATGCCGTGGCCGTGCATGCCGCCTTCCAGGACGAAACTGATCAGCATCGTATCGTCAATTGGGCCGACGGAAATTCCCTCCTGAGCGAAAATGACCGCATCGTATTTGATGTTCTGACCGATCTTCAGCACGCCTGGGTCTTCCAGCAGCGGCTTTAGCAGATCCAGGGCTTCTTTCTTTGGAATTTGCTTAGGGGCCTCGCCACCCTGGTCAAAGATATCCCCCCCCTGGCCCGGCGCGACATGCGATAGCGGGATATAGCACGCTTTGCCTGCTTCTATCGCCAGAGAGACACCAACGATCTTGGCGCGCATCTGATTGACGCTGGTGGTTTCCGTATCGACGGCCACCGTTCCCTTTTTGCTGGCAGCGGCGATCCAGTCTTTCAGCACCGCCACATCCTGCACCAATTCATAGGTGGCTTCGGTCGGGGTTGGCGCGGCTGCGGCCTGTTCCTGTGCGCCGCCCTTTTCACTGCCATCGCCGACGCGCGCAATCAGGCGCTTGAAATTGTTGTCCTGCAGGAAGGTCATCAGCCGGTCTTTATCCATGACCGATCGTTTCAATTCGGTCAGCGGGACCGGCACGTCAACATCGCGCACCAGGGTTACCAATTGGCGCGATATTCGGGCCTGATCCGCAAATTCAATCAAGCTTTCCCGTCGTTTGGGCTGTTTGATCTCAGACGCGCGCTCCAGCAGCGTATCCAGATCGCCATAATCATTGATCAATTGCGCTGCGGTCTTAATGCCAATGCCCGGCACGCCCGGCACATTATCAGACGAATCCCCGGCCAGCGCCTGAACATCCACAACGCGGTCCGGGCCGACGCCGAATTTCTCCATCACCTGATCGAATTTGATGTCGATATTCTTCATCGGGTCCCACATGGAAACCTTGTCATCGACCAATTGCATCAAATCCTTATCCGACGAAACCACGGTCACAATCGCGCCTAGCGCCTTGGCCTGTTCGGCATAGGTCGCGATCAGATCATCTGCCTCATAGCCTTCCATCTGGATGGCGGGCAGGCTGAGCGCGGCGACCGCTTCGTGAATAAGCGGAAATTGCGGGATCAGTTCTTCCGGTGCATCAGGACGATGCCCCTTATAATCCGGATAAATGTCATTGCGGAAGTTGATCCGCTTGGCATCAAAGATCACCGCGACATAATCCGCATCCGTCTGTTCAATCAGATTCAACAGCATGCTGGTGACGCCAAACACCGCATTGGTGGGCGTCCCATCTGCACGGTTCATTGGCGGCAGCGCGAAGAAGGCACGGAAAATATACCCTGACCCATCAACGAGATAGAGATGCTTTGGGCTGTCATTGGAATCGGCGGACATCAGGGCAAAACCTTACGAAAAGTCAAATGGGATACGGCGTTCCAGCACAGTATGCCCGTCTCTTAACGATGGGGAAATACCGGCGCGCTTGAATTTTGCCGCCAATGGCACAAAATAAGAAGAACGCGGGTGGATGCCTCTATCAGGGTCCAGGCGCGGAGAATGGCACTCGCTTGATTTTGATAAGGAGATCGCCCCATGGCGCGCATGACGCTTTTTAACAGCCCCCTTTTGCTGGGCTTTGATGAAATTGAACGCACCCTTGATCGGGTTGCCAAAATGTCTTCGGACGGCTATCCCCCCTATAACATAGAACAACTGGACGAAGACTGTTTGCGCATTACCTTGGCTGTTGCAGGTTTCTCAGAAGATGACCTGACAATTCAGCGGGAAGATGATCAGCTTGTTGTGGTTGGTCGCCAGATGGCGGATACAGCAGAGACTGATCGGATTTTTCTGCATCGCGGCATTGCGGCACGCCAGTTTCAGCGCCGCTTTGTTCTGGCAGAAGGAATTGAGATCGAAGGTGCCACGTTAAGCAACGGTTTGTTGGACATTGATTTACGCCGCCCGAAACCGGAAACACGGGTGCAGAATATTGTGATTAACAAGGGCAGCAGCAAATCCGCGCGCCAAACTCCGAAAACGTTAGATGTAGAGGATGCATAAAATGGAAGATCGTGACCTTCAAATCGAAGACCTGAAAAGCCTGACCGTCGCGCAATTGGCGGGGCTGGGTGAAGGTCATGTCGGGTATATCCGACAGATCGAAACCGATGAAGGCATCCAGTTTGAATTGCGCGGTGCCGATGGCAGCCAGTTGGCTACGGCTGAAACCGAAGCCGCCGCTCTGTTCGCCGCAGAACATCTGGAAATTGAGCCGGTAACGCTGCAGTAATCAGATCTGTGATGGCAGATCAGTGCATCATGACCGGAACGCCCGCGAACCAGGGATGGCCGAAAATCAACGCGGCATAAAGCGCCAGCCCGGCCACCACCCGCCACAGGCCAATCCCTGCCCAATCCAGTTTCGTTCGACCCTGAATGACCGCAAGGAAGGGCGTAATGCTGGTGGTCAGGGCGATTGGCCCCCAATCCGACCCCAAAGTGACACTGCGGCGGTAATCGATATGAAACATACCCCCGACACTCAGGATCAGAAGGCCGCCAAACAGAATGACAGACGCCAGATCCCCATTCGCGATCAGATGAGATATCGCCCATAGGGCAAATCCCACCATCATGGGGTGGCGCGTCACCGTCATGATACCTGACAGCGGCTTTGGATCCGTGGCCACTTTCTCTCCCCCCACTGCGGTTGGATTTCGCGTCGTCAGCGAACACACCAGCAGGATCGTCACCAGGGGCATAACCAGCACAGGGATCATCGACAGGATCGGCGGCGAGACCCACAACAGGGTCGTGTCGTATCGTGCATCACCATAGGCAATCAGCATCCAGGTAATAGCACCTGCAGAAATCAGGGAGAACACAGCGCGATGCCCGTTTTCCCCTATTTTCTGAATGGTAAATGCACGCACTGACAGGCTGGCCAGTATAAAATGACTGGCCACAAAGAATGCCGTTGCGATCACAAGTGTTAAGACGGTTTGTGTCATTTTGCTAATATGGACAAGGCCGAAGCGCCCGTCCATAGTCGAATGGAAGCGATGCGGAAAAAGCGCCATGGGGTTGGGATGAGACTCTCCGAAATACTGGGGCGACTGGTGACCGGGCGTGCCCGGCCAACGACAGAACAGGTTCAGCGTCAGATCCTGACCTTTATTGATGGTAATGGGGCGGTGGATGCCGCTTTCCTGTATGCGCGCTTGAATATACAGCGCGGGGGCTATAGAGAGCCCACTGACAGTGACAAGGGCATGATTGATGAAGCCGCCCAGATTCTCGTGAACAAACGGATGCTTCGGGCGACACGCGATGCGCGCGCCGTCGATCCGGTCATGGCGGGCGGTACCTATCGCCTGGCCTATCCAATTGAAAAGGACGCACTCCCGTGAGTGATGATACGAATGACGCCCCAGAAGCCCCAAAGACACCTGCCCCGCTGGATCCCGTGGCAGTCGTGCTGTTGGACCATCTGGCGACCCTGCCCCAGGATAAAAGCGCTGCACCCGATGATGTTGCGCGCGCATATGCGGAAATCCGCCGCAAACCAAGTGACGGGCGCGACCTTTACAAACGCTATCAGCGCGCCGTGAAAGAACAGGCGATCCATCTGGCCCGGGCCGGTCGCATAGAGATTCTGCGCCGGGGAGAACCCGTCAATCCCGATGATTTCAAAGGGGTCTGGCGCATGCGGTTGAAACGGTCATAAGTTATGAAAATCGGTTGGAAAGTCTATTTGCTGGGTCTGGCATTCTGCACGCTTTGGAGCTCCGCCTTCACGGTTGGGAAATTCGCTATTACCGCCGCGCCACCGCTGTATTTCCTGACCATCCGCTTTGCCCTGGCATTTGTCGTGATGTGGATTGTATTGCTGATCCTGCGGCGCAATCTGCCCAGCAACAGCCAGGATCGATGGACGGCCATCTGGCTGGGGGTATTAAACAACGGGGCCTATCTGGGGCTCGCCTTCATTGCCTTTCAGTCCGTCTCCTCCAGCATGGTGGCCCTGATCGCCAGCCTGATGCCGCTGGTCACCGCAGCCCTGGCCTGGCCCGTGCTGAAAGAACCCTTAACGCCGCTTAAGGTTCTGGGGCTGGCGCTGGGTACCTTTGGGGCGTGGTTCATTCTGTGGAACCGCCTGGGGGGCGATATTCAGATCGACGACCCCTTTGGTCTGGGAATTGCGACTGTTGGAATGATCTGCCTGGCCTGTGGCACGGTCCTGTATAAAAAACGCGGTGCCCATGCCGACCCACTGGCGATGAATGCCATACAGGCCCTGTCCGCCTCTGTCGTTTTGCTGCCAGCCGCTTATTTCATGGAAGATCCGGCAAAGATCGTCTGGGGTTGGACCCTGGCCTGGACCCTGGCCTATACCGCGATCATCATGACCTTTGGCGCTTTGCTGCTGTGGTTTGCCCTAATCCGGGCCGCAGGGGCCGGGGCGGCCAGTGCCTTCCATTTCCTCAATCCAGGCATCGCCATGCTGATCGCCTGGGTTGTTCTGGATGAGCATATCTCAGTCACCGATATCGGCGGGTTGGTCCCGGTTGCGATTGGTATTTTGTTGGTGAACTGGCCCAACACGAAGAAGGTCGTGGCCCCATGACGGGGGGAAAGCCACCCTATCGCGTAGAGCAACAGATCGGCCATTTGCTGCGCCGGGCCCATCAACGTGCCAGCGCCATCTTTCAGGAAACGCTGGACGATAAGGCCTTAACACCTATGCAGTTTGCCGCCCTGATGCGGCTGCATGATGATGGCTCAATGTCGCAGAACCATCTGGGCCGCCTGGCCGCCATGGATCCCGCTACGGTCCAGGGCGTGATCCGTCGCCTCCAGGAACGCGGGCTGGTCAGCCGGGTCCCCGACCAGACGGACCGCCGCCGCACGGTCTTGTCCGTAACGCCTGAAGGGGCCACGCTGGCAAAATCCCTGGTCCCCAGCGCCAAGGAAGTCAGTGCCAAGACCCTGGCCCCACTGACACCGGCGGAACAGAAACAACTGCTGGATCTTTTGGAACGCCTGGGGTGAGAACCATTCTATTTCGGGCAGGTGCGCCCCAGATAGGTAACGTCAACCACAGTACCCTGGGCACAGAAAGACATCTGGGCCTGTGGACCGCACAGACAGACCTCATCCCCCAGATTATATCCGGTCATATCCGTGTAAAAAGTGTATAAAGTCCCCTGATCGTCCCGCAATGCCTGACAGGTCGCCCCTTCATTCGTCAGCACGCCAATGCGGCAAGAAGGGGGAAGGTCCGAACCGGTTTGACAAGCCGATACAAGCCCGATCACGATCAAGGAAACTGCGGTGGAAACAGTCCGGACCATGCCGTTTCGTCCGTTTCGGTTAACGATCAGGCGAGGCCATCGCGCCCCATGGCGACATATTTTTCGCGCCGCGCCTTGCGCAGGGCTGTCGCACTCAATCCTTCGACTTTCGTCAAAGCCACCTCTATCGCATCTGCCGCTGAAATCATGGTCTGCTGGACATTGCGATGCGCACCGCCCATTGGTTCCGCGATGATATCGTCAATACAGTTCAGGGATTTCAGATCCTCTGCTGTCAGCTTTAAGGCTTCCGCCATGGCGCTGGCCTGATCCGAATTATCCCAAAGAATGGCCGCACAGCCTTCCGGAGAAATCACCGAATAAACCGAATGTTCCAGCATTAGAACCGCATCCGCAGCGGCGATGGCAATGGCCCCGCCAGAGCCCCCTTCACCGATAACCACGGAGATAATCGGCGTATCCAGACGCAGACAGGTTTCGATGGACCGGGCAATGGCCTCGGCCTGGCCGCGTTCTTCCGCCCCAACGCCGGGATAGGCACCGGGTGTGTCAACCAATGTGATGACCGGCAAGTTGAAACGGTTTGCCAATTCCATCAACCGAATGGCCTTGCGATAACCTTCAGGCCGGGCCATGCCGAAATTATGGGTAACACGATCGGTCGTATTGGCCCCTTTTTCATGACCTAAGATTACAACGGCGCGCCCCCGGAAGCGACCAATGCCGCCTTGAATTGCCTTGTCGTCGGCATAAGCGCGATCCCCGGCCAGCGGGATGTAATCTTCAATTATTCCATCGATATAGTCGCGGAAATGGGGACGATCCGGGTGACGGGCGACCTGAACCTTCTGCCAGGCGGTCAGCTTCTGATAGCTTTGCCGCAACAGCTTGTCGGCCTTGGCCTGAAGGCGCGTCACTTCATCGGCGATATTGACTTCGCCATCATCCGCCAGGTGGCGCAGCTCTTCGATTTTGCCTTCTAACTCAGCAATTGGCTGCTCAAAATCCAGATAATTCCGCATGGTGCGGTTCGCCTATCCCAATGATTTCAACAAATACCCGTGGTTCCTAGCACAGACAGGGGGGGATGCAAATCACCCTCGCAGCGTAAATTCCATTTACCATGGATCACCGCCGGGCCCGGATCGGTTCCAGCTTGGCTTCCTTGCGACGACCCCTGGGCAATTGCGATTCGTCTTCAAACAGATCCGCCAATTGCTCCATCATCGTACCCCCCAGTTGATCCACATCGATGATGGTCACCGCGCGCCGATAATAGCGTGTCACATCATGCCCGATGCCGATTGCAACCAATTGCACCGGAGACCGTGTTTCGATCTGGTCAATCACATCGCGCAGATGGCGTTCCAGATAATTGCCAGGATTGACCGACAGGGTGGAGTCATCGACCGGCGCACCATCGGAAATCACCATCAGGATACGGCGTTCCTCTGTCCGCGCCAGCAACCGTTGATGCGCCCATATCAGCGCCTCGCCATCAATATTCTCTTTCAGCAGGCCTTCGCGCAGCATCAGACCCAAATTGCGGCGGGACCGGCGATAGGGCATGTCCGCCTGCTTGTAGACGATATGGCGCAGATCGTTCAGGCGACCCGGATTGGCAGGTTTGCCGTCGGCCAACCAGCGCTCTCGGGACTGGCCACCCTTCCAGGCGCGCGTGGTGAAGCCCAGAATTTCAACCCGCACGCCACAGCGTTCCAGCGTGCGCGCCAGAATATCCGCCGACATGGCCGCAATCGAAATGGGGCGCCCGCGCATAGAGCCTGAATTGTCAATCAACAAGGACACGACCGTATCGCGGAAATTCATTTCCTTTTCGCGCATGAAAGACAGCGGATGCGCCGGATTCGTCACCACACGGTCGATCCGCGCGGTATCCAGCAAGCCTTCTTCCAGATCGAATTCCCAGGACCGCTGTTGCTGCGCCATCAGGCGACGCTGCAACCGGTTTGCCAGCTTGCCGATAATCCCCTGCAAATGGGTCAATTGCTGATCCAGCATCGTGCGCAGGCGGGTCAATTCCTCTGGATCACACAGATCCTCGGCACCGACGATTTCATCAAAGCTTTCGGCATAGGCTTTATAGAATTTCTCTTTCGGCACATTGGACAGATCGTTTTCAGGCCGCCAGCGCTTGCCGGAATCGCCGGGTTCTTCCGCGCCAGGCGCTTCCATCATCTCGCCCGCCATATCCTCATCAGCGGCTTCCCCCTGATCGTCGTCCTGGCCCTCCCCCATGGCGGAGTCAGACGCACCTTCGGTCTGGGCGGCATTGTCATCGCCCCCCTGATCCTCGTTCTGGCCCTGGGTCTGGTTGTCGGTTTCTTCCTGATCGTCCTGACTGTCACCGTCGTCGGAGCTGTCGCTGGGATCTTCGCGACCCATATCGATATCCATTGCCCGAATCAGCTTGCGGGCGGCCTCCGCATAGGCGCGCTGATCTTTCATCAGGGGGGCCAGCGTTTCCAGCGACCCTTCGATCTTCGGGCCAATATGGTCACGCCACAGATCCACCACCCGCTGGGCTGACGGCGGCGGCGCTTCACCCGTCATATATTCGCGGGCCAAAAGCCGCACGACTTCGGGCATTGTGCTCTCGGTCCGCTCTTCAATGCGATGGAAACCCATACGGCGGTATTTCTGATCCAGGGCTGCGGCAAGATTGGCCTGCAGGCCGCTGCGGTCCTTGCTGCCCATCGCTTCGACGCGGGCGGTTTCCAGCGCATCGAACAGCACCGGCGCGACCTCCCCTGTCGGGCGCAGCGCAGAATGAGCCTTGCCATCATGATAGCGCAGGCGACAGGCCAGTTGGTCGCCTTCCCCCCGAGCTTGGGCGATTTCTTCCGGCGGCAATTGGCGGCTGGGCAGGGGCAGACGTGCGCGCTCTCCCGTCATATGAGCCGGATCAGACCCATACACTACCTCCAGCTCCGGGCGCTTGGAAACGGCCCGGAAGCACGCCGCATTGGCGCGTTTAAACACCTCCAGCGGTCCATCCCGATCATTGCCTGCCATCGCGTTTGCCCTGGCTTAGTGCACTTGAATTGCGGCGCTGGAATCCGGCAATTCTTCGCCGAAACAGCGCTGATAATATTCCGCGATCGTCGCGCGTTCCGTCTCATCACATTTGTTCAGGAAGGTGACCCGGAAGGCGAAACCGATATCCGAGAAAATCCGAGCATTTTCTGCCCAGGTAATCACGGTACGCGGGCTCATAACGGTAGAGATATCGCCCCCCATAAAGCCAGTCCGTGTCATATCGGCACAATGCACCATGGCCGCGATCTGGTCGCGCTTTTCGTCCGTATCGAAGTCGGGGCATTTCGCCAGAACAATCTTCACCTCTTCTTCATGGGGAAGATAGTTCAGGGTCGTGACAATGGACCAACGGTCCATCTGACCCTGGTTGATCTGTTGCGTCCCGTGATACAGGCCCGACGTGTCGCCCAGACCGACCGTATTGGCGGTGGCGAACAAACGAAAGTATTTATGCGGACGAATGACCTTGGACTGATCCAACAGGGTCAGCTTCCCTTCGATTTCCAGCACACGCTGAATCACGAACATCACATCAGGCCGCCCGGCATCATATTCGTCAAAACAGATTGCGACTGGATTCTGCAACGCCCATGGCAGAATGCCTTCCCGAAATTCAGTAACCTGCATGCCATCGCGCAGAACAATCGCGTCCTTACCAACCAGATCGATCCGGCTGATATGACTGTCCAGATTGACCCGAATACAGGGCCAGTTCAGGCGCGCCGCGACCTGTTCGATATGGGTTGATTTCCCGGTCCCGTGATATCCCTGAATCATCACGCGACGATTATGGGAAAACCCAGCCAGGATCGCCATTGTTGTATCCCGATCAAAGACATAGGCCGGATCGATGTCAGGAACATGTTCCGTGCGAACCGAAAATGCCGGCACTTTCATATCGGTATCAAGACCAAATACGTCGCGAACAGAAACTTCTATATCGGGCGCGTCGAGGGGCATGGCTTCATCATTTCCCGCGACGGCGGCGCTGCTTTTCATCATATCGTGTGGGCTCTCATACAGTGTCGTTACGTCAAATTGGCTGCTTTAGGAAGGCCATAGGCCCCGTGAAATGGTCATCAATCGTCAAGTTTAGGCATCAAACTAGCGCGAAGCGTTGCATAGGCCAGATTGATCCGTTTCAACCGCTCCTCTGCTTCTGCATCGCCGCCATTGACATCAGGATGCAGACGCTTGGCCAATTCCTTATAACGCGCCTTCAAGCCGGTCAAGGTGAGCGGGTGGGAAAGGTCTAGTGCCCGCATGGCCCAAACCTCTGTTCCAATGCCCGATGACCCGCTGGGAGGATCGGTGCGACCGGCGGAATCAGACCGATCCCCCTCTCCCGGTCCATCGTTGAACAGGCCGGTATGGTCATGAAATGTGAAATCCGCCCCGGCTCGCGCCGCCTGTTGCATGCCCAATGGCCAGGTGGGACGCCCCCAGACCGTATCATGACGGATCATGGAATCAATCTGGGCCTGACCCAGGCCACGACAAAAATCCCATGCGGCGTTATATTCCCGGGCATGAACCTTACAGAACCAGAAGTAATCCCGCAGCCGGTCCCTGGTTTTGGGTGCCGGATGCAAGCCAGGTTCAACGCAATCCGGATGCGCGCAGACCCGCATGCCAGTGGCACGATCTCTGGGGTCTTTATACAGTGTCCGGCGCATGTCTGATCCTATATTGCATTGCAATCATCCGACCCTCACTATGGGGTTGCGAATACGGTGCGACAAGCCCAAGTCGACCCATAGCCCATAACTATTTACCCTGGAGGATGCATGCCCAATCCGGTTGAGACAATGATGGAGCAGAAACTGCGAACGGCGTTCGCACCCAGTGAGCTGATCATCGAAAATGACTCCCACCGCCATGCCGGTCATGCGGGGTCTCCTGGCACGGGCACTTCTCACTTCTCTGTTACAATGACGGCCCAGACATTCGAAGGAATGGGTCGTGTTGACAGACAACGCAGTGTTTACGCTGTTCTGGCCGAGGAACTGGCAGGGCCAATCCACGCGCTTGCCCTTCGACTGAAGGCACCGTCCGAAGGCTGATACCGCAGGGCTTCGCTCAGCAGCGCCACGGCCAAACTTAAATCCCCACCCATTGTAAAGAACGCAACCGTGTGTTGCCGTCCTGTTTCAATCGTGCTATTACCAAATTTCTAGATTAGGGTGGGGCTTCTTAATCATGAAACAATTAATCAGCGCGGATTCGGCGTTGCGCACGAGAAATGTCCGCATTGGGGACAGGCGCACCAGCGTCCGCCTGGAACCCGCTTTTTGGCAGGTTCTGGAAAGGGTCGCCAAAAAGGAAGGCCTGACCATTCATGCCTTATGCACTAAAATTGACGAGTGGAATGAGGCCTTAAGTCTGACCGCTGCTATGCGCGTTTTCCTTTTGGCTTACATCTGGTCTGGATCAATAAAATACGCTGTATTCGCGGCCCGGACCGGAAACATGCCGCCGGCGTTTCAGCCGCGCGATTGACCGGCTATTGGAAACGCCTGATTGCTATTTTTCCGCTTGTGGTATGCCATCCCTATCCGCACGCGCCTCACCCTCATAGAATTGTGGCCAGATTTCCTTGATCAAGGGGCCGTCGGCGCGCATGGCGTGGCAGGCATCAATATGCCCGGGGCGCTTGTCGCCCTGTGAAGAGGGCGGATCCTCTGGCAGTCCAAAATCGCGCCGCGCTGCGTCTCGGGAGGCATAAACCGTCTGGTAACAGACAGTCGCCATTGGATAGAGTAGTTCAGACAGATGCGTGCAGCCTGCACGCCCCCCCAGGCGCTTTTTCACCTCCCGATGAAACCCGGCACCAACGCGCAGACCAATCAACTGCTCATAGTCCGGTGCGATGTCCCCGCACAGGGAATAAGGACCCATCACCGTTACCGCCTCTGCCCCATGGATGACCATGTCATCGTCTATGGTGATACGCAGCAGCATGTCATGAACGGCTTCCCCCGGTTCGATGGTGCCGCGATGGGAATTTACAAAAGGATAGGTCTTGGTGTCACGCATATGACCTTCAATGTCCCACAGCCCGTCGGCGCGGAAGAATCCTTTCACTTGAATATCACGGGTATGATACTGGCGACGGTCACAACCGGGCTCACTCAATGGCATTTAAACACTCCTTACTTGAGGACAATCAGTCCTCTTCATCATCCGCATTGGGATCGGGCGGTGTGATCCGCAACGACGTGATCTGATTGCGCTGGCGGCGCAATACTTCAAAGCGGAACCCATGGAACAGGAATGTCTGTCCGGGATCCGGAATCAGCCGTGCTTCATGCAGGACAATCCCCGCAACCGTTGCGGCATTATCATCCGGCAGATCCCAATCCAGGTCCCGCGCCAGGGTTCGCAGGGTCACCGCCCCATCGACGATAAAGCTGCCATCTGCCTGGGGTCGAACGCCCGGCACGGCAATATCGGTTTCGTCATCAATTTCACCGACAATCTGTTCCAGAATGTCTTCCAGTGTAACAATCCCCATGAAAGCACCGTATTCATCCACCACATTGGCGAAATGCTCGCGGCGTTCGCGAAAGGCCTGCAGCTGGTCCAGCAAAGTCGTCGAATCCGGAATGAACCAAGGGGGGGCTGCCAGGGTGGCAAGATCCAGGTCCTTGATATTGCCGCCCCGCGCATGAATTTCCCGCAACAGCGCCTTGGCGTGCAAGACGCCGGAGATATCGTCAGAATCGCCACGATACACCGGCAGGCGGGTATAGGGACTGCCTAGAATCTGTTCGACCAGATCTTCCACCGGATCATCCAGGTCCAGCGTTACCACCTTTTGTCGGTGGGTCATGATGTCGGCAACTTCAACCTCATCCAATTCCAGAATGGACCGCAACATCTCCCGCTCATGGCGGATATCGGGGTCTTCCCCCGAGTGCAGATCAATCGCGCCGCGCAGTTCTTCCTCATGTTGTTCAACACTGATTGAGGTCGATAAATCCACGCCAAAGGGCCGCAATGTGGCGCGCACAATGCTTTGTACTGTTGCGGTGATCGGGGCAAACAGGAACACAATCCACCGCATGACCGGCGCAACCTTCAGCGCAACCGCGTCAGCATGGCTTAGTGCATATGTCTTTGGCAGCACTTCCGCAAAAATCAGCACCAAGGCCGTCATGGCGATGGTGGCATAGACAACGCCGGCCTCTCCAAAAATCGATACCAGCACCGTCGTTGCCAGGGCGGATGCCAGGATATTGACCATGTTGTTGCCCAGCAGGATCGCCCCGATCAGGCGGTCCTTTCGCTCCAGCAATTTCAGGACTGTGCCTGCGTTCTTGTCGCCTTGCTTTGCCTGTTGATGCATCCGCGACCGGGACGTCGCTGTCAGCGCCGTTTCGGACCCAGAGAAGAAGAAGGACAGGATCAGCAGCAGCAGGATCGCCAGACCCGCATAGATAGGATAGTCGGTCATGCGGATATCGCCTCGTTCAAGATTGCGGTCAGATCTTCCGGCGCGACATCCTGCGTGACAAAGGCCTGACCAATCCCCCGCGCCAGCACGAATGTCAGGCGTCCATTCTTCACCTTCTTGTCACTGGCCATGCGTGCGACAAGATCGGGTGCGCTCCAGGCAATACCGGGGACGGAATTGGGGCCGGTCGGCAGGCCCAGCTCCGCCAGATGCCGGGCGAACCGGGCAGCATCCTGGCCGTCGCACAGCCCCAGCCTGGCTGACAGATCAAAAGCCATGACCATGCCAATCGCGACCGCCTCTCCATGCAGCAGTCTGGAACCAAATCCGGTCGCCGATTCCAGCGCATGCGCGAAAGTATGTCCAAAATTCAGCAAGGCCCGGCGATCCGCCTGTTCCAGCTCGTCTTCTGCAACGATCCGGGCCTTTGCGCGACAACTTGTCTCAACCGCCGCAATGCGCGCAGCAGGATCGCCTGACATCAAATCCGCACCATGGGTTTCCAGCCATTGGAAGAAAGCAAAATCATCAATGGCGCCATATTTTACGATTTCCGCATAACCGGCACGCAATTCCCGCCGCGCCAACGTATCCAGCGCGCCAATATCGGCCAGAACCAGACGGGGTTGATGAAAGGCGCCCACCAGATTCTTTCCTGCGGGCACATTAATGCCGGTCTTGCCCCCAACGGAGCTGTCGACCTGGGCCAGCAGTGTGGTGGGAATCTGTACAAAATTGATTCCGCGCAGGGCAATGGCGGCGACGAAACCGACCAGATCCCCGATCACCCCGCCGCCCAGGGCAACAAGGGTGGTTGACCGTTCAATGCCAATTTCAAAGATATCATCCAGCAGGCGCGACAAACGCTCCATACTTTTCGTGCCCTCACCGGGTGGTAAAATGATGGTTTCCTGAACGATACCCGCTTTGCGCAAAGATTCTGTCAGCGTTTCCAGATGCAGCGCGGCGACCGTTTCATCGGTGATCACGATCACCCGAGGATGGGCCAGGACCGGCTTAATCAAATCCCCGGCCTGCGCCAAAATGGTAGAACCGATATGAATGTCATAGGACCGATCCCCCAACGCGACGGGCACAATTGCGCTGGACGGGTTTGGAACCGACAGAAGGGCCCCAGAAGATACAGGGGTCCCAGAAGATGCAGGGGTCCCAGAATCAGACATTGGCGTCATACACTATCGCTTTCCTTTGATGCGCTCAGCGCCTCAATTACCCGCAAAATCGTTTGTTCCTTTGGCGCGCGGTCGGAAATCACCGTCACATGCGCTTGTGCATAAATTGGATAGCGCTCTTCCATCAATCTGCGCAAGGTTCCTTGCGGATCCTCAGTGCGCAACAGGGGACGATGGCTGCGCTTTGACACGCGCTCCCACAGGACATCGAATTCTGCATTTAACCAGACGGTAAGGGTTTGTTCCAGCAACAAGGCCCGTGTGGCCGGATCAATAAAGGCCCCACCGCCCGTCGCCAGGACAATCGGGCCTTCTTCGACCAACCGGGCAATCACGCGCCTTTCGCCGGCGCGGAAATACTCTTCCCCGAACTGCGCAAAGATATCGGCGATGGAACAATCGGCCGCCCGCTCAATCTCATGATCTGCATCGGCAAAGGGCAAGCCAAGGCGCTGCGCCAATTGACGCCCGACTGCGGATTTCCCCGCCCCCATCATCCCCACCAAGACGATAGACCGATCCAGGGGGACAGTGTGATCGGCATTTGCATTTTTCATAACAACAATTCCAGGGCATTCATGGCAAAATCAATCCATTTCCCTGCTCTTGTGATTGTGTCGCGCCGTTCGCGCCTTTAAACCTTGTCGCAGAATTGCCATAGTCAGGGAATAGGGTAAAGCCTGTGCTGGCCGATGACACATTAAAGTGGTGAAAATAGCGTCCTTAAGGAGGAACGGTGGGAAAGATTGTCTTGTTTCTAATCGCGCTGATATTCGCAGCGCTGATCGGCGGCGCGATCTATCTGATCGCCTATGATATCCCAGCCCCGGTCGCCCCGGTTGAGCGTGTGATCGACAATGACCGATTCCCGCAGTCGTAATCACGGCAGTCATAATCTTGGCTGGATATCGTGCCAGGCTTTCAGCCTGACGATAAGGAGCGTGGCACTGTTCGGTCTGCTGATGACCGCTATGCCTATCGCGCGGGCACAGGTGCAACTGTTTCCGTCACTGCAAGGCGGAACTCAGAACCAGCCGAATTCGCAAAATCCTGATCAACCGTCGGCGAATCCTGAACCTACAGCTCCTTCTGGCATGGCGGTTGAAACATTGGGCGCGGTGGACACAGAAGCCGTTGGCGCTTTGCCGGACTCTGTTGCCGCTCTGCCGCCAGATCTGTGGAGCGGCCTGTCTCGCAATACGATTGCGGCCTTGATCAATGGCCTGAATGGGAATGGCGATTACCCCGTCGCGCGGGGGCTGGCGAAACGCCTGCTATTATCCGCCGCCGCCTTGCCGCCACAGGACTCCGGCACACAGGTATCTGTCCTAAAAGCCCGCATTGAAGCATTGGCCCGTCTGGGATTTGCCGGTGATGCAGGAATGCTGGCCCGCGCCGGTGCCGATGCGTTGCGGGATCCCGATGGACTGGCCGCCGTGGCGCGCGCCCAATTGGCCGCCTATGACCTGCCCGAAGCCTGCAGCACGGCATCAAATGCCGTTGCACAGTCCAATGATGTATTCTGGCAAAAACTGATTGCCTTCTGCCAGGCAGTTGCCGGTCAGAAGGATCAGGCCTCCCTTGCGGCGCAAACATTGTTTGATACAGGCGTGAAAGACCCGGTCTATTTTACCCTGATGGACAGCATCACCCTGGGGCTTGCGCCGGAACTCAAGGCTTTGACCCCTGAAGGGGCGATGCATTATGCGATGCTGCGATTTTCCGGGGCGCCTGTGCCTTTTGGCAGCACAGACCCCTTGATCACTCAATTGGCCGTACAACAGGCCTCCGACCTGGATGTGGCGGAAAGCGCCGCCAGACGCGGCCTGCTTTCCTCCGAGGCCCTTGCAGATAAATATCTTTCCGAGGCCTTTAAATCCGCCGCATTGGATGCCCCCCTGGAGGCGCTGGACAAAATCAGCCCTGCGGCGGGACGGGCGCTGTTATATCAGGTCCTGCTGAAATGGGAAATTCCGGCCCTGCGCGCAGAGGCTGTTTCCGTCGCCCTGACCCGCGCGCGGTCAGATGGGTTGCTGATCGCCATTGCGCCGGTTTTTGCTACACCGGCCATGACAATCCCACCGTCCAATGACCTATTGTGGTTTGCCGAGGATGCCGCGCGATTATTCTATATGACCGGGCACACGGATCGGGCCCGCCAATGGCATGCCCTGCTGCGCAGTCATGCGACCACCAATGCGGACAGTGCCGCTTCCAACGCCAGATTGTGGCATCTGGCCATGCTGTCGGGTGAAACCGGACAGGCGCTGGGCCAATCCCGCCGTGATTGGGATCGGGCCATTATTGACGGCGCCGAAGACCCGGATGCGGGTCGGGCCCATCTTGAAACACTAAAAGCACTGGTGCAGGCGGCTACCGGAGGAGAACCACTGGCCAGTGAGGCAGACCTGCGCACCGATGCCATGGCGGCCCATCCTGAAACCGGTATCGGCGCCGCCGCACTGCCGCTGCATCTGTTGACGCGCGCCGCAGAGGCAAGACGGATGGGGGAAGTCGTGGCCCTGTCTATCGCCGTTTTGTCGACCGGCCCGGCGCAGGACCTAAATCCGTCCACGCCCATAGCGGTCGTGCGGGCGCTAACCACTGTGGGCTTGCAGCGCGATGCCCGGCAACTGGCGCTGGAAACCGCCGTTCTGTCCGCCCCCAGCCCGGTCCCGATGGACCGATAGAGCAAAGGTCATGTCGCGCTGGATCGACGCTTTCCTGGATATGCTGGTGGCAGAGCGCGGCGCTTCAAAAAACACCTGCATCGCCTATGACAGGGACCTTAAGGACTATACTGCCTATTTAAAGGCCCAGGACCAAACTCCGCAAACTGTCGGTCCGGAGGAAATTTCCGCCTATCTGAGCGCGCTGGCGCGCGGCGGGGCAAAACCCGCTACAGCGGCGCGCAAACTGTCCGCCCTTCGGCAATTCCATCGCTTTCTGTATGGCGAAGGATATGCGCCACGGGATGCAACAGCCACAGTGGATGCGCCCCGCAAGGGACGCCTCCTGCCAAAATTCCTTAGCGAGGCAGAGGTGGACACCCTGCTGATCGCCGCCCGAAAGGCCAAGGGGCTGGACGGTGTGCGGTTGGTGTGTCTGTTGGAGGTCCTGTATGCGACCGGGTTGCGGGTCAGCGAGTTGGTCACCCTGCCCCTGTCTGCCGCACGGCGCGAAGAACCCTTTCTGATGGTGCGGGGCAAGGGCGGCAAGGAACGCCTTGTGCCGCTGTCCCCCCCGGCGCGCCAGGCGCTGGTCGCCTATCGCAAGGTCCGCGATGCTTTTCTGCCCGACGGGGTGAAGGACAGTCCTTACCTGTTCCCCAGCCGGTCCAAGGAGGGATATCTGACACGCCAGCGTTTTGGGCAGATGCTGAAAGAATTGGCCCTACAGGCAAGGCTGGACCCGGCCAAGATCAGCCCCCACGTGCTGCGCCATGCCTTTGCCGGGCATCTGGTTGCCCATGGGGCAGATCTGCGGTCCGTTCAGCAGATGCTGGGCCATGCGGATATTTCGACCACACAGATCTATACTCATGTCCTCAATGAGCGTCTGGCGTCCCTTGTTGCGGACAAACACCCCCTGGCAAAGCGACCAAAAACATAAATCCATAGTTTTTGCTTGCGATTTCCGTTAGGTGGAATAGGTTCCATTTATGAATTTAATCCACGTCCCCGGTTAATATACGTCCCAGGAGAGTCGTCTCATGAGTTTTACGATCGTTGAACAAGCCACCCCCCGTCTGAACCGCAGCGAACTGGCCGTTCCCGGCAGCCGAACCGAACTGTTCGAAAAGGCAGCAAAATCAGATGTCGATGTCATCTTCCTGGATTGTGAAGATGCGGTTGCGCCCGATGAGAAAGAAAAAGCACGCAAGAATATCATCGAAGCATTGAACGATATCGATTGGGGCACCAAAACGATGTCCGTTCGCATCAATGGTCTGGATACCCACTACATGTATCGCGATGTCGTCGATATCCTGGAACAGGGTGGCGAGCGTCTGGATATGATCATGATCCCGAAAGTCGGCACCCCGTCCGATATCTATGCCGTCGATATGCTGGTGACCCAGGTGGAAGCCGCTGTGAAGCGCAAAAAGCGGATTGGTTTTGAATTGATCATCGAAACCGCGCTTGGCATGGCCAATGTGGATGCCTGCGCTGCGGCTTCTCCGCGCAATGAATCGCTGCACTTTGGGGTTGCCGACTATGCCGCATCAACCAAGGCCCGCACCACTGTCATTGGTGGCCCCCATGCGGATTATGGCGTGCTGACCGACAAGGATGGCGATGCGCCCCGCGATTATCATTGGGGCGATATGTGGCATTATGCCATCAGCCGCATGGTGGTTGCCGCCCGCGCCAATGGTTTGCGCCCCGTCGATGGCCCGTTTGGTGATTTCTCTGATCCCGAAGGTTATAAGGCCCAGGCCAATCGCGCCGGGGTTCTGGGCTGTGAAGGCAAATGGGCGATCCATCCCAGCCAGGTCGCCATGGCGAACGAGCTGTTCTCCCCTTCTGAAGCGGACGTGACCAAGGCCCAGCGCATCCTGGACGCCATGGCCCAGGCCCAGAAGGAAGGCAAGGGTGCCGTCTCTCTGGACGGTCGCCTGATCGACATCGCCTCCATCAAACAGGCCGAAAACCTGATCGCCAAGTCAAAGGCGATCGCTGGGAATTAATTCCGGGGATTCTGGGTCTTCATTCCGTTCGGCGGGTGCAGCGCGGTCTTTCGGGATCAGCACTGCAGCCGCCGAACTTGTCTTAAGGCCCTTTTGGAAGGGGACGCCCAATCTTTTACCCCTCCCCCCTTGAGGCAGGGGAATCGCATATGGCAGATTTGCCATAGGCGGCGAACAGGATTCTAAGGAGGTTTTCCATTTGCGGAGGACCTCATGGAGCAGTTTGAAGACACGTTTGGGGATTTGCCGGACCCGCGCGC